>NZ_CP130281.1:2430000-3030000 GCF_046352995.1 Aequorivita nionensis | reverse complement strand
ACATTGCGCCGATGGAACTTTTGTTCGGAATAACATTTCCATCCTTATCGAGATACATGTTTTTTGTGGCGGCCATTGGCGCTTTTTCGCGATAGTCCAAAGTGCCAATTTCGCCATATTGGGTTCTGTAAACCAAAAATCCTCCGCCTGCTAAGTTACCGGCGTTGGGATAAGTTAAGGCTAAAGCCATATTTGTTGCAATCATAGCATCAAAAGCATTGCCGCCCATTTTTAGAATTTCCGTTCCAATTTTGGAAGCTTCGGCGCGTGCTGAAACTACCATTGCGCTGTCTGCAATTACTGCTTGTTTTGTTTCTACTTTTGGTTTTTCAACTATGGGTTGTGCATTGGGTTTTTCTTTGCAGGCGAATAGCAAAAATGTAATCAGGACGAGTGATGATAATCTCATAGTTCGTTTAGTTTTTGGTTGGAAAAGGCAATTAATTCATCAAAAAAGGAAGTGAATTCAGCTTCAAATTCATCGTAATATTCTTCGAGTTCCGCAACCGCCAAATTCATTTTTGAAACCCCTTTGGTACGCACGTTCATCTGCGCCAAAATTTTGCTGATTCCTTCAACAGTGGCGTAGCTTAGCAGCCAATTATCAGCAATCATATAAGGCATCATTTTTTGGATTC
This sequence comes from Aequorivita nionensis, assembly GCF_046352995.1. Classification (GTDB taxonomy): domain Bacteria; phylum Bacteroidota; class Bacteroidia; order Flavobacteriales; family Flavobacteriaceae; genus Aequorivita; species Aequorivita nionensis. Next base: position 3,029,362 of record NZ_CP130281.1, on the reverse strand, counting down.
TCGCGGGAAGTATGGTGAAATTTTTCCGAAGTAATCCATAAAAATCCTGTACATATTCGTCCAAAGGTTGGTCTGAATAGTTGCTCCAGTTTTTCGCCAAAAAGTGATCGTATAGTATATCCACAATCACGCCACTGTAATGACTGTAATTTTTGTGAAGGCGTGCCGTACTTTGGTGAACGGTGGGGTGGGCGTCCGTAAAACTGTCAATGCCACGGTGCAATAAAATTCCCTTTGCAATTTGTGGCGGATACTTTAAGTACTTTTTTCCTTTAATTCCGTCAGCAATAAAGTTGCCGATGATAACGCCTTCTTCGTTGCCGGAAAGATAGATGTGGGCTAAAAAATTCATTCAATAAATATATGTATTTTTGAGCTGTAAAAACTGAAAATTGAACCGATTACCCAATTTGGACCCATTGCGGTTTTTCCTTGCTTCCTTCGTGTTGCTCTTTCACTTGCCACAACTTTCCCACAATCAGGGACTTCCTTATTTTGATGGACTTTCCATCTTTCACCGTGGTTTGGAAGCGGTTTACATGTTTTTTGTACTGAGCGGTTTTTTGATTATTCGACTTATTTATCGTGCAAAAATCCGAAATACATTTTCAATCAAAGATTTTTACGTTCGAAGAATTCTACGAATTTTCCCGCTTTATTATCTAGTTTTGGGGTTTGGACTGCTTTTTTATAATGTGCTTTTGCCATTTCTAAATATTCCTTTTGAAATAAACTACACTTGGAAAGAAGCCCTTTTTTATAACGTTTTCTTTCTTCCAAACGTCTTCGCGAAAATATACGAACCCGGCGGCATACTTGAAATTCTGTGGTCCATCGGGATTGAGGAACAGTTCTATCTCGTGATTGCTCCTTTGCTATTTTTTATAAATGTGAAATGGATTCTACGAGTTTTAAGCCTTTTGCTGCTTGGGTATTTCATTCTTTACTGGACCGATGTTTTTGAGGTGCTTCATAAATATACTTTTGTGTTTTTCTACCTTTTCTCGGGCGGAGTAATTGCAATTTTGGAAGAAAAGAAAAAGTTGGAATTTTTAAAGCGTTCGGCGGTTTTTCCTTTGGTGATTTGCATTGTGACTTTGCTTTATTTTGTAACGGATTGGTTTCTATTGGAGCCGCTTTGGCTTCGGGCAATGTTCACTTGTTTGCTGTTCGGGTTATTTATCCATTCACTAGCTTTCAACAATCGCGGGGTGGAGGTGAAGAGTAAAATTTTAAATCACTTCGGAAGTATTTCCTACGGAATCTATATGTTTCACGCCATTGTTTTAAATGCTGTTGTATTTTTGTTTCTGAAACTGGAAATGCTCCAAAACCTTAATGAAACTTTAACCATAATTTTAATCCATCTGCTTACTTTCGCAGGTACATTATTGATAGCTCATTTATCTTATACCTACTTTGAGCTTTACTTTTTAAAATTGAAAAATAAATTCAGAAAATAACTTTTAAAGTGCGAAGTGCGAAATACGAGTTACGAAATATGAATAACCCTTAACAATAATATTAAAAATGACTTTAATTAAATCTATATCAGGAATCCGTGGAACCATTGGCGGAACGCAAGGCGAAAATCTAACTCCAATTGATGCCGTAAAATATGCCGCAGCCTATGGAACCTGGGTAAAACAACAACGCAACAAAGAGAGCTATAAAGTTGTCGTGGGCCGCGATGCACGTATTTCTGGCGAAATGATCCAGCAATTGGTAATGAACACCCTCGTTGGAATGGGAATTACCGTAATAGATTTAAATCTTTCCACAACGCCAACGGTTGAAGTTGCGGTTGCTTTGGAACACGCCGATGGCGGAATCATTTTAACGGCAAGCCACAATCCAAAACAGTGGAACGCCCTTAAATTGCTGAACAATAAAGGCGAATTTTTAAACGCCGAAGCTGGACAACAAATCTTGGATATTGCTGAAAACGGAAACATTGAATTCGCTGAAATTGATAATTTGGGTGAAATCCATAAAAATGATGCCTATATAGATTTGCATATTGATGAAATATTGAATCTTCCTTTGGTGAAAGCAGATGCTATAAAACGTAGCAAATTTAAAGTAGTTGTTGATGCGGTGAATTCCACGGGAGGCATTGCAGTGCCGTTGCTTTTGGAAGCTTTGGGAGTTGAACCCGTAAAATTGCACTGCACGCCAAACGGACAGTTTCCGCACAATCCCGAACCGTTGAAGGAACATTTGGGCGATTTGATGGAAAGTGTGGTAAAAAACCACGCCGACTTCGGAATAGTGGTTGACCCCGATGTTGATAGACTTGCGTTTGTTGACGAAAAAGGCGAAATGTTCGGCGAGGAATATACACTGGTTGCGGTTGCCGATTACGTTTTAGAGAACACGCCCGGAAATACGGTGAGCAATATGTCCTCTTCGCGAGCTTTGCGCGATGTTACCGAAAAACACGGTGGAACCTATACTGCCAGTGCTGTGGGTGAAGTGAATGTGGTTGAATTGATGAAGGAAACCAATGCCGTAATAGGAGGTGAGGGTAACGGAGGAATTATTTATCCAGAGCTTCATTACGGTCGAGACAGTTTGGTTGGGATTGCTTTGTTTTTAAGCTTTTTGGCGGAGGAAAAAATTGCAGTGAGCGAACTTCGGAAGAAATACACAGCTTATTTTATGAGCAAAAAGAAGATTGAATTAACTCCGCAGTTGGATGTTGATGCAATTTTAAAGACGATGGAAGCAAAGTATGCTTCTGAAGATATAAATACAATTGACGGAGTAAAAATAGATTTCGCTGAAAACTGGGTGCATCTTCGAAAATCAAACACTGAGCCTATAATCAGGATTTATACCGAAGCGAAAAGTCAGGAAGAAGCAGATGCTTTGGCGGATAGGATTATTGGGGAAATAAAAGCAGTTGCGGAACTATAGTCAATCCATTTTCCTTAGCTTCCACCGTTTATGCGACCATAGATAATACTCAGGTTTTTCGCGAATCTGTGCTTCCAAAGCATCAAAAAACATGCGGGTTATTTGAAAGTCTGGATATTCTTTTGGATTGTCAACCAAAGGAACAAAAGTGGCGGTGTAATAGCCGCGTTTTACTTTTTCAACTTTTAAATATAGTACAGCGAAGTCGAGCTTTTTAGCCAATTCCTCAGTTCCAGTGAACATGGGAACGTCTATATCCATAAAGGTATCGCGGTGTTTGAAAGCACCGAGTTTTGGAGTTTGGTCGGAAAGAATATAGGTAAGGGTTTTAATGCCTTTTTTCCACTTTCGGAAAAGCACGCCGACAATTTTTTTATTGCTTACAATGGTGCCGCCAAAATGTTCCCGTGTTTTTTTAACCAAGGCATCAAATTGTTTGCTGTCCAAGGGTTTATATACCGCGTGAGCTTCAAAATCCATCAGTTTATTTAATATTCCGCTCCATTCCCAGTTGCCGTAATGGCCTGCCATTAAAAGTATGCTGCGGTTTTTTCTGTAGTATTCATCAAGTATTTCGGCATTGGTAACTACAAAACGTTTGCGGATTTCTTTTTCGGATATGGTAAGGGCTTTTATGGTTTCAACAATAATATCGCATAAATGTTTGAAAAACTGTCTGGCTATTTTATCTCTTTCTTTTAGGGATTTTTCAGGAAAAACAAGCGCCAAATTGTCTTTTACTACTTTTTTGCGATACCCAACTATATAATACACCAAAAAGTAGAGTGCAGTAGATTTGATATACAAAATGCGCATCGGCAGGATGGAAAGCAGCCAAAGAATTGGATATGCCAGTATATAAAGCAATCTTTGCATAGGAATTGTTACCGCAAAACTAACTAATTTTATTGCAAGAATTAGAATTCAAAATTCATTATAAATTAATAACCCCATAACTTTTATAATACGATGCAAAATCTTGATATAGCAACCATAATAATCATTGCCGCAAACGTCATTATTTCCATGAAAGGATTTAATGATTTTTCTTTCTTTGAAAAATATAAATTTAATATTGCCGGAATACGGCGTGGCGAGCAGATACGTATGTTCAGCTCTGCTTTTCTTCACGCAGATTTTTCACATTTGCTTTTCAATATGCTTACGCTCTATTTTTTTGCTCCTGTTGTTATTATGAGCGTTGGCGTCACTTACTTTGTAATAATTTATGTCGCAAGCCTTTTGATAGGTAATTTGTTATCATTCTATTTTCATAAAGATGAATACCATTATAGCGCAATTGGGGCAAGTGGCGCGGTGATGGGCGTATTATATTCAGCTATTTTATTTTTCCCGGATATGGGGCTTTACCTTTTCTTTATTCCCATCCCGATTCCCGCTTGGCTTTTTGGTATGGCATATTTGTTGTATTCCATATACGGAATGAAAAAAAGATTGGGGAATATTGGCCACGATGCCCACATTGGTGGAGCCATAGGGGGGTATGTGTTAACATTAGTGTTTGCACCTTCTTTGTTTGTTACCAGCTTATGGATTGTAGTCTTGCTGGCAATTCCTCTAATAATTTTATTCATAATGCATAAACTAGGAAAAATTTAAAAAATGAAAACTATGAAAACCTTACAGACACTTTTAATTTTAGCAATAACAACCACAACTATGATGGCGCAAAACACATTACCACCACCAACTATAGACGTTACCGGCGAAGGCATTGTTCGCGTGGTTCCCGATGAAGTTACTATCAATATTCGAGTTGAAAATACGGGTGAAAACACCAAAACCTTGAAAGAACAGAATGATGCGACCATCAATGAAGTTTTAAAATTTCTGAAGAAAACTGGTATTGATGATAAAGATGTTCGCACGGAATATATGAACCTGAGTAAAAATTATGATTACAACACTAAAACATACACTTTTGCTGCAAACCAATCGCTTTCTGTTAAGCTGCGCGATTTAAAGAAATATGAACCAGTAATGAAAGGACTTTTAGATACTGGCATCAACAGAATTGACGGCGTTGAGTTTTCCTCTTCAAACAGCGAATCGTTGAAGAGTCAAGCTCGTAAAAAAGCTGTTGAAAATGCACAAATGAAGGCGAAGGAATACGCATCAGTTTTAAACCAAACGGTAGGTAAGGCTGTTTCTATAAGTGAATTTAACAATTCAGTAGGGCCGCAACCAATGTACAAAATGGCAATGAGTGATTCATCTTCAGGAAGTGGCGACCAAACCATAGCCCTCGGGGAAATGGAAATTAAAACTACTGTAAACGTTAGCTTTCTTTTGAATTAAAAGAATTTCTTCAAAACTAAAAAGCCTCGGTTCCTAATGGAAACCGAGGCTTTTATTTTTCAATTAAAATACTTTATCCCAAGAAAGGATATCTATAATCCGTTGGCGAAACAAAAGTTTCCTTCACCATTCTTGGCGAAACCCATCTATATAGGTTTTGTTTGCTTCCAGCTTTATCATTGGTTCCACTTGCGCGGGCACCACCAAAAGGTTGTTGGCCAACAACGGCCCCAGTAGGCTTGTCGTTTATATAGAAATTACCAGCAGCGTTTTCAAGAATTTTTACTGCTTCTTCCAAAGCATATCTGTCTTCGCTAAAAACAGCTCCTGTTAAACCATATTCACTTGTTTCATCAACTAAGTGAAGAGTTTCTTCCCATTTCTTGTCATCAAAAACATACACTGTAAGAACAGGCCCAAAAAGTTCCGTACACATTGTAGTGTATTTTGGGTCTTTTACCACAATTACAGTAGGTTCAATAAAGTAACCTTTGCTTTTGTCATAATTTCCACCAGCAATTATTTCAGCACCTTTGTCTTTTTTTGCTTGGTCAATATAGCTTGCAAGTTTGTCAAAAGAACTTTCGCTGATCACAGCATTTATAAAGTTGCCCATATCTTCTGGAGTTCCCATTTTAAAGGAACGGATATCGTCCACCAAATAGTTTTTAACGTCATCCCAAATGCTTTTTGAAATATAGCATCGGCTAGCGGCGCTACATTTTTGACCTTGATACTCAAATGCGCCGCGACTCATTGCGGTTGCAACTTGCTTTGCATTTGATGATTGGTGAGCCACGATAAAATCTTTTCCGCCAGTCTCCCCAACAATACGAGGATAGGTTTTATAATTTTTAATGTTGTCACCAATTTTTTTCCAAATTCCTTGAAAAACACCCGTAGAACCTGTAAAGTGAACACCGCTGAAATCTGGGCTCGCCATAAGCGTATCAGATATCATTGCCGGATCTCCCATTACCATATTGATAACTCCTGCCGGAACACCAGCTTCACGGAATATATCCATCAAAACTTTTGCAGAATAAACTTGAGAATTACTCGGTTTCCAAACAACTACATTGCCCATCAACGCAGCACTTGCAGGAAGGTTTCCAGCGATAGCCGTAAAGTTAAATGGGGTGATAGCATAAATAAAACCTTCCAAAGGTCTGTATTCAATGCGGTTCCAGGCAGCAGATGTAGATTCTGGTTGTTCCGCATAGATCTCAGTCATATATTGAACGTTATATCTTAAGAAATCTATAATCTCGCAAGCTGAATCAATTTCAGCTTGATAGATGTTTTTTGATTGGGCGAGCATTGTTGCAGCGTTTAGCTTAGCTCTATATGGGCCGGCAATTAATTCTGCCGCACGAAGGAAGATACCTGCACGCTGTTCCCAAGGCATTACTGCCCATTTTTTTCTTGCTTCTAATGCGGCTGAAATAGCATCTTCCACATTTTTCTTTGTAGCTTTATGATAATTTCCCAACACGTGCTTGTGATCGTGCGGAGGAGACATAGTTGCAGTTTCTTTGGTTTTAACCTCTTTTCCGTTAATAAATAAAGGCACTTCTGTTTTTGCCTTATACATTTCTTTGTATGTTTTAAGCACTTCTTCTCTTTCTGAAGAACCTGGCGCATAGCTTTTTATTGGTTCATTTACAGCGATTGGTACTTTAAAAAATCCATTACCCATAACTTTTTATTTTTTGTGTTTATGAAGATTGCAAAGGTACAAATTTTTTAGTGTTCAGTATTCAGTAGTAGAAGGCAGTTTTTAAATGTCCACAAGTAAAAAGTATAGTAATTGCAAAGACATAATTTGAATTATTAATTAGTTTTACCGAATACTTCTTAAAATATGTGTACCGTAACCTTTATACCAAAGTCAAACTATGATTTTATATTGACCTCTAACCGTGATGAAGCACCTGGACGCGAAACTTTTCCGCCAGAGATTTATGAAGAAAATGGTGTGAAACTGCTTTACCCAAAAGACGCTGTGGCTGGAGGAACTTGGATTGGTGTAAGCGAAAAGAAAAGAACAGTAACCTTAATGAATGGTGGTTTTGTTGCCCACGAACGCAAACCTTTTTACAGAATGAGTAGAGGAGTGGTAGTAAAGGATTTGTTGAAAACCGAAAATTTAAAAACAGAAATCAAAAACTATAATTTCGCCGAAATAGAACCCTTTACGGCTATTCTGGTAGAATGGAGTGATGATGTTCGGCTTTTTCAATTGGTTTGGGATGGTTTGGACTATCATTTTTCTGAAGAACCTTTGGCTCCGAAAATATGGTCTTCTTCACCGCTATATCCTGAAAATTTAAAGAAAAAACGTGAATTGTGGTTTTCGTCATTTCTACTTAATACCGTAAAACCTTCCGAAGAGGAATTGCTTCAATTTCATAAAACCGCTGGTGATGGAGATTTGAACAGCAGTTTAATTATGGATCGCGGTTTTATAAAAACAAAAAGCATTACACAGATTTCCAAAAAGGAAAATGCTATAGAAATGCGTTATGAGGATTTACAGACTAGGGAAATCAGAAATTCCGTATTCAGAAACAACAGTATCAATTCATAGAAAACGGGGCGCTCAAATTGAAAAGCGGAATAGAAACCCTAAACTTGCGCGTAGTTGTGAAATTGACCATATTGTAATGACCTTTCATAGCTCCAAAAGGAGAAAAAAGAAGGCAACCGCTAGTGTAAGAGTGCTTCTCTCCCGGTGAGAGGATTGGTTTTTGACCTATTACACCTTCACCTTCCACAAGTTCTGTATTGTTGAGTGAGTCCTTGATTTTCCAGCTGCGCGAAGTTAGCTGAACTGTATCTTTACTTTGGTTTTCAATGGTAACGGTATAGGCAAAGGCGTACTGCATTTTACGGTTTTTGTAAAACGTGCCGTCAAACTCGGTCTTTACCGAAATTTTAATTCCTTGTGTTACTTGTTGTACCATTTTTAATATACCGCTGCGCTTGCTGCCACAAAAATCATTGTAGCAAAAGTCAATCCTATTACAAATACAGTGTTTAAAAATACAAATTTTATTAAAGTTAGCGCCCTATTTTGCTGGTAAAAATTCCGCAATGCTTTATAGAAATAGATGGGGCCAATAAAAATGAACAGACATCCCAATAAAAATTGTGATCCAATTATAAGGTCTGGAATAATAAAAAGAAGCATTGCCAAAAAGATAAAACTGAAAATATGGAAGATGAAAACCATGTGTTCCATATAAGTATATTTTTTTCGAGAATAAATGAGCCAGAAAAACAATGCGAAAAAGGGGGTAAAGAAAAAGAGGAAAAAAGGTATTTTGGAAATAACATAATTCATAAAAGCACTTGGGTTTTCCTTAATTTTATCAATGGTAGTGTTTTTAGAATAAACCCATCTATTGAACGGTGTGTTTCCATGGTGAAGGCTATCCAATGCAATTTCTGGATTTTTTATTTTAGTCTTTTCGTAAAAACTATTGTAGAGCGAAAACCGTTCGGTATAACTTTCCATAAAAGACATCGCATCCAATTCTTCATCTGAAATATATTTTATGGGTTTAGGTGCTTGCTGTGCTTTAATTGAATCTGCAAGACTAATCGCTTTTGAAGTTGTTTTTGAAATGTTTTGGCTCAACGAGTCCACAAAAGCACGATCTGCAAGTTTTGTGTTGAGATTCAAGTTATTGGTATTGTTATCTGCGCTCGGGCTTATGGCATTTAGCAAACCGTTCACCAAAAAAAAGATTATGGAAACACTCAAAAAAAAGCGAAAAGGGTTAGCATATTTTAATCGTTGCCCTTTTGCATAATTTCGGGTGATAACTCCAGGTTTGAAAAGAAGGTCATTCAAAGTGTTTCGGAAACGGGAATCAAATACCACAATGCTATTTAGAAATTCACCAAAAAAATCCTTGGCCGAAAGTTGCTTATTGCTATTTAATTGGGAACAATAGGGGCAATAAACATCACTTATGTCAAGAGCTTGGCCACAATTCAAACATTTTGTGTCGCGATATTGCAGTGATTTTCTTCCGCTGGAAATTATTTTTTTTTTGCGTTTCATTGCTATCTAAAAAAAAGAATTGTCACTTCAATATATATTGTATGAATCAGTTGTTGTTGATGGTAGTAGAATTAGCATATCCAGCGCCAATGATACGATCATATCTCGCGCCTAAATCGCGGAAATAGACTATAACGGTATAATCATTTTCAGTTTGCCAAAAATCACCACTCACTGCGCCCTCGTCAATGCTTCCGTCACGATTTACTACTACATATTTATAGTTGTAATATCCTTGTTTAAAAAGACGCGCATTTCTGTAGCTGCCTGTTGTTGCGTCGTATTTCATATAAGTGCTTCCGTCTATGGTCCAGTTGTTGAAATTTCCATAAATGTGAAGTTCTTTGTCGCCCAAATCATCATAATACTGAAGGTTGAAGTGCATGCGAACATATTCTGCTTCTAAATCCTGGTTTCTTGCGTCAACATTACGGACTTGAAAATTTCCGTTTAAGTCAGGATTATAGGTGTATGGCCTATCATAGCGTGGAATGTTTGTGTAAAGGTAGTTTTCGTAAACATCTGTCAGGTCTATGGAGCGCACTCCATTTGTGGCGGAACGTTCGTCTTTATTGTCAAAAGAAAGAAATTCATTGCCACCGCCAAAAGATGCCTCTGTATCGTATTTGTAAATCAACTCATTGCCCATAGTGTATTGCGGCACCAAATCTGTAATGGCGGTATTGAGGTTGCTGTTTTGTAACACAAGGGTTTTTACCGTTTGCTTCGGATTAATCAACAATAAGTCTGGTGAATTTATTGTAAACTGAACCACTTGCTTTTCATTAATTACCTTTAAATTACGGGCCCTTTTTATTTCTACGCCAACTTTTGCGACGTTTTCCATTACCAAAAACTTTCGTGTGAATATAAGTTCTCCATCACTGTTGAAAATACTAAGCAAATAGTTCCCGCTTTTTTTGATTCCACGAGTGTCTCGGTTGGGGATTGTAAGTTCGTAATGCGAAAATATTTGCAGTGTATTTACCGAGTTTTGGTAGTTCTGGATACGCACATCGTCAAAGCCATCTAGGTATTCGCTTTTAGAAAGATCTGTCGGGGTCCAGTCAAAATTGTAATGGGTTATGGTATAATAGTAATCTTCTTCGTCGCCATTGAGCGCATCAAAAGAAAGCATTAGTCTGCTGCCCAAGTTTATGATAGGCAGTTGGCTCTGATCTGTACCGCCACTAAACTGGATGGTACTAATGTATGATGGTTCAACTTTTTCAATGATTTGTGAAAAAGTAGGGAAGGCAATTAACAATAAGAGAAGGGTGGTGGAAAGTGTTTTTGACATGATATTTATTTAAAAAGCTAAGATAACAAATTTTGTGCCTATTCAAATAGTGGTTTGATGAAGGTAATTATTGTTTGTGATTTTATTTGTTTTGAAACGCATCAGCGAAAGAATTCGGTCTATGTTTTTATGGGAATTAATATATCTAAATGAACCCGTTTTTATTGAAAATATAGATTTATTTGAATTTGTTTTCATTTTTTTCTGTCAATAGTAATTGTAGTCAACAAGAGAGACGGGTGTATTTCATTTTGGATACATATAATTTTAAGGTATATAGGATATAAATCCAGTTTTATCAGACAATTACTTAAAATTATTTTGGAGCTGCTACATTTAATCAATAATACCGCTTTTGCACATATTCTCAAAAAGACATTTCCTCTCTAAAACTACCTCCCTATTTATAAACATTTTAAAATAGCAGTACGGTGCTTTTTAACACAGAAAATTATACCCTTTTGTTGTGCAATGGTATATTTAATTATAAATTTGCACGCCCTTATTCCCCACGTATTTGTTTAGAGGGGTAAAAGGGTATTAAAAAGGCATTATTAATATCCATATTTATGTCCAAAGACATTAAAATTAAAAAAGGTCTTACCATTAAATTAAAGGGTGAAGCAGAAAAAACACTTTCCAGCGCCCCGCGATCCAGAACCTTCGCAATAAGACCTTCCGATTTTCATCTTATAACCCCAAAAATGGTGGTTCGTGAAGGTGGAAAAGTGCAAGCGGGTGATACCATTTTCTACTCGAAAAGCAACGAACAGCTAAAGTTTGTTTCGCCAGTGAGCGGTACACTTACCAAAATTGAACGCGGCGCGAAACGTGTAATCACAGAAATCATCATTGAAGCAGATCCGCAGGATACTTTTAAGGATTTTGGCATTTTGAGCCCAGGTTCTTCAAGTGCCGAGGCTATAAAAGCTCGTTTGCTGGAGTCTGGTTGCTGGTCGTTCATTATGCAACGTCCTTATGCGGTGATTGCTGATACGGAGCAGGAGCCAAGAGATATTTTTATTTCTGCTGTTAGTACAGCGCCATTGGCAAACGACGTGGATTTTTCTTTAAAAGGAAAAGAAAAGGAATTGCAAGCTGCGGTAACAGCTTTAAGCAAACTTACCAAAGGGCAAGTACACGTTGGTGTTGGCAAAAGCGGAAGCTCGCCTTTTAAAGGTTTGAAAGATATTTCACTTCACAACGTTTCTGGTCCGCATCCAGCAGGAAACGTGGGCACCCAAATAAACAAAATAAGCCCTGTAAATAAAAACGAGATTGTTTGGACCATTGCGCCGCAGGATCTTGTTATTATTGGCGAATTGTTACTTACAGGAAAATTCAACCCAGACCGCATCATCGCGCTTTCTGGTTCTGAAGTAAAAACGCCAAAATATTATAAAACGAGAATCGGTTCAGAAGCTGCAACCTTTTTGTATGATTCTGGCCTAAAAGATGAAAACGTTCGCGTAATTAGCGGCGATGTGCTTACCGGGAAAAAGATTTCGCCGAAAGGACACTTGGGCTATTACAGCAATACGGTAACCGTGATTCCGGAAGGGGACGATTATGAATTGTTTGGCTGGAACAAACCTGTTTTCGATAAAATTTCAACTTCAAGAGCGCTTACCTTTTCTTGGTTAACGCCAAATAAAAAATACGATCTTGATACCAATACTAACGGAGAGCACCGCGCTTTTGTGGTAACGGGCAATTACGAAGAAGTTTTTCCATTGGATATGTTCCCTATGCAAATGCTAAAAGCCTGTATGGTGAAAGATCTGGACCAAATGGAAGCTTTGGGAATGTATGAAGTGGCTCCGGAAGATTTTTCGCTTACCGAATTTGTTTGCGTGAGCAAGCAGCCGCATCAACAAATCATTAGGAACGGTCTTGATTTAATGTATAAAGAAATTGGATAATTATTCATTTTGAAAAAATGAAAAATAAGTAGTATATGGGATTGAAACAGAATTTACATAAGCTAAAGGAAAAATACAAGGGCACCAAAATGGCCCCTGCGTTCAATGCACTGCATACCTTTTTGTACACACCTAATGAAACTACGCATTCAGGGGCACACGTTCGTGTTGTGGACGATTTGAAGCGTACTATGAACACAGTGATAATGGCACTTGTTCCGTGTTTGATTTTTGGTATTTTCAATGCGGGGTATCAGCATTACGCAGCTATTGACAACACATTGCGGTTAGATCCATTGGGCAATTTCTTCACTTGGGATAACTTTATTCTTGGTGCTTGGACGGTTTTACCGTTAGTAATTGTTTCCTATGTTGTAGGACTAGGGGTGGAATTTATTTTCGCCATCATTAAAAAACACGAAGTAGAGGAAGGATATCTTGTAACGGGAATGCTTGTGCCTCTTATTGTTCCAATCGATATTCCACTTTGGATGCTTGCCGTTGCGGTAATATTCGGAGTTGTTATTGGGAAAGAAGTTTTTGGTGGAACTGGAATGAACATTTTGAACCCCGCACTAACAATCCGTGCCTTTTTGTTCTTCGCCTATCCAACTTGGATGAGTGGTGATAAGGTTTGGGTACATGGAGCGCAAGCAATGGCAGGACAGCCAGATGCAATTTCTGGGGAAACCATTTTGGGAACTTTGGCCGCAAACAGCGAACCTGTTTATAGTCTTTGGGATATGTTCTGGGGCTTTATACCGGGATCAGTTGGCGAAACTTCAACATTTCTTATTATTATAGGAGGTCTTTTCTTGATTTTCACAAAAATAGGAAGCTGGCGCATTATGCTTTCAGCAGTTATTGGAGCTATTGTAATGGGCTTAATATTTAACGGTGTTGTTGATCAAGGATGGATACAAGATGGCAGCAAGTTCTACGGATTAATGAATGAACCATTTTGGCATCATTTAATAATAGGTGGCTTAGCCTTTGGTATTGTTTATATGGCTACCGACCCCGTAACCGCTTCACAGACCAACAAGGGAAAATGGATTTACGGTTTCTTTATAGGGTTTATGTCTATAATGATTCGGGTTTTCAACCCAGCCTATCCAGAAGGCGTGATGCTTGCAATATTGTTGATGAACGTATTCGCTCCAACTATAGACCACTATGTTGTTAAAGGGAATATTAACAAGAGAATGAAACGAGCAAAACATTTAAAAGCTAAAACAGCGTAATCATGGCAAAGTTTACTGATAAAAATTCATATACAATACTGTTTGCAGTTATAATGGTATTGGTGGTTGGAAGTCTTTTGGCTGGGGTTGCACAGGGATTACGAGGTAAGATTTCTGAAAACGAACGTTTTGAGAAACAACAGAACATCCTCTATGCAATGGGCGTTGACGATAACGAAGGAACGGGAAGCGTAACTTTTATTCCTACCAAGGAAGTTGAGGCAACTTTTCATAAATACATAAAAAAGCAATTGGTAATCCAGGGCAATGAAGCTACTGAAGACGAAAATGCTTATTTGATCGATATTAAAAAGGAAGAGGCGCACGCAAGTGATGATCCCAATTACAAAAGAAAGCTTCCTTTGTTTATTGGCGAAAAAGATGGAATGACCTATTATATAATCCCGATGCGCGGAAAAGGACTTTGGGATGCTATCTGGGGATATGTTTCGCTTGATAAGGATTTTGTAGTGGAAGGTGTGTTTTTTGACCACAAAGGAGAAACTCCCGGACTTGGCGCAAATATAAAGGAACGTTTCTTTATGGACGATTTTAAAGGCGAACAGGTTATGAACGGAGATGCCTTTGAGGGAATTACCGTAGCAAAAGGAAACAACGACCCGCTAAACGAAAGAAAAGACGATCAAAAAGTGGATGCCCTTGCGGGCGCAACAATTACAGGGAACGGTGTAACTGCAATGATCAAAAAAGATGTTGCGCAATACATTCCTTATTTGGAAAAATTAAAAAACGAGCAATAGTATGGGACTTCTATCAAAAAAAGACAGCAGGTTAATTCTTGACCCATTAGCAGACAATAACCCTATCACCATTCAGGTATTGGGTATCTGTTCCGCATTGGCAATTACAGCACAGCTAAAAGCTTCTATAGTAATGGCAGTTTCAGTAATGGTTGTATTGGGTGTTGGAAACGTAGTTATTTCGCTTTTGCGAAATGTTATACCTGGGAAAATCAGAATTATAGCACAGCTTATAATAGTAGCTGCATTGGTAATTATTGTTGACCAAGTTTTAAAAGCCTTCGCTTATGAATTGAGCAAGCAGCTTTCGGTTTTCATTGGGCTTATTATTACCAACTGTATTATTATGGGGCGTTTTGAAGCATTTGCTTTGGCGAACAAACCTTGGCGCTCTTTCCTTGATGGAATAGGTAATGCCGCTGGATATGGTTTAATATTAATAATCGTAGGTTTCTTCCGTGAGCTTTTAGGCTCTGGAACACTTTTGGGCTTCAAAGTTTTGGGAGACCCAATCGCAAAAACCGGATTGTATGCATTAGGTTATGAAAACAATGGATTTATGTTGCTTTCGCCTATGGCTTTGATAGTTATTGGTATCATTATTTGGGTACAGCGTTCAAGGAATAAAGAACTTATAGAAGAATAAAAAATAGTCGCAGTTTACAGTCTCAGTAGCCAATATAACTACTGAAAACTGCCACTGCTTACTGAATACTTTAAGAAAATGGAACACATAGAGTTATTTTTTAAATCGATCTTTATAGACAATATGATATTTGCCACTTTCCTTGGAATGTGCTCTTATCTTGCTGTTTCCAAAAAAGTTTCTACCGCTGTGGGTCTTGGAGCTGCCGTAATATTTGTACTTGCGGTAACAGTACCCATTAACTGGCTTTTGGATCAATACCTATTGAAAGATGGCGCATTGGTTTGGCTTGGCGAAGAATATGCAGATTATAATTTAGGATTTCTTTCATTTATTCTATTTATTGCAACAATCGCCACGATGGTGCAGTTGGTAGAAATTGTAGTTGAAAAATTTTCACCTTCATTATATAACTCCCTTGGAATCTTTTTGCCACTTATTGCGGTAAACTGTGCAATTTTGGGAGGATCATTATTTATGCAATCAAGAGATATCCCAACATTGGGCTTGGCCTTGAATTACGGTGTAAGTTCAGGAATTGGATGGTTTTTGGCAATTTTGGCCATTGCTGCCATTCGTGAAAAAATACGTTACTCTAATGTTCCTGCTCCATTAAGAGGATTGGGAATTACCTTTATCATTACTGGTTTAATGGCGATAGGGTTTATGAGTTTTGGTGGAATGTTGACAGGCGGCGATGAAAAGAAACCATCGTTGGATTCAGATCCAAGCAACATTGGAGTGAAAACCGAACAAATTCAAAATGAAAATACAGAGGAAACTGCTCCGGCGGTTTCAGTGTCAGAAGTTTCAACACTAACGAAGCAATAATATGTTTTTAGAAATAAGCACACTTGGAGTTATAACAGTAACCGTCATTGCCCTTTTAATATTGACGTTGCTATTGGTAGCCTTATTGTTATTTACCAAGGAAAAATTAGCACCATCAGGGCCAGTGAAAATTACAATCAACGATGAAAAAGTAATCGAAGTGCCTTCGGGGGGTTCATTGCTTTCAACTTTGGGTGCCGAAAAAATATTTTTACCTTCCGCTTGCGGAGGAGGTGGAACTTGTATTCAATGTGAGTGCCACGTACTTTCAGGTGGTGGTGAAGCCTTGCCTACGGAAACTCCACACTTTACCCGTAAAGAATTAAAAGAAGGAGCACGTCTTTCCTGCCAAGTAAAAGTGAAGCAGGATATGAACATTCACATTCCTGAAGAAGTTTTCGGAATTAAGAAATGGGATGCTGTTGTAAAGAGAAACTATAACGTTGCCTCTTTCATTAAAGAATTTGTAGTTGAAATCCCAGAGGATATGAACTACAAGGCTGGAGGTTATATTCAGATTGAAATTCCACCTTGCGAAGTGAAGTTTTCTGATATGGACATCACTGCTCACCCAGAGGAACATGAAAGACCGGATAAATTCCAAGAAGAGTGGGATAAGTTCAAACTATGGCCTTTAGTAATGAAGAACACCGAAACGGTTGAAAGAGCATATTCCATGGCTTCATATCCTGCGGAAGGACGTGAAATTATGTTGAACGTTCGTATTGCAACACCACCATTTGACCGTGCAAAAGGCGGATGGATGGATGTTAATCCAGGAATTGCTTCATCTTATATTTTTAACTGTAAAGAAGGCGATAAAGTTGTTATTTCTGGACCTTATGGCGAATTCTTTATCAATCCTTCTGAGGCTGAAATGCTATACGTTGGTGGTGGAGCAGGAATGGCGCCAATGCGTTCACATTTATACCACCTTTTCAAAACCCTTAAAACTGGTAGAAAAGTAACTTATTGGTATGGAGGTCGTTCAAAAAGAGAGCTTTTCTATTTAGATCACTTTAAAGAGTTGGAAAATGAATTTCCAAATTTCAAATTCTATTTGGCACTTTCAGAACCAATGGAAGAAGACAACTGGAAAGTGAAAAAAGACATACACGATGAGGCTGGTGATGGTTTTGTTGGCTTTATTCACCAAGTAGTAATTGACAACTATTTAAACCTTCACGATACTCCGGAAGACATAGAACTTTATTTCTGTGGACCACCATTGATGAACCAAGCCGTTCAAAAGATGGGGGAGGATTTTGGTATCCCAGATGAGAATATCCGTTTTGATGATTTTGGAGGATAATTAAAGAATTTTAATAAACATTAAAAAACCGTTTCAAATCAAATTGAGACGGTTTTTTTATGGCATAAAATTTCTTAAAATGTTGTTAAATACGGATTATGCATGTTATTTTTGAAGTATTAAAAATAATAACTAAGCCCCTGAATATGAAAAATTTTACTCTTTCGCTGGTATTTCTATTCACTCTAAATTTAGGATATGGTCAGTCTAATCAAAACCCTATTTTAAAAAAAGCAAATAATTCAAAAATACAAAGTAGCTCTACAAATCTTTTGGTTTTTGATGGTACTAATAAATACATTTCCCAAAATCCAGAAATGCTACTTCGGGAAGTTTACGGACTGCCACCAGCAATAACATTTCAGCTAATTGGAGAAGAGAGTGATGATTTAGGTTTTCTTCATCAGAAGTATCAGGAATACTTCAACGGAATTAAAGTGGAGTTTGGAACAGTAACATTTCATAGTCAACAAGGGAAAGTTGTTTCTTTAAGTCAGGAATATTATCCAGTTAAAGAAGTAAATGCTTCACTAGGTCTAACTAAAGCTTCGGCTTTTCAAAAAGCTGTTTCACATATTGGTGCCCAGCAGTATTTATGGGAAAATACTGGGATGGCGAAAGTGATGGACGACTATAAAAAACCCGAAGGAGAATTGGTAATTCTTCCGGTTTTTTCAAATGAAATTACTTCTGAAAATAATGTGGAGAGCTACAGATTGGCATATAAATTTGATATTTATGCTACTCGACCAATAAGCCGTGGAAATATATATATAGATGCAAATACAGGTGAGACACTTTTTTATGATGCAATTATAAAGCATGCTGACAATAAAGGTTTTGAAGGGATGGTTCACGCAACTGCCGAAACAGAGGAAATGTTTTGTCAGCGAGTTGAAAATGAAGATTTCACCATGTTAGCAATCGGAACTGCAGCTACCCGATATAGTGGCAACCAAAGCATAACAACAAGAAGTATTTCAGGGTCATATAGGCTAAGAGACAATACCAGAGGTGATGGTATCAATACTTTCAATAGTACGAGACAGCCACTATATTACTATACAGATTTTACAGATGCAGATAATAACTGGACCGCTGGAGAATTTAATAACACAAATAAGGACAATGCAGCTCTTGATGCTCATTGGGGGGCAGAAGAAACGTATGACTATTGGTTGAACGTTCACGGAAGAAATAGTTATGATAATGCTGGAGCATCCATAAATAGCTGGGTACATTTTGATGATGTTGCTGGAGGAGCTGGTTATAATAACGCATTTTGGAACGGTAGCGTAATGACCTATGGTGATGGTTCTTGTGGGGCTGCTGAGGGGTGTGGTGGTTTTGATGCATTAACATCCATTGATGTTGCAGCACACGAAATAGGCCATGCAGTAACAACACATACCGCTAATTTGGCATATCAAAGAGAGTCTGGTGCATTAAATGAAGCTTTTTCGGATATATGGGGTGCATCTGTAGAACATTACGCTAAAGGAAATGGAAGTGATACGAACCCAGCTGCGAAAATATGGTTGATTGGTGATGAAATAGACAGAAGAACAGGTTCTGCGGCACTACGGTCTATGAGCAATCCGAACTCACAAGGCCAACCAGACACATATGGCGGAACTTACTGGATAAATCCTAATTGTGGAACACCTACTAATGGCAATGACTATTGTGGAGTACATACAAATAGCGGAGTATTAAACTTCTGGTTTTACCTTACAGTTGTAGGTGGTAGTGGAACGAATGATAATGGGAATTCATACAATGTTACGGGCATTGGAATGAATAAAGCTCAATTAATTACTTATAGAACTATAAAAAATTATTTGTCGGCAAACTCAACTTTTGCCAATACTAGAACAGCTTCAATTCAAGCTGCTACTGATTTATATGGAGCTTGCTCCTTAGAAACACAAGCAGTTACAAATGCTTGGCGTGCAGTTGGTGTGGGAGCCGCATTTGCAGGTTCTTGCACTCCATCTATTAGTTATTTAAGTGTAACTGATAGCACTTTAGAAGCAACCGATTGCGGTTATACAGATGTTTCAGTGCCATTAATCATTGGTTTAGCACCTTCGCAAAATGCAACAGTTAATTTTTCTGTTGCAGGAGGAACGGCGACGAATAATCTAGATTATGAAATATTAACCCCTATTGTTACATTTCCTTCAGGCTCAACAGCAAAGCAAAATTTAATGTTAAGGATTTATAATGATGGGTTTAATGAAACAAATGAAACTGCAATTATTAATTTCACAGTAAATCCAAATGGAGGAAATGCAACTGCAAATCCAGCTGCAAATTCTTTAACTTTTACAATCATTAATGATGATAATTCTCCAGTACTTTCACAAAATATAACTTTACTTGATGAAGATTTTGAATTAGGTGGCTGGGGAGGTCTTTTGGATGGTGATGGTGATGGACATGTCTGGGTTGCTGGTATAAGTGGGCCGGTTTATACCGGTATTACTGGAAGCTATCCAGCCTCAGAAACAAATTTAACATTTTTAGGAAGTGGTAGTGGAAAAGCAAATGCAAATAATTATTTTATTAGCCCTAAAATAAGTATTCCAGCTGGGACTACAAATACTCAGTTTTCTTTTGGGATTGGGGGTTACAATACTATAGAACATTATGCTGTTTATTGGACAACCAATATAGATACCGCTGCAGATATTAATGCAGGAATAAATCTTGAAGACCGAAATACACTCTCTAATGCGGGACAAATTAGAACAATAAACAATTCATCGCTTGCGGGTCAAACAGGTTATTTCGTTGTGAGGCACTATAACTCTTCAGCAAACAATGGTTTGTTATTTTTTGACAATGTTTCAGTTACAGCTACAGTTTCCACTTCAGTTCAAACGGCTGTTAATACTGGAACAACGAATGATTTGATCGACTTAGGTGGAGCGGGTACCATTTATACTTCCGATTCTGCTACAGCAAAGGTTATGTTAGATATTACAAATAATAATAGTTTTGATTATGGCTGTACCAACACTTCTGTTTCGCGTGCTGGAACGGGTGCTCAATCCTATAATGGCAGTACTGCACCGAATCTTGTTATGGATAAAAACTTCAGAATAGGGGTTGATAATGCAACAACTTCTGGAAGTACAACTATTAAATTTTATTTTACTCTTGCTGAAATAGCAGGTTGGGAATCTGCAACAGGTTTATCAAGAACTGAGTTAGTAGCCTATAGAACAAATGGTGATGAGACATCGTTACTTACTATTGGTTCGTTTGGCACTAATATTACTTTGACAGGAAATTTCACTGGACTTGATGGTGATTATATTTTTGGTCCTTCAGCTGCTTTTGTTGACTGTCCGGGCTCCACAACTTATACATCTTCGGGATGGAATAACGGTGCGCCAACTTCTAGTATGATGGCAATAATTGATGAAGATTACAGTACAACAATTGCTAACATTGATGCATGTAGTTTAGTGATAAACTCTGGAAAAACACTAACAATTCCTGATGGAACCTACGCAAAGGTTGATGGAGACATTACTGTAAACGGAACTCTCTTTGTTGCTAATGAAGGAAGCCTAGTCCAAGTAGATGATGCCGCCACAGTAACAAACAACGGTAATATAACCGTACGAAAGATTACCCCATTCCTTGAGCCGCGCTATTTTATGGTACTTGGCAGTCCAATGACCACTGAGACACGCTCAGGTGTTTATGGCAGTTCGGTATTGGTCAGGAACCATATTACTTCAAACTTTGTCCCTAATCCTGACGTTGAGTCGCAGGATCCTGATGCTGAGAATTTTGCCGATAACGACGGAAATGACTGGCAAAACTATACAGGTATCGTCAACGCAGGAGAAGGCTATTTGGTATTGCCGCAGCCTGATCTTGCCAGCAGTGGTTCATATACTTTGGATTATACCTTGGGAACCCTCAACAATGGTCAAGTTGACTATAACGTAACTTATAATGGAACCCCAAACTCAAGTCCAAATATTATGGGTAACCCCTATGCATCGGCTATTTGGGCCAATGATTTTCTTAACGAAAACAGTATGATAAATGCGGTTTATTTCTGGGAACACTTGACCACAGCAAGTTCAAGTTATCCAGGTTATAAGGTGAATAACTATGATATGGGCGATATATCTATGTACAATAGTTCTGGAGGTGTGAAAGCTGCAAATGATCCTGGAAACTCTACGAAACCAAATGGTTATATTTCATCAGGGCAAGGTTTTGGTTTTAAAGCAACGGCTGCAGGAACTGCAAGTTTTAAAAACTATATGCGCGTTACCGATAACAACGATACTTACAGAAGGCCTACCGCAACCAAAGACCGTATATGGCTTCAGGTTTATAATGAAACTTATGGACTAAGCAGTGGAATGTTGGTTAGTTTTTCAGAAGAATCCATAGATGGATACGATAACAAATATGACGCAAAAAGATTAGCAACCCCAGTGAGTCTTTATTCTAAATTAGTCACAGGTGAAGAGCTTGCCATACAGGGCAGGAGCGCATTTAATGTAGATCAGGAGATACCATTGGGCTTTGTTAGCCAAATAGAGGAGGACCAAGAGTTTAAGATATCCATAAGCGAACAGGACGGAACCGTTTGGCCAGATGTACAGGTTTACTTAGTTGATAAATTTAAAAATGTGGTTCATAATCTTAGCGATTCCGACTATATTTTTAAAAGCAAGGAAGGTGCACATAATGAGCGTTTTGTAATGCTTTTCAAAACAACAGTTTTAGGCACACAAGATAGCCAGTTGCAAAACATCAGTATTGTACCTAACCCAACTACGGGTAACATAACCATTGTTTCTCCAAAGACCGTGATCAACTCCGTGGAAGTATTTGATATTCGCGGAAGAAAATTGCTGGAAGTAGATTATAACAATACTCAATATTCACTCAATTTGTCAAGCTTACAGAATGCAACTTATTTCGTGAAGATAAACACGGCAGAAGGAACCCTAACCAAACGTGTTGTAAAGCATTAATTATAAATACATCTAAAATCAAAAACCGTCTTTGCCAAGCAAGGGCGGTTTTTTATATACTGTAAAGTCTTAATGAAATAGCACAGAATAAAAAGTTTAGAGTAAAGAATGATTTGACTATAATGAAAAGTATTATATCAAAAAAGTCAAGAGGTTTCAAATAGTATGGGTTAATATAGATTAAGTATATCTAAAAGAAAAACCTATAAATAAAAAAACTGAGCAATGTTGCCATTACTCAGTTCTAAATAGTTTTAATAATCCATTAATTATTCTCCGCCTAAAAGCGTAGCAATCTTTGCTTCCAAAGCAGCACCGCGAAGATCTTTGTCTATGATCATTCCATTTTCATCAAGAAGGAAGGTTGCAGGAATAGAACGCACACTATATTGTTTTGCAATTGGATCTTGCCAAAACTGAAGATTTGAAACGTGGAACCAATCCATTTTGTCATCTTTTATTGCTTGTATCCATTTGTCTTTTTGGTCTGCCTTATCCAAAGAAACGCTTATAATGTTCAAGCCTTTGTCGTGATACTTATTGTAAACATTCACAACATTTGGATTTTCAATTCTACATGGCTTACACCAAGAGGCCCAAAAATCAATAATAGTGTATTTTCCCATTGCGTCTTTTAGAGACATAGTTTCGCCAGTAGGGGTTGGTGCACTAAAATCTGGAGCGGCACTACCTACATCGGCCTTTTTCAAGGAGTCAAGATTTGTTTTTAAATCTTGAGCCAATTGTGTGGATGCTACTTTTGGATCTAAATTTTCAACATATACAGAAGCTTCAGCTGGTGTGATTTCTTTTCTTCCTGCCATATCAGATATAAGCATAACAGAGAATAGTGTGTTATTGTTATCCTTTAAAAACTGTTTCTTAAATTCAGTTTCCTCATTAACCAAGTTTAAATTATCACTTTGAATTTTAGCGATTGCAGCAGTATCATTTGCTTCATTTGCGGCACGGAATTGATCCATACGTTCTTGTTTCTTTTTGTTGAAGGTATCCATTTTATCAACAAACCTGTTGTATGCTGCATTTTGTTCTCCTCCAGTTATGCGAGATGCTTTAATACTATCCTTATAAATAATTGCCTGCATATTTTCATTTTCAGGAAAAAACAGGATGGAAGCATTTGCTTCATTTATTCTTAAAAAATTAAGGGGAGTAGTATCACTTTTTGGATAGGTTGCAGAAAATTTTCCTTGAGTAATCTTTAAAGTGTCAATTGGTTTTGGTTGGTTGTTTTCAAAAGTGAAAACATAAACTTCAGTTCCATCAGCAAAACCAATCGCTTCTCCATCAAGCGTGTATGTATTGGTTTCTTTATTGCATGATATTAATGAAATTGCAAGTAGTGAAGCAAAAATCAGTCTCATAAATATGTTTTTTTAAAATTTGAGCAAAAGTAGCAGTTTATTCTGTATTAAAATATTTTTTGCAATGATGTTTAAATATTGACTTTTTAGATCAAGGTTGATCTTATAAAAGCAGTGCAAAATAGAAACAGGAAACACGACAATTTATTAAAAGAGTCTTGGTTCCTGTCTATGATATGTGTTGAGTCAAATTACTATGCTTCTGGATGGTTATCTCCAGCTTTCATCATCCAAGCGTCTAGCATCCAACTAATTTTTTCAATATGGCCAATGAAGCCGCCAATCATATCAATTGTTCCTTCATCACCTGCTTCATCAGCTTTTTCAACAACCTTGCGCATTTGCTTCAATAGTTTTCCGTGGTCGTCGAGCAGTATTTTTACCATTTCTACATCTTTTGTGTCTTCAGAAGATTCCTTGATGTTACTCATCTTTAGATAATCCGTAAAATTGCTGGTAGGTTGAAAACGAAGCGTTAAAATTCGTTCTGCAATTTCATCCACCTTTAGTTTTGCATCTTCATACATTTCTTCAAATTTTATATGAAGGTCAAAAAAGTTATAACCAACAACATTCCAATGAAAATTTCGAAGTTTTTGGTAGTATAAATGATAATCTGCAAGCAGCACGTTAAGTTCCTTAGCAGTTGTTGTTGTTTTCTTTTTATCTAAGTTCAAATAGCCCATAATAGTTGTTTTTAAAGGTTTCCTCAAAGATAGCCAATACCTTGTTGAGTGGCAATTTTAAAGGAGAGTTTAGCCTTTTTTTAACTTGAATTTGAATTTGAATTTGTGAATTTGTGAATTAGTGAATTAGTGAATTAGTGAATTAGTGAATTTGTGAATATGTGAATATGTGAATATGTGAATATGTGAATATGTGAATTTGTGAGTATTTGTCCTTTTAATAGTTGTTGGGATTGTGCGTATGTGAATGGTTTAGGAATGAATAATTATAAATCGGATATATTTTTTAAGCTGATAATTTATTGAAATTTAAGTATGATTTATTTTGTTTGAAGGAAAAAAGGGCTGTTTCTTTACAATTTAATGGCTTTACTATGGCTTTGGGTAGGCTTTGGGTAGGCTTTTATACGGGTGAACCTATGGTTTGCCCCGTCCTGAAATAACTATACAGGTTAATTAACAAATCTCTATATAGTTACACAACTTTTTTTTAGTTGAACAAGCTATTAAAGTTCTTTGACGCATTTTAAATTTTTATAAGAGTCATTTTTTAATATATATTTACTCAAAATTGTACCTTCCCGCTCGAAACAAAACCTACCTATGCAAACTCTTTTAGCAATTGCAATAAAAGCTGCCTTGGAAGCTGGTGCGGAAATCCTTAAGGTTTATGAAACCAACTTCAACGTTGAAACCAAGGATGATAATTCACCTTTGACGCAAGCTGACAAAAATGCCAATGCCATTATAAACAAATATCTTAAAACCACAGAAATTCCAATTATTAGTGAAGAAAATCGCCAATTGGACTTTTCAGAGCGTAAAGGTTGGACCCGCTGCTGGATCGTGGATCCGCTTGATGGAACCAAAGAATTTATAAAACGCAATGGCGAATTTACAGTGAATATAGCGCTCATTGATAATAGCAATCCGGTTCTTGGCGTGATATATGTGCCTGTTTCAAAAGAACTCTATTTTACTTCAGAGGACGGCAAATCTTCAAAAAAAATAACTCTCACTTCCGAAGAAATTTCGGTTGAAGAAATATTAGAAAAGGCTGAAATAATCAAACCTTCCGCAATCACTTCCGAAGTGAAAATTGTTGGCAGTCGTTCCCATTTGAACGAGGATACCAAAAATTTTATTTCAGAAATAGAAAAAGAAAGTAAAGTTGAAATTGTTTCAAAAGGAAGTTCTTTAAAATTTTGCTTGGTGGCAGAAGGTTTAGCGCATATTTATCCGCGATATGCCCCTACAATGGAGTGGGACACCGCTGCCGGCCACGCCATCTGCAAGGCCGTTGGAGTAACTGTTATTGACCAAACCACAGGAAAGCCAATGCAGTATAACAAGCCCAATTTGCTGAATAATTATTTTGTGGTAAAAGCATAATGAAAGATCAATCCCGAAAAAGACACTTAGCCAAGACAATTACTTGGCGTATAGTTGGTACGCTGGACACAATTTTGCTGTCCTGGCTTATCACTGGCAATCCGTGGACGGGACTTAAAATTGGTTTGGCAGAAGTAATAACCAAAATGGTTTTATATTATTTTCATGAAAGAGTTTGGTTTAAAATCAATCTTTCAAAAAAAGGAATTGTTCGCGAAAGCAGAAAGCGACACATAGCAAAAACCTTTACTTGGCGAGGGGTTGGCACGTTGGACACTATGTTGCTTTCTTGGTTGGTTACAGGAAATCCTTTAACGGGACTTAAGATTGGTCTTTCGGAACTTTTAACGAAAATGATTTTATATTATCTTCACGAAAGGGTTTGGTATAGAATTGATTTTGGATTAAAAAGCAGAGCAAATTAATATGGAAAAATATATAATTCAACATAACTTCAGCGTCACAAAAAAAGAAAGAAGTGCTTTAAAAAACCACGGCGCTTTTCTCATTTGGTTTACGGGTCTTTCAGGCTCTGGAAAATCTACCATTGCAAATGAATTGGAAAAAGCACTTTTTGCTAAGGAAATACATACGTATCTTTTGGATGGTGATAATGTTAGAAAAGGATTGAATAACAATCTTTCCTTTTCCCCAGAAGACAGATCAGAGAATATCCGCCGAATTGCTGAAGTTGCCAATTTAATGATAGATGCAGGTTTGGTAGTTTTGGCTTCTTTTGTTTCGCCTTACAGAGAGGATCGTGAAAACGTGAAACGCATTGTTGGGTATAATAATTTTATTGAAGTTTTTGTAAATACACCTATTGAAGAGTGTGAACGCCGCGATGTAAAAGGGTTTTACGCCAAAGCACGCGCAGGTGAAATTAAAAACTTCACAGGGGTCAACGCGCCCTATGAAGCACCAATGGCACCTGATGTTGAAATAGATACCACAGTGGTTTCTGTGGAGGAAGCGGTTGCTTTGATTCTATCTGTAATTAACAAAAGGTTTAAATTTTAGTAGGTGAATAAGTGAGTAGGTGAATTAGTGAGTAGGTGAATTAGTGAGTAGGTGAATTAGTGAGTAGGTGAATAAGTGAGTAGGTGAATAAGTGAGTAGGTGAATTAGTGAGTAGGTGAATAAGTGAGTAGGTGAATAAGTGAATAAGTTAGAAGGTGAATTGATACACTTAATTAAATAGATCTTAGCGTACTCACTAATTCACAAACTCACAAACTAACAATTAAAAAAATGAGCAAGTACTATTTAAATTATTTGGACGAACTGGAATCGGAAGCAATATATATTCTTCGCGAAGTATGGGCACAGTTTCAAAACCCTGTGATTTTATTTTCAGGAGGAAAAGATTCCATTCTTGTTACACACTTGGCGAAGAAAGCCTTTTATCCTTCCAAAATTCCATTTCCGCTACTTCATGTAGATACGGGACACAATTTCCCGGAAACAATTCAGTTTCGGGATGATTTAATAACAGAATTGGGCGTGCAATTAATTGTTGGTTCAGTTCAGGAATCGATTGATGCAGGCAGAGTTGCAGAGGAAAAGGGAAAAAACGCTACCCGTAATGCACTTCAGATTACAACCTTGCTAGATGCCATAGAAAGTAACAAGATAGATTGTGCCATTGGTGGTGGAAGACGCGATGAAGAGAAAGCCCGTGCCAAAGAGCGTTTCTTTTCACATAGAGACGATTTTGGACAATGGGACCCAAAAAACCAACGGCCAGAATTATGGAATTTACTGAACGGAAAACATTTTGAAGGCGAACATTTCAGAGCCTTTCCAATTAGCAATTGGACCGAAATGGACGTTTGGAATTATATTAAACGGGAAGATATAAAGATACCGTCCTTATATTTAGCACACCAACGCGAAGTGGTTTGGCGAAGCGATACTTGGATTCCTGTTTCAGAACATTTAAAATTGGACGAAAACGAAAAAATTGAAACCAAGAAAATTCGTTTTAGAACACTGGGAGATATTACCATTACTGGCGGGATAGAGTCTGATGCTGATACTTTGGAAAAAATAGTAGCCGAAGTTTCTGCTATGAAACAAACCGAACGTGGAAATAGAAGTGATGATAAGCGTAGTGAAACGGCAATGGAAGATAGAAAGAGACAGGGATATTTTTAAAAGGTGAGGCTGTGAGTCTGTGAGTCTGTGAATTAGTGAATTAGTGAATATGTAAGTGTATAGATGATTATGAAATCACATAATGATTTAAAGGTTTATCAGGAAGCAATGGATTTAGTAGTTGAAATTTATAGTATTACTAACAACTTTCCTGATTCAGAAAGATTCGGACTTATTGGTCAAATTCGCCGTTGTTCAGTTTCAATTCCTTCAAATATTGCTGAAGGTGCTGCAAGAGAATCAAAAAAGGAGTTCAAAAGATTTTTGTATATAAATTTAGGCTCCGCTGCCGAATTGGAAACTCAATTAGAAATCTCAAAAAGATTAAAATTTATGGATGATTCTAATGATTTAACGAATAAAATTTTTTTCATCAAAAGAATGCTAATTAAATTAATTCAAAGTTTGAAAGATTAATGAGTGAATTGGTTAATAAGTGAATAAGTGAATATGTGAATAAGTGAATATGTGAATAAGTAAATAAGTTTAAAGATTATATAAATTTACTCACTCACTCACTCACTCACTCACTCACTCACTCACTCACTCACTCACATACTCACATACTCACATACTCACAAACTCACATACTCACAAAATGACAATCGATAAAAACCAATTACTAAGATTCACCACAGCCGGAAGTGTGGATGACGGAAAAAGCACACTAATAGGAAGATTACTTTACGATAGCAAAGCTATTTTTGAAGACCAGCTGGAAGCAGTAGAAAATACAAGTCGCAAAAAAGGTCATGAAGGTGTTGATCTTGCTTTATTCACTGATGGACTTAGAGACGAACGAGAGCAGGGGATAACCATTGATGTGGCTTATAGGTATTTTACAACTCCTAAAAGAAAGTTTATAATTGCTGATACGCCAGGCCATATTCAATACACACGAAATATGGTTACGGGAGCTTCAACTGCCAACGCGGCATTAATTTTAATTGACGCCCGTCATGGCGTGATAGAGCAAACAAAACGTCACGCTTTTATTGCTTCACTTTTGCAAATTCCACATATCATTGTTTGTATCAATAAGATGGATCTGGTGGATTATTCAGAAGATATTTATGAAAATATCATCCACCAATTTGAGGAATTTTCTTCAAAATTATATGTGAAGGATATTCAGTTTTTACCAATTAGTGCTTTAGATGGAGATAATGTGGTAAACTGTTCCACCAATATGGATTGGTACCAAGGCGCACCATTATTGCATACTTTGGAAACCATGCACATCAGTAGCGATATCAATAAAATAGACGCTCGTTTTCCTGTGCAAACAGTTTTACGTCCGCAAAGAGAAGGATTTATTGATTATAGAGGTTATGCTGGACGTGTGGCAAGTGGTATTTTTAGACCGGGTGATGATGTGGTTGTAATGCCCTCAGGCTTTACTTCTAAAATAAAAAGCATAGATACTATGGATGGTTCGCTAGAAGAAGTTTTTGCACCTATGTCTGTTGCTATTACTTTGGAAGATGATATAGACATTAGCCGTGGCGATATGATTGTAAAGGAAAACAACCAACCCAAAGCGGTTCAGGAATTTGATGCTATGCTTTGCTGGTTCAATAATAGTCCTGCCCGTGAGCGTGCAAAATATACTATTATGCATAATTCCAACGAGCAAAAGGCCATGATAAAGGAGGTGGTTTATAAAATTGATATAAACACCTATGCACGGGAAGAAGAGAATAAAGATTTAAAGATGAATGATATTGCCAGAATCAGTATTCGCACAACACGCCCATTAATGGTTGATGAATATCGCGACAACCGTATTACTGGAAGTTTTGTATTGATTGATGGCGCTACTCACGAAACTGTTGCGGCTGGTATGATAGTCTAAATTCAAAGTAAATATTCGATAAACTATCAAGAATTCTCCATAAAATACCTTTTTGGGGAATTTTTGTAGGAATATATACTAATTTAAAAAAATAGGGGTGGTATCTTTGCGGGCTTAAAATGACAACCGATTTTTTAGGTTTAAGAACTTCAGATTGAAAAAACGCTTCAATATTTTTAAAGAAAAAGATGCAAAGGTTTTGCTGGAAAACTTTCTTTCTCTTTCTGCTTTACAGTTGGTGGGGATGCTTTTGCCGTTGATTACTTTGCCATATTTGTTGCGGGTTTTGGGCTTTTCAAATTATGGAATTGTAATTTTAGCCGCTTCTTTGGTTGCTTATTTTCAATCGATTACAGATTATAGTTTCAAAATTACAGCTACACGCGATGTGGCGGTATACAGAAACAGTCCTGAAAAGCTTAATATTATCTATAGCAAGGTGCTAATGGTAAAGGGATTGTTTTTATGCCTTTCTTTTTTGGTGCTATTTGCCATCGTGATGCTCTATCCTCCATTTTATGAAGAGCGGAGGGTTTTTTTCTTGACAATGCCTTTACTTATAGGTTATGGTCTATTTCCCGAATGGTTTTTTCAAGGAATTGAAAAGATGAAGTACATCTCACTTTTAAACATTGGCATCAAACTTTTTTTTACCATTTGTGTCTTCGTTTTTATAACCAAAAAGGAAGATTACTGGATTTATCCACTCCTCCAAAGTGCAGGCTTTATCGGAGCGGGATTGGTTGGGCAATATATTTTAATTAAGAAGTATAAATTGAAATTTTATTGGCTTCGTTTTAAAATGATTAAAAATACAATTAAAGATAACTTCCCAATATTTATAAATCAGTTTTTGCCAAACCTTTACAATAACACCAATACATTATTGCTCGGGATATTTACAACTACCTATTTGGTTGGAATCTATGATGCACTAAAAAAAATTATAGACCTTTGCGTTGCTTTTCTCAATATAGTTTCAAGAGTTTTCTTTCCTTTTCTCAATAGAAGAAAGGATGCTTTTCCGAAGTATTTAAAAATGATGTTATTTTTAGGTATGGTCTTGGCCGCCTTACCAATTATTGGTCATCCCTTAGTTTTTTGGTATTTGGATTTGGAATATGAAAATGCTCTATTAATTCTTACTTTATTATCATTGAGTTTAATTGGTTACACAGCTTATGATATTTTTGGTTTGAATTATTTTATAATACGCAGAAAGGATAAATTGGTAATGAAGAATACTATTTTATCATCTTTAATTGGTCTGGTTTTGGCATTCCCGCTGATATATTTTTTTAATATTATTGGCGCGGCAGTAAATTTAATGATTGCTCGGTTATTGATGGGCGGACATTTATGGTATAAATGGAAATATGATGAAAAAAATTAAAGGGCTATTAAACCAAATATTTTATAAAACTATAACTCTTTGGATTTATAGTTTTGAAGATTTGCAATTAGGCAGTAATGTGGTTTTCAAATTAATGCCACAAATTTTAAAACATAAAAATGCTAAAATTAGCATTGGTAATGGTTCTACTATCAACTCATCAAACTATGGCTACCACATTAATATGTTTTCAAGATGTAAATTATTTGCAGATCGTTCCAACTCAATTATTGAAATAGGTGAAAACACACGTGTACATGGAACCTGTATCCATGCATTTAATAAAATAAAAATTGGCAATAATTGTTTAATTGCAGCCAATACCAACATTATTGATGGTAATGGGCATGAACTTAGCATGGATGCTCCTGAAAATAGAATTAATACAACAGATAACGGTAATCCAATTATTATAGAAGATAACGTTTGGATTGCTGCCAACTGTATCATATTGGGTGGAACAAGAATTGGAAAGGGAGCAATCATTACAGCAGCAAGTGTCGTAAAAGGAGATGTTCCTGAAAAATCAGTATTTGGTGGAAATCCTGCAAAACTTATAAAGCAATATTAATGAAAATAGCGATACAACATAGAGAAGGAAGTTTTTCTGGCCGCTGGATTGAATACTGCAAAAAAAAGAATTTAGATTATGTATTGATAGACTGTTTTAAATCAGATATCCTTAGCATTTTCAGGAAAGAAAAAATAACCCATTTAATGTGGCATTTAAACCACGCATCCTCAAAAGATTTGATGGTCTATCCCTACGTTATGAATGCAGCTGAAATCATGGGGATCAAAACTTTCCCTAATTTCAGTACTCGCTGGCATTTTGATGATAAAGTGGCTCAAAAATATTTATTCGAAAGCATTGGCGCTCCATTGGTAAAAAGTGTTGTTTTTTACGAAGAGAATGAAGCTCTTGCTTTTTTGGAATCGGCGCAACTGCCTTTGGTGGCAAAACTAAAAAGAGGGGCTGGCTCTACGAATGTAAAATTGATTAATTCACAAACAGAAGGATCTGAATATATTAAAAAATTATTTTCAGTAGGTATTGTCTCAACTGCTTCAGCACTTGGCAATTTAGACCAAAAACTACGAGTGGCAAAGCAGATTAAAGATCCTATAAAATTGGTGAAGAAAACCATTGGGTTTCTAAAAAAGAATAGAAAAGAGCAAATCTTGGCCAATTCGGAAAAAGGGTATGTTTATTTTCAGGAATTTATGCCAAATAATGATTTTGACATACGCATTATAGTTGTGGGAGATATTGCTTTTGGCATACGAAGATTCAACAAAGAGAATGATTTCCGTGCCTCCGGCAGTGGAAAGCTTGATTTTGACGTTTCACAAATAGATATAGAAACCGTAAAAATAGCATTTGATGTTACCAAAAAGATTGGTGGACAATGTTTGGCCTTTGATTTTGTTTATGATGTGAATAAACACCCAAAAATAGTTGAGGTTTGTTTTGGTTTTTCGATGAAAGCTTATGATGTATGTCCCGGTTATTGGAAAAGCGATTTGAGCTTTGTTGAAGGCACATTCAATCCTCAAGAATTTATGATGGAAAACTTTCTTAACGAGTGATGGAAATTTCCCGAGAAATATTGACCAGGGTTACCATTTTAGATATTTCCGTGATATTGATGTATATCATTGGGATAGTTGCACTTGCACAAAATTTCAAGAAAGTATCAATTAGGTTTGTCAGATTTTTTGTGCTGATTGGTATCACGCACTTGTTTTTTACATTTGTCTATTATTTCTACACATTAAACAATGTGGCCGATTCTATTGGATATTATAGACGAGTACTTTATTTGTATGACAGTTGGGGAGAAACGTTTGGACAAGGAGTAAATTTCATCTATTTTTTGCTATATCCATTAGTAAAATTTATTGGTTTAACATATTTTGGATCTTTCTTCATTTATTCTTTTTTTGGCTTAATTGGGTATTATTTTTTACTAAAAATCTTATTAGAAATAAGTAATAAAAAGTGGTCCAATTGGTTTTACTTACTTCTTTTGCCAAATATTCATTTTTGGTCGGTGGCTATTGGTAAAGACTCATTGATATTTTTTGCAATTAGTTTTTTGATATACACTTATTATTTTAATAAACCTTGGTACAAATATATTTTACCGCTCTTGTTTATTGCTTTTATTAGGATTCACATTCTTTTTTTCCTGCTTATTTCTTTTGGAATGATGCAACTTTTATTGAACAAAAGGATAAAAGTCGTACATAAGGTTTTGATTTTCTTATTGTTAGGATTTACTTTTTACGCACTTTTCCCCTTTTTGATGCAACGAGTCGGATTTGTAGATACTGAGTCTATCATTTCACAAATTGAGGATTTGGAAACACGAAAATCGCAAGGAGAAACAACTATTGATATGTCTGGAGAGAATTTATTGGTGAAATGGGTGAGTTATCTATTTAGACCATTTTTTTATGATGCAAAAAACTTCTTGAGTATTGTTAGTTCGTTAGAGAATGTTGTTTGGGTATTAATTTTCATTAAGATATTTAAAAATTTCAGGAGGAGCATAATTAATTCTTATAGGAATATTTATTGGTTTAGCTTGTTTTCAATATTTACTATAACAGTTCCCGGTGCATATTTACTATACAATTTAGGAATTGCTGTTAGACAAAAAACCATGGTCGTTCCATTTCTTTTTGTAGTATTCTTTCTCACGTTGTATAAATCTTCCATCAAAGAAATTAACTAAGAATGAAACGGATAAGTATTTTAGCATTAGCGATGAATAGAGGAGGAGCGGAAAAGGTTATTATAACAATGCTTCCTTATTTAACATTAGATTATAAAGTAACGTTGGTATTATTCTATAATGAAATTCATTTTGACATACCAAAAGAGGTTAATATTGAACTTATCACGACTAAAAAAAACTTAAATTTTTTTCAAAAAATATTATTCTTTCCATTATCAATTTTTAAGTATTACAACTTTTTAAAAAGAGAAAAAATTGAGGTTTCAATTTCATTTTTAACAAGGCCTAATTTTGTAAATTCAATAATGAAATTATTCAATCGCAAAATTAGAATAATAATTAGCGAAAGATGTTATCCCTCCATAGCTTATAAATCACATCGTCTTCGTTGGTATTTATACAAAGGTTTAATTCCTTTTCTTTATAATAGAGCAGATATTTTATTTTCAAATTCAGTACATATTAATAAAGACTTACAGCATAATTTTAACATTACTATTCCAATGGTTGTTATATATAACCCTATTGAAATTCCTTTATTGGATAATGGTTTTGAAAAAAAAACAGATGAATTTAAAATAGTGAACGTGGGTTCCTTCACTTTAGTGAAGAATCAAAAATTAATCATTGATGCCATTAACCCTTTAAATTTTAAAACACGACTTACATTGATAGGGGATGGGCCAAAAAAAAATGAACTTCTAAACTATGTTGAGACCCATAGATTAAATGATATTATAGATTTTACAGGAAAGATTAACAATGTAAATGAATATTTATTTAAAAATGACTGTTTCGTTCTATCGTCTAATACAGAAGGTTTTCCAAATGCCCTTTTAGAGGCCATGGCGGCAGGACTACCAGTTATATCAACCAATTGTATAAGTGGACCATTGGAATTGTTAAATGATAATTTTGAAGTTGAAATTAAAATAGGAGAATTTTTTATTGCTAAATATGGAATTTTGATTAATGTAAATGATGAAAGGGCTTTAACAAAGGCATTAATATATTTAAAAGAAAACCCAGAGGAACTTAAAAAATTAAGTATTTGTTCTAGGGAGAGGTCAAAAGATTTTGTGACTGAAGTATTTATTAAAAAGTTTGAGAGGATTTTAAGAGATGATTAAAGACACTATATATCAGAAACTTCCCAATTTTTTTCAAAATGCTCTTATAAGTGCATTTAACTTTATTGCATATAGAAAGCGCTATGGCGCAAAATATTTATATTATAGAGAAATTTTTAAAAATAATGAAAACCTTAGTTTAAAGGACCTACAACTAATACAGAAACAAAAATTTTCTCATTTAATTCAATATGCCATTAAAAACTCTCCTTTCTATCATAACAAAATTGCTTCAATTCCGAGTGTTACAAGTTTAGATTTAATAGAAAGATTGCCAATAATAACGAAAGAAGAAATTAGAAAAAACATCGGAGATATATATACAATTCCGAAACGAAAAGGTTTAATATCCAAAACAGGTGGAACTACAGGAAAATCCTTAGAAATTTTATTCTCAATTGATAATATTAAGGAACGTTTCGCAATGATTGAAAACTTTAGAAGTCAGTCTGGGTATCAACTTGGTAAAAAAACAGCTTGGTTTTCAGGCAAAAACCTTCTTACCTCCAAAGATTTGAAAAAGAATATCTTTTGGAAGACAGATTATTTGTATAAAGTAAGATACTATTCAACATTCCACGTTAAAAAGAAGTATTTGGAATATTATATTAATGATTTAATAGAATATAAGCCTGAATACTTTGTAGGCTTTCCCTCTACAATATACGAGATTGCCAAATATGGCATTGATAATAATATCGATTTCCCCAAAAACATTGTAAAGGCAATTTTTCCAACAGCCGAAACAATTACCAAATCTACCCGCGAATTAATTGAGACATATTTCAAAACACAAATGTATGATCAATATGCTTCATCAGAAGGAGCTCCCTTTATATTTGAATGTAAAAACAAAAATATGCACCTAGAACTGCAAAGCGGTGTTTTTGAAGTTTTGGACGATGATGATAATCCAAGTATGGAAGGACGTCTTGTTGTAACCTCTTTTACCACATATGGAACTCCATTAATCCGTTACGATATTGGAGATAGAATTGAACTAAGCGATACTACTTGTACATGCAATAATAAGAACCCAATAGTAAAGCAAATATTGGGAAGAATTGATGACTATATATATTCCTCTGAAACAGGGAAAATTAACCTCGGTAATATTTCAAACACACTGAAAGGAGTAAATGGAATAGTTAAATTTCAGGTCATTCAAAAACAATTAGACAAAATTGTAGTGAAAGTTGTTGTGGATAAGGAACAATATTCTGAAAAACATCAGAAACAATTTTTAAAGAATTGGGTTGATCGTGTTGGAAAATCAATGAAAATTGATCTTGAATTTGTAGATGATATTCCCGTAGCGAATAGCGGCAAATTCAGAATGGTAAAGAATCATATTAAACATTTAATTGATTAATTTTTTAATAAATAATTTATAAAATAACAATTATGAACAAAGGGAGCTTTGTAATTTCTTTGGATTTTGAGCTTATGTGGGGTGTTCGTGATAAGCGTAACAAAGAAAACTATGGAGATGCACTAATTGGGGTTAAAACAGCAATTGCAAGAATGTTGGGAAGCTTCAAAAAACATGAAGTCAGTGCAACTTTTGCTACAGTTGGATTTTTGTTTCATAAAAACAGAGAAGAATTGCTAATTAACCTTCCTAATAAAAAAGTAAATTATACAGATAAAAATCTGTCTCCATACCCTGAAATTTCTACGTACTTGGGAAAAAATGAAAATGACGATCCATATTATTTTGGATACAGTTTACTTCAATTGATAAAGGAATCAGATTTACACGAAGTATCCACCCATACGTATTGCCATTACTACTGTCTGGAACCCGGACAAACGTTAGATATGTTCAAGGCTGACCTTGCAAAAGCCGTGGAAGTTGCAAATAGGGAAGGGGTTCAAATAAAAAGCATTGTATTTCCCCGAAACCAATATAGTCCAGAATATATTGAAATCTGCAAACAAAATGGACTTACTTGCTATCGTGGGAACGAAGAACACTTTATATATAAATCTACTAACGGAAATGAACAAACATCTTTCCGAAGAGCCTTACGTTTGATAGATGGTTATTTTAACATTACGGGTTACCATTGCTATAAATATTCATCAATAGAAAAAACATATCCCCACAATATTCCCTCTAGTAGATTTTTAAGACCCTATAACAAAAAATTGAAGTTTTTAGAAAATCAGAAATTGAGGCGAATAACTCAAGCGATGACATATGCCGCTAAAAATAATCGGGTCTATCACCTATGGTGGCATCCGCACAATTTTGGAAGAAACACAGATGAAAATATTGTAATGCTGGAAAAAATTCTTGAACATTATCAATTTCTAAAGTTGAAGTATCAGTTTCAATCCATAACTATGAAGGATTTGTCTAAACACCTAATAACTAAATAATGAAAATTATTTTTCTAGCTGGTAAAGGCCAAAGCACTGTTTTTTTATACAACGCATTAAAAGATGATTTTAATATAGCGGCTGTACTGCAGGAAGATCGGGTTGATTCCAAAAAGTTAATTAAAGGGAGAATCAAACGTTTGGGATATATTTCGATTTTTAACCAATTACTGTTTCAAACTATCATTTCCAAAATTCTTTTTTATTTTTCAAAAAATAGGATTGAGAAATTAAAATTAAAATACAGTCTTTCTTCTACGCCAATTCCTGAGCAAAAAATAATAAATGTATCTTCTGTTAATTCAGAAGAATGCATAAAGAACTTGAAGAATTTTGATGCAGATGTAATTATTGTAAATGGAACAAGAATTATAAGTAAAAAAGTTTTAGAAAGCACTAAAGCAAAATTCATCAATACTCATGTTGGAATTACTCCTTTTTATAGAGGAGTCCATGGGGCTTATTGGGCCCTTGTTGCAAAAGACACAAATAATTGTGGAGTGACTATACATGAGGTAGACCAAGGGATAGATACGGGGTCAATCCTAAGGCAAGAGAGAATTACCATTTCAAAAAAGGATAACTTCACCACGTACCCTTATCATCAATATGGGGTTTCTGTGGCTCCAATGAAAGCGGTCTTGAATGATATTAAAAACAACACATTAGTTAAACAAAAAAAAGCCCCACATAAAGGTAAGCTTTATTATCACCCAACTTTTACTGGATATTTGTACAATAGAATTTTTAAAGGAGTAAAATAACATTTTGAAACCAACACTTATCCGCATTACCACAGTTCCCATTTCCCTTGAAAAGCTTCTCGAGGGGCAATTGGCATATATGTCAAATTACTTTGAAGTAATTGCAATTTCTGCTGAAAAGGAACGCTTGGAAAACTATGGAGAGAAAGAAAAGGTGCGAGTATTTCCTTTAGAGCTTACGCGAAAAATCACTCCAATAAAAGATATTGCAGCAGTTTTTAAACTGTATCGCTTCCTTAAAAAAGAAAAGCCATCAATTGTTCATACCCATACACCAAAGGCTGGTATTGTGGGAATGACCGCCGCATGGTTTGCTGGGGTTCCAAACCGGTTGCACACCGTTGCCGGTCTTCCGTTAATGGAGGCAACTGGGCTTAAAAGACAAGTATTGAATTTTGTTGAAAAACTCACCTATCGTTTTGCCACAAAGGTATATCCAAATTCAATAGGACTTTATGATTTCATAATTACGGAAAGATTTACAAAACCCTCAAAACTTTCAATAATAGGGAATGGCAGTAGTAATGGGATTGATACAGATTTTTTTAACCCTATCCGTTTTTCTGAGATTGATAACATCTCATTGCGGGACAAATGGAAAATTCCAAAAGATAATTTTCTTTTCATCTTTGTAGGCCGTTTGGTAAAAGATAAAGGCATCAACGAATTGATAGCAGCTTTTTCAATGCTATCGGAATTAAAAAACAATATTTCACTACTATTGGTGGGCCCTTTTGAAAATGATTTGGACCCTTTATTGCCCGAAACTTTGGTCAATATAGAAAAGAACCCAGATATTTATTCAGTAGGTTATCAAAACGATGTTCGTCCTTATTTTGCAACTGCGGACGCTCTAGTATTTCCAAGTTATCGTGAAGGGTTCCCCAATGTGGTGATGCAGGCTGGAGCCATGGGATTACCCTCTATTGTAACAGATATCAATGGGTGCAATGAAATAATTCAAAACAAAATGAATGGTCTTATAATTCCGCCAAAAAATATTGATGAACTTTTTAAAGCGATGAAATTAATAGTTGAAGATCCTGTTCTATATTCTAATATTAAAAAAGTTGCGCGAAAAAACATTGAAAAAAAATATAACAGGAAACAAATATGGGAATCTTTGCATGAAGAATACAAAAGACTTGAAAAATAATAGTTATAACTCCTTTTCCGTAATTTTGCGCACTAAAGAATACTTCCTAAAATGTACCAAAACTTACTAAAACCATTTTTCGACTTTTTTGGAGCATTGGTTTTGTTGTTGGTTGCTAGCCCGATAATTGTTATTGTGGCTATTATATTGGCATTTTCAAATGGAGGTTCTCCTTTTTTTCTTCAAAAAAGACCGGGAAAAAAAGAAAGGATATTTACTATCATAAAGTTCAAAACAATGAACGATAAAAAGAACAACAATGGTAATTTACTTCCAGATTCAGAAAGACTCACAATTGTTGGAAAATTTGTTCGTTCCAATTCACTGGATGAATTGCCGCAACTTTTAAATGTATTGATGGGAGATATGAGTTTTGTAGGTCCAAGGCCCTTATTGCCAGAATACCTTCCGCTTTATAATGAAGTTCAAAAGCAGAGACATAGGGTTAAACCCGGAATTACGGGTTGGGCGCAGGTAAATGGCCGCAATGCTATAAGCTGGGAACAGAAGTTTGAATTTGATGTTTGGTATGTGGAACACCAGTCTTTTTGGCTCGATGTAAAAATATTATTTAAAACAGTTGAAAAGGTTTTTAAAAAGGACGGCATTTCACAAGAAGGACAAGCAACAGCAGAACCGTTTAAAAAGTAGAACATTATGTCTATTTTTCCTTATATTAACAAAGGAGAATTCAATATAAAATAAAATTCGATGATATTATTTGGAGCCAGTGGGCATTGTAAATCCGTAATTGATATAGCTGAATCCATAGGAGAGAAAATTTCAATTATTTATGACGATAATCCCAGCGTGGAAGCAGTTTGCCATATTCCTGTTCAAAAATTTCTGACTGACTTTAGGGGCACCAATGAAACTTGGGTTGTTTCCATTGGAAATAATAAAAATCGAAAGAAAGTAACGGAAAAGTTGGCCAAGAATTTTGGGCTTCTAATCCATAGAACTGCTACTATTTCTTCTTGGTCTTCCATCGGCGATGGCACTGTGGTTATGGCAAAAACTGTAATAAATGCTTGCACCACTATTGGAGAGCACTGTATAATCAATTCGGGGGCTGTAATTGAGCACGACTGTAAATTGGGTGATTTTGTTCACGTTTCACCCAATGCTAGTTTGGCAGGAGGCGTCATAGTGGGCGAGGGGACACATATTGGGATTGGAGCCTCGGTACTGCCCGAAATTAATATTGGCAAATGGACCACTATAGGTGCTGGCGCAGTAGTCATCAAAGACGTGCCTGATGGAGCGGTAATTGTTGGGAATCCGGGAAGAATTATAAAAACGAATGGATAGGTGAAAGCTTTAAAAAGATGGTTCGATATTGTATTATCCAGCATCGGACTTTTATTTTTCGGTTGGTTAATCCTCCTTTTTATCCTTATCGCCTATTTTGATACTGGAAATGGTACGTTTCCTCAAAAAAGAATAGGCCAATAC
The DNA here is from genome assembly GCF_046352995.1 of Aequorivita nionensis. Lineage (GTDB taxonomy): Bacteria > Bacteroidota > Bacteroidia > Flavobacteriales > Flavobacteriaceae > Aequorivita > Aequorivita nionensis. The sequence continues at coordinate 2,988,519 of NZ_CP130281.1, read as the reverse complement.
GGAAAACCTTTTAACATATTTAAAATCAGAACGATAAACGATAAAACAGGCCGTATTTCAAAATTTGGAATGTTTTTAAGAAAATCGAAAATTGACGAACTGCCACAATTGGTAAATATACTTTTTGGGCAAATGAGTTTTGTGGGCCCACGTCCCGATATTCCCGGGTATTACGATAAATTGGAGGGGGAAGAAAAAAAAATATTGGAATTGAAACCAGGCCTAACCAGTGAAGCTTCCTTAAAATATTACAATGAAGAATCAATATTGAAAAATAAAGAAGAGCCGTTGCATTATAACGATACTGTTATTTTTCCTGATAAAGTAAAAATGAATTTGGAATACTATTATAAGCAATCATTCAACGAAGATTTAAGGATAATATTTAAAACAATATCAATATTCTTTAGAAAATAGATTTTTACAAAAATGAGCAATTCAAAAATATACCTATCCTCTCCCCACATGGGCGGTACAGAACAAAACTATGTAAATGAAGCATTTGAAACCAATTGGATTGCGCCATTGGGGCCCAACGTGGAAGGCTTTGAAAAAGATTTGGAAAACTATCTTGGTATAGAAAACCATATTGCAGCACTTAGTTCCGGTACAGCAGCATTGCATTTAGCGCTTATATTATTGGGGGTTGAAAGAGGTGATGAGGTTCTCTGCCAAAGTATGACTTTTTCAGCATCTGCAAACCCTATTGTGTATCAGGGAGCAACGCCAATATTTGTTGACAGTGAACCGGAAACTTGGAATATTTGTCCAATCCATTTAGAGGAAGCAATCAAAAGTCGCATTGCAAAAGGAAAAAAACCAAAAGCAATAATCGCCGTGCATCTTTACGGAATGCCCTATAAAGTTGATGAAATAAAAAAGATTTCTGAAAAATATGAAATTCCAATTGTGGAGGATAGTGCCGAAGCGTTGGGAAGCACTTATAAAGGTCAAAAATGTGGCACTTTTGGCGATATTTCAATCCTTTCCTTCAACGGAAACAAAATCATCACAACTTCAGGAGGTGGGGCATTGGTTTCTCGAAATTTGAAGCACAAAGAGAAAGCTATTTTCCTGGCAACACAAGCACGTGATGCGGCTCCACATTATCAACACTCTGAAATAGGCTATAATTATAGACTGAGCAATATTTCTGCAGGAATTGGCAGAGGACAAATGCAAGTTTTGGATAAACACGTTGGTTTAAGAAGAAAAATGAACCAATTTTATCATGAAATATTTCAGAAGGCAAAAGGGGTAAAGGTTTTTTCGGAACCCACTTCTGATTATTTTTCAAATCATTGGTTATCTTGTATTTTAATTGATAAAAAGCTATGCGGTTTTTCATCTGAAGATATCAGGTTGGCAATGGCCGAAAATAATATAGAATCGCGCCCATTATGGAAACCGATGCACTTACAGCCGGTTTTTAGAAATGCACCTTATTATGGTTCAACTGTTTCAGAAAAGTTGTTTGAAATTGGGCTCTGCTTACCCTCTGGTTCAAATTTAAAAGTTGAAGAAAAAGTTAAGATTAACGATGTTTTAATACGTTTCATCGATATTTGAGGTATATTTGCATCCCCAAATGTTATGAAATTGTGTTAAGAAAATATTTCCTTTTAGCGAAAATAAAAATGAGTCCAAAAAAAATGACTATCCTAAATCAAAGGTATTTGCCACGATGGGCTGTCTTTTTGTTGGATATTTTTATCTGTTTCATTTCTTTCGCAACAATGTTTTTGATTCTGGACGGCACTCCTCTCAAACCACATACCGTTTGGCCAACGCCTTTGCGAGGACTTTTCCTCATTTCCATTAACGTTATTTTCTTTTATTTGTTTAAAACCTATGCTGGAATTGTTAGACATTCCACATTTACAGATATTTTTAAAGTTGCATCCTCGTCTTTTTTAACGGCTATTTCAGTAATAACGTTTAATTATATCTATTTCCTTTTCACAGATCAAAAAATATTTTTGACCACCGGAATTTTGCTCTATATGTTCTTTTCTTTCACACTGATGCTGTTTTTCAGGATTGCCGTAAAAGAAGCTTACCAATATTTAAAGAAATTTACCACGGGAAAACTGAAAAAAAGAGTTGTGATTCTTGGAATGGATGACCAAACCATTTCTTTGGGAAAAGCGCTAACAACAGAATCTAATCTTCCTTATAAACTAGTTGGTTTCATAACCGAAAACCAAATCAATAAAAACCTAAAGATTCTTAACAAGCCCGTTTTTTCTGTTCCCATTACCAATACTTCAAATGAATTCACAGAACTTTTAGCACAGCACAATCTAGACGGGGTTTTAATTGTGAGTGAATCACTCAGCATTAAAGAGAAAAACCAAATTGTGGAAGCCTGTTTGGCGAATAAAGTAGAAATCTTCAACGTTCCACTTGTGGAACATTGGAACCGAAAGGAAGATATTCAAACACAAATAAAACCAATCCAAATTGAAGATTTGTTGGAGCGTTCCCCAATTGAAATGGATATTGGGCTTATAAAAAGTGATTTGTATGGTAAAACCATATTGGTCACGGGTGGAGCCGGTTCTATTGGGAGTGAAATTGTTAAGCAATTGGCAGTTTTCAGTCCAAAGAAAATCGTAATATTAGACAATGCCGAATCTGCTCTTCACGAGATGGAATTGTATATGAATCAAAACCACAGTGGGCTGAACTTTACAATAATGTTAGCAGACATTAGAAACCTAGAACGGATGGAAATGCTCTTTGCAAAGTATAAGTTCAATATGGTTTATCACGCTGCAGCATACAAACATGTTCCACTAATTGAAAAAAACCCTCATGAAGCGGTATATGTTAATATTGGCGGAACCATAAACTTGGCAAACCTTTCTGTGAAATATAATATTGAAAAGTTTGTAATGATTTCTACAGACAAAGCTGTAAATCCAACCAATGTGATGGGTGCGTCAAAACGTGCTGCGGAAATGTATGTACAATCCTTGCAAGATCATATAAACACAAATACGCGTTTCATTACAACTCGTTTTGGAAATGTGCTTGGTTCCAATGGTTCCGTAATTCCTTATTTCAGAAAACAGATTGCTTATGGTGGCCCAGTAACAGTTACCCACAAAGATATTATCAGGTACTTTATGACCATTAGCGAAGCTTGCCAATTGGTTCTTCAAGCCGGAACAATGGGCAATGGCGGGGAAATATATGTTTTTGATATGGGAAAACCCATTAAAATTCTCGATATGGCAGAAAGAATGATCCGCCTTTCTGGTCTTAAGCCATATGAAGATATTGATATAGAAATTACAGGGCTTAGACCTGGTGAAAAACTATATGAAGAATTATTAAACGATACTTCTACCTCACTGCCTACGTATCACTCAAAAATCATGGTGTCAAAAGTACCTACAGTAGATTATACTGAAATATCCATTAAAATACAGGAAATAGTCGCTATTTCTCAATATGGAAAAGGGAAAGAAATTGTTAAAAAGTTAAAAGAGCTTATTCCAGAATTCTTGAGCAATAATTCAGAATATGAAATTTTGGATTTGCAAAAGCATCTTTAAATCATATTTTGTTCCTAAGAGATACTCATAAAAAACACTCACTATATTTTGTGAAGGCCTTATATTTGTAGCCCTAAAAAAAACATAATGAATAAAATTGCAATACTTCTTTTAACTTGCGCAAGTCTTTTTTCCTGTGCTACTAAAAAAGAAATACTATATTTTCAGGATGCTGAAAACCTAAATTTAAAAGAAATTGAAACCTCTTTTGAACCTATCATTGAACCAAATGATATTCTTTATATTACTGTTTCTTCCATAGACGAAGAGGTTGTTAAGCCATTCAAGCGCACTATTGGTTCTGAAGGCTCCCCAATAACAAACAATCTCCAGTTACAAGGTTACCTTGTAGATTCCGAAGGGAATATACGTTTTCCTGTATTGGGTACTTTAGCTGTAATGGGCAAAACTCGGGGCACCGTTGAGCAGGAACTGAAAGCAAAACTATCTGAGTATATTACAGATGTAGTAGTTGATGTTCGAATCATCAATTTTAAAGTAACCGTTATTGGAGAAGTTAAAGTGCCTGGTGTTTTTAGAATTCAAGACGAACGCGTTACACTGCCCGAGGCCATTGCACTTGCAGGAGATTTTACGGAAGATGGCAACAGAAAGAAAATAACAGTAATCAGGGAAGAAGACGGAGTGCGGAAAGTTTCACAAATTGATTATACCAGTGCCAATCTCTTCACTACACCCTATTACTTTTTAAAGCAAAATGATATTGTTTATGTAGAACCTTCCTTAAAAGGAGTGCGAAAATCTGGATTCATTCCAGATGTGCCAGCTTTACTATCTTTAGTAACTGTAATATTAAGTACTGTTATTATTTTAACCCGTTAATAGTATTATGGAGGAAAACCGATACAAACCGGAAACCAAAGAATTGCCACTTCGCGAAATAATTGAACAATACACCCGCTATTGGTATCTTTTTGTTTTGGGTGTTATTTTAGCATTTATACTGGCATTTATCTATTTGCGATACACGACAGCACTTTATCAAACCCGAGCGACCATAATAATTAAAGACGAAAAAAGCGCCAGCAGCCCTATGGAAATGGCTGCTTTTTCACAATTTGGAAGTTTTCTGTCGCGTTTCAACACCAGCAAAATAGATAATGAGTTGGCCATTTTCAATTCCAAACGGATCATTTCGAAAACTGTTGAGGAACTTGGGCTGAATATAAAGTACGAATCTGTTGGAGCCATTAAAACTTCAGAAATCTATTCATACATTCCTTTTAAAGTTCAATATCAATCCTTTAAAGAAGTAGATAGGAAGATAAGTGTTCCCAGTTTATTCATAGAGGTGCTTTCAAATACAGAGTACAAACTGGAAGGCGAAGCCCAAGGGGTTGATGGCACTTATAAGTTTGGTGAGCAAATAGCATTACCTTTTGGCGAAATAACTGTTTTGCCTAACCTGGAAAACCTTGAAAATTTTAATTCATTTATTGGAAGGACCGTAGTGGTTACCTATCGACCTATTGAAAACGCTGCGTTGGACTATCAAGGTAAAGTTGTTATTGAGAACGAAATTAAATCTAGTAATGTATTGGAATTGAGTATGCTGACGCCGGTAACAGCTAAAGCAGAAGATTTTCTAGATGAACTTGTTTCCCAATACAATCAAGATGCCATTGCCGATAGAAACGAAATTGCCAAGAACACCTCAAAATTTATAGATTCACGTTTGCAAATCATTACCCGTGAGCTGGATTCGGTGGAACGGAATAAAGAGGTTTTTAAAAGCAATAATCGTCTAACAGATATTCAGGCCGAAGCGCAAATAATACTTGAAAATGCCAGCGAGTTTAACAAGAAACAATTTGACGTAGGCACCCAGTTGGAGCTTTCAAAGACCATGATAGACTATATGGAAAATAGTTCCAACGCCGAGCTTTTACCTTCCAATATTGGTATTCAAAGTGAAGAAGTTGCCACGTCTGTAAACAACTATAATCAATTAATTCTTTATAGAAATAAATTGTTGCAGAACTCTACTGCAAAAAACCCGGTGGTACAGAATGTTAATAACCAAATAGAGCAGATGCGCGCCAGCATTCTCGGAAGCTTAAAAAATTCGAGTAATGCTTTGAAAATAGCAATGAAAGATATTAATATTCAGGAATCTACAATTAATTCAAAAATTGCACAAGTTCCTGCAAAAGAAAAAATATTTAGAGGTATAGAAAGACAACAATCCATAAAGGAACAGCTTTATCTTTTCCTTTTGCAACAGCGGGAAGAAGCTTCTATAACTTTGGCGGCAACTTCACCAAAAGCAAAAGTTGTTGATAATGCCTACAGCACAAAAGCACCAGTTTCACCAAAAAGACCGCTCATTTATCTTGGTTCGATATTGGCTGGACTATTGATTCCTTTTATTGGAATTTATGGCGCAAATCTTTTGAATACCAAAGTTACGTCCCGCAGGGATGTAGAACGCCACCTTTCAAAAACGCCAATTGTGGGTGAAATACCAAAAATAAAGCGCAATGAATCTGATTTAATACAGCTTAACGACCGAAGTGTAATGGCTGAAGCCTATAGAATTTTGCGAACTAACCTGCAATATTTGTTCATTAATAAATTGGAAGAAAACAACAAGGGAAAGGCATTGATTGTTACTTCAACCATAAAAGGTGAGGGAAAGACCTTTGTTGCCTTTAATTTGGCGTTAACATTGGCACTTACAGGCAAAAAAGTAGTTTTGGTGGGTGCGGATATTCGTAATCCGCAGTTACAACGTTATCTGCCCGATCATTTAAAAACTAAAAAAGGGCTTACCGAATATATTGTCTATGAAGATATGCAGGTGGAAGACGTTATAGCCCAAAGCGAATACAACGAAAACCTGAGCATTGTTCTTTCGGGTGCAATTCCGCCAAACCCTGCGGAATTGTTAATGCAAAAGCGGACAACAACCTTTATAGATGAGCTTAAAAAACAGTTCGATTATATTATTTTGGACACTGCGCCGTCTATGCTTGTTACAGATACTATTTTGATAAATAAATTGGCAGACATTACGCTATACGTGGTTCGTGCAGGATATACCGATAAACGACTGTTAGACTTCCCTCAAGATGCCATTGACGATGGCCGTTTAGCTAACGTTGCCATCATTCTGAATAATGTAAACCTTAACAATTTTGGCTATGGTAATAAATACGGTTACGCATATTCACGTGAAGAACGTTCTTTTTTGAAACGGCTTCTGAATAAATAGAAACGACTGTTTATGAAATTTCTAAAATTCTTTCTCTTTCTCTTTCCAATGATCTCCTTTTCACAGGAATTTGATATTTCGGGAAGCGTGGAGGCAAAAGCAATACTATCTAACGAAAACGAAAATCCCTTTTGGTTCCACACAAATACTAATTATTCAGTTGGTGAACTAACCAATATTTCTGGAATAGGAGAGGTTAAAGCAAGTTTAGCTTATTCTTCATTTAAGATTAATGCTGGTGCAGCAGTTTTTGGGAGGGATGGAGTTGAAGATGCTGTGCAGCGAAGAGATTTATACCTTCAATTTGAAAACTCTTGGCTTTTTGCAACTTTTGGAGCAAAGAAACAAACTGAAGTTCTTGATGGATTATCAGCCACCAATCAAAACTTTTTGTGGTCTGGAAATGCAAGACCTCTCACCGGTGTGCTTTTAGAAGCAAATAATCCATTTAAAATTTCAAAAACCTTCGCTTTAGATTGGGGTATTGCACATTACGAATTGAATGACAATCGCTTCGTGGAAGGTACACACGTTCACTACAAAAGGTTGGCATTGATTACCACTTTCAATGAAAACCATAAACTTACCGCAAAGCTTCAGCATTATGCGCAATGGGGTGGAACCTCACCAGTTTATGGAGACTTAAAAGATAGCTTTAAAGATTTTTTTAAAGTTTTTTTTGCAACCAACACTACAGAGATTGGATTGCCGGGTGAAACCAAAAATTCAATTGGAAATCATTTAGGCTCCTATTTTCTGGATTATGAATTTAAAAATGGGTTGGGAGATTTTTCCATTTATCATGAACATCCTTTTGAAGATGGTTCTGGCACTCGTTTAGCAAATTTTCCAGATGGAGTTTGGGGTATTTATTTTAAACCGAAGAACCAAAAAATAATTTCTTCAGTGTTATATGAATATATTAATACAGTTGACCAAAGCGGAAACACGACAACAAGTGGTTTTGATGGTTATTTTGGAAACAATATATACAGAAGTGGTTGGACTTACGAAGAGAATATTATTGGGGCTCCATTTATACTTTTTGATAAAAATGTGAAGATAAATGGCGACAATACACCATATATCAGCAACCGCTCAAAGGTTCACCATTTTGGGGTTACTGGAGAATTCAGTAAATTTCAGTGGAAGCTGAAAAGCACTATCACTAAATATATGGGAACCTACCGTAAGCCTTTTATTCCAGAGTGGAAATACTGGTATAACTATGGCTCTCTTTCCTACAAAAATGAAAAACTCGGAACCTTTACTGTAATGGGTGGCGCAGATTTTTCAAACATTGCAAATACTGTTGTTGCCGGCGGAATTCAATATTTATATACTTTCTAAAATTTAAAAATTTTTCTATTTATTTTTTCTGAATCGTTAGTGTTTTTTTATTTTTTAAAATGATTGCCATAAGGTTTGGTCATGCTAAAAATATCGGTTAATTTTGTCTTTATTTAAAATTAATATAAATAACACACTAATGAAAAAAATAATTTTAGCCTTTATAGCAGCTTTAGCTATAAGCTGTGGTGACAACAAAAAAGAAGAAAAAACTGAAGTAAAAATCGGTACTAAAGTCGAGGAGGTAACACCTGCCGAAACTACGGATGATAAAGTTGCCGAAATAACCATTACTGGTAATGACCAAATGAAATACGACAAGAACGAGATTCGTGTAAAAGCTGGTCAAAAAGTGAAGCTTACCTTAAAACACGTTGGCAAGATGGAAAAAACTGTAATGGGCCACAATTGGGCCTTGCTTACCCAAGATGCCGATATGGCCACTGTGGGACAAGCTTCTGCGGTAGCAGCAGATACAGACTATATTCCAGCAGATATGAAAGATAAGTTTATAGCGCATACTAAAATGCTTGGTGGCGGCGAAAGCGACACCATTGAATTTGATGCGCCAGCGCCGGGAACCTATACTTTTATGTGTACCTTCCCAGGACACTATGCTTTAATGCAAGGTAAATTTATTGTTGAATAGTTTTTTAATAACAGATACTATTTGTGAAGTATTAAGTTTAATATGCTTCACAGGAAAAGCCGCATTTTTTTAATGCGGCTTTTTTTATTTTTATCTTTCGAAGAAGAATCCAAGAAGCAATAAAATGATCTTTCAGTTAATTTTTTGTTTTTAGAATTTAAAATATCCTAAACTTCATCAGCGCCATAAACCAATTCAATAAAATCAATTTTCGGAATGTCGCCAAAATATTCTTTTACTTCAATATCTTTCAATAATTCCGAAATGTTTTCTTTTTCATAACGGGCTCCTTCCAAAAGCTTTTCAAGATTTAACACAGGTTCTTTTCCGAAGAAATCCCCGAATATTTTGAATTCTGTGATGTGTCCCTTTTCAACAAAAATGCGTAGATCTATTTCCCCAACGGAAAAACGTTTGCTCCGTTGAATATTGAACTTTGGGGAACGACCATAGTTCCAATCCCAAGTGTTGTATTTTTCTTCTTTTAATTGATGGACTGCTTCCCATTCCGCAGCAGTTAAATGATACTTTTCAAAAGGCTCGCTTTCTTCATAAAGTCCTTCCAATAAAAGTTTGCGAAATTCTTCAATCTTTAATGGTTCTTTTAAAAATTCAGAAATATTCGCCACGCGACTGCGGACGGATTTATGGCCTTTGGACTCAATTTTACTCATCTTTACGTTTAGTGCATTTGCAACTTCGCCTAAATCGGTATCAAACAAAAGCGTGCCGTGGCTCACCATTCTTTTTCCGGTTGAAAACTGTGCCGTACCAGAAATTTTCTTTTCATCTACCTGAATATCGTTACGCCCTTTCAGTTCTGCGTTCAGCCCTAAACTGTTCAAAACCTTTATTACCGGTGCGGTGAACTTTTTAAAGTTGTTTAAACTTTTTATATCGTGATTGGTTATAAAGCTGAAATTGAGATTTCCAAAATCATGATACACAGCTCCGCCGCCCGAAACCCTTCGTACTATGTGAATGTTGTTTTTTTCAACATACTCGTGGTTTATTTCTTCCAAAGTGTTTTGGTTACGGCCAATAATAATGGAAGGTTCATTTATGTAGAACAATAAATAGTCGTTCTCAGCACTAAAATTTCGCAGTGCATATTCTTCCAAAGCAAGGTTTAATCTTGGGTTTGTGTTGCCTTCGTTTTCTAAAAAAATCATTGTTTTTTGTTTGGAACGTAAAGATAGTTTTTATTGGGGCTAAAAGCTAAAAGTGAATAGGTGAGTTTGTGAATGTGTGAATTAGTGAATTTGAAACCTGAAACTTTTAACTAGAAACTTAAAATAAATAATCAAGCTTAAAACCACTATACCAATTTCGAGGTATTCCCGGATAATAAAAACGAGGTTCTGAATTTCCAAACCCAGTTGCATTTATTAAAACCGATGAAGCATATTTTTCATCCGTAAAATTATTTATCCCTGCATTTATTTCAAAAGTAAGCTTCTTTGAAAGTTGTTTTTTAAAAGAAGCTTTTGTGTTGAAAACAGTATATTTTTCTGAATAAAGTTCGTTGGCGTCATTTATGGGAATTTCCCCAATATGAAGAAATTTCGTGTTCAATGTGAAGTTTTTAAAACCAAAGTTTATTCCGCCATTTACTTTTTTATCGGGAACTCCCGTAAGTTGGTTTCCCGAAAAGTCATTTTCGTTATCCACAAAATCAATAAATTTATGGGCAGTGATTTCGGCATTTATATAGGGGGAAATGTATAAAAATCTTCCCATAGATTGGTTATAGGAAATATTTAATTCAACACCTTTGTGTTCCGTTTTTCCAGCATTTCTGCCAATATATTGATCGTCGCCGATGCGTTCCGCAACAATCAAGTTGTCAATATCCAAAAGATAGGCATTCAATTGAAAGTGAAGTTTTCTTTTAAAGAGGAAAAGCTCGCTTCCCAATTCATAATTAAAACCTTTTTCGGGTCCGAGATCTGGATTTATCACTCCTTCCGGCGTAAGTGTTTCCTCAATGGAAGGATAATTAAAACCGCGACTGAAGTTGAAATAGGCGCTAATATTTTCATTGAATTGATACAGTAAATTTGCATTCGGTGCCAAAATTGGTTCAAAATTACGTTCAGCGCTTTTGTTGGTTACTCCGTCATTAAAGTCGTCGGTAAAATCATAAGTGGTTCGATTAAAATTGACACCAAACTGACCTTTAAGCTTTTGGGTAAAAGGAAGCGTTACGGTTATAAAAATGTTCAAATTGTCTCTCTTTTCAATATTATCGCTCAACAATTCGCCTTCCAAGCTTCCGTTGCCATTATTTTCCTCGTATAAATTTTCAATAGTTTTCCAATTGTATTCGTCTTTGTAAAATTCCCCGCCAAAACTGAGATTGGCTTTATTTTTTATAAATGAAAAGTCTTCTGCAAAAACAGTCCGCGCTCCATAACCATTAGTGAATTCATCCAAAATATTGAACGGTCGCGGTTCGTAATGATCCAAATAAGCATAAAAAACACTGCTGGTATTGCTGAAATTTTCGGAAAAGCGATGCGTAAAACTGAGGCCGACCAAAACTTGTTTATTATCTTCAAAACCCTGTGCCTCCTTCCAGGTAAAAGCCGCTTGTGCGGGATCTTCCTCAAAAGCAGTTTTCCCTATGGAACTGGGGATTTGCGCGAAATAATCCACATAATTCAATAAAATTCCCAACTCATTCTTAGGATTGAATTTATATTTGGAAGTGATTAACAAGGTTTTCCTATCATAATTGCTGTTTTCCCTAAAACCATCTGTTTCTAAATGATCGTAGTTTAAATTCACCAAAAATCTTTCATTTGAAATTGCGGTGGAAACGGAATTTTTTATCAATCCAAAGGAGCCAACCGTTAAATTACTTTTCACAAATGCTTCCCCAACCGCAGCTTGTTTGGAATTTAGCAGCAAAGTCCCACCCAAATTGGTGCCGTATTGTGTGGCTTTTGGGCCCTTTACTATTTCCAGCAATTGCAGATCTTCTGGATCAAAAGCATCGATTGCTGTTTCGCCAATGCCGTTTGTTATAGGAATTCCGTTGAAATAAGCTCGTATTTTATTGGTGCCATAAAGCGTCCGCGAACCAACCCCGCGAATAACAATTCTATTGGTATTGATAGCCCCGCTTTGGATAAAAACACCGGGAGTTTCATTTATTGCTGAGACCAAATCTATCGGACTGTAAGCATCCAATTTTTCAGCGGAAATTTTTTCAGTGGGAATAATTACTTTGCTTTCTTTTTGATAGGTAGAGGAAATAATTATTTCATCAAGATTTTCAGATTTTGAAAGTGGGGAAAGTTGAAAAACCTGATTATTATTGGACATTTGAAAGCTGACATTGTAAAAATCTGGATGCTGAAGTGTTATTTTTAAAGGAAGTTTGAATGCTTCGGAAAGTGTAAAAATTCCTTCATTATTAGTTTCGCCAATTTTTTCACCATTCAAAAAAACCGAAACCTTATTTATTGGGGAATTAAATGAATCCAATACAAATCCCTTCAATTCCTGGGCCTGCAAAATATTTAAAAAGGCGATTATAAAAGTAGTCGCCAGTGTTATATAAAATTTCTTTCCCATAAAATTATTTGTATTAAAAATAGCCAATAACTCAACGAAAGCTGGTAGGTCACCGAAAGTTTAATCAATTTTTAACTAGTGTTAGTGAATATCTAAGGTTTGAATATTGTGACTAATTTCGCCATTAAAAATTTATATTTGCGGTCTATGAGCAAACTGGTTCAAATAGCTATATTGCCACGGCAGCAAGAAGACTTGGATTATATCCTCGAGCTTGCTTTGGAAAAGGAAAAACTTCGGAAGGAGCAAATAAGTGATTGGCGAATTAGAAAACGTTCCATAGACGCCCGCCGGAAACCTATCAAACTAAATCTGCAAATTGAAATTTGGCTGAAAGGCGAAAAGCGTGAAATAATTCCGCCATTTATTCCGCAGAATGTTTCTTCATCCAAAGAAATTGCAATCATTGGAGCTGGCCCGGCTGGGCTTTACGCTGCACTAAGAGCTATTGAAGCCGGTTTGAAACCAATCGTTTTTGAACGTGGAAAAGACGTTCGGGAACGGAGAAGGGATTTGGCGGCAATAAATAAAGACCAAATAGTAAATCCCGAAAGTAATTACTGTTTTGGCGAAGGCGGTGCCGGAACCTATTCTGACGGCAAACTTTACACCCGAAGCAAAAAGCGTGGAAACGTTTTGAAAGCCCTGGAATGGTTCGTACACTTTGGTGCGGATGAAGATATTCTTGTAGATGCGCATCCACATATTGGCACCAATAAACTTCCAAAGATAATTACCGCAATGCGGGAAGCCATTATTGAAAATGGGGGCGAAGTGCATTTCAATTCAAAATTGACAGATTTAAAACTGAAAGATAATACCATTGAGGCGATTCAAATAAATGAGGGAAAATGGTTCAAATTTGAAAACATAATTCTTGCAACTGGTCATTCAGCGAGGGATATTTTTTATTTACTTCACGATAAAAATATTAAAATTGAAGCAAAACCTTTTGCAATCGGTGTTCGTGTAGAGCATCAGCAAGAATTGATCGATTACATTCAGTATCACGGGGAAGATGACAATCCATATTTACCGCCAGCTAGTTATGCTTTGGTTGAACAAGTGGATGGTTTGGGTGTTTATTCATTCTGTATGTGCCCCGGCGGAATTATTGCTCCTTGCGCCACGAAACAGGAAGAAGTAGTTACAAACGGTTGGAGTCCAAGCAAGCGGAATAATCCGTATGCAAATAGCGGAATTGTGGTAAGTGTAGAACCCAAAGATTTACCAAATTACAAAGAAGGCGATCCTTTTGTTTGTTTGGATTTTCAAAAGTTTGTGGAGCAACGCTGCTGGGAAGCAGGAGGGAAGACCCAAAAAGTGCCTGCTCAACGTATGATCGATTTTGTGGAAGGAAAAGTTTCTGAAGATTTTCCGAAGACATCCTACCAGCCAGGAATTGTTTCCGCAGATTTAAATGAAGTTTTACCGCCTTTGCTTTCAAAGAGATTGAAAAAAGCATTTGTAGCCTTCGGAAAAAAGATGAAAGGATACTATACAAACCAAGCTGTTTTACATGCTCCGGAAAGTAGAACTTCTTCGCCTATTTCTATTCCGAGGAACCAGGACACTTTGGAGCATATTGAAATAAAAGGATTATATCCTTGCGGCGAAGGTGCTGGCTATGCTGGCGGAATTATTTCCGCTGCTATTGATGGTATTAATTGTGTGGATGCAATTGCTCACAAGTTAATGCGTTAATTTGTGATTTGAATTTTTATAAACTCCTCAACTCCTCAACTTATCGACTTAAATAAGAAAAGGCCACCACTCGGCAGCCTTCTTAAATCTATATTCCCTTAAAAATTACTTTATTTCAAGTAATTCCAGTTCAAATGTAAGGTCTTGGCCTGCCAATGGGTGATTTGCATCAACAATTATAAAACCATCCTTTACATCTGCAATGCGCAGCTGGCGTTCACTACCATCAGGATTTTTGGACACAAGGCCCATTCCAACTTCTGGCTTAATTTCCTGTGGAAGATTGTCATTCGGTATTTTTTGGAAAAGCTCTTTTTGAACTTCACCATAAGCTTCTTCTTTCGGGATTGTAATGGTTTTCTTTTCGTTCACTTTCATATCCACCAATCCTTTTTCGAAACCTGGAATTAAACGACCTTCACCTAGCTTTATCTCTAAAGGCTCACGTTGAAGAGAACTGTCGAACACTTGTCCGTCGTTCAATTTTCCTGTGTAGTGAAGTTTTACGGTTTCATTTCCTTGTACTTGACTCATAATTTTGGTTTTTTCAATTATTGTTCAATAAGTGAGCAAAACTATAGGTTTGATTTGCCAATTCCACAGAAATAAGACATTAATACTGAGATTTATGGAAATATTAACGGGTTACTTCCCGATGCAAAATGTGAAGTCTTATTGATAATCAACGATTTACAGCTAAATAGAAACCGATTAGCAACAAAAAAGGTTGATTTATAGCTAATTAAGGGCTAAAGATAGGAAAGATGGGAAGTTTTTAAACAAAAAAACCGCCCTAATAATAGGACGGTTTTCGGGGAAAACGTCAATCGCTTTTACGCAACTGTTACAGAACCTAAATGCGTACTATTGGAAACTTTGGTGCCATCTGCAGAAACAAATCCAAGATATACCTCAACCACGTCTCCAGTATATTCAGCTGGTAAGTTCAAGGTTTCAGATCCTGCTGTTCTAACAGGTCCACCTGTGGTATAAATACTTTCTTTCTTGTCCGGATTAAGGACTAAGATTAAAGATTTATCAGTGGCAAGAGCATTTCCGCTGCTGGAGTTGTCATCCCAAGATATTTCAATTTCTTCTGGAGCAGAAGATGTAGCGGTTCCATTGGCCACACCTTTCAAATTACCTCGACTCACCGAAGCGTTCGGATAGTCAATGTTATAGTTGGGGTAAGCACCAACCACTCCATTAAATAGATTGTAAGACATTGCTGCGTTGAATTCCGTCATTTTTATAGCGTACAGTTTAAAACCTATTCGCAGGAAATCAGACATTGGTTGAAGAAAACGAAGCACGGTTGCAAATTTGGACCTTTGGTCTAATTGCCCTTCAGTCCTGGGGTTCGCTACACTGGAAGGTTTGATTCTTAGGTAATCGATGCCCTTCCAGGTCCCACCGATTACATTCCCGATTTTACCGGATACACCGCCGAGAATACCTTGATTAATTACTGCCATTTCTATTGAATTTTAAAGGTTATACAATACTTCGGACTTGGCACGGACTTGATTCGGCTTTGTCCTTATTCAACTAAATTACTTCAATAAATGTGCAGTGGTTCGGTCGAAGTGGTTGTTGCTTTTGCTTTCCTTATTTTGCTTTTCGGATTAAGTTTTTTATCAGATCAGATGGTAAATGTTTTCCCCATTCCTATATATTTTTTAAAAGAGAAAAAAAGAAAAGAGAAAGCTTTCGTTTAGGCGGATTGCCAAGGTTGTCAAGGTTTTTGAATGAAAATACTATCCAGCCGGAGGCGGATGGAGATTTTCATCAAAACCCAGAGGGCTTGACCTTGATAATCCGTGGTGGCTGAAGGAAGGGGCAACCCGCCTTTCTTTGCTGACCTCTTTTATTAATTTTTCGGGGAACGACTAAAAAAAAGAGCCCCCTAAAAAGGGAGCTCTGTGAGGCAACACTCTACCCAAAGGATGCGCAACGTGTACTCCTTGAAGCCAACGTGATGCACACCAATGAAGAACGGACTGCCCGAGGTGCGTATGCCCGCCAGCAACCACCGGCTGCCTAAACGGACTCTAAATAAAAACTTGAACATAATGCCTGATGCCACAGGATCGGTGCGACTGATGCAAGGGCTGTTAAAAAAAATACTACCCGCGTTTAAGAACGGAATTGTCAGGTGCAGACCGGAGTATCAATAACAGTGAAAATTATAATTCAAGCTACAAGCAAGGGTGGAGATTTTTTTTTAAAACAGGCGCAGCGAACCCTTGCAGCTCTCGCATCCGCACGCCTGTACCTTTGCTTTATGTTGGAGTTTTTTATCCTTTAGAATCGGATGCAAGTTGTTTTACCATCTTTCCGGTTAAAGATAAAAAACGATACTGTTCTTTTTTAAAGAAAAAGGGGAAAGGGGAAAAGAGGAAAAGAGGAAAAGGAAAGCAGATTTATTAATGGTGTAGACATCCCAGCACGTTTTTTTTTGAAAAATATTACTTCAACGCTGGAAAATATAACTTGCAAAAATCGTAGGACTTACAATTTATAGGATGAGGGCCTAGATTATGGCGGCGTTTTAACTTTATCTTATTTTTTTTATATTTAAGAAAATTTAAAATCAGAAGTTATGGCAAAATTTGAAGTATATCAGGATGCTAAAAGTGAGTATCGATTTAGATTAAAAGCAAGTAATGGGCAATCCATTTTAGCAAGCGAAGGATATTCTGCTAAAGCGGGATGTCTGAACGGTATTGAATCTGTTCGGAAAAATTCTCAAGATGACAGTAGGTTTGAAAGAAAAAAATCCAGCAATGGAAAACATTATTTCAATTTGAAAGCTAGTAACGGGCAGGTGATTGGAACGAGTGAAATGTATGAATCTTCTTCTGGAATGGAGAACGGAATTGCTTCGGTGAAAACTAATGCACCCAATGCCACTATAGATTCAATTTAATTTAGAATCCAAAAATGATCTTAAGCCTTCTTAATTGAGGGCTATTTGTTTTTATATAAAGGTTTAGGCAGGTAAATCAAAAGGCGCGAGCCGCCTGCGAGCGGAGCAAGGGTGGCGGATGCAGTAGCCCGAGGGAGGAGGGCGGCAGACGCCTACCGTTTACGGCAGGGCTGGCGCGATTTTTTGCTTCGGATGGGAAAGGCAAGGGTAGGGACTGAGTGTAACGAAACGAGCCGGAGCTGGAATGGAGCAATGCCAGATGAAGATGAATTGTTATGTTATACACCAAATATTTCAGAGTAGTGGATAGTAATTGAAATTATCCGGGTGGTATTGCGAAATTAAGGTACGTAGGCTGGTGTAGTGGAGGGAAGGAGCTACTCTTGCGCGGGTTGCCGAAAGTGGCTGAGTTGAGGGAATGAGGCACGAATGAGGGAAACGAAGCGACTTGTAGGCAAATGGCTGATTGCAAAAAACGTGACAGCCCGATCAGCCCGAAGCGACCCGCAGGCTCGCACAATTAACAAGTGGCGGCAGACCCCCAATAAAAAAGTGGTGAGCGATAGCGAACACCTTATTGGGGTTTGGGGGGATGAAGTAGCCACGGGTGAGGAAGGAGAGTAGCGTGTGAAGCAAAGCAAATAAATAGTGCCAGCGAGGACGTGTCGCCGCAGCGGTGCTATTTATGGTCCCGGCAAGGGTAGCTATACTTTTAAATATTAAAGCATAGCTGCTTTGTATACCCTTGCTGGGATGTTTTTGCGGAACAAAGCGGAACGACTGACGAACACCGCTTTACCTGCGTTGGGATGAGTGTGGGGAAAAGCAAGTGTAGGCCTGAATGAATTGCAGTGCAACGGAAATGAATGAAGGACTTCTCTTGCTGCGCGTTGCTGGAAGTGGGTGATTGTAGAGAGTGAGGCACGAACGAACAAAAAGAACCGACTGGAAGCAAATGGCTGTGCGGGTGGGAATGGTGTGTACAGGATCTATTGAATGAAAGTTGACAAATAATCATCTCCTTTGAAATCAATCGACTTCATCTGATTGAAAACTAGAAAGGCGATTTGCTGGCCGTTAAGACTTATAAAGTTGTTCTTTGAAATTTCATCTAGTGCTGATTGGATATAATCAGATGTGGTACAGAAAATAAATAGTTGTGCCGGGTACTGGTTATCTCTTTTTTGACGATTGGCAAAAGCAGTGAATTTGTCTATATCTACACGACCCACATTTCCGCTGTACTTTTTGGCTTGACCATACAGTTCAACATATCCATAAGGACTTAGAGAATACATATTCTTGAATGGAACTTTAGCGGAGAAATCTACACCACCGTCATTCGACTTTTGAGAAATATTTACACTTTCAGCATTGAAGCATTTTTTAAGTAGCGTTCCACAAAACTCTTCAAATTCTTGCCAGGTTAGTTTGTGTAAACCTTTGTAAATATTCTGGATAATTGGGTAATCCGGATTGAATGAAACTATAGAAGAATCAATATTCTCGAATATACTTGCTGTATTTAGTTTAGTGGCTAATGCTATGTGGCTTTGGGCATATCCAATGAAATTTTGAATGTTGATTTCAGCCAATTCAGCAGCCTTGAACATGTTTTTACCTTCTAATTGATAATAAGATGTCAAAAATTGGAGAGTGCTGAATTTGGCCTTTTCACAGCTATAAGCTAATTCTATAATTGCGGAAAGATTCACTGGTTTTCACCTTGTTTTAAAATTGCAATTCGATCAAGTTGTTTCTTCATTTCGGAAATGGATGATTTCAAATCATTCACTTCATCATTTGACATATCAGCTTCTAAACCTTCAGCAACAATATTTTTAAAGGCTTCTATTGCATTGGTTATTTTACCCATACATTCAGTGAGAGTGACCTTTTGAGCATTAAAATTTTTCTGCTCAATGTAATTCATAGCCTTTTGAAGGTTTCTATCATCCAAATAATTAAGTGCCACGGGTTCATGTACTAAGTGTACTAATTGGCGAACATTGTGAGCGTCTGATAAGGCAATGTTTCCTTCTTCATCTGGTGCTAACCATTCATAAAACCTGCGGGTATTTTCTTGATTCTCGAAAAGATAAGACTCTTCATTCCATCCCATAAAGTTTCTCAAGGCAGGACGTTTTAGGACTTCATCAAAGTGACTAAAGAATGAATGTTTCCAGTAACTTGAATATTCTTCATCCTTTTTAAATTGAGACATTACGCTAAAAGTCTTGTAATATCTATTGATCTCACGGACCGACATTCCAATCATTTTTGAAATAGTGGCTGGTGATTTTCCTTTACCAATTAAGTCATTGATGTACTGAGCTTTTTGGTAAGCATCCCATTCTTTAATTCCTGAAACATTTCGGATGCCTTGAATTACCTTGCTAACATCTTCAATGTCTTCAATCTCTCCTTCTATTACAAGTATTTCGATTGTCCTGAGTTTCGTTATTCCTTCATCAGAAAGAATGGATTGTCCAAGACTATGTTGGTTTAAAAGATGTTTAATAGCTGTTGTACGCCTATTTCCTTCAACTACCACATAATTATCATCATCAATTTTCCTTGCCACCAAATTATCCACTTTGAAAAAGCCTACGGTTTCAATTGATGCAGCTAGGGATTGTACATCAAAACGTGGGTGCATCATTTTATCATAGGCGCTTTTTTGAACCTTCTCGTCAGAAAATTTAGATTGTGGGATATTTAATGATTCATCTGATATATCTGCAAAGCGAGGATTGTTTGGATCTAAAAGAATGTGATCTATTGAAACGGATACAGGTGTTAAAATCATAATATATTGTTAATTAAGTTATTACAAAAACCAAAGGTTACTCCTTCCAAACTCGTTAAGGTCTTCCATTTCAAAGTAGGGATAGATTTTTGCGACCATTTCCGGGTACTTTACAGTGACGGGAAGGTTTTGTTGCTTGACCGATTTCCAGTACATGCGGCTGAACTGATATATCTGATCTATTAACTCCTTTATCACGGTTACATCTTTTAATGCTTCTGGGTGGGTAGATTGAAATGTAAGTTTTAAGGGCGAGTGATAACTCTCAATTTCTATTTCTTCTTCATCTACGTACCGAGTATTGTTGAATAGCAAGTATTTATTTCTGGCATAATTGATTATCGTGCCACTGTATGGAAGCAATTCTTCAAAGTTGGTGTCAAACACCAGGTAGTCTTTGGAATAGGTTTTATTTACTGTAATGACAATAATAGGTATGTGGTCATAGCCTAATTGAAAAAGTACCTTTTTGATTGGCAGAATTTCTTTCCTACCCATGTCTTTGTAAAAGTGAATGATAAGTCTGTTTAGTTTTTGTTTCTTCTTGATAAAATCCTGAATCATAATTTTGATTTCCTGTGCCAGAAGAAATGATTCAGCAGAAGAACGGCAATTAAACTCTTTGAAGTCTCCATTATTGGAGAAACAGAAAGCACTTCCAATGTATGGTACACCAAACTCTTTTGATTTAAACGCACCTACACCAACTACCAATTCATCACGTTCGGTAGCTTCAAGTTTCCAAGGTACTCCACCAGTTTTAGCTAGAATTGCTGCGGCAATGTTGATATAATAGAATTTTTTGAAATCAGGAGAGAAGATATGTTCCTTGTATATAGCCTGAGAAGTAATGTCGTGCTCAATTAAGGTTTTCTTCACCTTGTAATAGACAGCTCTTTTTTCCTTATCGGTTTCATTTTTACTAAATGGACTCAGGTAAATCGCAACATAGTTGAACTTTTCATTGTCAATCGGATGGTTATCCAAATATTCTTGGATAGCATCAAAAGGATTCATTTCATCAGTAAAGAGAATGCTGTTTTCTCGATCTAATTCAAAGCGAATGCGGATTATATCGTACAAGGAAACACCAAATTTATCTTCCATGAACGAGCCATCTGGTCTTTGGTATCTCTTTTTCATGATTTGAACTAAGCGATTTGCATAGTCTCTATCATTTTCATGAAGTATCATGATAAATTTTACTTGGTTCTTTTTGGGTAAGCTGTAGGGACCAAATTCCTGAAGGTTTTCTTTTGGTGTATATACCTTTTGCTTTTCTTCTGTACCCAATTGCAATAAGCTGCTTGACTTCTTGGTAGTATGAATTTTACTACTTGGAACTCGCATAAAATCAGTAATGCTATGATTCAAGACTGTTTTGAAATCCGTTGTATTGATATGATCGGACAAAAAAGTGTTTAAGCTCTTCCATTTCCGATCGTACTTGTTGCCGTATGGATTATTTGTAGGCTTAAATCCGAAGTGGGTTTCTAATGATTTATTAACGACTGGGAATACTTCCTGATAATTAGACTTGCCTTCATCTGATAGGTTTTTGACGTGGTAGAAATTCTTTCGGAAAACTACTGCTGTAAAGGTGTCTAAATCTATATCTGGAAGGTCATTTATTGATTTGTTTAAAAGGCGTGTAATACCATTGTCGTAAATGACCAACTCAAATCCTTCGCTTATCTCAGCATATTGCACCCGGAGGCTGAATACCTGATAGGTTGTAAAGAGCTTGCTTGGTTGGTTTGGTGATTCAAACCAAACTTCAATATCTCTAATGAAGTTATTACTGACCAACGCAGCCTTCTGCCTGAAATGCTTTCTAATAAGATGACTGAAATAGTGTTTGGCAAAACGAGGACTTTTGGACAGGTCTATTTGGATGTTTAAGTCTGCATCAGCATCATCTGAAAAGAAGGTATAGAAGTAATGGGTCTTTTTTCTTTCTTCGGTCGAATAGGTCTCTGCAATCTCTAAAGGACATTCTGAAAGGTGAAGCGGAAGGGCATTAGCTCTTTTTTCTTTAAAAAAGGACATGTCCACATACTGCTGTACCGGTGAAAAAGGAATGATATTGATTTTGAGATCCTGACCGTTCATTAGTCTTTTCGTTTACGTTCTACCAATGGCAATGATTACTCTATATTATTTGCATCTGATTTAATAATTCTTGTAATAAGGTTCTGCTGAGAATTTGACGAACTCTTCTGTTTTTTGACCGCTTCTGCTAATGACTTGGAAGGGCTCTAAACGAGCTACTTCGCTCTGTAAGTCTTTAGCCGTTTTGTTACTACAGCCAAGTATGTCTTGAATTGATGAAGCGGAAACACCTTCACATTGAAAGATATAGGCAAACTCCAGTAACTCTTGAAAATTGAAGAACTTCTGCTGATAGTCATTAGGTGATTGTGAAGCAAAGAATACTACAATTCCTTTTGAACGACCTTCTCTGATAATCCTTTGTAAGAATATATTTTTCTGACCTAAATAGTTGTGTGCTTCATCAATGACCAGTATTGTTCTAAGTGTTCTTCTACCGTCTTTTACTGGACTATCTGGAAGGCTTGTCATTTCTTTATACAATCGCTCAATGACTAAATAACCTACCAGTTCTTTCAATACAGGCATAGCGTGTACGTCAATTATCATTGAACGATTTGAAAGTTTGTCGATTGGCTTCACTGAATGTCCATGCGACCAGAACAAATTGAAGTTTGCCAAATCACGGAGCACTTCAATTAAGGAATCATCTCTTTTGCCTTCTTCTTCATAGGCCATTGTTGCCAATTCCAAAATATCTTGAAAGTCAGGGTATGGTTCTTTGGATGAAGCTCTTTTGGCGTATGCTGCCATAATAGCTTCTGTTAAAGCTCCTTTTTGTACTACTCCAAACTTTGAATTTATAGAAGCAAAACTTTCAGCTTTTTCCCTTGCTGAAACCTGAATAGATTGTTCGTCATAGGCAGGTAAAACAAATGGATTGATAGGTAGAGACTCATTATTCTGTAATAGTCTGTAGGTTCTCGATCTGGTAATGTCAATAAAGCCTTCATTGTTTACTACATCACCTTTGTAGTCAAAGAAAATGAAGTTGGTCTGGTAGCTGGATTGCACTCGAATATCTGCTAGAATTTTGAGCAAAAATTGTGTTTTACCAACTCCTGGTTTACCCATAATCGCCAAATGTGAATTTGCGTGTTTCTGGGTATTGTTTAACTCCATCATCAAAGGGTCGTTAGTAAGTATGTTACGGCCTATGAAAATATCTAAGTCTTTGGTGAGTTTCTCCTTAGCACCCTTAAGTTCTATTTTCTCTATTAGAGCTGAATACCATCTGGACACATCCTGACCTTGGGTTTCAAATAAATCCCAAAGGATCTGTGCGCCATTGTCAATATGGCTTTTGATGATAGATTTGTTTGAAAAGAACTCATCATCTTCAAATTCAGAACGCTGGTAAGTGAAAGAAAGCAAGGCTTTCATGAATATTTCATTATCACCAAAGAAGGAATGCCTTCGCATTTCATTTCCACCAAAATTGCTACTTTGTGGTACGTTGCTTCCTGATTGAAAGATTGAAAGCACACAAGCCATTCTTGCTATTACTGATTTGTCCAGCTTGCTTTCCATGCGCAGACCATTGATGTATTCGTCTGCTTTTTGAGATGTGTATAGTCTATCTGCCATATCCGTATCTTTTTAGCTCCAGAAGTAGCCTTCTTTGAAGGTGGTTAATTCCTTCATCTGGCTGAACTCCAGTTTACCTGCTCCGCTTAAATGTGTCTCTAAAGTTTTGAAATAGTTGTTGTCGATTTCAGTATCTGTAGAAAGGATAATAACTTGACCTGCTGCATTGGGAAAATAATTGTTGACGATATTGTCACGGTGAATACTGTCTAATCTTGAAAGCGGTGTATCAATAATAATTGGTAGGTTTAGTTGAGAAGTTTGTGCTAAACCCCACAATAAGGAAACAGCGAATATTTCTTTCTCACCAGCTGATAAACCGGACTTTTTCATTTCATGGCCATTGCGGTCACGGATCATTATTTCATAAGTCTTTTCATCTATTTCCAAATCTTTAATAAGTCCACTTTTGCTTGAAAGCAGCTTGTACATTTCAAAGGTTTTTTCTTGCAGTATATGGATTTTATTCTTCCTGAGCCGAATAGTGAACGTATTAAGTAAGTTGGCAATAGCATCACATTCTTTTATAAAATCCACCTTTTCTTTGCTCATATTGTGCTTATCGTACAATTTCCCTAATTCCAGCTCAATGTCCTTAATTCTATTCTCGATGTTCAGGACTTCTTCAGATAGGTTTTGAAGTTTGACTGTTAAGCGGCCAATCTGGTTTTGGCAACTTTCCATTTGTTGCTGTAATTCATCAAAGAGTTGTTTTTCCGTATCGGAAGAAGAACCGAGCGATGCGCCATCCAAGAGGTTTAATTCCTGGTCCATTTCGTTTCGTTCGGACAGGAAGTCTTTCAGAGAAAGGATTTCACTTTGCTCAATCTCTTCCATCTTATTAAGCACTTTTGCAATGTCTCTATCCGACATGTTTAAAAAAGTATTAGTGGAATCTGACTGCTCTTCTTTAAGCACAGAAAGCACTCTTTTTTCTAATTCTTTGCGTTGGTCACCATTAAGAGGGGATGAATAGATTGGTTCGGGTTTATCTACTGCTGAAACTATGTCCTGTGCCAATTGAATGGCTTGGCTACTGATAGCTTTTGATGCCAATGCACTCCGCTCTTTGTCTATCTGCTCTTTGAGTGGTTCAAATAGTTTGCCTGCTAATGCCCAAGGCAAATGCTTGTCAATGATTGATTTAATTTGATTATCCAACTGCCCTTTTTTGGATGCCAATTGAATTTTCTTACGTTCTCTCTGCTTGGTTTCATCTGCACTTTCGGGTTCTGCATTGAACGCAGCTAAAAAACGGCTCTTGGCATCTTCATATTCAGTTTTGAATTGATTCAATTCGGACTGAACTTCATCTTTTTGCTGTTGCTTCTTAGATAATTTGGCTTTTTCTCTTTTCAGCTCACTTTCCTTGAAATCAATATCTTCATCTGAAATCTCTACAAAATTTTTGCGTTCATCTTGCTTAAGATGCAATACATCATTGGAAAGTCTAGAAATGTATTGAATGCCCAAAGCTGCTTCTAATGAAGATTTTAACCTGACTTCTGAATGGTCGTCTGCCGCTATCTCTTGAATCTTCTCCCCGTCAAAAAAGAAGAACTGCGTGATGCTTTTCGGAATCATGGCATTGATGTAGTCCTGCCACATATCTTTGTTTTGAACTGATACTCTTTTACCGTCCTTAATCACTACCAGTTTTTCTTCCAGGTCTTTTGGTTTGGGAGAATCTACTGTGCCAGCTGTCCATGTACGTTTTACTTGGATTTCTTCCAACTCTTCTGTTTCAATGACTAATTCAAACGAAGCATAAGCATTACCTTTGGCTAGTTCTTTTCTATTGATATATTTAAAGATAAAATCCTGCTTGGCTCCATAGAGGCAAATATTGACGGCTTCCATCACTGATGTTTTTCCTGCCCCATTCATTCCGCCAATTAAAAAAATGCTTTTACCTGCTGAACTATCAGGAAAGCTGATGGTAGTAGGAAACTGGAAGCTCTTGTAGTTTTCTATGGTGAGTTTTCTGAATTTCATATTGACATTATTATCTTAAATAATTCCACTAGGTCTCGGAATCCTGTTATTATGACTATCAATTACGTAATGGGTTCCAATTATTTCACTTCTTAATTGTTCCAGAACTTCAGGTTCATTTTCAAATACTTTCACCCAAATCGAATAAAAGCCCATTCCTTTTGCTGTGAGTGCGATTTGATTTGCCATTTGTGGACTTGGGCTGTCCTGCCAATTTTCAAATGAATACTTAGCTATTTGCCAAGATTGCAATCTAAAAATCCATCTTGAATCGGCTTTTGTAGGTTCATTTGGCATGCCCGGATTCCTATCTAAGCCCATTAACTCAATTGTTGCTAATGCTTCTGTGCGAACAGGTGTAGGTTTAGCTGTTATTCCGCCAGCTTCTGAATAATCAAATGCTAAATCAGAATTATCTCTATCAGGCCAAATATATCCGGTTCTAGACGGGTTTCTTGCTCCCTTCACTGTATTGCAGTATTTGCAAGAGAGTAGAAAGTTTTCCCAATCTAGAGGTGCGCCACCATTATCTCTTGGAACGATATGTTCAACTTCAATCATATTGGTTATTGCCATTTCGCAATATGAACAATGCCAATCAATCCTACCCCCAAGATCATTTCGAGCATCTTGGTATCTTGTATAAGTTCTTGGTGAATTTCCTTTATTTACTGCTCTCACTTTTTGCCCAATTTTTTAAGTTTTTCTTGTTCCATGAAGGCGTCAAATGCTGGGTTTTGAGAAAAAGGTTTGATTAACTCTGCTAATTTCAAATTATCTTTTTCTGATAACTCTTTCCCAGAATCTAAATCCTTATAAAAGTCTTTTGCCATTTCAAACAAGTCAGTTTTCTTCTTACTCCATTGTGGCATATCTACCCCTTGAAGAAATTCAGCTATATCTTCCACGCTTAAATCGGAAGCCCCTTTGACTGCATTTAAATTGCAGTTTTCCATCAAGAAGAGTTGTCCTGTTTCAGTCTCCTGAATTACAAAAGGACTATGGGTCGTGGTGATAAATTGAATTTTTGGAAAGGTTCGCAAAAGACTTGTAATAACAATTTTTTGCCATGCTGGATGAAGGTGAAGGTCTAGTTCATCAATTAAAACGATTCCTTCTGTTTCCTTTAAAGCATTTTGTGCTAAAAATGGATTTAATAAAACACAACGATGGGCAATGTCTGCAATCATCGCAAAAAAGCTTCTTATCCCATCGCTTAAATAATTGAATGGTAAAATCCTACCATCACCAAGTTCTACTGTCAAACCCCTGTTAGTATCGGGATCAAAATCGAAATAGACCTTCTTGCAATTTGGCAAGGTTGAAATAATTGAATCTTTTACTAGTTCCAATAAGACATCTTTTTCGCCACGTTGAATTTGTGACATTTCTTTCAATCTGAACCATTCTGTGAATCTTTTAAAGTTTGATTTGGCATCAAATGCTTCTCGATATCCCCTTAGTCTTGAACCTATTTCTTTTCCTTTTTCTAAAGATTTATCTTTTCGCTTACGATCCTGAGCAATTAAAAAAAGCCTTCCGGTAGAAAAATAGCTGATCAGTGGCAGCTTGACTTGAAGGCCTTCTCTAATAGCAGCATCCAAATCTCTTCCAATAGCACTGATTTCATTTGCATTTTTGGTGGTGGTACTTCCTTTTCGTGAATTTCGCTCTCTGCTCCATTTGATTCTTGAATTATTAACAACTCCTTCTGCAATAATTTCGACTGGAAATTGATACTCTTCATGCCGGTATGAAATTTCATTATTCGAAATTGCTTTTGTAGAAACATCTCTAACTCCAATAAACAAAGAGCCAGCTGCTTTAAGTAAAGCTTCAAGCACAGCAGTTTTTCCACTTCCATTGTCTCCAATGAATACATTTAATTGTTCATTCAAAGTGAGATTTAACTCCTTGATGCCTTTGAAATTCCGTATTGTGGCTTTTTCTATTCTCATGGCAAACTTGTTTTTAAGTTAGACTTTATGATCTCAGACAAAGCATCATAGATGCCTGCACGTCTTTCTCTAAACTCATACTCCTTGGTTGTATCCAATAGTTTGAGCATTTTTTCATACGAGACGTTGTATTGATTGCACAACTCCTTGAGCAACTGCTTATCTTCATCTTTGAGCTTCATGGTCTTTTATCTTTTGACGGTAATAATCTAATGTTCTGTCTTTTGGCTGTCCTTCAATATTCCACCATGTCCAGCCATTTTGCGACTTATTGCTTGCTGCTACAGCAGCAGCACTAGGCGAATCAAAGATTTGCTTTGATCCATTGATTTGTAATTCAATATGTCCTTGTTGTGTAATGATAGCGTGATAAATCTTGCCTTTATATTTCTTGCTTAGATTCAAAGGGACAGGCAATAGTTGAGCATCTATCAGATACTTTAGTGTAATTCTGGATTCTGACTTTTGATCTTTTTTCGCTTGCTTATTGAGTTTTTTAGGCTCTTTTTCTTTTTTGCGTCTTGGCTTATGTTGGTAAGGAGCGAACAGCTCCTGAAGCTCTACCTTAGTAGCATCTGCTTCTTTGAACAGGTCTAGCTCTTTGAGCAATTTGAACTTTAACTCCCGCAATTCATCCGGTACGGATGTATTGCTTTTTTGCATGTTGGTTATGGTTTTATCAATGGACTGAAGTTGTGCCTGCTTTTCTTTTCGGCTTTCCGTAGCCCAATAGGGTGCTATCTCTTGCTTGAGATTATGCAGGATTTCCTTGAGTTGGACGATATGGTCTAGCCATTGTTTCATGCGGTTTGGGCAGCTTGTTCTATTAAGGTTTCTACTTCTTCTTTGGCTTGTTCGAGCAACTCTTTTGATTTCCTGCGAGCTTCCAAACTGTCTTTCACATTTTGACTTATGGATGCCATAGTCTCTCGATTAAGAATGGGAATGATGAACTTAGCCATGTCATTCGGATAAAGCTCAGCTTGTGCGCTTCCCCTAATGTGTTTCTCAGTCTGTAATTGACCTACCAATGAGTTCATGACAAAAGCAACATAGGTAGGGTCAATATCTGAGCCTTTCATCCTGATAATGTTTACATGGTTACTGGCAAGTGCTGGTTCTGTGTCCAAATAAATATTGGTTTGCCCTACATAAGCCCCAGTCGTATAAGTGAGAATGTCCCCATATTTTACATGAGCTTCTGGGCTTGCCAAGTAGTGCAGGTCTGATGTTCTTTCCAGATTATCATAATCCAAATGAGTATCTGTTATGTGTTGACTTGTCACCACTTTTTTTGATCCATTTGGAATATAGATAGGTTGAACACCCCTACGGTTCAGAACCACCGAAGTACCCAAATGGATATAATCAAAATTTGTTTTGATGTGATGCAGAAGCTGGTCAAACTTAGGTTTGAAATGGTTGGAGTCTAATCGATGACTTGATACTACTTCGCTAAAAGTTGTTTCAAAACTAGGTTTTTGAATAAAGGCTAATTTTTTTAACTCTAGCGCAACTTCTAATTCTTCCGTAGCAAGGGAATACTTATGGGTGGAAATCTCTAAACTGTCTATTGCTTTCTCTATGATGCCTTGGAAATAATCGCTTTTTTCAATTAATACTTCAGGCAGATAAGTGTTTTTCAATGTGATGGAAGAAAATCTTGGGTGAGCATTCCCTGTTTGAGCCCAGTCTAATATTTTTTGGACATATCTTGACAAAGAAAAAGGCAATAATAAATGTGGAGTAACTTCACCTTTTGATTCAAAGACTAAATATTCAGTAGAGAGGGCGATATTCTCTTCCATTTTTGGAATTATCGCCATTTCCTTTAGGTAATGCCTAAGTCTTGAAATAATAAAATTGCCAGATTTTGCAATTTTTTTGTTACTGGTTACTTCTGCAAGAATCGGGTTTTTCCCGCCAAGTAGAAATTGGTTTATCGTATCAGGAAGATCATAAACCCGCCAATAATTAGTGAACTGGTTTGGCTTGACTGTATTAGTTTTTTCTATAAAATAGTGACCAATTTTAGAGCTTGATATTTTTTTTAATAAGTCTTCCGTTTCAAGTCGTTCGCGCTGATAATGTTCGGCAAGAATATTATTTCCTTCCTTTATCGAACTTCTATTTATTATATTATAAACTGCCATATATCAACCGCTATTTCCAAAAGTTAAATCCTTGTTCTTTCGCATATCTCACGAATGCTTCTGCAATGGCCAATGGTTTTCCCTTTACCAAATATTCCGCTCTGGGTTCTGCTGCCATTGATAGTTCTTCACCCATTTCATCTGTCGATTTTTTAGTGTTCATAGCTTCTAAAGCAGCCTTAGAAATATCATAGTTTACCAAGTCTTGCCTGAAAACTGGATTCCCGTTTTCATCTTCTACAATGTTTCCATCTTCATCAATCAGGTATTCGTATTCTCCGCTATTGTTCTTACCGCCTTGTTCACTTACTGCCATAAAAATTGGATAGTCCAATCGCTTGGCTACTTCGGCATCTATAAAGCGATCGGATAGCTTTTGTAATAAATCATCATCAGCTATGATCAATTTAAGTTTACCCTTTGTGGTCAAGAGGTTTTTATCATATTCCGCTTGTGGAATGTCCTTTTCCATTTGCTTTATAAGTGATTTCAGCTGCTTTGAAGTAGTTTTTTGTTCTTCCTTCAGTGCTTTTATTCGCTCCTTGTGCGCTTCTTTAACTGGTTTCAAATGCTCTCTTAACTCTGCTTTAGAGCCTTCCCATTGCTCAGTGATAATTTCTATTTCAGCCTTTTGGGTTTCTTTCATGGCTTCTTCAGCATCTTTGAGGCCGTCCAGTTGTTGCTTGGCTTTCAATAGTTCTGTTTTGAGTTCGGTGATCTTGGTGTCGGCTGCTTCCAACAATTCTTCCAAGTCGGGTTCTACAATGTTTTCTTCTTCATCTTCATCTCCACTATCGTCTCCTTCACTATCCGCTTCGGTTGTTTCGGGTTCAGGCTCTGCAAATTCTTCGAGTATTAATTCAAGGATATTTTCGGGAATTTGATCTTCGGGTATTTCCAATTCACTTTCGCAAGCAGACAATAGTTCCTGAATCTGTGCAGCGTAATCAGGGCAGGCTGCTTTCACTTCATTCTGCACTTTCTCAATATCCTTTAATTCCTGTTCGGTATATTTCTGAATGAATAGAACAGATGTTTTTGTCCCGGTATGTGGTTTGAAACTGTTGCCATGTAAGCCTACTACTGCAAGCAGGCGGGCTTTGCGTAATATCCACTCACGAATAAAGGCAAGTGAAGAATTATTGAATTTACCCTGAGGCAAAACAATAGCTGCTCTTCCACCGGGTTTGAGCATTTTAATAATACGCTCAATAAACAATACATCACGCTCTTCCTTGGCTTGTTTGTCTTTGGCTCTTTTTAGTGCTGGTTTTGCGAGCTGGTAATGTGCCAACTGTTGCTTCACTTTTACTTCACCTGCGAAAGGTGGGTTTGAAAGAATAATGTCAAACTTTAACTCTTCGAAATACTCCCAAGCCTTATCGTCATCATTGAAAAGTTCATCATTTGGGATAGGTGTTTTTGTCAGGCTGAACTGCTTCAAAGTTTGCATAAGGGCTTTGCCTGAAGGGGTACGATACCATGTTTTAGGTTCCAGTGTGTCTACATCTGGACCAAAGATGTTGGTGTGGCCATCACCAGCTATCAGCATTAAAGCTCTGGATGTCTTGGCTGCTTGTTCTTCAAAGTCAACGCCCCACAAATACCTAGCAGCGTAGCGGCTTTTTCTCAACTCCATTTCATCCACATTGGAGGCAGGATATGCCCATTCCATGGCATGAACCAAGAAACCTGCAGAACCACATGCAGGGTCTAGTACATATTCGTTTCGTTTGGGATTCAGCATCCTTACACACATATCAATCACGAAACGAGGCGTAAAGAATTGACCTTTTTTCTTCTTGGCTTCTGTAGGGAGAAGGTACTCAAAAGCATCATCAATGATGCGAAGGTTAGAACCTAAGAAACGCTTTCTTTCGAGCGGAGCAATACAAACATTTAAGTGTTCTTTCTGGAGCTTGATTTTATCGTTTTCGTCAAATACACCTTTCCATTCCTGAGCAGCTTTCCTAAAAAGGTGATTTATGCGTTCGTAGGTTAATTCAGGGTCTTTGAACCACTTAAACTCTAAGGACTGATCGGCTCTTGATTCAATGGCTTGCTTTTCATCCCAAATCTTAGCAAATATTATTTTGAAGATTTCATTGAATACATTTACACCAGATGAACCGAGTACTAGTTCTTCCAAATCAAGCAGTATTTTTTTGAAATCAAAGCTCTTTTCAAGGTGAGCTAATGTTAGTTTGGCTGCTTGTAGGTCTTCAGGAGTTTGTCCTTTTTTTGGTATTTCAGGTAGGGCGTCAAAGTCCTGAGGATAGGGGCGATAAAGTATTACCCTTTCACTTCCGTTTGACCAAACACCAATTGGAGAGCCTTCAGCGTTGAGGTAGCTTCTCAGCTGTTCAATGCCATCTTTCCGTTTAGGTTTTTTGATTTCAAGGACAATTTTTGGTGTAGTCTTAGTATTGTTGGTGTAGACTATAATATCGGCAAATTTGGTTCCGGTATCTGTGCCAAACGTAATTGGTTTCTCCAGTGCTATTTCCGATCTATCATAGCCATAGTAGTTGATTAGCTTATACACCCATAGTTGCCTGATAATCTCTTCAGGGTTGGATTTCCCATCTTCAACATAAATTTGAACTTCTTCCTTATCTGAATGGAAAGGTGCTAAGGTTTTTAGGTAATAAACGCTTTTTCCTGTCAATCTTCCCGTGCCAGGCTTTATTACAAGTTGAAGTGCAGTATTGTAATCAATAGGAGAACTGTCAAATTCAGCCAGCTCAAACTTCACCGCAGGGTCTTTAAATATCTTATCAAGTAGCTCTTTAGCTGTCATTTCAATTATTTCTTATTAAGTTCTTTCAATTGTCTTTCTGCAATTTGGACAGCATCTAACGCAAGTTCATCAGATGCCACCAATTCTAATATTTGTTCCGCCAACCATAAAGTAAGAAGTGGCTTTCTCTCCGTTTCAAGAAGGTCAGCTAAAAGTTCTACCTGTTCTCGTTTAGCCTTTCTATCCCCACGTTCAATTTTGCTATACATAGGGGTGTCTATTTCAAGACTAGCGGCTAACTGTCGTTGCAGAAGCTGTTTTTCTTCTCGCAACTCTCTTATTCTTTCGCCAAAATGCATGACCTTTCTATTTATGACTTGTCAAATTTTGGACAATATAAGAAAAGAAAGTGTTAGTAAAAGAAAAAACCTGAGAGAATTTCAACTCAGGAAATCAAGGAAACAGGGGATGCAAAGGAAATCTTATCCTTAGCATCCTTAAAATCCTGAGTTTCCTTATTTGGTTAATTTGCAGGTGGTGGATTATCATCAATCGAAAGATTGATATAGTGGTCCTGCATTTCTCGATGAATCAATCCTTTCTTGCTAAATTCTGTAATGTAGCCTTCGGCTGTTTTATCAGGAATGTTCATGTTTTTTGCTACTTCCAGATACTTCTGCCTGTTGAAATTTTTCGGTAGGGCATCCAAGTACTTCTGCTTTCTGTTTTTACGTGTTGCTGGTTTTTCTTCTTCCGGTAGTTCGTTGAATACTTTACTCGAATGCTTCACCAGTACTTTAACCATACTGATTGCAGCTTGAAAGTCTCGCTCTTCACAGACCATCTGGGAGCTGGTATCACCAGTTTCTAAAATTCGCAAAGCCGAAAAAATCATACTGATGCGAAAGGCAACTAAACCCATTCTACGAACAGTAGCCATGTAGTCCAATCCTTGCAAAGCAATGTATTGATCTTGGACTTGTGCGAAAAACTGATTGAATTGGTTTTTCTGTTCTGCGGACAAACAAAACTCTATTTCACTTCCCGTTTTTAGAATTTTGTAAAGTTCATAGAATTGTGCACCCAAGGCATCAAAGTGTTCATCCAAACCGTTTTCGGTGCTGTCCGCAAATACATCTTTCCAGTTGGTCTTTACATTCATAAAGTAGAAGATGAAACGGCTGAATAAGCCGTTTTCAGCATTGGGAATTAAAGCTGAAACTTGTTTTGGCGTACCTGAAAGCACTGCCGAAAGGCAGGGACTTTCAATGTCGACCATTTCCCTATCCGTTCTTCGATAGTATGAGATTGTTTCATGATGAAAGGCTTTCCTAAATCCTTCACTATAATTGCCGTAATCGCTCTTAAAGGCTTGAGCAAGCGTGTCACCTTCTGTTTCAAAGATCAATCCTTTGCCATCACTATCACTTAATAGCTGGTATGCACCTGTGGAGCTATTGTTGGCTGGAATAAACAGCATTTTTTCTGGTGGTTTGCCCGGCTTCTCAACACCTTCTTCTTTACCTTTATTGGTATTGTATTCCGCCATTTCCAATTCGTATTGCTGCTTGAGCATTTTGGCTTGTTCACGTAATTCTTTGTGGATTGGCTGGACCAATTGTCTACAAAGCACCATTCGGCCTTTTCCAGCGGATGCCTGGGCAGTAACAAACAGGTATAAGTTTGCAAAAACCTTTCTACCATCATATTTCCCAAAGAATTTAGGCAAACATGCACTGATAGCCACTAAGGAGCCTAAAAGCAATAAATCGCGCTCTTCTTTGGAAGTGGCAACTGATGTCACATTTTGCAACAGCTCAGGAAGTTCAGGAAAGATAGTATCAGGAAGATTGGGAAGAACCTGTGGAGGAACTTCCTTATTTTGCTTTTCCTTTTTTATGGCTATTCCTGCTTGCTTTGCATGGTAGAAAAAGGTTTTTAATGATACTCCCTGACCTTTAGCTTTGAGGCAGTTGTCAAACTGCAGATCACATTCTGGAGCTGAATAGTCTGAATAGAATCTACTAATTCTATGAAAATATTCTCGCCCTGACTCGCCAAATTCATCGGCAAAAGCAAACCCGATATTGCGCCAATCGCTGTAAGCGTTGGCAATATCGATCTGGTTGGCTTCAATTTGTTGAATAATAAGCTCAACATCTGAAAGATTTGGTTGAGGTGTATTTTCTTTTGGCTCTGTATTTATTTGTTGCTGGCTTGGATTACCCATCCATTCCTGCGGATTAAATGTTTTCCTTTTCATTACTTATATGTATTTGGGATTAATGAAAATCTGAGGATCGTGTGGCAGGAAACATGCTCTGGAAATGTCTTTGCCCGATTGATCTACTTCCAACTGATAAGTCTGCTGGATATAGTTTGCTACCGCTTTGAAATAGTCTTGATGACCTGCTTTAGTCAGGTCAATAGGAATTACCCATTTGAGTCCATCACCCGAAGGAGATACGAATAGTAGCTCCGTTTCAAAGTACTGATCCCTGAGTAATTCAGCCTTTAGTCCAGTGATGTCCTGCACATGGTCAAAGTCTATAGTTAAGAGTCCTGAATGCTTTCGCAGGTTCTTATCATTCCGTTTGGAGAATGTGCCTGAGAAGGTCACATAATCAAATTGGAATGCTTTATACTTTCTAGCTTCTTTTACATCCTGAATGCTTTGCAGTGTATTTGTGCTCTCCACAAACGCATCACCCTTAATCATGGCATAGGCTTCAACCAGATCAATCTCTTTTGTTGGATTGATATTGGTTACAGGCTTCTTGAAGTAGCTAAAGACAGGAGCTTTTGCTTTGGCGAGTTCAGGCACAACCACGTGTGGTTGTGGGTCTTGCTGTTCGTAAAACCCATTCTTCTGACCAATTCTCAGGTGTAGCACTTCGTTGAGTTTTTGGTTTAGTTCCTGACCAGATAAGCCGAAATGCAATGAGGCAAAATCAAAGACATTGCCTTGCGCAATGGCTTGATCTGTATCGGTGTGCATAGCGCAACCTTCAACGACTTTTACTATCAAGGTTGGTTTGTTTGCATTGAAAGGGTTCTTTGCAGGTTTGCAGTCCCTTCCCGAAAGGGAAAGATAGTACTGTCGCAACACGTAGGCGTAGATATTCAAGCCGTAATGTGTTTTGTGTAAAATGGCTTCTCTACTTACTTCCATGACCTACAGATTTTGAAGGTTGGTAGTTGGTTTCAAGCATCTTTTCGATGTCCGAAACTTTGTAGTAGAATTTGCCATTGATTCGGCTGTAAGGCAACACTCCATTATCCCGCAGGGATTGGAGGGTTCTCTTGCTGATATGCAGCGTTTGCATCACATCCTGCCCATCAATCCACTCTTCTCTAAAGCTCTCTAAGCGTGATTTATGGTAGTGCTGCAGGTATGCTTTTATGGTCTTCATCTCCTGTGACAGTGACAGGATTAGTTCAATAATCTCTGTCATAGCTTTACTCTCCCTTTTTTGATTAAATAATCCGCTGCTTGCTGTTCCACTTCTTCAGCAGACATAGAGCGGTTGCGCAGCAACCAGTTCTCTAATTCAGTTCTTTTGAAGTAGAGTTTTTTGCCGTTCGGTTTGTAGTGCGGGACATTACCCGCACTTGTCAGTTTATAGAGGTGTGATTGAGACAGCTCCAAATACTGACATGCTTCATTGAAGTTTAATACTTCCTTACTGTAAATCCCCTGGCTCTCGATTAGGCGTTGGAGATTTTCGAGACGTTTTAATATTTCGTCCATTTTAAATCTGTTAAGAATTAATGAATGGACTTCAGCGCTAAAGTCATATTCGATTCCCGAATACAAGGCTAAATTAGGGTGGTAATAGTGGCGTTTTTGGCCTTAAAACAAGGTGTAGTGTAGAGTGTAGAGTGTAGTGTGGTCACTAAAAAAGAATAGCCCAACTTTTTAGAAAAGTAGGGCTAAAGAAAAACCAAAGAAAAGTAGAAGGGGTAAAGTGTAGAGCGATT
This sequence comes from Aequorivita nionensis, assembly GCF_046352995.1. Lineage (GTDB taxonomy): Bacteria > Bacteroidota > Bacteroidia > Flavobacteriales > Flavobacteriaceae > Aequorivita > Aequorivita nionensis. The sequence goes on along the minus strand of NZ_CP130281.1, from coordinate 2,952,172 downwards.
TATTTTAGGTGGTTTACGCAGGCTTCAATGATTTCCCCAGTTGTTTTTGGTCTCTTTAGTAAGCGAATACTATCAGGGTTAAATGAAGTTCCGTCTTCCTGGACAAAGCATTTGCAAAGCACTTTCCACTGTTGCTGACGCATGGGAGAAACTAACTTATGTTTTGTGTAGATCAGGTAGAAAAAATAGTACAGGTCTGAGTCTAATCCTGTCCAAATTACGCTTTCTGTAATTTCCTTACCTGAGAATACCTTTTTGAAGAAATGGATACTTGTATCCTGACTGATGAGGTTGTTCTTCTTTAAACTGTCCCAAAGATCAGTTATGTTATCAGGTGCAGTTGGGAAATGGATGTAACTAAGTGAATGAAAGGATGTAGATTGTTTGGCCGTTTTTGGCTTAGGCTTAGGATTTGATTTTGATACTTTTTCGATTTGCTCCAATGGTTTGATGAATGCATAGCTATCTGGCTCACCGAAGAAATTGCGGTAGATATCTTCAATATCAAGTGGTTCTTCTTCTAAATCATCTGGAAATGCTGCTTGAATTTCCATGTAGATGTAGATCAGTGTAGTTTTCAAATAATGAATAATGAAGGTTTCTTCACTGATTTGTGCATCCTTTAGCTTATTGTCTTTGTCTGGATCTATGTACTCTATTTGGTAATTTCTTCTCTCAAGCTCTTTTGCAAAGTCAATAAAAAATTGGTGCAGCTTTTTTTGTAAGGTGGTGAATATCCAGTAATGCTTTAGGTCATCATCTTCCGCCTTATCGGCCAAATAGTGTACTGTGTTGATGTATCGATTGCGTTCGGTGTCAATTAGCTTTTTATAGTACTTGGCCTTCTGGGTATGGGCTTTGAAAAAAGTCAACGTATAAAAAGAGTCAAATTGCGGATCAATGGTTTCTACGGATTTCGATTCAAGTTTGAATTTCTCTTGAATAATATCACGATTTCCCCAGGGCTTTAGCTTGCCAAAGAGGATGCTTCTTAGCTTGGTTAGGTCGTTATTCATAAATCCAGTTTGATTTTGTTGGCAGCTTCCTTCTTCTTGTCATCAATGATTTTCGCATAGACTTGCGTTGTTTTCAATTCCCTATGGCCTAAGAGCTTTGATACTGTGTAAATATCTGTACCCGCAGTGAGCTGTAAAGTTGCATAAGTATGCCGGGCGCAATGAAAGGTAATGGTTTTGGATATTCCTGCCTTCATCATCCATTGTTGCAATTTCAGGTTGTGCCATGCTGAGTATTTCAATCCTTTAAACACTCGCTCGTCTTTATCTTGGCGTTCGCCAAGCAAGCCAACGGCTTGTTCTGAGATTGGGAGTGTTTCTGCTCCTTTGGTTTTCTTCTGTCTGAATCGGATGTAGTAACCCCGATCATTTGAATGTTGCACTTCGGACCATAGGAGTTTATTTATGTCTGACCAGCGCAACCCTGTAAGGCAAGAAAATATGAATGCTGTTTTCAATTGGGTGTTTTCACATTCGGTATTCGCAGCTGCTTGCAGCTCTTCGAGTGTCAAAAATTCCCTTTCCGGCTCTCCTTGTTTAAATGCTTCTGCACCTTCAGCGGGATTATGTGGTATGATGCCATCCTTCACAGCTTGTTTTAAGGCAGCCCGAAATTTGTTGAAATAGGAATACTTTGAATTTTGAGATAGTTTCTGAACTCCATGGGCTATGGCCTTTTTGTTCAGGTATTCTTTGAAGTCCTGTACGAACTCTCTATTCACAAATTCAAAAGAAATGTCTTGTGGCATGAACTTCTTGAAATGCTTGATCATGCTATCCCAATTCCCGTAATTTCCTGCGCTGTCCTTGCGTTTATTGGCTAATAGTTGCAGGTAGGCAGTGAAACTGCCTTTTAGTTTTTCATTGTCACGAAAACCGTAAGTGCCGTTTTGAATTTCAATTTGCCTTTGCGCTCGGATGGTTTCAGCCAATTGCTGGGTCTTCTTATTGATTTCCTTTTGCTCCTTGGTTTTCGGGTTAGGCTCTAGATAGAGATTTAGGTATTCTGTTTTCCTTTTGCCCTTGTTGTAGTAGTCAAGGTAAAGGCTGGTCTTTCCGCCCTGGTTCCTTTGTCTGAGTGTTACTTTCATGCCTGAAACAGTTTATCGATTTCCGTTCTCCTTATTATGGTGCGTCTGCCAAGTTTGCCCGCCTTGATTGTTCCGGACTTGATTTGACGGTAGATAGTCATGCGACTTGCTCCAAGTAGCTTGCAGGTTTCTTCGATACTTAAAAAGTCTTTGCTCCCTAACTGATCTTCTTGGAACTCTAAACGCTGGTGGGAGACAGGAGCTACTTCCTGTAGCTTAGCATCCCGCTTGCGCTTCTTGTAATTTCGGGATGCACATGTATGGCTACAGAATTGGGTAACCGTAGTCTTTGCGATGAATGACTCACCACAATGCTGACAGATCTTCGGTATCTCAATGTTGCTGCTCACGTGTTTCCTTTTGTGGGCTTGTTTCTGTCACTGGATGTATCTGATTGTATCAGTATGTATCCTGATGTAACATCATCTCGCCATTGCTCAAAAAATCTGTTGCTACCAACAAACTTGTTTCTAGTAACAACTGATTAGCAACAAATATACGGAAAAAAAGGGATAATTAGCAACAATCAAAGGAAGGAAAAACAGCCTAAATGATAGTAAAAGAAGGGTTTAGCGTATGAAAGGAAACTAACTTACTTCCCGATACAGAAGTTTGCAAAGATATTTCCCAAGAGTTCATCGTTAGAGATTTCACCAGTGATTTCACCAAAATAATGTAAGGCTTGGCGAATGTCAATTGCCAAAAGATCACCACTTAAACCGCTATCAATACCTTCCTGAACTTTTATAATTTCTTCCAAAGCCTTCAACATAGCGTCATAATGGCGGCTATTTGTGACGATGGTTTCGTTATTGCGAAGGGCACCTGTGTTTACAAAATCAAGTAATTTGTTTTGAAGTTCTTCAACACCCAGTTTTGTTTTTGCGGAAAGTAATAAATACGTAGACCCTTCGACTGCGCTCAGGGTGACATTGAGTTGTTGTATTTCTTGTTCGGTAAGTTTATCAACCTTATTGGCAACAATCAAAAGGTTTTTTAATGGGTATTTATTTTTAATGGTTTCAATTTCCACTTTAAACTTTGAACTTTCAATTTTGAACTTTTCAGCATCAAAAAGATAAATTACAACCTGCGCCTGGTCTATTTTTTGAAATGTTTTTTGAATTCCCAAACCTTCAATAACGTCCACCGTTTCACGAATTCCCGCCGTATCAATAAATCGGAAACCAATGCCTCCGATGATTATTTCGTCTTCAATAGTATCGCGTGTTGTTCCGGCAATGTCGCTCACAATGGCACGTTCCTCATTAAGCAAAGCATTCAGTAGGGTAGATTTTCCAACATTTGGTTCACCAACTATAGCAACTGGAATACCATTTTTTAAAACATTTCCTGTGGCAAAGGAATCTATAAGTCGTTTAAGAACGTGTGTTATTTTTGATATAAGTTTTTGAAATTCTTCACGGTTGGCGAATTCCACGTCTTCTTCAGCAAAATCGAGTTCCAATTCAATTAAACTGGCAAAATTCAATAATTCTTCGCGAAGTTTTTTTATTTCAGAGGAAAATCCACCGCGCATCTGTTGCATTGCCAATTGATGACTGGCCGCACTATCGCTGGCAATCAAATCGGCCACGGCTTCTGCTTGGCTCAAATCCATTTTTCCGTTGAGGAAAGCACGTAGCGTAAACTCGCCCGCTTGTGCCATTCTGCAACCTTTCCGAAGACATAATTGTATAATTTCCTGTTGAATGTAATTGCTTCCGTGGCAAGAAATTTCAATTACATCTTCGCCTGTATAGCTATATGGATTCTTGAAAACCGTGAGAAGCACTTCGTCTATAACACGTTCGCCTTCTTTTATATTTCCTAAGTGTACCGTGTGCGTTTTTTGCTTTGCAATTTCCTTTCCTGAGGCGGAAATAAATATTGATGAAGCAAGAGCGATTGCATCTGGCCCCGAAAGCCTTATAACCGCTATCGCTCCCGCACCTGCTGGAGTTGCCATTGCAACTATGGTATCTGTGTGTATCATTGGCTGCAAAGGTAACATTACTTTGGAAATGTTTTTAAAGTTAAAATTTATGGAAATAAAAAAGGGCAGCACGAATGCGACCCTTTATTTTGTTCCTTTAAAGACTATATTTAATAAGCAAAATTTTTAAAGTTTCCGGTCAGGGTAATTGTTGGTCCAGCGCCCGAAGTTGCGGTAATGGTAAAGTTTCCGGATATCAAACGTCCGTCCTCGGTTTCAGGATTTGCAACGTTTTCAAGGATATTTATCTCTCCATCGGAAGAGTTGTAAGTAACCTGGTTGGTTTGATCCCTAATTACTACATTCGTTACAAATCCGTTGGTAGCTACGTCTCCAATAATTTTAGTGATTCCACTTCCAAAACCTCCAGTATTGTTTAGAAAAATGCTGACAACGTTTGTATTGGCATCAGTTACCGAAAGATTCAATCCGTTGTCACTGTAATCACTTGAATAGAATCCAAGTCGAGATGCATAATTGCTGCCAAAGCCACCGCCATTGATTGTGGCACTAAATTCTGCTTCGGGAGCAGTTCCGCCACCATCGCCGTCATCTTTTTTGGAACAGGAAATAATCAATACGGAAAGAAAAAGAATGCAAATTGTTTTTAAAGTTTTCATGTGTGTAGTTTTAAGTTATTATTTATTTTAAGGATTAAACTAACTGCACATCGAAATGGTTAAGAGAATGTCATCAGCATTTTTTAAAATAAAAAAATCCGCTCTTTCGGCGGATTTTCTTCAATCTTATTATTTAAAAATTAATAATCGAAAAGTCTAGTTGTTAAGCATTACAGGCATTACAAGCATGGTCACTGTTTCACCTTCATCAAGCCCATCTACTGGAGTAAGAATTCCAGCACGGTTAGGAAGGCTCATTTCCAAAGAAACTTCATCGCTTGTTAGGTTGTTCAGCATTTCGGTTAAGAAACGGCTGTTGAAACCAATTTGCATATCATCGCCTTGGTAATCGCACGTTAAACGCTCTTCCGCTTTGTTGCTGTAGTCAATATCCTCTGCTGAAATGTTTAGTTCTGCACCAGCTATTTTTAAACGGATTTGATGCGTTGTTTTGCTGGAGAAGATAGAAACCCTGCGAACGGAATTCAAAAATTGATTTCTATCAATAACCAATTTGTTCGGGTTTTCCTTTGGAATAACGGCTTCGTAATTTGGATATTTCCCGTCAATCAAGCGGCAAACCATTTCGGTATTTTCAAAAATGAATTTGGCGTTACTTTCATTATATTCAATAACCACATCATCTTCACTTCCAGCAAGGATGCTTTTTAAAAGTGTCAAAGGTTTTTTGGGCATTATAAACTCGGCGGTTTGCGAAGCGCTAATGTCATCACGGGTATATTTTACCAATTTGTGCGCATCCGTAGCAACAAAAACTAAATTATCTGTTGAAAATTGAAAGAACACACCGCTCATCACGGGTCTTAAATCATCATTTCCAGAGGCAAAAATAGTCTTACTTATTGCAGTTGCAAGTACATCGCCCTGCACAACGGTTGATGAAGGGTCTTTCAATTCCACAGCATTTGGAAATTCCTCACCACCAGCGTAAGCCAAAGCATATTTACCGTGATTGGAGCTAATCTCTATAGTGTTATTGTCTTCAACCGTAAACGTTAAAGGCTGCTCTGGAAAGGTTTTCAATGTTTCAAGCAAAAGTCTTGCAGGAACACAAATCATTCCTTTTTCGGTGCTTTCTACTTCCAATTTGCTGGAAATTGTGGTTTCCAAGTCTGAAGCTGAAACGGTAAGCGATTTTTTGTCTAAGCTGAAAAGAAAATTATCTAAAATAGGCAGGGTATTGTTATTGTTGATAATACCGCCCAAAACTTGCAGTTGTTTTAATAAATACGAACTCGATACGATGAATTTCATTGAATATTTATTTTTTTGATCAGAATAATGATAAACCCTTTGTTTTAAGGATACCTACAAATATATTTCAAATGAAGTGTTTGTTAAAACAAACTTATCAACATTTAGCGGGTGTATTTGCGCTTGCGATAGAAGGTGAAAAGCATTCCGAAAAGAGCAAGTAACCCCAACGGTAACAATATATTAACCATTTGCCACTTGCTTCTTTGGTCGACAGTTTTTTGCGGATCTAAAAATGGCACTGCAATTTGGCGTGTTCGAATGTTTATAAGTCCACTATCATCTAAAAGGTAATTGACAGTATTTAGCAGAAATTCCTTATTTCCGTAGAAAGAATTGGTCATTTTGTCGAAGCCTAATTCCAAAGGACGGTTGCCCTGCATTTGGTTTTTTATGATGTCGCCATCGCTAATAACTACCATTTTTGAAGGTTTTCCATCGTCAATATTTTTTAGGTCACCTTCCAATTTTATTGGCTTCACCCGATTTTTAAAAGCTGAAGTGAAATTACCTTCCAGCAACACTGCCAATGGAATTTCGCCAGCATTGTATTCATTCGGGTTTGGACCTTCATTCACAACTTGCAAATTCTTCGGAATTTCCACATCAAAATCAATAGGGAAGGGGAGCCCCACGATTTTTGATATTGGAGAAGTGGAAAGTAGAACAGTTTTTTTAATGTTATTCGGAAGCGTATCAATGGCACTAGCATAATCAAACTTAACGGCTTCAATATTTGAAACTATGGGGTGGTTGTTCGCGCTGCTGCTCAACGGACTGAAAAACCACGGATAACGATTATACTGAGCTTCGCGTTCATCGCCATTGGCTAAAACTATTGGTGCGGAATACACATCTTTAACCAAATTTGGATTGATGCGGATACCGTATTTGAAGAAAAAATCATTTAAATTCAAATCTCTTCCAAAAGCGAAAGTTTTTCCAGAAACCGTATCAACCTGCATTTGGGTAGCATCCAAAAGCCAAAGTGATTTGCCGCCGTTCATAATATATTGGTCCAGCACATATTTTTCAGCATCGCTGAAAGACTCTGTGGGTTGCGCAGCGATAATCAAATCAAAACCTTCCAAGGCTTTTAAAGTTTTCTGGGGATTTGATGAAACAGAATCTAAAGTGAATGGGGCAATAAAATAATAATCCCGAAGTGTCCCAAAGAAATCGGCAATGTAGCGATCATCATATTCCCCGTTTCCTTTTAAAACTGCTACTTTTTTGGATTTCTGTGTAGCCAATTTTTTAAACCCATCTGCAAAAGCATATTGCAGATTCTGGAGGGAGCTGTTCACTCTTTCTTCGGAAGTAGCACCCAACTGATTTTTCAACAACGGAATTTTAACCGATTTGCCATCGTGATGTGCCAACGCCCACGGATAAACAAGTTCGGTGCTTTGTTTACCGCTTTCGGTAACGGAAACCTGTGCGGGCGTCAATCCAAATTTTTCAAATTGCGATTGAAATGCTTCGTTTCCTTTTTCGGTTGGGTTTATAAATTCAAACTTTATATTGTCATTATAGGCTGAAAATTCGTCCAAAAGCTGTTCGGTTTCACTTTGGAGCCTTCGGAATTCCGGCGGAAAATTTCCCTTCAAAAAAACATCTACAATTATTGGGGAATTTACTTTGTCAACAATCTCTTTTGCTTCTTCGGAAAGGGTGAAACGCTTGTCCTGCGTAAGGTCAAAGCGCTTGTAGAAATAATTTCCAATCACATTCAAAAGAATCAATCCTCCGATTAAGATTGTAAATGAAACTATATTTTTCTTAATTGAAGTCTTCATTATTGTTTCTTCAATTTAAAAATGGTCAACGCGATGAAAAAAACCGTTACGCTCAAAAAATAAATCAAATCGCGCGTGTCCAAAACGCCGCGCGCAACGCTGTCAAAATGTGCCTTCATTCCTAGATTGGAAATGTCGAATGTTGAAGAAGTAAAACCCTCAAAACCGTAATAGAGTGCAAAACACAGAAAAACAGCAATTATAAATGCGACGATCTGGTTTTGCGAAAGTGTGGATGAAAAGATGCCGATGGAAGTATAGGCAAGTACTAAAAATAGCAAGCCAATATAAGAGCCTATTGTGCTGCCAACATCCCAATTTCCGGACGGATTTCCCAATTCAGAAATTGTGAAAACATATAATATTGTTGGAACCAAAGCAATAATAATAAGGATTACCGCACCAAAATATTTCCCAAGTACAATTTGCCTTAGGGAAACTGGTTTTGTTAGCAAAAGTTCCAAGGTACCCATTTTCATTTCATCACTAAAGGCACGCATACACACGGCGGGAATTAAGAATAATAAAACCCAGGGTGCAAGTTCAAAATAGGGGGAAAGGTCTGCAAAACCTGAATCGAGTATGTTGTAATTTCCACTGAAAACCCAAAGAAACAAACCGTTTATAACCAAAAAAACAGCAATCACCAAATAGCCAATCGTGCTGGAAAAGAAGGAATTTATTTCTCGTTTTATAATTGTAAACATTCAGTTTTGATTATTTTAAACTGTGAAGTGTATCAACACTCCAAGCTTCAGCTTTTTCTTTAAACATTGGTTTTGTTACACTCCAAACGCTTTTGAAAAGTTCGCTGGTTCTGTAATTTTCCAAATCAGTTTCCTCATTCCAACGGCTGTATGTGAAAAAGATTGTTTCGTCATTTCTATCGCTGTAAAGTTCCAAAAAAGTGCAACCCGGAAAATTTCGAATTCTTTCTTTTACCTCTTCAAAATTAGATAGAAAAGCGGGAATATTTTCTTTTTCAAATTCCATTTTTACAATTCTTGTAAACATATATATCACTTAAAAATTTGCATTTACCCCCTTACAATTCTGAAATAAAATTAACCATAATTGAATCTCTATAATCTAAGCCAAATAATGAAGAAGCGCTTCCAACGGTTTTTGAACTGCTTTTGTAAATAGCAAGTTCCAAATAACTTGAAGAGTTCCACAGTGCCAATCTCTTTCCATCCTCCTCACGTTTTTCTGGTGGGTTGTCAAAATTTATTGCTTCGCTGTAATGAGCATATATTTTTGTGAATTCATTATTTCTTGCATTTATAACGAATTTTCTTCCACGACCAACCTCCTCGAACAATTTTTTGGTAATGTTACTGATCACGTTTCCATAATTGTCAATATAGATAACAGTGCCACTTATCTGGCTTTCTTGATTGCTGACAGCAGGACGGATACCCATCAATTCCTTAATATTAGTTATGTTTTTACCTATAACGTCAAGTCTTCCACCTCGTGCAATATGGCTGGCAACTTTCACAAAAACATCCAAAACAGGAAAATTACTAATTATGCGGTCGTGAATATTTATTTCAACAATTTTTTCCGGCCGTATTTCTGAAGTAAGCATTGAGATTATCCCATTGTCTGCACACACAAAATAATGACCGTCCATAAAAACCGCAATGTGTTTATTTTCAGGATTTAACTCAGAATCTACTCCAATAATATGAATGCTTCCCAAAGGAAAACTTTTGTAAGCGTTTTGAATTATATAGGCAGCCTCGTGAAGATGAAAAGGCGAAATGGAGTGAGAGATATCAACAATTTTGGCATCTTCCATTTCTGTATAGATAGCTCCCTTTACCGCACCAACAAAGTGATCTTTCTCTCCGAAGTCAGTGGTAAGTGTGATTATAGCCATAAAAGGATTGTTGATATTTTCTTAAAAGAGTTACCACAAAAATAGGTTACTTTTGTTAGTAGCAAAACTATTTTTTGCATATTCTAAATAATAAAAAGCACGCCTTTTGAACGAACTTATCATCGAACTCACTGAGATTAGCCCAAGGGATTTCTTCGGCCTTGAAAATGCTAATATTGACCTTCTTAAAAAATATTTTCCAAAATTAAAGCTAGTTGCTCGCGGCAATAAAATCAAGGCATATGGAGATGATGATTTGCTTGAGGAATTTGATAGGCGAATAGCAATGCTTTTAGAACACGCCACCAAATACAATAAAATAGACGAAAACGTTATTGAGCGTGTGCTTTTAAGCAGAAACAAAGAAGAATACGAAGCTCCACAAGGAAGCGGTGAAACAATTGTTCACGGTGTTAGCGGAAAACCCATTAAAGCACAGACCGCCAACCAAAGAAAACTAGTATCATCAATGAGTAAGAATGATATGGTTTTTGCAGTGGGACCCGCAGGAACTGGAAAAACATACACAGGAGTTGCGCTTGCCGTTAAAGCGCTGAAAGATAAAGAGGTAAAGCGAATTATCTTAACAAGACCTGCGGTGGAAGCTGGAGAGAATCTAGGTTTTCTTCCTGGAGATTTAAAAGAAAAACTAGACCCGTATATGCAGCCATTATATGATGCACTTCGCGATATGATTCCTGCGGAAAAGTTGGCTTCGCATATTGAAAATGGTATCATTCAAATTGCGCCATTGGCTTTTATGCGCGGACGAACTTTGGATAACGCTTTTGTAATTTTGGATGAAGCCCAAAATACAACCCATGCCCAAATGAAAATGTTTTTGACCCGTATGGGAAAAAACGCCAAGTTTATGATTACCGGCGATCCGGGTCAGATTGACCTACCTCGCCGTGTTATTTCTGGTTTGAAAGAAGCACTATTGGTTTTAAAAGATGTAAAAGGAGTTGGAATGATATATTTGGACGACAAAGATGTTATCCGTCACCGTTTGGTGAAAGAAGTAATTGCGGCTTACAAGAATATTGAAAATGTAGACTAAGAAATCCCAAAATATTAAACTCCAAATTCCAATTTTTAAATCGAAAACCGTATATCTAAAATCAAAATGAGTAATACCATAATTTCAACAGATTTCAATTTCCCCGGACAAAAAAGTGTTTACCACGGGAAAGTTCGCGAAGTCTATACTTTGGAAAACAATAAACTTTTAATGGTAGCTACAGACAGGCTGAGCGCTTTTGATGTAGTGATGCCGAAGGGAATTCCGTATAAGGGTCAAATTCTAAACCAAATTGCAACTAAAATGATGCGAGATACACAAGATTTGGTTCCAAATTGGTTGATAGCTACACCCGATCCAAACGTTGCTATTGGTGAGGCTTGCGAACCTTTTAAAGTTGAAATGGTAATCCGGGGCTATATGAGTGGTCACGCCGCTCGTGAATATAAAGCTGGAAAGAGAATACTTTGTGGGGTTACTATGCCCGAAGGAATGAAGGAAAACGATAAATTTCCCCAACCAATAATTACACCTGCCACCAAAGCAGAAATGGGCGATCACGACGAAGATATTTCGCGGGAAGATATTTTGAAACGAGGAATTGTTTCCGAAGAAGATTACCTTCAGTTGGAAGATTATACCCGAAAACTTTTTCAGCGTGGTAGCGAGATTGCTGCAAAAAGAGGGTTGATTTTGGTGGATACCAAATATGAATTTGGAAAAACAAAGGATGGAAAAATAGTTCTTATTGATGAAATCCATACTCCAGATTCATCACGCTATTTTTACGCGGAAGGATATGAGGAGCGCCAAAAAAATAATCAACCACAGAAACAACTTTCGAAAGAGTTTGTACGCCAATGGTTGATCCAGAATGGATTTCAGGGATTGGAGGGGCAAAAAGTTCCATTTATGAGCGATGAATATATTGAGACTGTTTCCGAAAGATATATTGAGCTTTACGAAAACATTACCGGTGAAAAATTTATAAAGGCCGATGTTTCCAACATCCATGAGCGTATTGAAAAAAACGTATTGGAATATTTAAAGTAAACAATTCATCTTCAATTTAAACTTAGGCCTCTTTTTTTGGAGGCTTTTTTATTGGTATTCGTTACAAAGTAACTATTGAAATTTTGTATTTCAGAAAATTAATTCAGCTGACCAAATCCTTACAAGCACTTACTCCCCTTATTAAAATCTGCCAATTTAACTGTCTAATTTATAATAAAACAAAACCAGAACCTGCTTTCCTTCGTAAGTAATAGTAAATCCCGAATAAACCACTTCGGGATTATTATTAATTAACCAGAATTGGATGAAAGCAACTTTACGGATAAAATTCAGAGAAAAATATAAACGTGCACAAAGCCTCGGCTTGTTGCACGTTTTGTTTTTTGACGTAAAGTGATTTTCAAAAAATTTGAAAAAAAAGACTGCTAACTTAAATTTTAAATTATGAGAAACATTTTTACGCGAAACCTTTTAATATTGGTTTCAATTTTAATGACTACGGGAATCGCCATTGGGCAGACCTATAATGTCACGAGCGGGGCCAATAATGGCCCAGGAACGCTTCGGAATGCAATCAATCAGGCCAATTCTGATGCCTTTACACCTTCTATTATAACTTTTGATCCCACCATAACGGTTCTACTAACTGCGGGGCAATTAGTTGTAAACGATGAATTAATAATTACTGGAAATGCGGACGGCAGTACAATAATCGATGGAACAAATGCAAACAATCGTGCATTACGTTTTGTGGATGTTTCTGGAAGTTTGGATCAATTGACTTTTCAGAATTTTACGAGCAATGCCAATGGCGGAAGTGTGGTTGCGCAAAACGCGGGAACTTTTGATGTTTCCAATTGTGTATTCACAAACAATGAAGCTCAGGGCGTCAATGGCGGCGGAGCTTTGTATTTGAATAATGTTGCAAATTCCACAGTAACCGATAGCGAATTCAATTCAAACACCGCAACAGCTACGGCTGGAAGTGGAGGGGCGATTTTTGTAAATTCCTCTGGGGTTTTAGTGGTTTCTAATAGCACATTTACGGGCAATTCCGCAGTGCGGGCTGGGGGTGCGGTAGAGACCAATTCTGCCGGTATGATTTCCTTTACCAATTCCAATTTTGTAAACAACACTGCCATAGGCGGAACGGCGCCCGGAAATGGTGGTGCTTTCCACATAAGCGGGGCCGGAAATTCTACCTTTACAGATTGTATTGTACAGAATAACACGGCCATTGAAGGCGGTGGACTATGGAATGGCGCAGGAATAATGACCATAACCGGAAGCGATACAGAATTGAGTGGAAACGAAGCCACGGGAAACGATCCCGATCAAGGCGGCGGCGCTCTTTACAATGATGGAGGAACGATGAATATTGACTCCTTCGCAGATATTTTTAGCAATATAGCCACAGGAACCTCTGGTTCTGGAGGAGCTATTTTGAGTACTTCGGGAACATTGAATATCAATTCCGCGGCGCTTACTTCAAACGGTGCAAACCGCGCTGGTGGAGGAATTGAAATTATTGATGGAACAGCAAACCTTGTTGATTTACAATTAATATTCAATGACGTAAACGGAACTGCCACCGGCGGAACTCCAAACCCAGGGAATGGGGGAGGACTGCACGTAACGGGCAATTCGGCCAACGTAACCCTAAGCGGAATTGTGTTTTTGAATGCAGCCGCTTCTGAAGGGGGTGGTTTGTGGAATAACGGAGGAACGATGACCGTTCAAGCTGGAAATCTAATTTTTGGAGATACTTTTATCGATTTTAATACTGCTGCAGGAAATGCTTCTGATAATGGCGGTGGAGGAATCTTCAATAACGGAGGAACACTTATTCTTGCCCCAGGAACTCAAGTAGTGCGAAATGTAGCAAGCGGAACCGCTGGTTCTGGTGGTGGAATTTTTAATCTTACTCCAGGAACTTTAGTTGTTGATGGTGTTAATTTTGAAGACAACACAGCAAACAGAGCAGGTGGTGCGATTGAATTGAATTCTGCTATGGGTGAAAATTTTACATTCAATAATGTTGTAATGAATCAAAATACTGCTAACGCTCCAGCTCCAGGTAATGGAGGAGGACTTCACATTAGCGGTCCCGGAAATGTAAATTATAGCGGCGGAAGCGTAACCAATAACATCGCCTTTGAAGGTGGTGGTCTTTGGAATGGTACAGGAACAATGACCGTTTCAGGAACTACAATTACAGGGAACAAAGCAACTGGTGATGCAACCGGAGGCGGTGGAATTTTTAATAATGGAGGAATTTTAAACATAGATTCTGCAACAAATCTTACTGCTAACGTTGCAATGGGAGCAACTCCCGGAGGCCGTGGCGGTGCTTTGTTCAATAATACAGGTGGAACTTTAAATGTTGCAACTGGAAGTACAATCTCAGGAAACTACGCAAGCCGTGCAGGTGGTGCTATTGAAGATGCTTCAGGTAATACTTTAACTTTAGACGGCGTTACTTTAAGCGGAAACTCAGCTGGTGTCAATATCGGTTTGGGAACAATGGCAAATCCTGGAAATGGAGGAGCAATTCACCTTTCTGGAACTACAAATGCAGACATTTCAAACAGTACGATTCAAAATAACCTTGCTGCCCAAGAAGGTGGTGGACTTTGGAACAGCACTGGAATTATGACTATTGAAACAACTATGCTAAGTGAAAATATTTCGAGCGGAGTTTTGGCGGATGATGGTGGTGGAGCACTTTTCAATAATGGAGGAACACTTAATGTTTTAGCTGGTACAGAAATTACAAATAATACCGCAAATGGAACAGCTGGTTCTGGTGGTGGAATTCATAGTACGGCTGGAACAGTTACTGTAACAGACGCAATAATTACAGACAACGTAGCAAACCGTGCTGGTGGTGGAATTGAAATCGCTGCAGGAACATTAACTATGTCTGGAACTACCTTAAACACAAACAATGCAGGTGTTATGCCAGCAATTGCAGCTCCAGGAAACGGAGGCGGGCTTCACGTTGGTGGCACCGGAAATGCAACCATAACTGGCGGAACTGTTGATGCAAACATAGCAGCTGCCGAAGGTGGTGGTCTTTGGAATGGTGGTGGAATAATGACGGTAGATGGAGTGCCAGTTACCAATAACATCGCCAGTGGTGCAAATGCCGACAATGGTGGTGGAGGAATCTATAATGATGGAGGAACCTTGGACATTTTTGCGGGAACTTCCATAAATAATAATATGGCCAATGGAGCCTCGGGTTCTGGGGGTGGAATTTTATCTACTGCTGGAACTGTTACAATTGCTAATATTTTAATCCTTCAAAATTATGCGAATCGCGCAGGAGGTGGAATTGAAGTAATTGACGGCGCTTTAAATCTTAATGGAACTTCAATTGCTTTTAATGATGTAAATGGAACAGCTGGAACTCCAAACCCAGGAAATGGTGGCGGAATACATATTTCAGGAGCTACCACAACTACTATAAATGATGCTACTGTTTCTGCAAATATGGCATTCAATCAAGGAGGAGGTCTTTGGAACCAAGCTGGAAGCACAATGAGTGTTACAAATTCTATGATCGATTTGAATAAAGCCATCAGCGGAGCCGGGGGTGGAGGAATTTATAACAATGGTGGTGATCTTAATGTTACCGATGGAACTATTCAAAGTAATCTTGCGAACGGCGTATCAGGTTCTGGCGGAGGAATTTTAACTACTGACGGCGCAGTTACTATTACAGGTACAATGATTGATGGAAATGCCGCAAACCGCGCTGGCGGAGGTGTTGAAATTGTTGCTGGAACATTAGATATTACAAATGCTTCTTTAATTGGAAACAAAGCAGATATCGCCGCAGGCACTCCAAACCCAGGAAATGGTGGTGGAATGCACGTTACAGGAATTGCAACTGTAAATATTTCAGGAAGTACCCTAACCAATAACGATGCAGCAAGCGAAGGTGGTGGTCTTTGGAACCAAGTAGGAAGTACAATGACCGTTGATAGCACTTTATTGGATAGCAATCAAGCTGCTGGGGATGAAGCGACAAACGGGGGTGGAGGTATCTTTAATAATGGAGGTACTTTAATCGTTCAGAATTCTTCAACTATATCTAATAATGCTGCAACTGGAACTGCTGGTTCTGGGGGTGGAATCCAAAACGTTGATGGAGGCTCTTTAACCGTTAATGACTCTAATATTTCAAACAATTCAGCAAAAAGAGCAGGGGGTGGTATTGAAGACAATTCTTCGGTAACTATCGGTACTGTTACACTTTTGAATACCAACCTAGATAACAATACTGTTGGAAATGCACCTGGAAACGGTGGTGGATTTCATATAACAGGTCTTGGAATTGCAACTATAACCAATGGTACCATAAACGGAAATACAGCCAAAGCAGAAGGCGGAGGTTTGTGGAACGGAAGCGGAACAATGACCGTTGATAATGTTACAATAGATGAAAACACTGCAAGCGGAAACGACGCAGACCAAGGTGGTGGCGGTATTTTCAATGAAGGAGGTACTTTAATTGTTCAAAATGGAACAGTTGTTAGCAATAATATAGCAAACGGAACTGCAGGTTCTGGCGGTGGTATTTTGAATAATCTTGGAAGTTTGACAGTTTCTGATTCTGAATTAAGTGGAAACACTTCAATGCGTGCCGGTGGTGCAATCGAGGAAAATTCAATTGCGGGAAGCTTGCTGACCATTACAAATTCAGATTTGATAAATAACAGCACAGCGTCTGCTCCAGGAAACGGGGGTGGACTTCATATATCTGGTGCTGGTGATTCAAACATTACTGGCGGAAACGTAAGTGGAAACACTGCCTCAAGAGAAGGTGGTGGACTTTGGAACGGCGCCGGAATAATGACAGTTGACGGAACTACAATAGATGCAAACATTGCAAGCGGTCCAATGGCCGATGATGGTGGTGCAGGAATCTTTAACAATGGAGGAACTTTAAATGTTTTGAATGCTACAATTTCAAATAACATTGCTGATGGAGCCGCTGGTTCCGGTGGTGGAATTTTTAATAATGAAGGAACACTTACAGTTACAGATTCAGATTTGACCGGAAACACTTCAATGCGTGCCGGGGGTGCCATAGAAGAAAGATCAATTGTTGGAAGTATCCTGACTTTAACAAATGCAAATTTGATGAATAACAGTACAGCTTCCGCTCCCGGAAACGGTGGTGGACTTCACATAACGGGTGCTGGTGATTCAAATATTACTGGCGGAACTGCAAGCGGAAACACTGCTTCAGCCGAAGGTGGTGCATATTGGAACGGCGCAGGAATTATGACGATCGACGGAACAACTGTTGATGGAAATACTGCAAGTGGAGCCGATGCCGACCAAGGTGGAGGAGGTATTTTTAACGAAATGGGAACATTGGTTGTTATGAATGCCACAATTTCGAATAACATTGCAGATGGAACTTCAGGTTCTGGCGGTGGTATTCTGAATAATCTTGGATCATTAACTGTTTCAGATTCTGAATTAAGTGAAAACACTTCAATGAGAGCTGGTGGCGCAATTGAAGAAAATTCAATTGCTGGAAGTGAGTTGAATCTTACTAATGTAATTTTCACTTCAAACACAACTTCCGCATCCCCAGGAAATGGAGGAGGACTTCATATTACAGGCGCTGGTGATTCAAACATAACAGGCGGTTCTGCAACTGGAAATATTGCTGCTGCTGAAGGTGGTGCGCTTTGGAACGGTGCTGGAATAATGACTGTAGATGGAATGATGATTGATGCCAACATAGCTCAGGGAGCCGACGCCGATAACGGTGGAGGTGGAGTTTTCAACAATGGCGGAACACTTAATATTGTAAACGGAACTTCAATCACAAACAACCTTTCAACTGGAGCTTCAGGTTCTGGTGGTGGATTGTTGAGTACTGCGGGTGATGTATCGGTTTCTGATTCTTCTTTCAATGGAAACTCAGCTAACAGAGCTGGTGGGGCTATTGAATTGATTGATGGTACGCTTACATTTACTAATTCTGATATGACGAATAATGACGTTAATGGAACAGCGGGAACGGCTGCTCCAGGAAACGGTGGTGGGCTACACGTAACAGGAAATAGTGGTTTAATCACGATTTCAGGAAGTACAGTTTCAGGAAACGAAGCTGCCCGTGAAGGTGGTGGACTTTGGAACCAAAGTGGAACGATGATGAATATTGACACAACAACAATTGATGGCAACAGTTCATTCGGAACGGCTGCTGATGATGGTGGTGCTGGAATTTTCAACAATGGCGGAATGTTAGAAGTTGTTACTTCAACTATTTCAAATAATACAGCAAGCGGAGCAACAAGTTCTGGTGGTGGTATTCACAATGCGACTGGAGGAGATGTTACGGTTTTAAGAAGTACGATTTCTACCAACACAGCCAATGGTGCTGGGGCTGGAATTTATAACAACGGTGCAAGTTTTGATTTGAATGCCGTAACTGTGGCAATGAATAATGCCTTATCTGATAGTGGTGGTATTCAAAGTGTTACGACTACTACACTAAAAAACACCTTAGTTGCGCTAAATTCAGGAATTTCGGGAATAGATGTAAACGGAAATTTTGTATCAAATGACTACAATTTAATTGGAACTGATGATGCAAATGCTTTCCCAGAACAAGCCAACGATATTGAGGAAGTTGATCCAATGCTTGGCCCGCTTCAAAATAATGGTGGTGTTACTGAAACACACGAATTATTGGAAGGTTCGGTAGCTTACAATGCCGGAGATCCAGCCGATTTATTTAATGATCAAATTGATCAAACAATTTTTGAAGGAATTCGTGATATTGGAGCTTTTGAAGCACAAACTATTTTACTTTCTATTGAAGATATTACAGAAGGCGGAAGTGGAATCGTGATTTATCCAAACCCATCAAGAGGTTTTGCAACGGCTAAAATTCCTGCAACTTTCGGAAACGATATTCAAATAGTTATTGTTGAATTGGGCTCAGGAAAAATAGTTCGCAATTTCAAAACTTCAAATGGAGAAAGAGATTTAGATTTCAGCAGCTATTCTGATGGCGTTTATGTAATCAAAATTGTTTCGGAAACTTCAACTTCAACACACAGATTGATCTTGGCAAAATAATTTTGTTTGAATTAGGTTAAACCTAAAAACCCTTTCTGTAAGAGGAAAGGGTTTTTTTATTTCCGTTCCCGAAAATTAAAGCTGTGAACATATCCTAAACTAAGCTCTGTAAAATCGGCTTGTCCAAGATTTGCGTTGAGGTGGGCACCAATGTAGAAATTGTTTTTCGGCGCTTTTTCCATTCCAATTAAATAATATTTAAGCCCCAATCTTGAGGAAATGCGATGCTTTTTCTTAAAGCTTCCATCCAATTCCCCCAAAACCCAACTTCTCGAAATCTCTCGGGGTGTGTTGTCCCAACCTTCGTTAATGCGCCAGTCTAACTTATATGAAGGTTTGTGCAGATTGTAACCCAATTGTAAATCAATTCCAAAATGGTTTAAAAATATTTCACCGTGTATGGTTATACCCAGATTCGATGCATAATACCAAGGATTGCTTCTAAAATAATCAAACTCCCTTCCATTCTGCACCAAAGATTCGTTTCCTTCAATATAATCGTAATAATGTTGGTAAAAACGATAGTAAAAACCTATTCCAATTTTAAATGTATTGTTGTAAACGCGCCCGTATTCTCCAGCTATGGTATAAACATTTTTTCTATCATTAAAGGCAAGAGCAAAAGCATTTTGACCAAGACCAGCACGAAATGCATAATAATCATAAACAGTTCTTTTGTAGCTGGGAAGTATGTTTGCGGTGTCTATTCTTGGATTATTTAAAGGGTTTTTAATTTCTGCGGAAAGGCTTACCAAAAATGAATTATAACCTTGGTTTAACAATCGTGTGTGACCGTTGGAATGGTGTGAATAACCTAAACCTGTCCGCCAATTTATGTTTTTTGTTGAAAGAAATTGATAATATAAATACAATCTAAAGGCCCAAGTTATATCGGTAGTTACGGCTTGATTTTGTGGATTTGTTTCCGAATCGAATTTTTTTGTGAAATAGGAAGCTCCCATTCCCGTATGAACTTTCCAACGATCACTTTCAAAAGCTTTGAATTCTATAAAAGGCATTGCTGTTATGGCGATTCCCAAACTATCTAAATTTCCAAAATCAGTAATTCCTATGGATAAGCCCGTTTTTGGAGCCTTCAGTCTTTGTGCCCATTCCTGAGGATTATTGTTTTGATAATTCCCAAAATTTAAAATTGCTTGCTTCTGTAACTTTGTGTCCGGAAAGCCATCATTAGATTCCATTGTTAACCCCAAAAGCAATTCTGGAGTAATTGTAAAAGCACTTTTTTTCCAATCTGCCTCCTTTTGGGCGAAACTGAAAAAAGTGACAAAAAGAAAGAAAATGGTTAGTTGTTGTTTCATTTGGCGCTGCAAGTAACAATTTCCCAGTTAATTTTAAAAATTTTAATCCTACATTCGTTGTAAATTTTAATTGTTCCTTTTGAAAGAACTAGACAATATTATTTCTGAAATGGCTTCCGCAGCCTGGGGTTTGCCGTTGTTGATTATTTTAATTGGCGGCGGCTTGTATCTTTTAATACGAATTAAACTCCTTCCTTTTCGTTATTTAGGACATGCCATTGCAGTTCTTCGCGGAAAATATGACAATGAAAGAGATGCTGGCGAAATAACACATTTTCAAGCTTTAATGACTGCACTGTCCTCAACAGTAGGGATGGGCAATATTGCAGGAGTGGCCGTCGCTATTGCCATTGGCGGTCCCGGAGCCGTTTTTTGGATGTGGGTGAGTGCCGTAATCGGGATGTCCACCAAGTTTTTCACGGCAACGCTTGCAATTCTTTATCGCGGAAAAGATAGCGAAGGAAAAATACAGGGCGGGCCTATGTATTTTATTATTGAAGGTTTGGGAAAAAAATGGATGCCGCTTGCAGTTTTTTTCAGTGTTGCGGGATTGGTTGGAGCTTTACCCGTTTTTAATGTAAATCAATTGACACAGGCAATTAACGATATTCTTTTAAAACCAGCCGGGCTATATAACGGTTTCCAAACCGATTTAATCATTGGGTTGGTTTTGGCCGCTATCACAGCAATTGTAATCTTGGGAGGCCTCTCGCGCATTAGTAAAACTGCTTCCAAAATGGTTCCTGGAATGGTGATTCTTTATTTTCTTTTGGTTTTGATAATTCTGATTACTCATATTGATGTACTTCCAAAGTATATGGGAATGATTTTCACTGATGCGTTTTCAGCAAATTTTTACAAAGGAGATACTTTCTTGGGCGGTGTTATTGGAGGCATTATTCTTTTGGGAATTCGGCGCGGAGCATTTTCAAACGAAGCAGGAATTGGAACGGCTCCCATGGCACACGGCGCAGCAAAAACAAATGAGCCCATTCGTGAAGGTTTGGTTGCGATGTTGGGTCCGGCAATAGACACTTTAATAATTTGCACGCTCACAGCTTTGGCAATTTTGGTTACGGGCGTTTGGCAGAGCAGCGATGCAAACGGAGTGAGTTTAACGGCATCTGCTTTTGAGGAAAGTATTCCTTTTTATGGAAAATACGGTTTATTGGCTTGTATTATTACGTTCAGTATTTCCTCACTTTTTTCATATTCTTATTACGGAAGTAAGTGTATGTCCTTTCTTTTTGGAGCTAAAAACAAAGGAATTTATAATTATTTCTACATTATAAGTATTCTAGTAGGAGCCACAACATCATTGAGTATGATGATTAATTTGATTGACACATTTTTTGCGATGATGGCAATTCCCACAATGACCGCGACGGTGCTTCTTGCTCCAAAAGTTATAAAAGAGGCTAAAGGTTATTTTGAAAGAATAAAAAGCAGTTAATTCAAACTGTCAAGTTTTTGGTTTACCAAAGCTGTAAATTTCTTTGCACCGTCTGGGTTTAAATGGTTTTCATTCAGAAAATCCTTCACCGTGAATTGTAGTGTATCGGTTTCCACATTTAATAAAATCACGTTGCTGTATTTTTTCTTAATTACCGAAAGAACGCTGTCCCGTCGCCGAACAACATTCGGATTTCTTTCCTTTAAATAAGTTTTATAAAGTGGAAGTGTGCAGACAATTACTTTTAAATTTTCAGCTTTTGCATAATCCAACATTTCAAATAAATAAATTGTATTCTTTTTGAAAATAGACGTGTCTTCCCGAGTTATAATTTTGAATTTATGCGCTGCTAATTTCGTTTCATCATAATTTAATTTTTTGAAAGCTCCCTCATAATTATTAGTGTCAAAACCATATTCGTTGAGTTGGGAATCATCAATTTTATAAAAATAATAATCCATCAATTTATGCGAATAAAAACGTGGATTTGAAAGATACACCAATCGATCCTTAAACCAAGTTGGCCTTTCAAAAGCATTGACATTATAATACTTTAGGTAAATCGTGTTTTTCCAATAATCATTCGGATGATAGGGCAATTCCAAATGATTGTATGACACTTCCAGCAATACATGTTTCAGCTTTGGCAACCTATCTATTGTTCCTTTTAAAATGTGGAAATCCTCATTATGGTGTTGTGAAGTAGAGGCAAAATTTATGGCGCTTTCATCTGAAAGGGCAGGATTGAAGCCACACTTCATTTGTGAAGAACCGAAAGCCATAACTTCAATTTCTTGGGAATGTGCATTCAAATAATTACCGAATATTTTATAATTGATAGGAATATTCAAAACTAATAGCTCCAAAATACAATAGGCGATAGCCACTGGAATGAAAAACCCCAAGCAATATTTTAGAAAACGTTTTTGTGTCTTGCTAAAACTGAAAATAGATAAAGTCCTCTTTGGGCCCGGCATATCGGAAAATTAAAAATATTAAAATGTAATAAATAATCCAGCGCGTAGGTCTATTAACATATTTGTCGATTTGGGTCAACGGGAAATCTTTAATTCGTGTGATTACCTCCAAAGCAATCATTATAAAGAGAAACAATATAAAACGCTTATTTATAATGGAAGCTAAATGTTCACTGGGTATAAAGGAAAAAATTCCTTTCAGAATAATACCTACTTCTTCAATGTTTTGACTTCTGAATAAAATACTAGAGATAGTGATGAACAAAAAACTAAAAAAGGGAAGCAATATTTTTGGAATTGCTGATTTATGGTAAAGGCTGGATTTTCTTTCCTTTGATAATGGTGTTCGTTCCAAAATTATCAAAAACCCTTGAAAGCCCCCGAAAATTATAAAGGTCCAATCTGCTCCATGCCAAAGGCCTATTAATGCCATCGTTAAAAATATTGCAATATTTCGGCGAATGTTGCTACGCAGGTTTTTTTGAATTATCGGGAAATAAACATAGTCTGTAAACCATCTTGTTAGCGTAATGTGCCAGCGTTGCCAAAACTCCGTAACACTTTTTGCCAAATAAGGAATGTTGAAATTTTTGCTGAGCTTGAAGCCGAAAAGTTTTGCAGATCCTATCGCAATATCGGAATAGCCTGAAAAATCACCGTAAATCTGAATAAAGAAAAGTATGGATGCATAAAGCAACGAAAGACTTCCATAATCTTCGGGACTGGCATATACCATATTCACAATATAAGCGGCATTATCTGCAATCACCACTTTTTTGAAAAGCCCCCATAAAATCTGGCGCAGACCTTCTTTTACTTCTTCTGTTTTAAAAGAGCGTTTTTTACTGAATTGTGGCAATAAATCGGAAGCTTTTTCAATTGGGCCAGCAACTAATTGTGGAAAGAAACTTACGAAGCAAAGAAAGTTTAGTAAGTTTCGCGTGGGTTCAATTCGTTTTTTATAAACATCAATACTGTAACTCATCGTTTGGAAAGTATAAAAACTTAAACCAACTGGAAGAATAAGATTTAAGGTACTGAAGGCATATTCTCCTTGTTGCATATTGAAGAGAACTGCAAACTCATCTATAAAAAAGTTGTAATATTTAAAAAGAAAAAGTACACCTAAATTCCAAAGAACACTACTGTAAAGAAAAAGTTTTTGCTTGCCGTTACTTTCAGTGCTTTTAATAGCAAGTGCAGCAAAATAATCTACCAAGGAGCTTGCAACAATTAGCAATAAAAAACGCCAATCCCAAAGCCCATAAAAAAAATAGCTTGCAAGAAGCAGAATCGCATTTTGTGCTTTTATTCTTTTAAAACCAACCGCCCAATAAAGAAGCAGAGTAATGGGAAGAAACAATCCAAATGAAAAGGAGTTGAATAACAAAAGTGTGGGATTTTGCGGTAAATATAATAAAAAACAGACCGCTGCAAATTTTCAATTGCAACGATCTGTTTTGTTTGTAGTTCTTATATTTAAAATTCAGATTTTATTTTAAAAGACTTAATCAAAATAACTAAAGGTTTCCCCATCTTTTATGGTCAAAAGTGTTTCGTAAATAAGTTTTATTACATTCTCCACATCATCGCGATGGACCATTTCCACCGTTGTGTGCATATAGCGCAAAGGCAATGAAATTAAAGCACTTGCCACGCCGCCGTTACTGTATGCAAAGGCATCGGTATCTGTGCCGGTTGCTCGCGATAATGCTGCACGTTGAAATGGAATCATTTTCTTTTCTGCGGTTTCAACTATTAAATCACGTAATTTTTGTTGAACTGCAGGAGCGTAAGCAATTACAGGCCCACAGCCAATTTCCGCCAATCCCTGTTTCTTTTTGTCAATCATAGGGGTAGTGGTGTCGTGGGTTACATCGGTAACAATTGCAACATTTGGTTTAATGCGTTCGGCAATCATTTCGGCACCTCGAAGGCCAATTTCTTCCTGAACGGAATTTGTTATATAAAGTCCGAAAGGAAGTTTGTTTTTGTTTTCGTGAAGCAATCGCGCAACTTCTGCAATCATAAACCCGCCCATTCTGTTGTCTAAAGCACGGCACACAAATTTATCTTCGTTCAAAATATGGAATTGATCGGGATAGGTTATTACGCAGCCCACGTGGATGCCCATTTTTTCAACTTCTTCTTTATCCTTTGCGCCCACATCTATAAAAATGTTTTCGGGCTTTGGGGTTTCTTCTTTTGCTTTATCGCGTGTATGGATTGCCGGCCAACCGAAAACACCTTTTTTAATGCCATTCTTAGTGTGGATATTCACAATTTTTGAAGGCGCAATCTGGTGGTCACTGCCGCCATTTCTTATTACATAAAGCAAACCACTGTCACAGATATAATTTACGTACCACGAAATTTCATCTGCGTGTCCTTCAATAACTACCTTAAATTTAGCTTTTGGGTTTATAACGCCCACTGCCGTTCCGTAAGTGTCCGTGAAAAACTCATCAACATAAGGCTTCAGATAATTCATCCAAATTTTTTGCCCGTCCCACTCATAGCCAGTGGGTGCTGCGTTGTTTAAATATTCCTCTAAAAATTTTAATGATTTGTCGTTTAATATTGAAGTAGTCATAAATTATTTTTTCTGAAAAGATGTATGTTCGGTAAAATTAGCAATTTCTTATTAAGCCCAACAATGCAATTTGCTTATTTTTGGAACGTTTTTGGATAACTTAAAGCTTTTTTGATTAAAAACTATTTAAATGAAAATTAGCACACCTATATATATATGTTTTTTACTATTCAACATGACCATGATGTATTGTCAAGTAGATACAGGGTCTCTTGAAAAGCAAAAAGATTCAACCGAAATTATGTACTATATAGTAGAGGGAGACACCATCGCACGAGAAATGATTAATCTTGATGAAGTGTATTTGTTGAAAAAGGTAAAGTTTATGTCAGAAAATGACAGGCGTCGTTATTTAATACTTCGCAGAAAAACTAGAAAAGTTTATCCCTATGCTAAACTTGCGGCCGAAAGATTGACCACCATGACTGAAAGATTAAAAACTATTGATAATAAAAGGGATAAAAAAAAATATACCAAGCGTGTGCAAAATTACATAGAGGGAGAGTTTTCTGAAAAATTAAAGAAATTGACCCACACCGAAGGTCAGATATTAGTAAAGCTTATTCATAGGCAAACAGGCAGGACTGCTTATGATCTTGTAAAAGAATTGCGAACGGGCTGGCGTGCCTTCTGGTATAATACTACCGCCAGTCTTTTTGAAATTTCCCTAAAAGAAGAATATAGACCTTTTGAAGTAAAAGAAGACTACTTAATTGAGGACATTCTTGAAAGATCCTTTCGGGATAATATACTTGAGCGTCAAGCTCCCGCATTTCCAATTGATTATCTTGATCTGACTGCTCATTGGAACAAAAAAACTGTTAATAACTAATAGGAGAGATCGTTTGCACAGAAGTTTTAAAGGTAGTATTTTTGCATTTCGCTCTTTTATTTTTTGATTGTTTTATAATTTGTTGAATAGTCCTTATCGCTAGGTTTTTTTTAGATCTTTTGCAATTTATTTGTAGAGTACCAATTCACCTGAATTTTTTTTTAGTCTTTAATTCTATAGCTTTCAGCGTCTTGAAACTTGTTAATAAAAAACATTCAAAAAAAGTCAAATTAAGTTTGGTAGTTTAAAAAAAGGGGTTGTATATTTGCACCCGCTTAGAGAAACAGGCACGGTCTTAAAAATGGTGAAAAGGAAATAATAGCAACGGTTCAACTCCGTTCCACCAACAATTGAATCTTTATTTTTAATAAAGAAAAGTTCATTGAGATATTGAAATTGACAGCGTAGATTGGCTATCGAAAGGTAGTTGATCAACAAAGAAAACTAAACTAAGTGAGAATTCCTGAATTTTTTTGAGAGTCGGGCTCTTTTGGTGTATGGTCGCAATATTATTGAAGATTATACGATGAAGAGTTTGATCCTGGCTCAGGATGAACGCTAGCGGCAGGCCTAACACATGCAAGTCGAGGGGTAGAGGGAGCTTGCTTCCTTGAGACCGGCGCACGGGTGCGTAACGCGTATGCAATCTGCCCCCTACAGGGGAATAGCCCAGGGAAACTTGGATTAATGCCCCATAGCCCATATTGAGAGCATTCGATATATGGTAAAGATTTATCGGTAGGGGATGAGCATGCGTACCATTAGCTAGTTGGTGTGGTAACGGCACACCAAGGCAACGATGGTTAGGGGCCCTGAGAGGGGGATCCCCCACACTGGTACTGAGACACGGACCAGACTCCTACGGGAGGCAGCAGTGAGGAATATTGGACAATGGGCGGGAGCCTGATCCAGCCATGCCGCGTGCAGGAAGACTGCCCTATGGGTTGTAAACTGCTTTTTTACGGGAAGAAACACCCCCACGTGTGGGGGCTTGACGGTACCGTACGAATAAGGATCGGCTAACTCCGTGCCAGCAGCCGCGGTAATACGGAGGATCCAAGCGTTATCCGGAATCATTGGGTTTAAAGGGTCCGTAGGCGGGCGTCTAAGTCAGTGGTGAAATTCTGCAGCTCAACTGTAGAACTGCCATTGATACTGGTCGTCTTGAATCGTTGTGAAGTGGCTAGAATATGTAGTGTAGCGGTGAAATGCTTAGATATTACATAGAATACCGATTGCGAAGGCAGGTCACTAACAACGCATTGACGCTGATGGACGAAAGCGTGGGGAGCGAACAGGATTAGATACCCTGGTAGTCCACGCCGTAAACGATGGATACTAGCTGTCCGGCCTGCATTGGTAGGCTGGGTGGCCAAGCGAAAGTGATAAGTATCCCACCTGGGGAGTACGTTCGCAAGAATGAAACTCAAAGGAATTGACGGGGGCCCGCACAAGCGGTGGAGCATGTGGTTTAATTCGATGATACGCGAGGAACCTTACCAGGGCTTAAATGTAGTCTGACAGGATTGGAAACAGTCTTTTCTTCGGACAGATTACAAGGTGCTGCATGGTTGTCGTCAGCTCGTGCCGTGAGGTGTCAGGTTAAGTCCTATAACGAGCGCAACCCCTGTCGTTAGTTGCCAGCATGTAAAGATGGGAACTCTAACGAGACTGCCGGTGCAAACCGTGAGGAAGGTGGGGATGACGTCAAATCATCACGGCCCTTACGTCCTGGGCCACACACGTGCTACAATGGCAGGTACAATGGGCAGCCACTGCGCAAGCAGGAGCGAATCCACAAAACCTGTCTCAGTTCGGATCGGGGTCTGCAACTCGACCCCGTGAAGCTGGAATCGCTAGTAATCGGATATCAGCCATGATCCGGTGAATACGTTCCCGGGCCTTGTACACACCGCCCGTCAAGCCATGGAAGCTGGAAGCACCTGAAGTCCGTCACCGCAAGGAGCGGCCTAGGGTGAAGCTGGTAACTGGGGCTAAGTCGTAACAAGGTAGCCGTACCGGAAGGTGCGGCTGGAACACCTCCTTTCTAGAGAAAGACGACCGAAATTCAACAAGAGAAGGCTCTTATATTGAAAAACGAGGGGTCTTGCTTGGTTTAGCTGTCAATTTTAAAATATTATGGTCAACAGGTCAAGTCTCAGTATATCAAAACTGGATGCTGAACACTGAACATTGGGGCCGCTTACAGAGTCCCATAGCTCAGCTGGTTAGAGCGCTACACTGATAATGTAGAGGTCGGCAGTTCGAGTCTGCCTGGGACTACAAAAGAATGTTCAGCGAACAATCTGCAATTTTCAATTGAATATTGGGCATTGTATATTGAAAATTGAATGTTCAAACGTTCATCAAACACATATTGAAGGAAATTTTAGAAGTTGGGATACCTATCCTTTTTGGAATTTGGAATTTAGAATTTTGGAATTTCATTCAGAAATGGGGGATTAGCTCAGCTGGCTAGAGCGCCTGCCTTGCACGCAGGAGGTCATCGGTTCGACTCCGATATTCTCCACCACGGACAACAACCGTCGTCTTCCATTAGCTGCCCGTTATCCGGGCCTGGGAACGCGGGGATCCAGACAGTTCATTGACATATTGGAAACAAAGAATACGAGAAAAGTAATAAAGTGCACACTATTATATAGTGTGCGAAATTTGAATAACTCATTAAAAGAGCAAAAAGTACAATAAGCAAAATAAGGGCGTATGGGGAATGCCTAGGCTCTCAGAGGCGAAGAAGGACGTGATAAGCTGCGAAAAGCTGCGGGGATTGGCACATACAAGTTGATCCGCAGGTATCCGAATGGGGCAACCCACCATATTGAAGATATGGTACCCGAAAGGGGGCAAACCCGGGGAACTGAAACATCTAAGTACCCGGAGGAAGAGAAAACAATAGTGATTCCGATAGTAGCGGCGAGCGAAATCGGATTAGCCCAAACCGGTACCGTTACGGCGGTGCCGGGGTTGTAGGACCACGACATTTGGTGCTTTACGAATAAGAACACGTTGGAAAGCGTGGCCATAGACGGTGATAGCCCGGTATTAGTAAGGACAGTTACCGATAGTGGTATCCTGAGTAGTGCGGGGCACGTGAAACCCTGTATGAATCCGGCGGGACCATCCGCCAAGGCTAAATACTCCTGAGAGACCGATAGTGAACCAGTACCGTGAGGGAAAGGTGAAAAGAACCGTGAACAACGGAGTGAAATAGAACCTGAAACCATACGCCTACAAGCGGTCGGAGCCAGTTTACTGGTGACGGCGTGCCTTTTGCATAATGAGCCTACGAGTTACTGTTGCCAGCAAGGTTAAGGTATTGAGTACCGGAGCCGCAGCGAAAGCGAGTCTGAATAGGGCGCTTTAGTTGGTAGTAGTAGACGCGAAACCGTGTGATCTACCCTTGGGCAGGTTGAAGTTTGGGTAACACTAAATGGAGGACCGAACCCGTTGACGTTGAAAAGTCTTGGGATGACCTGAGGGTAGGGGTGAAAGGCCAATCAAACTCGGAAATAGCTCGTACTCCCCGAAATGCATTTAGGTGCAGCGTTGATATATAGTTTTATAGAGGTAGAGCTACTGATTGGATGCGGGGGCTTCACCGCCTACCAATTCCTGACAAACTCCGAATGCTATAAAATGATGATCAGCAGTGAGGGCATGGGTGCTAAGGTCCATGTCCGAGAGGGAAAGAACCCAGACCATCAGCTAAGGTCCCCAAATGTATGTTAAGTTGAAAAAACGAGGTTGGACTGCACAGACAGCTAGGATGTTGGCTTGGAAGCAGCCATTCATTTAAAGAGTGCGTAACAGCTCACTAGTCGAGCGGTCCGGCATGGATAATAATCGGGCATAAACATACTACCGAAGCTATGGACCTATATTTATATAGGTGGTAGGGGAGCATTCTGTTTGCGCCGAAGGTGCGTCGCGAGGCGTGCTGGAGCGGACAGAAAAGAAAATGTAGGCATAAGTAACGATAATGCGGGCGAGAAACCCGCACTCCGAAAGACTAAGGTTTCCTCAGCTATGCTAATCAGCTGAGGGTTAGTCGGGGCCTAACGCGAACCCGAAAGGGGTAGTGGATGGACAACAGGTTAATATTCCTGTACCTGCTCACGCTAAAAGTGACGGAGGCGTAAATTTGGTGCGAACTGACGGAATAGTTCGTTGAAGCCAGTGGCAACACGGCGATAGTACACTGAGGCCTCGGCCAAGGTGATAATCCAGAGTAGCGACTTCCAAGAAAAGCGAGTGAAGCAGCCCGTACCCTAAACCGACACAGGTGGTTGGGATGAGAATTCTAAGGAGCTCGAGAGATTCATGGCTAAGGAACTAGGCAAAATCGACCCGTAACTTCGGGAGAAGGGTCGCCCCCAGCAATGGGGGCCGCAGTGAAGAGGTCCAGGCGACTGTTTATCAAAAACACAGGGCTCTGCAAAATCGAAAGATGAAGTATAGGGCCTGACACCTGCCCGGTGCTGGAAGGTTAAGAGGAGATGTCATCCTTCGGGAGAAGCATTGAATTGAAGCCCCAGTAAACGGCGGCCGTAACTATAACGGTCCTAAGGTAGCGAAATTCCTTGTCGGGTAAGTTCCGACCTGCACGAATGGTGTAACGATCTGGACACTGTCTCAGCCATGAGCTCGGTGAAATTGTAGTATCGGTGAAGATGCCGATTACCCGCTGTGGGACGAAAAGACCCCGTGCACCTTTACTATAGCTTAGTATTGGTTTTGGACAAGTAATGTGTAGGATAGGTGGGAGACTTTGAAGCGGCGTCGCCAGGCGTCGTGGAGTCATTGTTGAAATACCACCCTTTGCTTGTCTAGAGTCTAACCCTTCACAAAAGGGGACAGTGCTTGGTGGGTAGTTTGACTGGGGTGGTCGCCTCCAAAAGAGTAACGGAGGCTTCTAAAGGTTCCCTCAATACGGTTGGCAATCGTGTGTAGAGTGCAATGGCATAAGGGAGCTTGACTGAGAGACCTACAAGTCGATCAGGTACGAAAGTAGAGCATAGTGATCCGGTGGTTCCGCATGGAAGGGCCATCGCTCAAAGGATAAAAGGTACGCCGGGGATAACAGGCTGATCTCCCCCAAGAGCTCACATCGACGGGGGGGTTTGGCACCTCGATGTCGGCTCGTCACATCCTGGGGCTGGAGAAGGTCCCAAGGGTTGGGCTGTTCGCCCATTAAAGTGGCACGCGAGCTGGGTTCAGAACGTCGTGAGACAGTTCGGTCTCTATCTACAGTGGGCGCAAGAAATTTGAGTGGATCTGATCCTAGTACGAGAGGACCGGATTGGACCGACCGCTGGTGCACCAGTTGTCCCGCCAGGGGCACCGCTGGGTAGCTACGTCGGGAAGGGATAAGCGCTGAAAGCATATAAGCGCGAAACCCACCACAAGATGAGATTTCTTTAAAGGGCCGTGGGAGACTACCACGTTGATAGGCCGCAGGTGTAAGGGCAGTAATGTCCCAGCCGAGCGGTACTAATAGCCCGTAAGCTTATGTACGACGCCTTCCCGCCCGCAAGGGCGGGAGCGCAACTCTTTTTTTAAGCAAGGTTCAGCTTTTCCCCTATTGTTTGTTTCCCTATGTCAAGATATTTTCCCGGCGGATGCTGGGAGGCATTAGTAGATTAGGAATCTGGAATTAGTGACAAACTAATCCCGCCACCTAATCCCTAATACCAATAACTAAGGTGGTTATAGCGACGGGGCTCACCTCTTACCTTTCCGAACAGAGAAGTTAAGCCCGTTTGCGCCGATGGTACTGCATCTCGTGGGAGAGTAGGTCGCCGCCTTCCTTTAAAGCCTTCACCATTTATTTGGTGAAGGCTTTTTTTTATGGGATAAAGCCAAATATTGTTTGATTGCTTTATATAGTTTAAAGATTAGGTAGTACAAGTGCTATATCTTTCCGTTTTAACCTCGAACCCTTAATCAAATTAATAAAAGAATTAATTATGAAAAAGGAAGCTAACAGAATGATTCTAAATCTTGAGCTATTTTACGTTTAAATAAGATATGCTATAATTACAGCAGCAATAACAGCAGTCATTTTAGAAAGATTGAACTTGTGATTTTTTGAACTCTCAAAAAGAATTGTGGTCGAAACGTGAAGAAAAATTCCAATGACCATTGCAGTTATCTGTGTTTCGAATTGATGAACAATGTTGTAATGTGTTGAAATAAAACTGCCCAGTGGCGTCATTATAGCAAAAAAGAATAGGAAAAGCAAAGTTGTGCTTTTTTGATAACCAGCTGTTATAAAAAAGAAAGAAAGAATTATAGACACCGGAATTTTGTGTATAATAATCGCAACCAACAGATTGTTTTCTTCAGAAATAGGGAAACCTTCCATAAAGGCATGAATGCTAAGACTTATAAATAATATCCAAGGAAAATGTTTGTTTTCAGAATGTAGATGTACATGTCCATGTTCTGCGCCTTTGGAGAAAAACTCAAGGAATATTTGCAGCAAAATACCTAACATTATATAAACCCCAATATTTTTTGAAGGCGTTTCAAAAACTTCAGGCAACAGTTCAAAAACAGTTATAGACAATAGAAAAGAACCACTGAAAGCAAGAAAAACTTCCATATTGCGCATTTCCTTTTTCTTCAAAAATAGTGCAACGAAATAGCCGATGGCTACTGCCAAAAAAAGCAATAAATAGTTCATCAATTAAAAATTAAGATTAATCTTTCGGAAGTATTTTGATTAAAACTGTTTAGTCTGTAATTTCCGAAAACATTTTTTAGTGTTATTCCGGCTTCTTTAAAATAAAATTCAAAATCTTGTAAAGTAAGGGCTCTAACTTTTTCAACATAATGATAATCAGTTTCATCGTCAGTAAAACGTATGTTTTTTATGATATAACCATCTTCCACATATTTTTCAATATAGAAAACAATATCGCCAATTTTCTTTTTTTCAGAAGGGATCAAATTTTTAACAGCCAATTCAGAATTTAAAAAATCAATTACACCATATGCTCCAGATTTTAATTCAGCTTTTATTGCTTTTACAGTCCTTAAATTATCAATTTCGTTTTCAAAATATCCAAAACTTGTAAAAAGATTAAACACGGCATCAAACCTCTGTGGATAGGGCAAGCACATATCGTGTACTTCAAAATGAAGACCGGGCTTTTCGTATTGTTTGGCATATTCAATACTTTCTTCGGAAAGATCAATACCTGTAACATTAAATCCTTGTTTGTATAGATATTTTGCATGTCTTCCTCTTCCACAGGCAAGGTCGAGAATAGTATCCCCTTTTTTAAGATTCAAATAGTTGGTAAGCGCATTCATAAACAACGCCGCTTCTCGATGGTTTCTGTCTTTGTAAAGTATGTGGTAATATGGCGTGTTGAACCACGAAGCGTACCAATTGTCTTTTTCTTTTTGCATAGTTATCGTTTCGCCCTGCTAAAATACTGTATTTTTGCAGGAAATCTGTTTAAATACTATGACAAAGAATTTTAAAATGGTTGCAAAAACCCTTTTTGGGATGGAAGAACTTCTGGCGCAGGAGCTTCGTCAATTAGGAGCTTCTTCAATTGAAATTGGCACACGAAATGTTTCTTTTGAAGGCGATACAGGGTTTATGTATAAAGCCAATCTATGCTGTCGTACAGCCATTAAAATCTTGAAACCTATTACCGCTTTTAATATTTTCACGGAAGAAGATCTTTATAAAAAGATATATGAAATGCCATGGGAAAATTATATGGATGTGAAAGGCACCTTGGCCGTAAATGCTACCGTTTTTTCCGAAGTTTTCACACATTCACAATATATCTCTTTGAAAACTAAAGATGCCATCGTGGATCGTTTCCGAGATAGGGAAGGGGTTCGTCCAGATGTAGATTTGGATCATCCTTCGCTTCGCATAAACATACATATTGATAGAAATATTTGCACCGTTTCATTGGATAGTTCTGGTGAATCTTTGCATAAACGCGGTTATAAGGTTGAAAGCACACTTGCACCTATAAATGAAGTGCTAGCGGCAGGAATACTTATGCTTTCTGGTTGGCAAGGACAATGTGATTTTCTGGACCCAATGTGTGGCGGAGGAACCATTTTAACTGAAGCAGCAATGATAGCCTGTAATATTCCACCAAACCTGAACCGTGAGGAATTTGGTTTTGAAACTTGGCCTGATTTTGATGTTGATCTTTATGAAAAGATTGAAGAAGCTGCGCTTTCAAAAGTTCGCGATTTCCCCCATAAAATTTATGGTTTCGATACAGATCCAATAGCTGTAAAAAAGGCAAAAGAAAATATTAAAAGCGCCAATCTAAATGAATTTATTGAAGTGAAACAACAGGATTTCTTTCAAAGTGAAAAAGAAGGCGATAAATCGTTATACATTGTTTTCAATCCGCCTTATGATGAACGTATATCAGTAAACGATATCGAGCAATTTTACGGTTCCATCGGAAATACTTTGAAACGCGGCTACCCAGGGACACAGGCCTGGATGATTACTTCAAACATGGAAGCTCTTAAATTTGTTGGTCTTCGTCCTTCAAGGAAGATTAAGCTTTTTAATGGAAAGTTGGAGGCTAAACTTGTTCGTTATGAAATGTATGAGGGTAGTAGGAAAGCCAGTAAGCAGTAATCAGTTCTCTGCTTTTGGAGCGTCAGTCTTCTTAAAAATTGGAACCAAATACGAAATTGAATAACCGTAACCCACGCCAAACTTACTGTAATCATATGTTCTGTTGAAGCCAGGGATGTATAGGTTTGCAAAATTCTCGGGTTCGTCTTCTGTAATTTTTCTTTTTAGTTGAACGTTTATAGAAAGATAGAGGTTGTTAAGTATTTCGGTTTTTATGCCTATAATCAATTCTGCCCAATGTGCTGTTAAGCCACTGAATTCTTGGGATTCATAAATTGTTTGAGTTGGAAAGGCAGGATTGTCGGTATAAATTCTGTAACTTGAAAGTTCCTGTTTGAATGTTGAAAACCCATAGCGTAAACCTAGTGTAATAGCGTTTTCCATTCCCAGCCAGTTTTCATAAGCGTTATAATCAAAACCTATTTTGGCGTAGCTACCACTGGTTTTGGAGGAAACATAAGGCTCATTCCAATCTTTCTTCTCGTTGCCCAACTCCAATGCGGCGTAAAACTTTTTGGTAACTCTGAAATCACCCATCACCTCAAAACCTGAATAACCATCTTCAATTAAGGTTCGTAATGGTTTGGCCAAATCTACACCAACCCGCAACCCAAACTTTTCAACTTTTGGAATTGTATCGTTGGCAGTTTCATTATTTTTTTGCGCCACCATTACTTGTGTGCCGCAAAAAAGACTAATGCAGCATAGTAACGTGGGGGCTATTTTCATCATTTACAGTTTCTCTTATTACAGTAACCAATTTTATCCAATTTTCGTTTCCTTCTGGCTCTAATTTTGAATCAAGATTATAATATTCAGTCTTAAAACCACAAGCGCGGTTCACATAACCATCTTGCCTTTGATAAATAAACATTACTTTATCCGTATTGGTCAAAGTGTCATTGGTTCTGTAGGTTGTTCTTATGAATTTATATTTTGTGGTATCTGAAGTAGTGCTAAGAGGTATGGCTATTTCTTTTGTGTTTTCAAAGGAAATTACCTCCACAGATGTTTCATAATCGGTTTGCACGCTTAAAACATTTACGTTTTTTGCGTTGGCCGGATTTGCAAAATCACTAAAAGCAATGACTACTTTTGCTGTGGTTGCTGTATCGGGCGGACATATATCATCCTTTGTACAGCCTTTAAAGGTGAAAATTATAAAGATGAATAAGATACCTCGTTTAATCATGTTTTTGATTATCGTTTTTCCAAAAGTACAACATTTTCCACGTGATGCGTCTGGGGAAACATATCTACGGGTTGCACTTTTATAACTTTATATTTTGAATCTAAAAGTGCCAAATCGCGAGCTTGGGTTGCACTGTTACAACTTACATAAACAATTTTCTCAGCGCCCAAATTTAACAATTGTACAACAACATCACCATGCATACCATCTCGTGGTGGATCCGTGATAACAACATCCGGTTTTCCGTGGGTATTGATAAATTCCTCATTGAAAACCTTTTTCATATCGCCCACGTAGAATTCAACGTTTTCAATATTGTTTAATTGCGCATTTTCCTTTGCCGCTGAAATTGCATCGGGAACAGCCTCAACGCCTATTACCTTTTTTGCCTTTTTAGCAACGAACTGTGCGATGGTTCCCGTTCCTGTATAAAGATCGTAAACTACTTCATTTCCTGTTAAACCTGTAAAATCGCGGGTTATTTTGTAAAGTTCAAAGGCTTGCTCACTATTTGTTTGGTAAAATGATTTTGCATTAATCTTAAATTTCAAACCTTCCATTTCCTCAAAAATATGGTCTCTTCCGTGGAAAAGTTCAATTTCTTGATCATATAACGTATCGTTTCCTTTTGAATTGATTACATATAATAGTGAAGTGATTTGCGGAAATTCTTCAGTAACTGCGTTCAATAATAATTTTCTGTTTTCTTCGTCTTCGTGAAAAAACTGAACGAGAACCATAATTTCGCCAGTTGAAGAAGTACGAATCATCAGAGTTCTTAAAAAACCCTCTTGATTTCTTGTATTGAAGAATGCAAGATTCATTTCTTCTGCTTTCGCTTTTATAAAATCCCGGATTGCGTTGCTTGGGTCAGCCTGTAGATAGCAAATATCAAGATCCAAAATTTTGTCCCACATTCCAGGAATGTGAAAACCTAAAGCATTCCGGTTATCTATTACTTCATCGCTTTTAATCTGTTCCAGCGTCAACCATTTATTGTTGCTAAAAGAAAACTCCATCTTGTTGCGATAAAAATATTGCCTCTCAGAACCCAAAATAGGTTGGAATTCTGGCAATTCAATCTTCCCAATACGTTGCAGGTTTTGTTCAATTTCTTTTTGTTTGAAAAAAAGTTGGTGCTCATAGCCCATATTCTGCCATTTGCAACCACCGCAAGTCCCAAAATGTGGGCAAACCGGTTCAACCCTTTTTTCAGAATATTTTGAAATTGAAAGTACGGAAGCTTCATAAAAAGCTTTCTTCTTTTTGAAAGTCTGTACAGTAGCTATATCGCCAGGAACGGCGTTATCAATAAAAACCACTCGTCCGTCTGGAGCTTTGGCAACGGCCTTGCCTTTTGCTCCAGCATCAATCACTTCTAGGTTTTCTAAAATCAGCCTATTATTTTTTCTTGCCATAGGCGCAAAAATAGCATAATTGTTAGGTTTAAATCCTGTAATGGCTTCAAAAAATGTGGGATTTATTTAGTAATTTGCAAGCCACGGAGGATTCCGCTCCTAAATTCAGGAATCATTTATATTTTACTTCAAATTATTACAATTTTATGTCAGTTTTAGAGCAAACAGCTTCACAGCAAGCTATCGATTTAGAAAACAAATACGGAGCCCACAACTATCACCCGCTTCCTGTAGTTTTGAGCAGGGGGGAAGGTGTGTATGTTTGGGATGTGGAAGGCAAGAAATACTATGATTTTCTTTCGGCCTATTCTGCAGTAAACCAAGGACATTGTCATCCGAAGATTGTGGATGCAATGACTGAGCAAGCGAAAACACTTACACTTACTTCACGTGCTTTCTATAACGATATGCTAGGAAAGTATGAGAAATTTGCTTGTGAGTTTTTCAATTTTGATAAAATGTTACCTATGAATACGGGAGCCGAAGCTGTGGAAACTGCTTTGAAAATCTGCCGCAAGTGGGCTTATGAAAAAAAAGGTATTGATGAAAATGAAGCAGAGATTGTGGTTTGTGAAAACAATTTCCACGGAAGAACTACTACAATCATATCTTTCAGCAACGATCCTGTTGCTCGGAAGCATTTTGGACCTTACACCAAAGGTTTTATAAAAATAGAATACGACAATATTGAACAGCTGCAACAACATTTGGAAAGCAATAAAAACATTGCGGGTTTCTTAGTGGAGCCAATTCAAGGAGAAGCAGGAGTTTATGTTCCTTCGGAAGGATATTTAGAAAAGGCAAAAGCACTTTGTAAAAAACACAACGTTCTTTTTATAGCCGATGAAGTACAAACAGGAATTGCCCGTACCGGAAAATTACTTGCTGTTGACCACGAAAACGTAAAACCAGATCTTTTGATATTAGGGAAAGCTTTAAGTGGTGGTGCTTATCCAGTTTCTGCTGTTTTGGCGAATGATGCTATTATGAGTGTTATAAAACCTGGAAACCATGGTTCTACTTTTGGGGGAAATCCTGTGGCTGCTGCTGTGGCAATTGCAGCGCTATCTGTTGTTCGTGATGAAAAGCTTGCAGAAAATGCGAATATACTTGGAGAAATTTTCCGAAGTGAACTGAATAAATATATAAAGACCAGCAAGATTGCGAAACTTGTCAGGGGAAAAGGATTACTGAACGCTATATTAATCAATGACAGCGAAGATAGTGATACGGCTTGGAACATCTGCTTAAAGTTACGTGACAATGGTTTGCTTGCAAAACCTACTCACGGCAATATTATTCGTTTTGCACCACCGTTGGTTATGAACGAGGAACAATTAAGGGATTGTGTATCTATTATAATTAAAACCCTGAAGGAGTTTGAATAACCAATACGCGCCTTTGGTGTACTCTTTGTAAAAAAGGGGAGGAACAGTAAAAAGGCATTTTAATATTTATTAAATCAAAACGGCTCCGATTTTTTATCGGAGCCGTTTTTAATTATGGGAAATATTCAAAGAATCCTCAGAGAGGGACTTTTTCTTATTTATTATGAACAATAACTTTAGAGTCTATTGAAACATCTTCAGTAGTGGTAAGCTTTACCAAATAAACCCCATCACTTAAATTACCAGTGTAAAAGCTATATTTGTTTTTAGCTCCCAAGTTTTTCTCTTGAATTACCAATTTACCGTTCATGTCGTAAACCATTGCAGATTTTATGGTATAACCTTCCGGGTTGCTAACTTCTAATTGTTGTACAGGATTGTTTTGGAAGAAATTTACATTTGCCAAAACAACATCTTTGGCTTCGATCTCATTTTCTGGAATATCGCGTTTTAAGTTCGGGTTACGGAAAACGATAAAAAATCTATTGTCATAAGTACCCGCTGGTAATGATAGGGTAACACCTGCAAGAGTTGAATTGGTCAATTCTTTATAAGTGTTTTCTTGGCTATCAAAAAGATAAGCGTGATCGTATGGTTTTTTAACTTCTTCAGCAACTTGTAAACGAATTTGAGTTGCGCTGTTTGCTACAAAGGAAATTGGTATTTGTTTATTGCCTTCGTAATTTACAGAATTGATAACATAAGGAAGGCGTGCATTGTCATTCCCCACAGGAAAATAAGCATCAGTTGTTAAACCAGCTGGGCTTAGACCATCCATGCCACGGTCATAGCCATCAGTTGCTTGATCCGAAAATGCTAAAACCAAATCTCGTGTCATTGCCTCATCAAAAATAACATATAAACGCATTTGCGGTGTGCGATAATCTGAATTTGACCATGTTGATGATGTAGAAAGAGAAGGGTTTAAATCGTCTTCTGAACTGGTTTCAGTATTAGCATCGTTACCCGGTCTTTGAAATACTGAATAATTTGCAGCTCCTTCTTTAATAAAAATTCGATGAGAATTTCTAATAAATACATTTGTTGCTAAAGCAGTATTTCCAACTAACATAAATCCTTGCCCAATAGGGGCAAATCTTTTATTATTTATAGGGGTTCCTCCAGGAACTCCCGGACCTGTGCTGCCTCCGTTCGCATTCCAAATATAAAAGGGAGCTTGTGTATATAAGCCTGGGTAGTTAGCAGGATCAGGAACCCCTCCAGTATAAGGATCTATACCATTGGGAACCCAAACTCCATAGCCAAAGGGCTTTTGACCATAATTGTGTGACATTACAGTTCTGTCTTCGTCATAATAATAAATAGCGTCCAAAGCTGCATTAGCTCCATCATAAAAGAATTTATTCATATCAAGTGCCGAAGGATATGGATTGCCAGAGAGGGTCATTCTGGCATATACATTTGGATTTGGGCCTATAACTATTGGTCCTTGAACAGGAATAGTGAAATCACCACTATTTGGTCTACCTCTAAACTCGTATGTTTGGTCGGTGCTAGTGGTGCCAACACCTTTCATGGTAAAGCCATAGCCAGCAGGGACCGCAGTGTTAGCGTTTATTCGTTGATAGTTTCCTTCTGCTTCAGTTCCGGGAAGCTTATGTGTGTATAGCCAGCGGGTGGAAATTGTCATTTGAGGAGTTAATGTTCCCTCCCGATTTGTAGTTGTAAGTGATGGTCGCGCGGCGGTTAAACCTAACCCTGGTTGCGGTTCATATATATTTATAACTCCAGCCCATGGGTTACCAGCAGGCTGCGGTAAGGCGGCAGTTCCAGGATAGCCAACTGGCGAGCACCAATAGTAATAGGCCCAAGCGTTAGTTTCGGGAGTATTCTGTTGCACAGAAAGTTGGCCAGAACCAGTATTTTTGGCTAAAGGGTTACCTTGTATTAATTGTCCATTATTCCGTAAGTAAATGCTTGCTTCAGTATTATTAGCAGTAGTGTTTCGGGTAAGATTTATTTCTTCTTTTACAAACAGTACTTCGTCTTTTACATAAACATAGGAGTCAATGGCGCCATTAGGCTTTACACTTAACTGTGCAAAAGCACCAACAGAAGTTATAAGTAAAGTGGAAAAGAGTAGTAGGTTTTTCATATTTTTACGGTTTTTAAAAGCTTTGTGTTGGGGCATCAAAACCTTTTTATTCACGGAATAAATTTAAAAATAAAATTCAATATATTATATAGTTTGCCGCAAAATACATAAAAATTTCGTTATTAGGCGATTAACGGCGTTAAATGGCATTTTAGGCGACTATTAAAGTTAATAAAAATTAAGAAAAACTTTTATGGAAAAAGGTGATAAGGTTTCGGTATTGGATGATGCTATTTCGGGCGTGGTTACTGCCGTGAATGGCGATGAAGTCACCATAGTAACAGCCGATGGTTTTGAACTGGATTTTTTAAAAAAAGAACTTATTGTTATGGACGGTTCACTTTCCAGAAAGAAACTGTCCCAAATGGATGTTTCTTCTATTATTTCAGAAAAGGAACACAAAAAGCCGGGAAAAACAGTGCGCATAAAACCAAAAGAACGCAGCTTGCCGCCTATGGAGGTAGATTTACATATAAATCAACTGGTGCCCAAAACTCGCGGGATGGACAATTATGAAATGCTTACCCTGCAGTTAGATACCGCTAAAAGACAGTTGGATTTTGCTATTTCAAAACGAATTCAAAAAGTAGTCTTTATTCACGGTGTGGGCGAAGGTGTGTTGCGCACGGAACTGGAATATCTTTTTAACAGGTATGAAAATGTGAAATTCTATGATGCCGATTACCAAAAATACGGACGCGGGGCTACGGAAGTTTATATTTTCCAGAATGTAAGAAGTGAATAATAAGCATTTTATATCTCACACGTTTCACAAATTTAAAATTCAGGAGTAGTTGTTTTAGGGATTGTTTCTACATTATTGAGGGTTCCCATATTCAGTGTTTCTTGAGTTATTTCTTCATCACCGTTTACTAGCACCAAATTCTTCAAAACAATTTTTACGCTTTTAATGATTTTATAGGTGTGTTGGCGGTATTGGTTAATATCATAATCATCGGCTACAGCAGGGTTTAGGTAATCTGCACCCACGTTTGAATCTGTAACATCATTTCTAGGATCTAAATTTCCATCTTTGTCTTCGTCTCGCGTCAGAACGCCGTCACCGTCATCATCTGGGTCTAGGTAATTGGGTTTTCCGTCTCCATCTGTGTCAATGATATTTCCCAAAGGATCCAACTCAAGTGCAGTAGGCACGTTGTCGCCATCATCATCCACGTCATATAAATCTGGCAGGCCGTCTCCATCAGTGTCTCCTTCAAACTCATCATCTGCTGCGATACCATCATTATCGTCATAGCTAAAAATAGTTGTAAATTCAGCAGTGCCAGATGAAGCAAAATAATCAACAGTAACCCTTGGTGAAGTGGGCGGAATGCTACTGCAAAAATAGTCGGTACCCAAAACCCCGTCATAGGTTCGGTAATTCACAAAATTGCTGGTGCCATTTAACTCATGTGGCTTTGTTCCTTCCGTTTTATAAAGACTGTCCGTAACAGCCAGCTTTAGCGAAAGGCTTTCAAGTGCTTCTGGGTTCACTTTGTAAAACACATAATTGCCAGTAGTTCCACAGGTTTTCAGTTCGGCATCGTCAAAATTAAAAGTGGTTATAATAATATCGCCGTCATCGCAGCTTAATAGAAGCATTGTTGTCAAAAAAAGGTAAAGAATTTTTTTCATGTATATATTAAAATCATCAACAGCTACAAAGTAACGCATTTCTTTTTAACTGAAACGCCAGCAAAACTGTTTTAATATGTATTTTTGCAAACTGAAATTATTGGGTAGGTTATGCTCTAAAATAGAATTTGGCCAAACCCCAATTTTACAAAAAATGTTTGCTTAATGAAGAAAGTATATTTTGATAGTGCTGCAACCACACAATTAAGAGATGAAGTGATTAGCTCTATTACCGAGGTCTTGAAAACCGAATATGGAAATCCTTCATCTACACATTCTTATGGAAGATCATCCAAATCATTACTTGAAAATGCCCGAAAGGAAATAGCGAAGCTGTTAAATGTTTCTGCAAGTGAAATAATCTTCACTTCTGGTGGTACGGAGGCCGATAATTTAATACTAACTAGTGCTGTACGCGACCTTGGTATAAAGCGAATTATTTCTAGCCGTATTGAACACCATGCTGTGTTGCATACTTTGGAATGGCTTCAAAAAGAATACAAAATTCAGATAGATTTTGTCAATTTAAAGGATTGCGGACACGTAGATTATGAACATCTTGAAAAACTTTTAACGGATACTTCGCAAAAAACATTGGTAAGTTTGATGCATGTTAATAATGAAGTGGGAAATCTTCTGGATTTAAAGCAGGTAGCACTTCTCTGTAAAAAGCACAACGCCCTTTTTCACAGTGATACCGTACAATCCGTTGGTCATTTTGAACTTGATTTTAAGGAAACACCTATAGATTTCGCAGCTGCGGCCGCCCATAAATTTCATGGGCCAAAAGGTGCTGGCTTTGCATTTATTCGAAAAAACTCAGGGTTGCGGGCATTAATTCACGGTGGGGAGCAGGAGCGTGGCATGCGCGCAGGAACCGAAGCGGTCTATGCGATAGTGGGAATGGCGGAAGCGCTAAAGATTTCCTATCAAAATCTTGAAAAAGAACGGCAATACATTACAGGGCTAAAAGAATATTTTAAGAAACAGCTTTCTGTAAATTTTCCAGATGTGAAATTTAATGGCGGTTGTTTAGATAACGAGCAAAGCACTTATACTCTTTTGAATGTTTGCCTGCCAATTTCTTCAGAAAAAGCGATGTTGCTTTTATTCCAATTAGACCTAAAAGGGATAGCTTGCTCTAAAGGAAGTGCCTGCCAGAGTGGAAGTGAAGGTGGTTCACATGTTTTGAACGAAATTCTTTCGGATGAAGATTTAAGTAAACCTTCCATTCGTTTTTCTTTTTCAAGTTTCAACAAAAAAGAAGAAATTGACTATGTGGTGGATGTTTTGAAGGAGTTTGTTAAGTCTTAATCTGA
The DNA here is from genome assembly GCF_046352995.1 of Aequorivita nionensis. Taxonomy (GTDB): domain Bacteria; phylum Bacteroidota; class Bacteroidia; order Flavobacteriales; family Flavobacteriaceae; genus Aequorivita; species Aequorivita nionensis. Next base: position 2,908,441 of record NZ_CP130281.1, on the reverse strand, counting down.
GATTTTTTTAAACAAGAAAGTGTTAAACAAAAAATTGTTCTCACAGCTATCCATTTTCGACTATTACTCTTTGTGTTTTTTATGTTGCAATGTGTAATCAATAGAAATCTTTATTGCAAAAAAAAGGATAGGTTTTAATTCCTATCCTTTGATTCACTTTTAATTCCTCATTTTAAACCTTAAAGATTTCTTTAGGCTTAAGCAAAAAGAGCTTACTCAGTTTTTGCTTCAGCGTTTTCTTCTGATTTTGATCCAATTCTATTTAGTTCATACATAGGCGCAAATTTTAATTTTAGGCCAGCGATTGCAAGATTGTCCTTAGAGGTAAGGCCTTCATTTTCAACAGTGTTCTTTCTGGTGTCAATTGCTTCATATATTAACTTAATTTTATCCCAATCTTCTCTTGAGTAACTTTCACTATTAGCAGAAACTGTATCTACAAAATTTTGATAAACGCTTAAAATGTTATCCTTGTTTATCCATTCAAACTTCATATCATCATTTATGTAGTCTTTTCCTAAAAGCGATATCATAAAATTATTTTTAGCATCTAATTCTTGTTTTTCCTTTTCTGCTAATTTCGCTTTATACTCATCAAATTTTACAGTTGCATCATTTACGTCATTTTTCAATGTTTCATTTTCAGAAACTTCGTTTAAGTTTTCATCTGCAGTTGCTTTGTAGGTAGTATAATCATTTTCAATAGCTACCCAATTTGATTTGGCTTCCGCCATATCTAATTTTGAAATTGAATCAACATAGGTTGTAAATTGTTCTACATTTTTTACAGCTTGTTCTCTTTTTTCATCTTTACAAGAGGTAAATAGCATAGTGGTTGCAAATAGTGCGATAGTAAATTTTATTGTTTTCATGGTTTTTATTTTAAAGGTTAATAATTATTTTAATTCCTAAAACTTTGCAGTGAGCCTCACATTAAAAACACGGGGAGTCAAATAATTAGGAATTGCATATTGAACTTTGGTGTAAACGTCTCTTACAAAAGTATTTGTAATTGAGTTCTGCACATCAAAAATATTAAAAATTTCGGCACCAATAGATAGTTCTTTAAAAGGTTTTAACCATCCGCTATCCCTTAGTTTAGTATCGTCCACAATCACGTAGCTTACACCAAGATCGGCACGTTTGTAATCAGGTAAACGAGTTTGGTATCTATATGGGTCTGCATAACTTGGAGAACCACCGGGAAGCCCTGTGTTATAAGTTAAGTTAAGGTACATTTTAAGTGAAGGAATCACCTTCACGTAATCCTGAAACAACATTCCAAATTTCAAGCGTTGGTCGGTAGGGCGGAAGATATAACCGCGATCGTCAATGTTTTCTTCAGTCTTCATATAACCAAAGCTTAACCAACTTTCAGTACCCGGAACAAACTCTCCGGCCAAACGTAGGTCGACTCCGTAAGAGTAAGCAACAGCATTATTGTTAGCGCGGTAACGGATTCGGACGTTTTCTAAAGTATATGGGTTTACGTCAGTTAAATGTTTATAGTACAATTCAGAATTTAATCTGAAGGCTCTATCCCACATCTTGAAACTATAATCGTTTCCAAAAACAACGTGAATGGATTTCTGGGCTTTCACATCAGGACGAACTGTTCCTGATGAATCACGTAACTCTCTATAAAAGGGAGGCTGATGATACACTCCACCAGACAGACGGAAAAGCATATCCATTTCCCAATCAGGTTTTAAAGCAACCTGAGCACGTGGGCTAAAAACAGTCTGTGTTGTACTAGTTATATTTTTACCGCTTACGGTCCAGTTATGGGCCCTAATCCCAGCGTTTAACCAAAGGTCACCGCTCCCAAGACTTGTTTTTCTACTCCATTGTGCATAACCTGATATCCGGTCAATTTGAGTGTCGTTTTGTGCACGAACGTTTGTGTAAGGCACGATAGGTGAAGTGTCCGCTTCGTAAGGTTGATTATTTGGAGGTAATATTGGTGGACGGATAGAAAATCCTGCTGAATCAATAATTTCATACTCTTGAACACGATCACGAATGTCCTCGCGCGTATATTTGATTCCGTATTCTATATTGTTTTCTTCAATAGCTAAGTTTCCTTTGTGCTCTGCATTGAGGATCAAAGCGTCTAAATCATTACGCGCATGGGTCAGTTGCCCACCAATGCCACGAGTAAATTCAACTGTGCCTAAGTCTTGGCTTCCAATTTCAGTGTTTACTTCACCTAAGCGATACTCTGCTAGTATGTCATAATATTCCTGTTCTGTTGTTTGGTAAAGAGAGGCTATAAATTTTGCTGTATAATTATCAGAAACTACCCAGGTAGATTTTAAGGCTCCAAAATAGGTATTGTAACGGTCCTCTTCACGGCCTTCATAAAATACAAGCAAGGCGATAGGGTCTGTAATGGTTCCGAAGTTTGTTTGCCTGGTTAAAGGCCTGTAATTGTATTCGTTTATGGAAACATTCCCCAAAAAGCTAAGTTCAAACTTATTGGTGAATTTGTATGTTAAATACGTTTGTGCATCTGCAAACTTTGGCCGATAGTTGGTTTCGGTTTCTTTGGCTTTTACTAAAAGACTATTATCGCGATAACGGATTCCTAAAATTCCGGAAAGACGGCCATTTTTAGAAATTCCTTCCACAGAACCGCTAACTCCCAAAAGGCTTGCGTCTATTGTTGCGCCAAAATCTACTGGTCTGCGGTAGGTAATGTCCAAAACAGAGGAGAGTTTGTCGCCATACTTGGCCTGAAAACCTCCAGCGGAAAAATCAACATTGCTTGTAAGATCGCTATTTACAAAACTTAAACCTTCCTGTTGACCACTTCTAATAAGAAAAGGGCGATATACTTCAATTTCGTTTACATAAACCAAATTTTCGTCATAGTTTCCTCCTCGCACTGCATATTGTGTACTTAATTCATCGTTTCCGTTAACTCCAGGAAGAGATTTTAGGAGGTTTTCAACACCAGCGTTGGCACCCACCATTTTCCGGATTACTTCAGGTGAAATAGTTGTAACGCCCTCAACACGTTTGTTTTCACGTCCAGAAATAATAACCTCGCTTATTTGCTCAATACTTGTATTCATTACAGGATTCAGCTCATAATCTTCATTGGGCGAAAGATTTACTGTTATCTGAACTTTTTTATGGCTAAGGTGTGAAAACGTAATGGTTACATTTTCTTTGGAAGGAATTTCCAACATATAAAACCCATTAAAATCTGAAATGGTTCCAATGTCATTATAAGTTACGTTTGCCCCATAAACGGGTATGTTGTTTTCGTCTAGAATAATTCCTTTAATAACTGCTTTTTGAGCAAACACAACGGTTGCAAAGAAAAAGAAAAGGAATGTAAGCGGGAGTTTTATTGTTTTCAAAAGCAAGGGTTAGGGTTGTTTTCTGAAAAATTTTGCTTCAAATGTAGCACTATTTCCAACATTATCTATTACTATAAGTTTGAAATTATTCTCAGTTTCTAAATTAACATTATCATTGAAATTATATGTTAGAACGTCTTTTTTGTAATCATATTCCATCAAAATGAATTTTCCGTTGATGGTTCCTCGGTATGAGCTGATGCCGCTCAAATCATCCGTTATTTTCACTTTAAGAAAATTTTGGTTGCTAATCCATTTCCCTTCTGCGAAATTAATGGGCTTTATTTCCGGTTCAGTAGTGTCTATAGCAACCGTGTAGCTCCCAAAAGTTCTGGTTTTTCCAGTTAGTTTGTCACCGTTGCGCGTTGTGGAGGTGTAATAGGGCAGCCCTTTGTAATTCAATCTTCCTATATAAAGTTTGTCTTTATCTTCTTCTTTGTAATTTGAAATGTCCGCAGTGATGGAAATATTGCTGTGTATAGGTATAATATCTTCGTGAAATTTTAAAATATCACCTTCATCTTTTATATCTAGATAAGTATCTTCATATAAACTATTGGCTGGAATATAAATACTGAATTTACCCTTGGTTATTGATGTGGCATGATCTGCATAAATATAATCGTCTGTTTTTTCTACTTTTTTAGGATCCAATAGCTCCAGCTTTTTTCCTTCAATAGGAATTGATACTTGCATTGTATTTCCCTTGAAATCTAAAACTTCAATCGTATAAATTGAAGCCAGGCTGTCTTTAACGGTTATATAGCCATTGTCGTCTTCCTTTGTAATTATGCTCAAAGGATTGTTTGATTCCCTGAAAAGTTTTTGGACCATGCTTTTATTGGTTTCGTAATAATTGTAATCCGTATAGCGATTTAAATACCGCGTTTCAGAAAAATCGAATTTATTAAAAAGTACTTCAAACTTTTCAGTGCCATTAAACCGCGTATTGATTTTATAAGAACCATTTTTGTTTGAAGCTCCATCTTGCTGGTCAAAAGTGGTAATTCCGAAGCCAATTTTACCATAAGCGGTTAGGCTCTCAGTTTTATAATTACCGTCCTTTTGTTTTATGAGCCTTAGTTTTGTTCGGTTCTGACCTTGGTTTACGTGTGCATCTTCACCGATGGGGTAGGCAAAAACGGCACTCACGATTGGAGTTCTTGAATCTGGTATCTCAATCCCAAAAAGAAGTGGGTTCATGGGCCTTTGTGAAGAATCACGGATTTCGAAATGCAAATGTGGTCCTCCGCTGCCACCGGTGTTTCCGGTATAGGCAATTAGGTCCCCTTTTTTAACGGCCAACATTGTTTTTTCGGGAAATAACTCCAATTCAAAAGTTTCTTTTTTGTATTGAGTGTCCTTTACATATTTTTCAATTTCGCCTGCATAGCTTCTCAAATGGCCATAAACAGTTGTGTATCCGTTTGGATGAAGAATATAAAGTGCTTTTCCATAGCCATAGTGCTGCACGTTGATCCTGCTTACATAACCATCTGCAGGAGCGTAAACAGGAAGCCCTTCGCGTTGTTCCGTTTTAATGTCTAAACCGCTGTGAAAATGGTTGGCCCGCATTTCGCCAAAATTGCCCGCAAGAACCATATTGATATCCAAAGGGTTTGAAAAATAATCTGTAGGAATGCCATTTTGACTGTAAACAAACCCGCCAAAAAGCAGGAGCGTTGATAATAATTTCTTCATAGTGTAAAAATAAGAATACGCTACAACTAAAAGGGGAGAGGGGATGATTTATTGTGCTATTCATCAATATTACAAAAAATAATCGAAAACTGCTTGCTTATTAGTGATGGTATGCTAACTTTGTGAAAGAAGTATTGAACACAGATTTTAATGAGTAATCTTTCTGAAATAGTTGATTCTCTTGAACATAGGATTGGCAAACTGCTTAACAAGCACGAAAAATTAAAAAAAGCCAATACGGAATTGGAAGAAGAACTCGCCGTTTTAAAATCGAAACAGCAACAATTTGAAAATGAAATTGAAGTCTGGGCCGAAAAATGTAACTCATTAAAATTAGCAAATTCAATGCTCGGCAGCGACCAGCATAAACGAGAAACTAAACTCAAGATAAACGCTCTAGTTCGGGAAATTGACCATTGCATAAGCCAACTTTCCGAATAAAAATATAACAATGGCCGAACCATTAAAAATAAAGCTATCAATTGCAGACAGGGTTTACCCCCTGACCATCAACCCCTCGCAGGAAGAGGGATTGCGGTTGGCAAGCAAAAAGATAGAAGAAATGATTAAAAAGTTCGAGCAAAGTTATGCCGTTCGTGACAAACAGGATGTTTTGGCCATGTGTGCCCTCCAGTTTGCCGCTCAGGTAGAGCAAAAACAAATTGATAAATCTAGCGACACGCAGGAAACAGAAGAAAAGCTCAGGGCTTTGGACCGTTTACTGCAGGAGCAGCTATCATAACGTTCTTTAAATTAAATAAGGTACTGCCTACATTAATACTAATTTTGGTAAACTCAACAGGAATTCTTTAAAAAGGGTGAGTTGAAGTTGTAAAAGCGAGCCGTCTTTGAGCGGATACTTGACCAGCTTATTAACCCTAAACTTTTTTTTAAGGAGTTTATTCAAAATAACAATATTGATGTAGGCTTTTTTTATACATATAAATCAACGAAAATGGACATCATAACTATAATAATTAGTGCTGTTGTTGGTATTGCGATTGGTTTTTTTATTGCAAAAATACTGGAGCGAAACAACGCGTCCCAGCTTATAACTCGAGCAAAAAAAAGCGCATTATCAATTTTGAAAGAGGCTAAATCTGAAGCTGAAACGATAAAAAAAGACAAGATACTTCAGGCCAAAGAGAAGTTTTTGGAATTGAAGTCTGAACACGAAAAGGTAATCCTGAACCGTGACAAAAAGATTTCTGAAGCAGAAAAAAGAATCCGCGATAAAGAATCACAGGTTTCCAGTGAACTTGCAAAATCAAAAAAACTGAACGCTGAAGTAGAAGAGAAACAAGCTGATTACAACGAAAGAATTTCGTTGCTTGAAAAAAAACAAAGCGAGGTAGAAAAAATGCACCGCAGCCAAGTTGAACAACTGGAAGTTATTAGTAGTCTTTCAGCAGAAGATGCTAAGGCACAATTGATGGAAAGCTTAAAAGACGAAGCTAAAACCCAAGCAATGGCCTATGTTCAAAATTCAATAGAAGAGGCTAAAATGACTGCACAGCAGGAAGCGAAAAAAATAATTATCAATACCATTCAACGCATCGGTACAGAAGAAGCAGTGGAAAACTGTGTTTCTGTTTTTAACCTTGAAAGTGATGACGTTAAAGGTAGGATTATTGGTCGCGAAGGGCGAAACATTCGTGCCATTGAAGCAGCAACAGGTGTTGAAATTATTGTTGACGATACTCCGGAAGCAATTATCCTTTCCTGCTTTGATTCCGTAAGACGGGAAATTGCACGTTTGTCGTTACACAAACTGGTAACTGACGGTCGTATTCACCCAGCGCGTATTGAAGAGGTAGTTCAAAAAACCACCAAACAAATTGAAGAAGAAATTATTGAAGTTGGGAAGAGAACCGTTATCGACCTTGGAATCCACGGTTTGCATCCCGAGCTTATAAAAGCGGTGGGGCGAATGAAATACCGTTCCTCTTATGGGCAAAACCTTTTACATCACTCACGGGAAGTTGCACGACTTTGCGGCGTAATGGCAGCGGAACTTGGATTGAACGCAAAACTGGCCAAAAGAGCTGGATTGCTTCACGATATTGGAAAAGTGCCAGAAACCGAAACCGAAATGCCTCACGCCCTTTTAGGAATGCAATGGGCTGAAAAGTATGGTGAAAAACCTGAGGTATGTAATGCCATCGGTGCCCACCACGACGAAATTGAAATGACTGGATTGCTTTCTCCAATTGTTCAGGTTTGTGATGCTATTAGCGGTGCAAGACCTGGAGCAAGACGTCAAGTATTGGATTCATACATTCAGCGTTTGAAGGATTTAGAAGATATTGCCTTTGGTTTTGGAGGTGTAAATAAAGCATATGCAATTCAAGCGGGACGCGAACTTCGTGTAATGGTTGAAAGTGATAAAGTAAGCGATGAAAAAGCTGCACAATTATCTTTTGAAATTTCACAGAAAATCCAAACGGATATGACTTATCCGGGACAAGTAAAAGTTACCGTAATTCGTGAAACAAGAGCGATAAATATTGCGAAATAAAAGCCGCTTAAGCCCGAAGAGGAATTTTTATTATAATGAAAAAACAAAAAGCTCCAATTGGAGCTTTTTGTTTGATTAAAGGTTTCCCCTTGAGTGTTAAGAGTTTTCCTTTCTTGGATGAAATTTATTAATAACTTCGGTTAAATGTTTACGATCAATATGCGTGTATATTTCTGTAGTGGTAATGCTTTCGTGGCCAAGCATTTGTTGGATTGCTCTAAGATCCGCTCCGTTTTCAAGAAGATGTGTAGCAAAAGAATGACGAAACGTGTGGGGACTGATTGTTTTGCGGATACCCGCTTTTTCAGCCAGTCGCTTCACTATTGTAAAAATCATTGCACGTGTTAAGGGTCTTCCGTGTTGGTTTAAGAAAACAGTATCCTTTGCCAATGGGTCAATTTCTTGGTGTACACGAACTTCCTTCCTGTAAATGTTTATATATTTTTCTGTGGTTGGCCCAATCGGCACCAAACGTTGCTTATCGCCCTTTCCTGTTACCTTTATAAAACCTTCTTCAAAATAGAGATCAGAAATTTTAAGACTTGTTAGTTCAGAAACACGCAGGCCACAGCCATAAAGAGTTTCAAGGATGGCACGATTGCGCTCTCCTTGCTTTGAGCTTAAATCTATAGCGTTTATTAGCGAGTCAATTTCTTCTAATGCCAAAGTATCCGGCAATTTTCTTCCCAGTTTTGGAGCTTCAATCAATTCTAAGGGATTGGTTTTTCGGTAATCTTCAAAAATAAGATAATTGAAAAATCCTTTCAGCCCCGAAATCAGCCTACTCTGCGAACGTGGATTCACTTTTTTTGCGATTTCATACACAAATTGCTGTAATGTTTCTTCAGCAATGGAAATAGGGGAAGTGTCCATTTCATTGGTTTCCAGCCAACGTATAAGTTTTTTAACATCTAACGAATAGTTGATAATGGAATTCTCTGAAAGTCCACGCTCCAGACGAAGGTAGTTTTGGTAATCCTTTAAACTTTGATGCCACTTCATACCGCTATATTACTACTAAAAACAATAGTTAACAAAAAACTAAATGTATTTTAAAGGATAACATTAAAGGTATCTTTGCGTTTTAAACTAAAATAGAAAAACCTTATTATTATGAAAAAATTGATTGTAGGAGTACTTATGTTATTTATTGGGACCGCCGCTATTTCACAGGAACTTGATCTAGGAGTGAAAGCTGGTGTTAACTTCGCGAATATTTCTGATGTTGACAACCTTTCAAGCAAAACAGGCTTTCAAGCTGGTATTTTTGCGGGAATAAAGTTTACTGATAAGGTTGGGGTTCAAGCGGATGTTTTGTACTCTCAGCAGGGAGCAGAATTTGATTTTGGAAAGTTCGATGTAAATTATATAAACATTCCAATTGTATTGAAATATTATTTGGTGCAAGGATTAAATGTTCAGGCAGGGCCACAATTTGGATTTGTACTTGATGATGATATTTATAACGATAGCTTTGGAGTCCATTCAGTTGAAGAGAATGCTGAAAAAAGCGATGTTTCTGCCGTAGTAGGGGCTGGCTATGATTTTCCCTTTGGAATTAGATTAGATGCACGTTACAATTTTGGTTTTACGGACGTATTGAAAGATGGTAAAAGTAAAAACAATGTGTTTTCAGTTGCTTTAGGATATTCTTTCCTATAACAATAAAAAAGATTAATTTTTAAGAACCACCCAAAAGGGTGGTTTTTTTATATTATTATTAAGGAATGACCTTGAAAATGCTTAAAATTTGGTTGTTTTTTCGTTAAAGTATTTTAAAAATACTCGATACTAGATTCCATAGTTATTTCCTTTGGGGCATTAACAAAAAAAAATCAAATGATATGAAAAAGTTAATTTTTATTACAGCAATTACAATTATGTCAATATCTGCAGCCAAAGCTCAAGAGGTCAGGCTTGGTGCAAAGGGAGGTGTGAATTTTTCCACTTTTAGTGGAGAAGATTTAGGCGATGTGGAGTCACGTACAGGATTTCATATTGGAGGACTTGTAGAAATTCCAATTACTGAAAAATTCTGGGTACAGCCCGAAATTTTGTATTCTTCACAAGGAGCAAAATATGATGATGCAGGAACTGAAGGTGGCGTAGATTATTCTTATAAAGTTACTGAGAAGCTGGATTACATTCAAGTTCCAATTATGGCAAAATTTTATGTTGCTGAAGGTTTTGCAATTGAGGCTGGGCCACAAGTGGGTTTCTTGACTTCCTCAACAGGAGAATACGAGGGAACACTTGGAGGTATAACTGTTTCTGGAGATGATGATTTAGACAATGTTTCCAGTATTGATGTTTCTCTTGCTGGAGGACTGTCCTACAGACTTCCAATGGGCGTGTTTTTTGGAGCACGTTATAATTATGGGCTTACTAATGTAAATGACGGCGATAATGCTGATGACCAAAAAGTCCATAACAATGTAATTCAGCTATCAGCTGGGTATTCGTTTTAATAAATAAACAATATTCATACATAAGTTAATGATCATTAGAGCCGTCCGATTTTGGACGGCTTTTTTATAAATATTAAGTCATTGTCTTTTGCTACTTTTTGAAAAAAAATACTGGATTATTGCTTATATATTTCTTTATAGAATTAAAAATTAATTTTTCATCTTAAATTCAGAGATGTTGATTTTGATGTATTTTGCATCTTTCGAAAAACTTTTAAGTATTTAGAAAATTATTTATATTTTAGTGAAAGCTATTTTATGAAGAGTAATGTTACATATATTATAGATTTTGTTACATTTATTTGATTATGAATGTAGCATTAACTATATTTTTGAATCGACACTATTGTCAAAAAAACTTTTAAACCTTAATTATTATGAAAAAACTTTTACTTTTTACCGCAGTAGCATTATTTGCTTTTACAACTGCTCAATCTCAAGAATTTAGAATTGGCGCAAAAGCTGGTGTAAATATAGCTTCCTTAGGTGGTGATAGTTATTATGGGGGACTAGGAAGTCTAGGCTCTCGAACAAGTTTCCATATAGGTGGTCTTGTGGAAATTCCTTTAATGGGAAAATTTTCATTACAGCCTGAATTATTATATTCTTCTGAGGGTTCGGATTGGAGTTTCGGAACTTTTAGTGACGGAACAAAATTGGACTTTATTCGAATCCCTGTATTAGCAAAATTCTATATCATTGAAGGCTTAAGCGCAGAGGCAGGACCCGTTTTTGGTGTTTTGGTAAATGCTGAGGGAACTTTTTATAATGACGATGATGATCTTGTAAGTGGTGATGCCAAGGATTATTATAGAAGTTTTGATGCACAATTTGGCATTGGAGCTTCCTACCGATTGAACATGGGCGTTTTCTTTAGTTTGCGTTATAACAAGGGATTATTAAATGTCAATGAAGAATATGAAATTGACGGATATAAATATAATACTGGAAAAAATCAGAGTAACGTATTCCAAATTTCAGCAGGATATTCGTTTTAAAAGAAATATTTTTTTATAAATTATTGATATTCAAAAGCTGCCCATTTGGGGCGGCTTTTTTTGTTAAGAATATTCAGAAAACTCTGGTGGAATAATTGCAGTAATTAGATAATTATTGTTTATTTGTTAATATTAACATAAAAAATTTAAAAACATGAAAAAATTATTACTATTTGCTGCATTTGCAGCTTTTACATTCACTACAGCAAAAGCTCAGAGTGAATTTAGAATTGGATTTAAAGGAGGAGTTAACTTTGCTTCAGTTGGTGGCGACTTTACCGATAACAGTAATGGACGAACGAGTTTCCATATAGGTGGTTTAGTTGAAATACCTATCATGGAAAAATTGGCAGTCCAGCCCGAATTGATGTATTCTTCGCTGGGTAATAGTAATGAAGATTCAGGCTCTGAATCTTATGGAGGCTTAACATATAGTTATAAAGAAGAGTCTGATTTAAAACTCGATTATATTAGTATTCCTATTATGGCAAAATATTATATTATTGATGGGTTAAGTGTTGAAGCTGGACCGCAAGTTAGCATTTTGATTAAAGCGGAAAGTGAATATGATTATTCAGAAACTGTAAGCGGTGGAGGTGAAACAATAAGTAACAGTGAATCTGGAACTGATGATGTAAAGGAATTATTCAAAACGTTAGATCTTGGTTTTGGGATAGGCGGTTCTTATAGACTTGATTTTGGACTTTTCTTTAGCGCACGGTATGTCATAGGATTGTCTAATGTGAATGACTTTAACAATTATGAAATAGAGGATTTAGAAGATTTTTATGACGGAAAAGAATTTAAAAATACCAATAATGTATTGCAGCTTTCAGTAGGATATTCTTTCTAAAACTTTTAGAAAATTATTTTATAAAAGCAGGAGCCAGGTTCCTGCTTTTTTTATTTAATATATTTACAGTATGAAATGCCCATTAACAAATTGTAAACCCGCCGAAGATGAATAATGTGGGCATTCCGTCTTCCGCTTTATCAAATATTTTATACAGATGAAAATTATCATCATCAATGGTCCAAACTTGAATCTGCTAGGTAAACGTGAAAACGATATATATGGCAACGAAACCTTTAATGATTTTTTTGAGAGATTACAGAAGAAGTATGCAAACCAAGAAGTTTCCTATTTTCAATCTAATATTGAAGGGGAGCTGATAGATAAATTGCAAGAAGTAGGATATAAATACGACGGAATCATTTTAAATGCTGCTGCATATACACATACTTCCGTTGGTATTGCAGACGCTGTAAAAGCTATAAAAACGCCAGTTGTAGAGGTACATATCTCAAATACTTTTTCAAGAGAAGATTTTAGACATAAAAGCTATATTTCACCCAATGCCAAAGGCGTGATAGTTGGTTTTGGATTGCAGAGTTATGAGTTGGCTTTGCAGAGTTTTTTGAAATGACCCCTTTCGTGTCTTTCAAATCGTGAAAAGCAACTGAAAATCCACCTTCCTTGAAAAGGAGAAGGAACCATTTTTGATAAATAAAAAAAAGCTCCGAGTTGGAGCTTTTTTTTAGTCTTATGTCTTCCGTCTTATAACAAAGCAAATCTTACGTCTATAAGTGAATCACTTCCCCATAAGCATCCGCAACGGCTTCCATCACAGCTTCACTCATTGTTGGGTGTGGGTGTATTGCTTTTAGCACCTCGTGGCCAGTAGTTTCAAGTTTTCTTCCCAAAACAGCTTCGGCAATCATATCAGTAACGCCAGCGCCAATCATATGGCAACCCAACCATTCGCCATATTTGGCATCAAAAATTACTTTTACAAAACCATCTTTTTCCCCAGAAGCACTAGCTTTTCCACTAGCAGAGAAAGGGAACTTCCCAACTTTCAGTTCATATCCAGCATCTTTTGCTTGTTTTTCAGTCATACCAACGCTTGCAATTTCTGGGCTTGCATAAGTACATCCAGGAATGTTTCCGTAATCGATAGGTTCTACGTGAAGACCCGCAATTTTTTCAACACAAGTAATTCCTTCAGCCGACGCAACGTGGGCTAGGGCAGGACCAGGGGTTATATCACCAATAGCATAATATCCGGGAATGTTGGTTTGGTACCAATCATTTACCATTACTTTTCCTTTGTCGGTTACTATACCTACATCTTCAAGGCCAATGTTTTCAATATTTGTGGCAATACCTACTGCGGAAAGTACAATTTCAGCTTCAATTGTTTCTTCGCCTTTAGCAGTTTTTACTGTGGCTTTTACCATTTTTCCAGAAGTGTCCAATTTCTCAACGGAGGAATTCGTCATTACTTTTATTCCTGCTTTTTTGAAGGAACGTTCAAATTGTTTTGAAACGTCTTCATCTTCCAAAGGAACAAGATTTGGTAAAAATTCAACGATTGTAACTTCGGTACCCATAGAGTTATAGAAATGAGCGAACTCAACACCAATGGCGCCACTGCCCACAACAATCATACTTTTGGGTTGTTTTTTTAAGCTCATTGCTTCGCGGTAGCCAATCACTTTTGTGCCGTCCTGTTTCAGGTTAGGCAATTCACGGGAACGAGCACCGGTGGCAATGATTATATGATCTGCAGAATACTCTTTTCCGTCAACATCAACTTTCTTTCCTGGTTTTATTTTTCCGAAACCGTTGATGACGTCAATTTTATTCTTCTTCATTAAAAACTGAACGCCCTTGCTCATTCCTTCGGCAACGCCACGGCTTCTTTCAACAACTTTTCCGAAATCTTTATCAAATTCCTTTACGGTAAGGCCGTAACTATCAGCGTGTTTCAGATAATCAAAAACTTGTGCACTTTTTAAAAGTGCTTTTGTAGGGATACATCCCCAGTTTAGACAAACGCCTCCAAGGCTTTCTTTTTCAACAATGGCGGTTTTCAAACCTAATTGTGAAGCCCTTATGGCAGTAACATATCCGCCTGGACCGCTTCCTAAAACTATTACGTCGTATTTATTCATTTTATATGTTTAAGTCTAGATTTTTGGAGGTACGAAATTACGAAATTCAAAATGAAAAAGCTCCAAATTCCAAAAACCAAATTCCAAATAACTTTTAAAAAGAAAAAATTCCAAATACCAAAAGCAGTTTTCTTGGTATTTGGAATTTGGTATTTAGAATTTATTTTTTAAAATCCAAAGAAAGTGAATTAACACAATAACGTTGCCCAGTTTCAGTTGGACCATCGTTAAAAATGTGCCCCAAATGGCTTCCGCAGTTGGAGCAGAGAATCTCTGTTCTTATCATTCCGTGTGTTGTGTCTTTTATATATTCTACAGCACCTTCAATGGAATCGTCAAAAGAAGGCCAACCACAGCTGCTTTCAAACTTGCTGTCACTTTTAAAAAGTGGCGTGTGGCAAGCGCCGCAGACATATGTTCCAGCTTCAAAAGTTAGGTTGTATTCGCCTGTTCGTGGAAACTCAGTGCCTTTTTCACGAAGAATATGGTAGCGTTTGTCGCCTAGTTCCTCACGCCATTCGGCTTCCGATTTTGTTACAGGATATTTATTTGGATTCTTCATTTTTAGGAATAAAATTTAACGCAAGTCCATTAATACAATGTCTTTTTCCAGTAGTTTCTGGGCCGTCATTAAAAACGTGGCCCAGATGTCCGCCACAGGTTGCGCAATGTTCTTCGGTTCTGGTATATCCAAGCTTTTTATCAGTTGAAAAAGCTACATTGCCTTTTATTTCTCTGTCAAAACTTGGCCAACCTGTTCCGCTATCAAATTTATGTTTACTTTCAAAAACAGGGGTTCCGCATCCTGCACATACATACGTACCCACTTTGTGATTGTCGTTCAAATCACTGGAAAAAGCACGTTCCGTTCCTTCGTGCCGTAACACATTATATGCAACAGGGGACAATTGAGCTTTCCACTCCGCATCGGTTTTGGTTACTTTAAAGGTTTCATTCTTCATTTCTTTACTTTTCTGAGCAGGTGAATTGCAGCTGAAAAGAAAAGTAATCATTATCAATACTGAGCTAAATAATTTCATCTTTAAATTATAATGTTTTAATACAGCATTAGGTCGTTAGAATCTCTATTTGCTAACGCTGTATATCAAAAACTTAAATTATTATTGAATTTTCTCAATTTCTGAAACATCAACTTGCATCATTTCAATAACTTGCTCCATTGTAGGATTTGTTTTTGCAAATTCAGCTGGAACAACAGCTATACGGAATGTTTGATTGTTTGTGAAGTCTGTTCCTAAAGTATTTAAATCAAAATTTCCGTCTAAAAATATTTTCAAATCTAAAAATGTATGATCAAAACTATATAATAATGTTCCTTGGTTTAGAAAGTACGTTTGTGGCAGTTGTTCCCAAACATCTATTGGCCCACCATTTCCAGGAATCACTTCGACTAAACGGTAAACCAAAATAGCATCACTCTCATATATTTCCACATTTGAAGGGTAAGTAATTAAGTTTTCGAAATCATTACCGCTATTGAAATTTACAGTTGTTTCAAAAACTTGGGCATAAACCAATCCACCATCCAATCCTGGAGGTCCTGGATCACCTTCGCAAGAAGTAAATAATACTGTTAAAGAAAATGCTAAAAAAAGAAGTATGTTTTTCATAATTGAATATTTTTTAAGATTTAATCTAAAGTTTACAAAAGTCGTTCCAACTTTTTTAAAGTCCATAAATTTATAGGCTTCTACGATACATTACTATTAAAGAAACACTAAAGTTTAATATTTGTGGAACAATTATTGAAAAAGTCAATTTTAGAATAATTTTAATAGCATGCTAAATTTTATATCTCTAATTTTAACATTTAAACAAAACCATCTCATATGAAATTTTCAAAATCACTTTCCATTTTACTATTAGGAGCTATTGTAGTTGCTTGTAGTACAAATCCCTTCACGGGAAAACAAACCTTGGCTTTGGTTCCAAATTCGCAGATTTTGCCAATGGCATTTCAGCAATACCAAGAGTTTTTATCAGAGAATAAAGTTGTAAAGAATACTGCAGATGCACAAATGGTAAAAAGTGTAGGGCAAAAAATTGCTGCGGCTGCAGAAAGATATTTGACAGCAAATGGTTACGCTGGATATTTGACGGATTATCGTTGGGAATACAACCTTGTGGATAGTAAAGATGTGAACGCTTGGTGTATGCCTGGCGGTAAAATAGTGGTTTATACGGGTATTTTGCCAATAACCAAAAATGAAGCTGGTTTAGCTGCTGTTATGGGACATGAGGTAGCCCACGCCTTAGCTAATCACGGTCAGCAACGTATGAGCGCAGGTCAATTACAACAACTGGGAGCGGTAGCGGGAAATGTTGCATTGTCCAACAGTCCAGAAAACCAACAAATTTTTAACACTGCCTATGGATTGGGAAGTACAGTAGGTATTATGCTTCCATTTAGTAGAAGCCACGAAACAGAGGCAGATCATATTGGTTTAATTTTAATGGCAATTGCAGGTTACGAGCCAAGTGTTGCGGCAGAACTTTGGCAACGTATGCAAGCTCAGGAAAATGGGAATACACCGCCGGAATTTTTAAGTACGCACCCTTCCAGCAGCACAAGAATCCAAAATATACAGGCTTGGGCTCCTGAAGCAAGGGCCGAAGCCAATAAGTTTGGTGTAACGTCCTTTAAGCGATAAAAAAAGAACAATATAAATTTTTAAAATCCCGCAATAAGCGGGATTTTTTATTAGATTAGTAACCTCAAAAAACTTAAAACCAATATGCCCAACTTACCCAAAGGAAGTAAAAAGCTACTTAATGCTTGGGCATTTTATGATTGGGCAAATTCAGTTTACAGCCTTGTAATTGCTTCGGCTATTTTTCCAATTTATTATCAAGCCCTTTTTAAATCTGCAGATATAAGTACGGTTTCAATTTTAGGTGGAAATATTCGCAGCACACCTTTAATAAGTTATACAACTGCCGCAGCTTTTTTGTTGGTTGCTTTTATTTCGCCTTTACTTTCCGGTATTGCAGATTATGTGGGCAATAAGAAGAATTTCATGAAATTCTTCTGTTATCTGGGTGCATTGTCGTGTATAGGGCTTTATTTTTTCAGTATTGAAAATATTGAAATTAGTTTACTTTTTTACTTTTTCGGATTGATTGGTTTTTGGGGAAGTCTTGTTTTCTATAATTCCTATTTGCCAGATGTTGCATTTCCAGAGCAACAGGATAGGGTGAGTGCCAGAGGATATTCGTTTGGTTATATAGGGAGTGTAGTTTTGCTTATCTTCAATTTGGCAATGGTTATGAAACCTGAAGTTTTTGGATTTGGAGAAGGAGGGGAAGCAAGCATGAAAGCAATGCGTTGGTCATTTGTTTCTGTTGGAATATGGTGGATTCTCTTTAGCCAATACTCTTTTTATTTTCTTCCAAAAGGAAACAAAAGCGGAAAAAAGGTTAGTACCAAAATATTGTTGAATGGTTTTCGAGAACTTAAAAGTGTTTATAATTCACTATCAGAGAATATTCAGCTTAAAAGATATTTGGCGGCATTTTTTGTTTACAGCATGGCCGTGCAGACGGTTATGTTGGTGGCTACTTACTTTGGTGAGCAAGAAATTGCCTGGGGAGGTGATGATGCAAAAACAATAGGGCTGATTGTCAGTATATTGATTATTCAATTAGTGGCAGTTGGAGGAGCTGTTTTAACATCACGAGCCTCGGAAATATTCGGAAACATTCCGGTTTTAATTGTAATCAACATTATTTGGGTGTGTATTTGTGTAGTCGCATTTTTTATAGAATCACCTATTCAATTTTATATTACTGCGGGAATAGTAGGTTTGGTAATGGGCGGAATACAATCACTTTCACGCTCAACGTATTCAAAATTTTTGCCCGAAACAAAAGACACCACCTCCTATTTTAGCTTTTATGATGTAGCCGAAAAGATTGGAATTGTAATAGGAATGTTGATTTATGGATTTATAGATCAAATAACTGGAAGTATGCGCAACTCTATATTGTTTCTTGTTTTGTTTTTTGTGACTGGCGTATTTTTACTATTAAGAGTACCAAGAAATAAAACCAATTAAACAATTTTTGTTTAAGTTTGCGTTTATTACCTACAAACAACTTAGTTTATGAAAAAAATGTATCTTTTGAAAGGAATGCTTCTTGCATTTATAGTCTTTCAATTTTTTTCCTGCGAAAACGAACCTCTTACTGGTGAATTTGTCCAAGAGGAACAAAACGATGCCGATGAAGGGCAGTTTAAAGCCCAAATTGCAGGACAGGAATTTATTGCTGCTTCTACAAGTGCAACATTGACCACTGAAAATGAATTGGTTATTACAGGTTCAAAGCCAGGTGGTGAAGATATTGTTTTGGCCATTACCAATGCCGCAGTTGGAACTTTCAGTCTAACAACAGGGGGAACCAACGAAAATGCGGGAGCTTATTTTGACGGTTCAATAAATCTGCTTCCTTTTATGTCTGCACAGGCTGTGGGAGGTTCTGGACAGTTGCAGATTACTGCGCTAGATACCGATGCAAAAACCGTTTCGGGAACTTTCAGTTTTGTTGGGTTTCGTATAAAGGTTGACGGAAATGGAGACCCAATTATTGATGGAAATGGCAATCCCGTTTTGGAAAGTATAGAAATTTCAAGAGGCGCATTTAATGCAATTGAATATGTATTAGACGACACCGGTGGCGGTGGAGGGGGAAACAACCCTGAAAACGAATTTTTCGCAAAAGTTGATGGTATTGATTTTGTTGCGGAGAGTATTTCGGTAACAGAACCAATGGTTGGTGATGTTCATATGATTAAAGTGGAAGCGCTTAATGCCGAAAGACAACTTATGCGCATAGATGTGCCACGTTCTTTAGGTGTTGGTACTTTTGATATGGTTCGTATATCAGACGGAACAAAGTTAATAGCACTTTATAATGCTGCCGGCGGTGCAGAAAATCTCACTTCCGATCCGGGAACGATTACAATTACAGAATTTGATCTGGAAGCTGGAGTGCTGAAAGCTACTTTCAACTTCACAGGAACAGACCCATTAAATCAATTACCAGACGTTGTTGAAGTAACGGAAGGTAGTTTCACTGCATTATTTGAAGGTGTACCTGGAGCGAACAACACATTCTCAGCCAATATTGACAGCTCAGGATATACACCTGATGATATCGTTGTTGAGACTTCTGTTGTAAACCAATATCCAAGAGTTTCAATCACAACAACCAAAGATGATAAAAAGATGGTGCTTACCTTCCCATTAACAGTTACCGAGGGTACATTCGAAATGGGAACCGAAGTTGTTGTTGGTGATGAAATAGTTGCAAGCTACACACCAGTAGTTGGAACTTCAATTACTTATGTGTCAATTCCGGGAAGTTTGGTCATTACCAATTATGACCTAGCCAATGGAATCATTGAAGGAACATTCAACTTCACAGGTAGGGATGCTTCTGGCCAAGATCCAACTATTTATCAAATTACGGGTGGCCAATTTTTAGTGGTGCTTCCCTAAGAAAAAATACAAAGTACATTAAAAGCCGTCTTTGGTATCACCTGAGGCGGCTTTTTCAATTTTACCGCTAAACTTTTCTAAGAAAAAAAATAAAATAACTGGCATAACTCTTGAATTATAGAAGCAGAGAGGCTGTAAAACGTTTGATATTCAGCGTTCTTTTATAAAGAAAACATAAACATTTTAATAATTAGACATCGTGGGCACAACATTTGTGACACAATGTCCTAAAACAATATATGGCAAATTCAAAACTTACATCATTAGACAAGTTGTCATTTCAGGATTTAAATGAAGATGCAGAATTTATCCCGCTAATGTCTTCCGAAGATGAAGATGCAATGCATAAAGAAGAACTTCCTGAAATTCTTCCAATTTTACCACTTAGAAACACGGTTTTGTTTCCTGGGGTAGTAATTCCTATTACGGCTGGACGAGACAAATCAATAAAACTCATAAACGAAACCAATAAAGGAAATAAGGTTATTGGCGTAGTTTCACAAAAAGATGAAAATGAAGAGGAACCAGGTATTGGAGATATCAATACCATTGGTACCGTTGCACAAATACTTCGAGTACTTAAAATGCCCGATGGCAATACTACGGTAATCATACAGGGAAAAAAGCGCTTTGAGGTTGCTGAAGTGATAACCACAAGTCCTTATATGACAGCCACGATCAGGGAGGTAGCCGAAGCTCGTCCTGAAAAGGAAAGTGAAGAGTTTAGGGCAATCATAGACTCCATAAAGGAAATGGCACTGCAGATAATAAAACAAAGCCCAAATATTCCTTCGGAAGCGGCCTTTGCAATTAAAAATATTGAAAGTTCAAGTTTCCTTATAAACTTTGTTTCTTCAAATTTAAATATTGAAGTTGAGGAAAAGCAAACGCTCCTAGAAATTAATAATTTGAAAGATCGCGCGCTTGAAACACTTCGGTATATGAATATGGAGATTCAGAAGCTCTCGCTTCGCAACGATATTCAGAGTAAAGTACAGAGTGATATCAACCAACAACAACGCGAGTATTTTCTTCAACAGCAAATGAAAACCATTCAGGAAGAGTTGGGTGGTTCATCTATGGAAGAGGAGATAGAGGAGATGCGTGAACGTTCCAAAACAAAAAAATGGAGCAAGGAGGTTGAAAAACATTTCCAGAAAGAGCTTTCCAAAATGCAGCGTATGAATCCGCAAGTTGCAGAATACAGTATTCAACGCAATTATTTGGAGCTGCTTTTAGAACTGCCTTGGAATAAATACAGCAAAGATAAATTTGATTTAAAACGCGCCAGAAAAGTTTTGGACCGCGATCATTATGGACTTGATGACGTTAAAAAACGTATCATTGAATATTTGGCTGTTCTGAAACTTCGAAATGATATGAAATCACCAATACTTTGTCTTTACGGACCTCCTGGTGTTGGAAAAACTTCGTTGGGAAAATCAATTGCAGAGGCTTTGGGCAGAAAATATGTACGGATGAGTTTAGGTGGTCTTCGCGATGAAGCTGAAATACGCGGGCACCGAAAAACATACATAGGCGCAATGCCTGGACGGATTGTGCAAAGTATAAAAAAGGCAGGAACGAGTAACCCAGTTTTTGTTTTGGACGAAATTGATAAAATTTCAGCAAGCAACCAAGGAGATCCTTCTTCGGCAATGCTTGAGGTGCTTGATCCGGAACAGAATAATTCGTTTTACGATAACTTTTTGGAGCTTGGTTATGACCTTTCCAAAGTTATGTTTATAGCTACTTCCAACAGTTTGAGTACCATTCAGCCCGCATTGCGCGACAGGATGGAAATTATAGACGTTACGGGCTATACCATTGAAGAAAAAGTGGAAATTGCAAAAAGACACCTGCTTCCAAAACAATTAAAGGAGCACGGCATGGAAAACGATGCCTTAAAAATTGCAAAACCGCAACTTGAAAAAATTGTTGAAGGCTACACACGTGAAAGTGGCGTGCGAGGTTTGGAAAAACAGATTGCGAAAATGGTGCGTTACGCAGCGATGAAAATCGCAATGGAAGAAATTTACGAAGTAAAAGTTACTAACGAGATTATTGTTGAAGTTTTGGGTGCGCCCAGAATGGAACGCGATAAATATGAAAACAATGATGTAGCAGGAGTTGTAACAGGCCTTGCCTGGACGAGAGTTGGTGGTGATATATTGTTTATAGAATCAACGCTTTCCAAGGGAAAAGGTGCTTTAAATATGACTGGAAACCTTGGAAAAGTAATGAAGGAATCTGCAACCATTGCTTTGGAATATATAAAATCAAATGCTGAACAATTGGGCATTGATTCCGAAATATTTGAAAATTATAACGTCCATATTCACGTTCCAGAAGGAGCTACGCCAAAAGACGGACCAAGTGCAGGAATAACGATGCTAACTTCCTTGGTTTCGCTATTCACACAACGTAAAGTGAAAAAATCCATTGCTATGACCGGAGAGATTACACTTCGCGGAAAAGTACTGCCCGTTGGTGGAATTAAGGAAAAAATACTTGCTGCTAAACGTGCCCGTATTAAGGAAATTCTTCTTTGTGAAGACAATAAACGCGATATAGAAGAAATAAAACCCGAATATTTAAAAGGGCTGACTTTCCATTACGTTAAGGATATGAGCGATGTCTTGAATCTGGCTTTGACCAAAGAAAAAGTGAAAAACGCTAAGAAACTATAAATCAATTTTATTAAAAGATGATTAATGTATATTTGTTTTAGCAACTATACATTAATCATCTATGTTTTCTTTCCTTTGCAAAAATAAATTATACTTGCATTCGTTTAGTTTTTAGTTACGGTAACTCGCGTCTATGGCCCAAAAGGTTTTTTTAGTTGTTTCGCTTTTAATATCTCAGCTTTTGATAGCCCAGATAGGGGGAAGGGCAACGTATCAATTCCTTAATTTAGTCAATAGCCCAAGGATGGCTGCACTTGGAGGAAAAGTGGTTACAAATTATGACTATGACCCTACACAAGGATTATTTAATCCTGCAAGCATCAATCCAGCGATGGATAATCAATTATCACTAAACTACACTAACTATATTGGCGACGTAAATTACGGAACTGCGGCATACGCTTATCTTTGGGACAGACGAACTCAAGTATTGCACGCAGGTGTAACCTATGTTAATTACGGAAAATTTGATGGTTATGATGAAACTGGAAACCCAACAAGCAGTTTCAGCGGGGGTGAAGTGGCACTGTCCATTGGTCATGCCCGAAACATTGCCTTTACTAATTTTCATGTAGGTGTAAACCTAAAACTTATCTCTTCAAAACTGGAAAATTATTCATCATTCGGAGGTGCGTTGGATATAGGGCTTATGTATGTGTATGAAGATTGGGATCTTCAAATAACGGGAGTTGCTAGGAATTTAGGAATGCAGTTCACTCCTTATCACGAAGAATATGAACCATTGCCGTTTGAAGTAATTTTAGGAATTTCACAAACGTTGGAAAATATTCCAATTCGTTGGCATTTCACAATGGAAAACATGCAACAATGGAATATTGCATTTGCAAACCCTTCCCGTTCAGAAACCGATTTAGAAGGAGAAACTACTGAAGAAAAAATTACTTTTATTGATCACGCGTTTCGGCATATGATTGCTGGAATTGAGCTTTTTCCAGAAAGTGGATTCAATATTCGTTTGGGTTATAATTTCAGACGAGGTGAAGAGCTTCGTATAATTGAGAAGCGTTCCTTTGCTGGCTTAAGCGCAGGGTTTGCTATCAAGTTGAATAGATACAGACTAAGCTATTCCTATTCAAAATATAGTTCTGCAGCATCTTCTAGCTTCTTTGGGCTTAATATAGATCTTCAATAATGCATAAAATTACCATCGCTATTGACGGATATTCCTCTACCGGAAAAAGTACAGTTGCAAAACAACTAGCCGATTATTTGGGGTATGTTTATGTGGATAGTGGCGCAATGTATCGTGCTGTAACGCTTTATGCAATGCAGAATGACATCATTTCAAAGAATAATTTTAATATTGAGAAATTAAAAGAATCACTTCCTTCAATCAACTTAAGATTTGAAAAAAAATCAGATTGGAAGAAAGCACACATTTTTCTTAACGGAAAAGATGTTGAAAACGAAATTCGCAACCTTGAAGTTTCTGAATTTGTAAGCCCAATTGCTACCATTCATGAAGTTCGTCTAAAATTGGTCGCACAGCAACAACAAATGGGTTTGGAAAAAGGAGTTGTAATGGACGGTCGTGATATAGGCACTGTAGTTTTCCCAAAAGCTGAACTAAAAATTTTCATGAATGCTTCGGCTAATGAACGCGCGCAAAGACGTTATCAAGAACTTCTAGGCAGAGGAGAAGTTGTTGAGTTCAAAAACGTACTGAAAAACATTGAAGAACGCGACCATATAGATACTACTCGCGAAGACTCACCATTAATAAAAGCTGCAGACGCTATTGAAATTGACAACTCTGAAATGAATCTTGAAGATCAGTTTCACGTTGTGCTACAATTGGCAAAAGACCGAATTGCAGGCCGTATTTAAAAATTTTCCATAGCCCAAACTTCCTTTTCTCTTAAATCTTTTTTATACTTGAACTTTCTTATAAATTTATAAACAATGAGCTTTTTACAAGAGTTTAAAAATTTCGCCATAAAAGGTAATATGATAGATATGGCGGTGGGAATTGTTATTGGTACCGCTTTTAATAACGTAATCAGCACCATTGTCAAAAAAATTGTAATGCCACCCTTATCTTTGCTTACAGATGGGGTTAACCTTTCAAATAAAAAATACATGCTCCGTACGGCCACAAATTCAGTAGAGGAAGTAGCGGTGGGCTATGGCGAACTAATTGAGGTTTTGATTGATTTCTTTATAATTGCATTTACCATCTTTTTGGTTATAAAAATCATCAATCGTTTTAAGAAGAAGTCTGAAGATCCGCACGATAAAACTGTTGAAACTCCTAAAAACATTCAACTTCTTTCTAATATTGAAAAATTGATGGAAGAACAAAACACACTCTTGAAAAACAAGAAAAGTTAAGGTTTTACCTTTCTAGCTGAAGCCTTACTGGTTTTTGTCTTTCCAACTTCGCTAAATTCGAATGTATAGGTATTCTTATCAGTTGTTAATATCTTAATGAGTATGGCCTTTTTTTCAGCTTGATTTTTTGGATGGAGTTTTTCCAAAACATATTCACAGTCATTTATCCAGCGGATTGAAGAAGTATCGCTTTTACCATCAAAAAAATCAACCTCTATGGAATCGTTACGGATAATAGTTGTTTTGAAAACTTCCGTGCCGGAAAGAGCCTCAAATTCAAACGTTCCAGTCTTGAAATCTGAGCAATTACGCTCACTTTCATAACAACTGGTCAAAAATAAAAAGACTACTAAAAGTAAAGAAAAACGCATTTCAAATTTTTATGCGAATTTCCGAAAAATTACCGAAAACCACTCAGTTTTGGTAAACATTAAAGCTTCCATCACTGTAAAAAATAACTATCCTTTCAATATTCTTTGAATTTTGATTGATTTGAATAGTTTTATTTTCTTCCTCATTTTTTTCTTTTGAAAAGAGATCAATGTTTTTTCCTTCCGGGGCAATCGGTTTTTGTTTTGGAGTAACTATCGTGCTATTATTTTCTAAAGTAGAAGGGAAGTTTCCCTTTCCATATAAAAGCCAATTCATTTCCACTTCAGGAAATTTTTGAAGCAGCTTCATTACAAACTCCAAACTAGGTTTGTTTCTTCCTGATAGCAAATGTGAAATAGTGGAGCGATTAAAATCCATTTTTTCTGCAAATGCAGTGGCCGTAATACCGTAATATTCCAGTATTTTTTCTAGCCTTTTAACAAAATCCGAACTGTTTATCATTGTAACATTAATTATACTCCATCAACGGTTACAAATGTAAATTATTTTAAATCATTTGCTTTAAAACAGCCAAATATTTTAAAATTTTATTAAAATTAAACTTTATGTAAATTATTATAAAATACTAGAAAACAATAAATTAATTACAATTTTACAAATTTAATCAAATATTATAATTTCACTGGGCAAGCACACTCAAATATGTTTACTAGTGTAATCAACATTGCGCAATTTTCTTGTTTACACTTGTAAACTAAGCATTGTTTAACTTTGTAAACTTCAAAATTCAGTATGGAAATAAATAGTTGGTACAAGGATCATTTTGAATCCCGAATAAGTGGTAGATATATCACGATGCAGCATATCTATCCGTTGTTGGATATGTATAAATTGAAATATGAAATTTCGGTTCCAGGACTTTCAGAATTAGGTCAGGATATCCCATTAATTAAAATTGGAAGTGGCTCAAAAATAGTTTTGGCTTGGTCACAAATGCATGGAAATGAAGCTACAACCACCAAAGCTCTTTTTGATTTTTATAAATTCATAAGCCAGAAACAGTATTTTAAAACTGAAATTGAGGAATTCTTAAAAAAATACACTTTTTATGTTTTTCCAATTCTTAACCCTGATGGCGCTAAATTATACACTCGTGAAAACGCAAACAAAGTTGATTTAAATAGAGATGCTCAAAATTTATCACAAAAGGAAAGTCAATGTCTTAGGAATGTTTTTGACGCATTAAAACCTTCGTTGTGTCTAAATTTACATGACCAGCGCTCCGTATATGGCTTTAGCGACGGCAAACCTGCAACGATTTCGTTTTTATCACCAGCGGCTGATGAAAAACGATCTATAACAGATTCCCGAAAGATTGCAATGTTTCAAATCGCAAAAATGAATCATATGCTCCAAAATTACATTCCGGGGCAGGTGGGGAGGTATGATGACAGTTTTAATGAAGCCTGTGTGGGTGATACTTTTCAAAAGGCTGGTGTGCCCACCATTTTGTTTGAAGCTGGACATTTCAACCAGGACTACCAGCGGGAAAAAACGAGGGAGTTTATTTTCTATTCCTTGCTTTCATTGTTTGATATTATTGGAGAAAATTCACAATCAAACAATTATGAGGAGTATTTTAATATTCCTGAAAATCTTAAAAATTACAACGATTTCATCCTTAGAAACGTAAAATCGCAGGATGAAAAAAAATTGATTTCTGTTGCAATTCAATATGAAGAAGTCTTAAAGAACGAACAAGTTATATTTTCACCAATAATTGACGCTATAGGAAAATTGAATAATAAATTTGGGCACAGAGAAGAAGATGCAAAAGGATCGGAAATATTAACAAATTCACAAGAAAAATTAACAGTTGGTACTAATATTTCAGAAATATTTGATAAATATGATAGTTCGATAATTTATTTTCAATAATTAAATTCTTTTTTATGATTAAACTTTATAGTTTTGCAAAAAAAAGAACAAAATAGTCATGGGAAAATTTAAATTAGACGATACAGACCATAAAATTCTCGATTTATTAATCGATAACACACGAATTCCTTTCACTGATATAGCGAAAAAGCTTGATATTTCTGCGGGTACTGTCCACGTTCGCGTTAAAAAGATGGAAGATGCACAAATTATAACAGGTTCTTCTCTTCAGGTTGATTACAAAAAACTGGGATATTCTTTTATAGCTTATGTAGGTGTATTTATTTTTAAAACATCGCAAACGCAATTTGTATTGGAGCGAATCAGCCACATTCCATTTGTGACGGTAGCTCATGTAACTACTGGAAAATTCAACATATTCTGCAAAATTAGAGCACGAGACACTGCGCATGCTAAAGATATTATTTATGAAATAGATGATATTGAAGGCGTTAGCCGCACAGAAACAATGATTTCTATGGAAGAAAGCATTAACGATAAAAAACGATTGCTTCATTCCATATTTAAAGAAATATAATATTTAAGCCAATTTTATATTAAAGCCTTTGCCAACCAGCAAAGGTTTTTTTTATCTTTCCTAAAAAGAAAAGATATGCTTCCATCAACTATACAACCTTCAGAATTTAATCCTTATTATAAGCACTATATAGCATTGGTTGAAAACGTCAATTTAGTTCAAGCGCTTGAAAAGGGATTAAACACTACCACTGCTTTTTTTGAGAGCTTGCCCGATAGTGTATGGAATTATCAGTACGCTATTGGTAAATGGACGCCCAAAGATATTTTACAGCACATAGCCGATACCGAAAGGGTTTTCGCGTATAGAGCTTTATATTTTGCCCGAAGCAATAATGCGGAGCTCAAAGGTTTTGATGAAAATATATTTGCGGAAAACGCTTTGGCGAGTAACAAAACAATTGGAGATCTTCTTCAAAATTATACTTTAGTTAGAAACGCTACTTTAAGTCTTTATAGGAATTTTAATGAAACACAACTAATGCAGATTGGACAAGCCAATGGAAGCGTCATGTCTGTCAGGGCTGCCGGATTTGTAATTTGTGGTCATGAAATACATCATTGCAACATAATAACCGAACGCTATCTGTAATGAATTTTTTAAAACTATTAAAAGAAACATATTTAAGTTGGGATAAAAATGATCCTTGGGCAAAGAGTGCCGTTATAGCTTATTACGCACTTTTTTCATTACCGTCATTGCTGATTATCTCGGTTCATTTTGCAGGTGTTTTTTTTGGCAGAGAAGCCGTAGAAGGAAGGATTACAGGTGAAATAAGTGGACTGATAGGTAAGCAGAGCGCAGATTTAATACAGACAATGATCATTAATGCAGCACTTTCTGAAAGTTCGGTTCTCTTTATAATTTTTGGGGTTGGAATGTTAGTTTTTGGGGCAACGGGTGTTTTTTTTCAACTTCAAAAAGCATTGAATGATATCTGGAGTGTACGGTCCAAAAAGAATACAATATTGGACACTCTAAAACGAAGAGCCATATCATTCGGAATGGTTCTAATTATCGGCTTATTATTGCTTATATCCTTGGTTATTACAACGGCCATTAATGCCCTTAGCGATGTAATAGGAAATTACTACACGGAGCTTTCAACCCATATTGTGGAAATTCTAAATTTTATTTTTTCACAAATAATAATTACTTCACTTTTTGCGGCAATCTTCACATTGCTTCCCGATGTGAAAATAAAGTGGAGAACAAATTTTATAGGTGCTTTTTTAACTGCGTTGCTTTTTTTGGTTGGAAAGTATTTAATTGGGTTTTATTTTGCAAAATCGGACCCAGCTTCCATTTATGGAGCCGCAGGAAGTTTGGTTCTTATTCTTTTATGGGTTTATTACACCTGCCTAATTTTATTTTTCGGAGCAGAGTTCACTGTCAATTGGGCAATTTACCGAAATATAAAAATTGAACCCACTAGTAATGCAACTCTTTCCTATGAACGTGAAATGGAAGAGTTGCGCGAGTACAAACGAAAAGTGGAAGCTGATAAAAAAAAAGCGGAAACCTTAAAGAATAATTGATTTCATTAATAGTCATTAACAAAGATTAGTAAAAGATTAATATCATAAAATTGATAGTTAGGATCATGCTTGCTAATTTCACGGAGAATTAATTGTTTAACTAAAAATGAAAAAGATTATGAATAAGAGAATAGCAATTTTAGCCACAAATGGATTTGAGGAATCTGAGCTGAAATCACCCAAAGAGGCTATGGAAAAAGAAGGTTTTACTGTTGAAATAATAAGCGAAAAAGAAGGTAAAATTAAAGCTTGGGCAGATGGTAATTGGAGTCGCGAATATACTGTTGACAAAACCATAAATAACGCATCTGCAAGTGATTATAATGCATTGGTTCTCCCCGGCGGTGTTATAAATCCTGACAAACTGAGAAGAAATGAAGATGCTTTAAAATTTGTGAACCATTTCTTCGAACAAAAGAAACCTGTTGCGGCAATTTGCCACGGGCCACAGATTTTAATTTCCGCAAAAGTTGTTAAGGGAAGAAAAATGACTTCATTCAGCTCTATTAAAGATGATCTGATTAATGCTGGCGCTAACTGGGTAGATGAAGAGGTTGTAGTTGACGAAGGTTTTGTAACCAGCAGAAACCCGAATGATTTACCTGCTTTTAATTCAAAATTGATAGAGGAAATTAAAGAGGGTAAGCATGAATTACAACATGCCTAATATAATCAGGCGAAACTTATGTAATAAAAAAAGAGGCATTGTAGCCTCTTTTTTTATTTGAGAGATTGTTTATTCCTCTTCATCCATTTTCTTTTTGTCTGGAATTTCACTGATTGGTTCGTTGAAATCAGCATCATCATAGTCATCTTCATCAAAATTTGCCATGCTTGTCTCAAGTCGAGAACTCACTTTTACTAGATATATAGTATCTTCAGTTCTTACCTCAACTGCTTCTACAGTTTCATTTTTGGCGTTTTTGAAAGTGATAACGTGGTCGTCATCATATCCATCAGGATATTTTTCAACCAATAAAGAAAGTATTTCTGGGGTTAACTTTCGGTAATCTACAATGACTCGCTTCATTTAATATTTAATCTTTTGGTTTGTGGTTATAAAACTATTCAAAAATTGATGACTTAAAAATATTTTGAAGAAAATTTTCAGAAATTTTTATAATAATCAAATGCACTGTAAATCAATTCATTGCTGACGATGCAGTCAGTTCTATGCTGTCCAATGTCTTCCATAAGGACAAAAAGCACTTGCCCATTCCTGTTTTTTTTATCGAAGACTAGTAGTTTTATGATGGCTTCAATATCCTTTTTACTGAAAGTTTGCTTCGGAAAATATTTAAATATGGTTTTTGAAATATCGCGTAAAGATTGTTTTGAAAACCCATAAGTTTCCATTGAAATGAAGGTTGCCAAAACAATTCCGGCAGCAACCGCTTCGCCATGCAGTAAAATTTTCTTATCTGGGCTTTCAAGAAAATAAGACTCTATTGCGTGACCGAGAGTGTGGCCATAGTTCAGAGTTTTTCTTAATTTTTTTTCAGACGGATCTAAAGCGACAATTTCTTTTTTTATTTCAATGGAATCCCAAATCAATACTTCAAACTCTAGCTTATTACACACATCAATGTTTTTTACACGCTCCCAGTATTCTTTGCTATAAATTATGCCGTGTTTCAGCATTTCTGCTAGACCGGAAGTAATGTGTTCTTTAGGCAGCGTATTTAGAAATTCGGTATCTATTAGTACCATTTCGGGAAGATTGATTACGCCAATTTGGTTTTTTATAGGCCCCAGATCAACACCATTTTTTCCTCCAACTGAAGCGTCAACCATTCCGAGTAGGGAAGTGGGGATGTTTATAAAAGGCAAGCCACGTTTAAAAGTGGAAGCAACAAAACCACCAAGATCAGTGACCACGCCGCCGCCAAGGTTAATAATCAAACTATTTCTATCAGCACCTTTTTCTGAAAGTGTTTCCCAAACTTTTACGCATGTGCTTATGTTTTTATGGATTTCGCCTTCTGGAATTATGATAATTTCGGGCGTGATTTTAAATTTTTCTTTTTCAAATAAATAATCCAAACAGTGCGTATGTGTGTTTTCATCTGTAATAATAAATATCTTAGAAGGTTTCATCTCTTTTATTATTCCCGAAAAAACTTTCCAAGCATTTCTATTGCGATAAACTTGACCCTTTTCATTTAATGCTTTTCCCATAAACTTATTGATGTTTGTCATATATTCAAAGTTCAAATCTAACTATATTTGCACACTTTATTTTACTTTTTGTATGACATCAAACACCATCTTCGATAATACTGAAACTGCATTTCAGTTGAAAAGCGATTCCGAGCTGGAACGCGCATACTTTCTTTTCAAAATGATTTCCATGGAACCATTGGTAAAAATAGGTTCAGCAGTTACAAAATTTGCCTTGAATGTGAATCTTCCCGTTGAAGGACTTATACGTTCTACAGTATTTGACCATTTTTGTGGTGGCGTAAATGAAACAGATTGTATGACTACAGTGGAAAAGCTTTTTGATGTAGGGGTTTCTTCAGTATTGGATTTTTCTGTTGAAGGAAAAGAGGAAGATGCACAATTTGAAGCCACTGCAAATAAAGTGATTGAGCTTACCAAACTTTCCAAAAACATGGAATCGATGCCGTTCTCAGTCTTTAAGCCCACAGGATTTGGAAGATTTAAAGTTTGGCAAAAAATCACCGAAAATGAGCCGCTGACCGATGCTGAAAAGGTGTATTGGCAAAATATTGAAAATAGGTATGATAGGGTTTCAAAAGTAGCTCATGATTGCGGCATTCGACTTCTAATTGATGCTGAGGAATCCTGGATGCAAGACGCTGCAGACGAACTTTGTGAAACTATGATGGAAAAGTACAATCAAGAAAGACCTATTGTATTTAACACTTTACAATGCTATCGTTGGGATCGATTGGAATATTTAAAAAATCTGCACCAAAAGGCGAAAACCAAGGGATATAAACTTGGGTTTAAAATTGTTCGGGGCGCTTATTTGGAAAAGGAAAATGAGCGAGCCATTGAAAAAGGATATAAATCCCCAATTTGCGAAAGCAAAAAAGCCACTGATGATAACTTCAACGAGATATTGAAATATATTTTGAACAACCTTAATGATATTGAATTGTTTGTAGGGACTCATAATGAATCCAGTACATATTTGGCAATGGACATCATGACTGAAAAAGGGATTTCTAAAAGTGATGATCGGGTTTGGTTTGGACAACTTTTCGGAATGAGCGATCACATTTCATTCAACCTTGGAGCGATAGGGTACAATGTGGCGAAATACATTCCTTTTGGCCCCGTGAAAGATGTGATGCCTTATTTAATACGTCGCGCAGAAGAAAATACTTCGGTTGCTGGACAAACTAGTCGAGAGCTAACACTTCTGAAAAAAGAGAAGGAGCGAAGAAAACTTTGATAAAGTGAAGTAAATGAGGCCTATAAGAAATTAAATCCTGAAAATCAAATCAATAGTTTTATTGATTTTGAATTATGTTTGCTTCGGTTACTGTAGCCAGGCTATCGCAATTTTCAATTCTAATTTTTAAATTTTTTTCTGCAATTTTTCCTTCAACAACATATTGTTTGCAGGAATCTAGCCTGGTGTTGCTTTCAGAGAACACAACATCCCCGTCTTCCAATAATGTTGAAATTGCTGAAGTATCCATTTGGTTTTCACGTAGAACAATTAAGGTTTTTTCAGAAAATGCACGTTCTTTCAGCCTGATGTTTTTAAGTGTTCTTGCATCCATGCCATAGGCACATGATGTCTTTTTTCCGCTTAGAATAAAAAAGAGTAGAGCTATTCCAATTATAAAACCACCTGAAAAATAGGCCAATCTGTATGCTAACTTCATTATTTGGGTTTGGGATTTAGTTAAATAGAAGGTTGACTTGCAAACACTTAAAAAATCAATAAATTAAGGTCGCTATAAGGCATATCAAACCAATCCGCGACTGCTTTATTGGTTAAAATTCCGCGGTAAAAGTACAAACCATTTTTTAAACCGTTATCAAAACGGATAGCATTTTCCAAGCCGCCGCTTTCCGCAATTTCCAAAATATAGGGCGTGAAGATATTGCTTATTGAAATTGAAGCGGTTTTTGGGTAACGCGCGGGAATATTGGGCACACCATAATGTATCACGTCGTGTTTAATGAATGTTGGGTTGTCGTGGCTAGTCATTTCAGTGGTTTCAAAACAGCCGCCCATATCTACGCAAACATCTATTATTACGGCACCTTTCTTCATGTTCCGCACCATTTCTTCAGTTACGATTATGGGTGCTCTGTTTTGCCCACGAACTGCGCCAATTGCAACATCACAACGCAAAAGGGCTTTCATCAAATTTTTAGGTTGTACTGTAGAAGTATATAGAATACGATTAACATTCGTTTGAATTGTTCTTAATTTGGTTATGGAGCTATCAAAAACTTTTACGTTGGCACCCAACCCAAGAGCGGATCGAACTGCAAATTCGCCTACCGTACCTGCACCAATTACAACAACTTCAATAGGAGGGACGCCACTTATGTTTCCAAAAAGCAGACCATTTCCTTTTTTTGCATTGACCATTAACTCTGCTGCAATCAATACAGAAGCCGTTCCGGCAATTTCACTTAAAGCCTTGACCGCGGGATAACTGTGGTCTTCATCTTTAATAAACTCAAAAGCAAGGGCGGTAATTTTCTTTTTTGAGAGTACATCAAAGTAGGATTTTTGTCGGGTTTTTAATTGAAGTGCGGAAATGAGTACCGATTTTGGCTTAATAATTTCCAGTTCCTCCAGCGTGGGCGGCTCTACTTTTAGAACTATTGGACAGCCAAATACTTTTTTTGTGTCTTCTGTTAATTGTGCTCCGGCTTCTGAGTAGTCTTTGTCTGAAAACCCTGCTTCATTTCCAGCTCCTTTTTCAATCAAAACCCTGTGGCCATTACTAACAATAGCATTAACCGCATCTGGAGTAAGGCAAATTCGCTTTTCCTGGAAATAGGTTTCTTTTGGAATACCTATATATAGCTCTCCTTTTTGCTTTGATATTTCAAGGGTTTCTTCTTGAGGAAGCAATTGTGCAATCGTGAATGGTGATTTTGGATTTGGCATAGTTTATACTTGACTCTATCAATTTACGGAATAATTTTCATATTCACTCAAGTTAAAAATTACCGAAATAAATCTTTTAATTGATCCCAAAAAGATCTTTTTTGAAGAAGTTCTTCTTCAAATGATTTCAAATCATCTGATCTCATTTGGCTAAAAAGTTTGGCGCGAATTAAATAAACAAAAGGAACCAACACCATCATAATGGGGATTACGTATATTATTTCAACTTCATCAGCGTTTAAATTTTGTTTCAAAATATTGAAAAGCTGAAAAATATACATTGAAAGCGGAACCAATATAATCCAGTGCCACCAATGTTTACAAGTGAAAAACCATATAAGCAATAGAATCACAGGAATTACTTTTCCTGTTAAAAACCAAGCGTACTGATTTAAATTTGGGTACTTGGTAGTGAAGGTAAAAAATGAAGTTTCCCAGACCGCGGTATCGGCTGGGAAACTTTCATATGCATAATAAATAAAAGGGGTGCAAGCTATTATAAAAACAACAATTCCTCCCTGTATAAGACTTTTTCTATCCGGCTGGCGGAACTTTAACCGTTCTGACGTCGATTTGTTGTGGGGTTTGTTCATCTTGGATTCCTTCTGGGGTGCAAGAAGCAAATAATCCTGCGGCAAAAATTGCGGCTACGATAATAAGTTTTAGGTTTTTCATAATAGTAAGTTTTTGTGAGGTTAATATGGGTCAAACTTACAATCAAAAAACTTAAACGTAATAATTAAGTTTATGGTATCTTTACAGGTTATTCTGCAATAAAATGCTTTGAAATGCATTTTAATCTTTAAATCGGTGTTAAAACTTTAACACTTCAAATAACGCTGCAATAATATTTTTTATTTCACTGGCAATTCTTGGTTGGTTTGCTTCAGGTCTTTTTTATTTTTTTATAGGTTTAGTTTTGAGGTTCTTTATTAATACTTTCAATGGTAATTTATGATAGAATATCCTTTTTTGATAATAGGCTGTAAATATTTAGGGATAAATCACAAAATTAACAAAGGTCTAAGGTACGTATTAAATTTGATATTGAATACAGCGGGCGAATCAAAAAAGATCTTTGATCTGCTGCCAAATACTTTTCTTGGCACCTAAATCTTCTTCAAAACTTTTTAAATCTTTGCCCACCAATTTGTTTGCAAGTTTGGCTTTAATAAGATAAACCAATGGAATGATTACTAGCATGATAGGGAAAAGCCACCAGATTTCAACTTCGTCCACAAAGCTAGCGTCGTCATTAATAACACTGAAAAGTTGAAATGCAAACATTCCTATGGGTATCAAAATAACATGATACCACCAATGTTTACAAGTTATAAACCAAATGATGAGTAAAAACAACGGCACGAACTTCCCCATCATTGTCCATACGGACACATATACCATCTTGTACCAATTTGAATGATATGTAAATAAAAAAGTTTCCCAAGTCTGTTCTTTTGGGAAACTTTCATATGAATAAAATATATAGGGCGAAGCCGCTATTATAAGAGCTATTATACTACCCGTTACGAGGTACGATGATGTCCGCTTTGTTGATTTGTTGGGGTGTTTGTTCATCCTGAATGCTTTCTGGGGTGCAAGAAGCAAAGGTTCCTAATGAAAAAATTGCTGCGATAAATAAGTACTTTACAGTTTTCATAATAAATAGTTTTGTGAGGTTAATAATACCCCAAACCTAATGCGAAAAATGAAAAGTATTTTAATTATTATTATTATATATTTATAAATTTTTTCATAAAAAAATCCCTGCTCTATAATTTTTGCGATTTGGGGCAAACGATTAAGAATGAAATTTATAAATGGGTATGTCTCGCTGCAATTTTATTTCACTGACGTTAATTTTAAGGTTCTACTTCCGTTACTGTTTTTCATAATATATATGCTATTCGCATTTTCTGGCAACAATTCGTTTATCTTTTCTGGCCATTCTATAAAAATATAATTTCCACTGAAAAAATAATCTTCCAGTCCAATATCATAAGCTTCCTCTATTTTTGAAATTCTATAAAAATCAAAGTGATATATAACACTATCCTTAGCTTCATATTCATTAACAATTGAAAATGAAGGACTGCCTGATAGTTCCAGAACCCCGAGTTGTTTAACAATTTCCTTAATGAGTGTGGTTTTACCTACCCCCATTTCCCCATAAAGTAGGAATATATTTGATGCTGATGCTGTCAGGATATGTTCAGCAACTTCGGAAATTTCGTTTTGGGTATATGTGATTTCCATTTCAAAAACGGAACGAATATAAAAAATATATCAATTAAATCAGCATGGATTGATAATTGTATTAAAATAATAAAGCAGTTTAAAAACCTACCTAGGTGTTAATACTGAAAAAGGAATTATCATTTCTTCCAATGAAACTCCGCCATGTTGATAGGTGTTTCTGTAGTAACTCACGTAATGGTTATAATTGTTGGGGTATGCAAAGAAATAATCACCCTTGGCAAAAATAAAAGAACTGCTCATGTTTATAGTAGGCAAACAGATTGATTTTGGGTCTTTTGCAGCCAAAACCTCTTTGTCTTCATAAGTTAAGCTCTTTCCGGTTTTATAACGAAGATTAAGACTGGTGTTTTTATCGCCAATTACTTTTGAAGGATTTTTTACATTTATAGTTCCATGGTCTGTAGTGATTATAAGCTTAAAGCCCAATCGCGCCGCTTGTTGTATAATTTCCAATAAAGGTGAATTTTTAAACCAGCTTTGCGTTAATGATCGGTATGATTTATCGGTAGATGCTAATTCCTTGATAACCTCCATTTCGGTTTTAGAGTGGGATAGCATATCTACAAAATTATAGACCACAACAGTTAAATCCTCGTCTTTATGGCTTCTGAAGTTTTCTACAAGTTTTTTTCCTTGTTTTAAGCTGGATATTTTGTGATAGCTCCAGTTTAAACTAAGCCCCAAGCGCTTTAATTGAGCTGCCAAAAACTCTTCTTCTTTCATGTTCTTCCCACCATCTTCAGTATCATTTAACCAAAGATCTGGGTGTAATTTTTCCATATCACTTGGCATTAACCCTGAAAAAATAGCATTTCGCGCATACTGTGTAGCCGTAGGCAAAATACTGCAGAAAAGATCTTCACTGGTTTTTTTGTAAATATTTGCAATAGTCGGCTCAAAAGCTTTCCATTGATCAAATCTTAAATTGTCCACGACCACCAATAGTGTTGGAGTTCCTTGCTGCAGTTGCGGTTGTATTTTTTCTTTAAATAAAGTATGGGACATGGTGGGTGCATCACTTGGATCTGCAAACCATTTTGGATAGTTCTTGTCAATAAATTTACAAAACTGGCTGTTAGCTTCTGTTTTTTGCGATTCTAAAATTTCAAACATTCCGGAATCTTCAATATTTTCCAGTTCCAATTCCCAATAAATCAATTTCTGATAAAGGTCTTTCCATTCCTCAAAACTATTTACCATAGAAAGATCCATCGCTATCTTTCTAAATTCCTGCTGATAGTTTGAAGTGGTTTTTTCTGAAACCAATCTGCTGTGGTCCAAATTCTTTTTTAAACTCAGAAGAATTTGGTTAGGGTTTACGGGCTTTATAAGGTAATCTGCAATTTTTGAACCTATTGCTTCTTCCATAATATATTCCTCTTCGCTTTTAGTAATCATCACCACGGGAATGGAAGCTTGCTGCTCCTTTATTTCGGCAAGTGTTTCCAACCCAGAAAGTCCCGGCATGTTTTCATCTAAAAAAACAATATCAAAAGTTTCCTTTTTAATTTCTTCAAGGGCATCAGTACCGCTCTGCGCTGTTGTTACTTTGTAGTTTTTGTTTTCAAGGAAGAGAATGTGTGGTTTAAGTAAATCTATTTCGTCATCTACCCATAGTACTTTTATGTCGCTCATATATGTATATTTGTCTTCATACTCCAAGGCTTTGGCCTTTACTGAAATTCTTTCGTTGTGAAAGAGACTAGCGTTGGAGCATTATTAAATTTTATTTGTGAATAATTCTCGTTTCTTTTGAGGAATTTCCTTCAAAAATAGCTCTGAATTGTTTCAAAAAGCCACTGATGCTATTAATTTAAAGTTAAAGTTTGAAAACCCTTCCAAAGCTTAAAATAATTAACGATCCCATCTATGGTTTTATTACCATACCGAATAAGCTGATTTTTGATTTAATGGAGCATAAATATTTTCAAAGGCTTCGTCGAATTTCACAAATGGGCTTTTCCTATATCGTTTATCCAGGTGCTCACCACACGCGTTTTCACCATGCACTGGGAGCTATGTTTTTAATGCAAAAAGCCGTGCAAGTTCTTCTATCAAAGGGGGTTGAAGTTTCAGAAAAGGAAGAAGAAGCACTCTATGTAGCCATTCTTTTGCACGATATTGGGCATGGTCCTTTCTCTCATGCAATGGAAAACAGTATTGTTGAAAACATAAGCCACGAACAAATTTCACTGCTTTTTATGGAGGCTTTGAATCGAAAGTTTAACAAGCAATTAACGCTTGCAATTCAGATATTCAAGGATGAACACCCTCGGAAATTTCTCCACCAATTAGTTTCAGGACAGTTGGATATGGATCGGTTGGATTATCTAAAACGAGATAGTTTTTACACTGGAGTGCCAGAAGGTACCGTAAACGCTCAGCGCCTAATAGCAATGCTGAACATAAAGGATGATAAATTAGTGGTAGAAGAGAAGGGTATTTATTCAGTAGAAAATTTTCTTGTTGCACGACGCTTGATGTACTGGCAGGTTTATCTTCACAAAACAGGTATTGTGGCCGAGCAGTTATTGGTTAGAGTATTGAAACGCGCCAAACAGCTTTCTGCTCAAGGAGTTGTTTTGCCGGCAAGTATCAGTTTAAAGTTTTTCCTAAACAATAATATAAACTCAAATGATTTTTCAGATGAAGTGCTTGATACCTTTTCAAAATTAGATGATTATGATATAATTTCAGCAATGAAAATGTGGGTTGGCAGCGATGATTTTGTTTTAAAGAACCTTTCCAAGATGCTTCTGAATAGAGATTTATTAAAAGTAAAAGTGAAATCAAAACCATTTTCAATTCAAAAAATAAAGGAAAAACGAAAGAATCTTATTGAAAAGTTTAATATTTCAGAAGAAGAGGCATCCTTCTTTGTTTTCTATGGAAAACTGGAAAATCAGGCCTACAGTATGGAAAAAGACACCATCAATTTACTGAAGAAAAACGGAAAGATTATAGACGTAGCAAAGGCAAGCGACCAGCTTAATTTGGAAGCGCTGTCAAAATCTGTGGTAAAATACTATATGTGCTATCCAAAAAACAATACCCACAGCTATCGAGGCTAAATCCTTTTTTTCTATTTTTGCAAGAATGAAAATTAATTACCAATATCCAATTCATTTTAAAAACCCTATTTTGCGGTTGCTCTTTTTATGCAATTCGGTTAAAGAAAACCAATACATCTAATGAAATTTACAGCGGCCCAAATAGCAGGAATATTAAATGGTATCGTAGATGGTGATGAAAACATAGCAGTTTCAAAACTTGCAAAAATTGAAGAAGGGAGCAAAGGGAGCTTGACCTTTTTGGCCAATCCAAAATACACACATTATATTTATTCAACCCAAGCTTCAATTACTATTGTTAACAATGACTTTGTAGCTACTGGTGAATTATCTACTACTTTGATACGCGTAGAGAATGCTTACAAAGCCTTTTCACAATTATTGGAATATTACAACCAAGTGAAAATGAACAAGACTGGGATTGAAAGCCCTGTTTTTATTTCAGAAAGTGCCAAATATGGTGAGAATTTATATTTAGGCGCTTTTTCATATATAGGTGAAAATGTAAAAATTGGTGATAATGTCAAGATTTATCCCAATGTATATATCGGTGATAACGTAAAAGTTGGAAATAATACGACATTGTTCACTGGTGCTAAAATCTATTCCGAGACAATAATTGGCGCATCTTGTGTCATTAACAGCGGTGTTGTTATTGGTGCTGATGGTTTTGGATTCACACCGAATGAAAAAGGCGAATACAACAAAGTGCCACAAACTGGTAATGTAATTTTGGAGGACAATGTAGATGTTGGTCCGGGAACTACTATAGATAGAGCAACTTTAGGTTCTACACTTATTAAAAAAGGTGTAAAACTGGACAATCAAATCCAGATAGCGCATAATGTTACAATTGGTGAAAACACTGTGATTGCAGCACAAACTGGCGTTGCTGGTTCTACCAAAATAGGAAAAAATTGTATCATTGGTGGCCAAGTAGGTATTGCTGGCCATATTGTTATTGGCGATAATGTGAAAATACAGGCCCAAAGCGGGATTGGAAGAAATGTAAAAGATAACGAAACCCTGCAAGGCTCTCCAGCGCTAGCTTACGGCGATTTTAATAAAAGTTATGTATATTTTAAAAACCTTCCCAAAATAATGGAAAGGTTCAATATAGTTGAAAAAAAGCTCGATAATGAATGAAAGTGTGGTAAAACAGCGCACCATTAGTAAGGAAATTTCTCTTACAGGAGTGGGATTGCATACCGGCAAAGAAGTTACAATAACTTTTAAACCTGCACCAGAAAATCATGGATATACATTCGTGAGAATAGATTTGGAGGGACATCCTGTGATAGAGGCAGATGCCAATTATGTAGTGAACACCCAGCGCGGTACAAATCTTGAAAAACGTGGGGTTAAAATTCAAACCTCGGAACATGTGCTTGCAGCCCTGGTTGGCCTAGAAGTAGATAATTGCATCATGGAACTCAATGCTTCGGAACCACCAATAATGGACGGCTCCTCAAAGTTTTTTGTGGAAGCTGTTGAAAAGGCTGGGTTAGTGGAGCAAGATGCCCCAAGAGAGGAATATATTGTAAAGGAAGTAATTTCATATTTAGACGAAGAAACTGGAAGTGAAATAATAGTGATGCCTTCAGACGAATACCAAATTACCACAATGGTTGACTTTGGAACAAAAGTTTTAGGCACACAAAATGCTTCTCTTAAACACATCTCGGAATTTAAGAATGAAATTGCAAATGCAAGAACTTTCAGCTTTCTTCACGAAATTGAAATGCTCCTTGAGAATGGCTTAATAAAAGGCGGCGATCTGAATAATGCTATAGTTTATGTAGATAAAGAGCTTTCCGCAAGCACTATGGACAAACTTCGTACAGCTTTCGGAAAGGATACCATCTCCGTAAAACCAAACGGAATATTGGACAATCTTACTTTGCATTATCCAAATGAAGCCGCAAGACATAAATTACTGGATGTAATTGGTGATTTAGCTTTAGTGGGCACTCGCATTCGCGGAAAGGTGATTGCCAACAAACCTGGTCATCACGTAAACACCCAATTTGCGAAAAAACTATCAAAAGTTATAAAGCTTGAAGCCCGAAATAACATTCCAAAATTTGATATTAACCAACCGCCCGTTAAGGACATTAACCAAATAATGGCGATGCTTCCACACAGGCCGCCATTCTTGTTGGTCGATAAAATTATGGAAATGACCGAGACCAGTGTAGTAGGGCTAAAAAACGTAACAATGAACGAGCCGTTCTTTGTTGGTCACTTTCCGGGAGCACCAGTAATGCCAGGGGTTTTGATAGTAGAGGCAATGGCGCAAACAGGAGGAATTCTAGCATTGAGCACTGTTCCGGACCCTGAAAATTATCTCACATTCTTTATGAAAATAAACAATGTGAAATTCAAGCAACAAGTAAATCCAGGTGACACCTTAATTTTTGTTTTAGAATTAATATCGCCAATCCGCCGTGGAATTGTTCATATGCAGGGAAATGCATATGCTAATGGTAAATTAGTAACTGAAGCAGAACTAATGGCCCAAATGGTAAAAACAAAAAATTTATAAATGAACCTATCGTTTGTGAAAATCTGTTTTGAAATGAATATGGTAATTTGCGAACACATTTCACCTATAAAAAATAATAAAAAAGAGAAATGAACCAACCACTTGCATACGTCCATCCGGGCGCAAAAATTGCCAAAAACGTAGTGATTGAGCCCTTTACTACTATTCATAATAACGTCGTGATTGGCGAAGGTACTTGGATAGGTAGCAATGTAACCATTATGGAAGGCGCACGAATCGGTAAAAACTGCAATATTTTTCCTGGGGCTGTAATTTCAGGAATTCCGCAGGATCTTAAATTTAAAGATGAAGAAACTACTGTGGAAATTGGTGATGGCACTACAATACGTGAATATGTTACAATAAATAGAGGAACAGTTGACCGCGGAAAAACCGTAGTGGGCAAAAACTGCTGGATTATGGCCTATTGCCACATTGCACATGACTGTATTGTTGGTGATAACTGTATTTTTTCAAACAACAGTACCCTTGCCGGGCATGTAACTGTTGGTGATCATGTAGTTTTGGCAGGGATGACTGCTGTGCATCAATTCTGTATGATTGGTAATCACGCTTTTGTAACTGGAGGATCTCTTGTTCGTAAAGACGTTCCGCCTTACGTAAAAGGGGCTCGCGAACCACTTAGTTATGTGGGAATTAATTCTATTGGATTAAGGAGAAGAGGTTTTACTCCACAAAAAATCACGGAAATACAGAATATTTACAGACTGTTGTACCAAAAAAACTATAACACATCCCAAGCTTCCGAAATTATAGAGGCTGAAATGGAGGCCACTCCAGAACGGGA
Organism: Aequorivita nionensis; assembly: GCF_046352995.1. Classification (GTDB taxonomy): domain Bacteria; phylum Bacteroidota; class Bacteroidia; order Flavobacteriales; family Flavobacteriaceae; genus Aequorivita; species Aequorivita nionensis. Next base: position 2,865,729 of record NZ_CP130281.1, on the reverse strand, counting down.
CGAAATACTGCAATTCATAAAAAATTCCAAGCGTGGAATAATGAAAGGCTACTTCAATTCAAATTAAAAATTAAACCATAAAACCATATAATGGCAACATCATCAGATATTAGAAAAGGACTTTGTATCCGCTATAACAATGACATTTATAAAATTATTGAATTTCTTCACGTAAAACCTGGAAAAGGCCCGGCTTTTGTTCGCACCAAATTGAGAAGCGTTACTACCGGAAAAGTAATTGACAATACTTTTTCCGCAGGTCATAAAATTGACGATGTACGCGTTGAAACCCATAAATTTCAATACCTCTACAATGAAGGAGATACGTACCATTTTATGAATACTGACGATTATTCGCAAATTAGATTAATGAAAGATATTCTGGATACGCCAGAATTGATGAAGGAAGGTGAAATTGTTACAGTTTTAATCAATACAGAAGACAGCGCCCCACTTTCAGTTGAAATGCCGGCCCACGTAATTTTGGAAGTAACTTCAACCGAACCAGGTGTTAAAGGAAACACAGCCACAAACGCAACAAAACCTGCCATAGTTGAAACTGGCGCTGAAATTAACGTACCTCTTTTCATTAACGAAGGCGATAAAATTAGGATTGATACTGAAAAAGGTCAGTATCAGGAAAGAATGAAAGAATAATTAGAAAAATATTCTATTAGTATAACAATCCAGTAATCTAATAACCTATAATTTGAAATTTCCAATTCCCCAAACTCTAGAAAATATAGCTGTCATAATCGGTTCAGATTATGTGGGCGAAGCCAATTTTCCAGTTTTTGGAATGAATGAGATTCACGTAGTTCAGCCTGGAGATATTGTCTTTGTTGATCACCCAAAGTATTATGACAAAGCTCTGCAATCTCAGGCAACTGTAATTCTTATCAATAAAAAAGTAGAGTGCCCTGTTGGGAAGGCATTGTTGATTTCAGACGATCCTTTCCGAGATTTTAATAAGCTTACCCATTATTTTAAACCTTTCAAAAGTTCCAATAGTGCGGTTTCAAGTTCTGCAGAAATAGGCGAGGGCACAATCATTCAACCCAATGTTTTTGTTGGAAACAATGTGAAAATTGGTCATAATTGTGTTATCCATTCAAACGTTTGTATTTATGATAATACGAAAATTGGCAACAACGTAACTATTCACGCCGGAACGGTTTTGGGAAGTGATGCTTTTTATTATAAAAATCGTCCTGAAAAATTCGATAAACTTTTAAGCGGTGGAAACGTAGTGATTGAAGATAATGTTGACCTTGGTGCACTTTGCACTATTGACAAAGGTGTAACAGCTTCAACTACCATTGGGGAAGGTTCAAAACTGGACAATCAGGTTCACGTAGGCCACGATACCGTTATAGGTAAACGTTGTTTGATAGCCTCACAAGTGGGGATTGCGGGTTGTGTTTTGATAGAAGATTTTGTTACTATTTGGGGGCAAGTTGGAATCACCAGCGGAATCACTATTGGTGAAAAAGCCGTGATTTCGGCACAAAGCGGCGTAAGTAAATCGTTGCCTGGCTATAAATCATATTTTGGCACGCCTGCAGATGAATTCAGAAAAAAATACAAGGAATTGGCTTCTATTAAACTTATTCCAGACATTATTGAAAAATTGGACAAATTGCCATGAGTAATACAGCAAAGAAAATAGTAAGAGACTTTTATCGGTCAGACATTTTAAGAGATGAAACCGTTATGGAGCGTTTCTTTCATCCAGATTTAGTGCTAATTTGGAACAGCGCCAACGGGCTTTCAATTATGCATTATGATGATATTGTAAGCTTTTTTGGGGAAGTAAGAAGATCTTATAACGATCTAAGAATAGAGGTAAGCCACCTTTTGGCTGATGATAATCATGTGACTATTCGCTATAAGTATTACATCCGCACTATGGAAAATCCAGATGAAGAGCTTGGAATAGCTCATTTCATTGCTATTTGGGAAGTTAAGGATGATAAACTTTACAGAGGTTATCAAGTGAGCCAGCCTGTGACCGATAAGGATGATACAAACGAAAGCTATCACAGAGTTAAGGTTTAATATCTTTTAAACCGTAAACAAAAGCCGTATCTTTGCGGCGTTTGTAAAAAAATCCAGTAGCGATTTTGCTTCAATGATAAATAAATATAATCAATAGAAAATACTTAAAAATGAGCGTTTTAGTAAATAAAAATTCAAAAATAATAGTTCAAGGTTTCACAGGGAGTGAAGGTACTTTTCACGCCGAACAAATGATTGAATACGGAACCAATGTAGTAGGAGGGGTAACCCCAGGAAAAGGTGGGCAAAAACATCTTGACAAGCCAGTTTTCAATACGGTTTCAGAAGCTGTTGAAAAAACGGGTGCCGATACAACTATTATTTTCGTTCCACCAGCATTTGCTGCAGACGCTATTATGGAAGCTGCAGATGCAGGTATTAAAGTGATTATAACTATTACGGAAGGAATTCCGGTAAAAGATATGATTACCGCTTCAGATTATATAAAAGATAGAGACTGTCGTTTAATCGGCCCAAACTGTCCAGGAGTTATCACTCCGGGCGAAGCGAAAGTTGGTATTATGCCTGGTTTCGTTTTCAAAAAAGGAACAGTAGGTATTGTTTCAAAATCAGGAACACTTACTTATGAAGCGGCTGATCAAGTAGTAAAACAAGGTTTAGGCATTACGACGGCTATTGGGATTGGTGGTGATCCAATCATCGGAACTACAACAAAAGAAGCTTTGGAAATGCTTATCAATGATAAAGACAGTGAAGCTGTAGTAATGATTGGTGAAATTGGCGGTCAACTTGAAATAGACGCGGCCAACTGGTATAAAAACAGCGGAATCAAAAAACCCGTAATCGGTTTTATCGCTGGTGAAACTGCGCCTGCAGGCCGTACGATGGGCCACGCCGGTGCGATTGTTGGTGGAAGTGATGACACTGCCCAAGCAAAGAAAAAAGTAATGCGCGAATGTGGTATTCACGTTGTGGATTCTCCAGCTGAAATTGGAAAGAAAGTAAAAGAAGTATTGGGTTAATTCTTCTGAAATTATATATAAAAAGCTCTGTGAAATTCACAGAGCTTTTTTTATGGAGAACCCGCAACCTTTTGTTATATTTGACCTATAAGACAAACCTACAGTGTTTTCTATACTTTGTAGGTTTTTATCAACCACCAAAACACTAGTTTAGCTTATGAAATTATTGGAAGGAAAAACAGCAATCATCACCGGCGGAAGCCGAGGAATTGGAAAAGGAATCGTTGAAGCATTTGCCCAACACGGTGCCAACGTAGCTTTTACGTATAGCTCATCCGCTGAAGCTGCAAATGCATTGGCAGATGAAGTTTCAAAATCGGGAGTAAAAACAAAGGCCTATAAGAGCGATGCCGCTTCCTATGACGAATCCCAAAAATTGGCTGAAGAAGTTTTGAAAGATTTCGGAAGTATTGACATTCTTGTGAATAACGCAGGAATTACAAAAGACAATCTCTTGATGCGCATTTCTGAAGAAGATTTTGATAAGGTTATTGAAGTAAATTTGAAGTCAGTTTTCAACATGACAAAAGCTGTGCAACGCGCTATGTTGAAGCAACGCAAAGGTTCCATCATAAATATGAGTTCAGTAGTTGGAGTTAAAGGAAATGCTGGACAGACAAATTATGCAGCTTCAAAAGCGGGGATAATTGGTTTTACAAAATCCGTGGCATTGGAATTGGGTTCCCGCGACATTCGCTGCAACGCCATTGCTCCCGGTTTTATCGAAACCGAAATGACAGGAAAGCTAGATGAAGCCACCGTTCAAGGCTGGCGCGATGCCATTCCGTTAAAGCGCGGCGGTTCTCCTGAAGATATTGCAAATGCCTGTGTTTTCTTAGCAAGCGACCTATCTGCATACATTACTGGACAAGTGCTGAACGTTGATGGCGGAATGTTGACTTAGTTATTGGTTGATAGTTGATAGTTAATAGTTGGAAAAACATACTGACTTCATCATTTATAAACTTCTAAACTCATCGACTCTAAACTTTTAAACTTTTTAATTGACTACAGAAACCATACTTTATATAATCATCGCCGGAGTAGTATCCATTGCTCTGGCGGTTTTTATGTATGGCTATAAGTCGAAACAAACTGGTTCATTGCGATGGATTTTTGGAATACTGCGCTTTATTACACTTTTCTCAATTCTGCTTTTGATTATAAACCCAAAATTCAAAAGTGAAACTTATACTATTGAAAAGCCCAAACTTCCTGTATTAATTGACAATTCATCATCAATAGGGGAATTGAACCAAAAAGAAAATACATCACAACTTCTTCAAAAATTAAAGGAAAACAGTGAGCTTAATGACAAATTTGATGTTTCCTATTATTCCTTCGGAAATGATTTCCGTGAAAGCGATTCCCTTTCTTTTGAAGAAAAAAACACAAATATTTCCAAAGCACTCACTTCGGCTAACGAACTTTTTAAAAACCAAACTGCGCCCACTATTCTTATAACAGATGGAAACCAAACCCTGGGCAATGATTATGAATTTTCTTCAGCAACGTTTAAAAACCCAATCTACCCAGTTATTCTGGGAGATTCCACAAAATATACCGACTTAAAGATTGAGCAGCTTAACACAAACCGGTATGCCTTCCTAAAAAACCAGTTTCCTGTTGAAGTCATTTTAACGTATAGCGGGACAAGCCCCGTAAATTCTGAGTTTGTGGTTTCGCAAGGTGCTGCAACTGTTTACAGAACAAATGTTTCCTTTTCTGAAAACGAGACTTCAAAAACGCTCAATCTCACATTAAATGCATCAAGCGTTGGACTTCAAAAATACACAGCTCAAATACTTCCACTTTCGGATGAAAAAAATAGAACCAACAACAGCAAACAGTTCGCTGTTGAAGTTATAGATCAAGCCACAAATGTGTTGGTAGTCAGTAAAATTACCCATCCAGATTTGGGCGCGCTAAAAAAGTCAATTACCACCAACGAACGGCGAACCGTAACTTTTAAAAAACCTGCGGAAGCGATAAGTATTCTAAATGATTATCAACTTGTAATCCTTTATCAACCGGACAGAAGTTTTGCTTCGGTTTTTTCAGAAATTGAAAAGTTGAATAAAAATACTTGGGTAATTTCGGGACTGCAAACGGATTGGTATTTTTTAAACGGAGCGCAAGATAATTTTAATAAGGAAGCCTCCAATCAAAGTGACGATGTGCAGGCTTCGCTCAATACTAATTACGGAACTTTTGCCGTGGATGACATCGGCTTCAACAATTTTCCGCCCTTGCATACTGAGTTTGGCGCATTGACAATTAGTGTTCCAAATGAAGTAATGCTAGGCCAAACGGTGAGTGGTATAGCCAATGGAAATCCTTTGCTTGCTACCATGGAAATAAACGGAAAACGCGATGCAATTTGGGATGGCGAAGGTTTTTGGCGCTGGCGTGCCCGCAGTTTTTTGGAAACTGAAAGCTTCCAAAGTTTTGATGATTTTATTGGTAATCTTGTTCAGTATTTAGCTTCAAACAAACGCCGAAGCAGACTGGAAGTGTCTTCGGAAACGTTTTACTATAACAATAATTCAATAAAAATTTCTGCCCAGTATTTTGATAAAAATTATGTTTTCGACAATCGCGCCTCGTTGAATATTTCAGTAAAAAAAGCTGAAACTGAAAAGCAAACTGTTTTTCCAATGCTTTTGAGAAACAATTATTACGAAGTGGATTTAAACAGTCTTCCCGCTGGAGAATATAATTTTACGGTTTCCGTTGCAAACGAAGCGGTTTCCAGCAGTGGAAATTTTAGTATTTTGGATTTTAATGTGGAGCAGCAATTTCTTAATGCCGATGTTTCAAAACTTCGCCGTGTAGCCAAAAACACAAATGGAAAAGCTTATTTTGCAACACAGTCCAATTCTTTAATTCAATCATTGGTTGAAAATACTAACTTCCAAAACATCGAGAAAAGCGAGCAAAAAGTGGTACCTTTGATCGATTGGAAATATCTTCTCGCAATTATCGTTCTTGCCCTCGCTGCGGAATGGTTTATCAGAAAATATAACGGACTTATCTAGAATTTAATCAATAAAAACATATACAATGGAAAAATTACCCAAACTCACTATACCCGTAATTGTAGGGGTTATTCTGCTTATTATTTTAGTGGCAAAATCTTCAGTAACTATTAGCTCTGGACACGCCGGGGTTCTTTACCAAACCTTCGGCAATGGGGTGGTTACAGACGAACCGCCTTTGGGCGAAGGATTTCACATAATCGCTCCTTGGAACAAAGTTTTTGTTTACGAAGTACGCCAGCAGGAATTAAGTGAAAAAATGCAAGTACTGTCCTCAAACGGACTTGAAATAAAACTTGATGCTTCTGCTTGGTACCAGCCTGTTCCCAAAGATGTAGCAAAACTTCATCAAGAAAAAGGGGAAGATTATTTGCAGCGTGTCATTCAGCCAGCAATCCGTAGTGCCGCTCGTAGTGTTGTTGGTCGTTATACCCCAGAACAGCTGTATTCTACCAAGCGCGACGCGATTCAAGAAGAAATTTTTGAGGAAACCAAAAAGATTTTGGACAAGCAATACGTTCAATTAAACGAAATTTTAGTGCGCGATGTAACCCTGCCGCCCACAATTAAGGACGCTATTGAACGTAAACTTCGTCAAGAACAGGAATCTTTGGAATATGAATTCCGTTTGGAAAAAGCTACCAAAGAAGCACAAAAAGTTAGAATTGAAGCCCAAGGAAAAGCGGATGCGAACGCTATTTTAAGTGCTTCCTTAACAGATAAAATCCTTCAGGATAAAGGAATTGACGCTACTTTAGAACTTGCGAAATCCCAAAATGCCAAAGTTGTGGTAGTGGGCTCTGGTGATAGCGGTTTACCCTTGATTTTGGGAAATAACTAACCCTGCTTTCAGGTCGAGACTCTTTTATTTTACCTATAGTAAGAACTACAATTTATTTAAAAAACCTTCCCGAGCGGAAGGTTTTTTTATGAGTTTATAATTCTTTTTTTGAGATACATTTTATACTTATAAAACCATGACAATAAGATAATCAACCTTTCGCGATTACTGTTGATTTACACAAATCCATTGATTTTGAGCATTTTATTTTCTTTTCTTAAATTTGAAAGCTATCAATTAAAGAACTGATAGAAAGCTATCGTATGCTACCTTCTATTGGTCTATTTTAAATTAAAGACTGTAAAATGAATTTGAGACAATTATCCATAATCGCCGGAATTAGTTATTTGGTAATCTTTTTTGCCGCAATATTCGCCAACTTTTTTGTTTTGGAATCCTTGCTTGCCGCTCCGCTTGAAACAGTTCAGCAAAACAATTTAATGGTGCGCTTTGGAATCCTGGCATTTCTAGTGGCAGCGGTTTTTGATGTTGTCGTGGCGTGGGCGCTTTTCGAAATGTACAAAAAGCATGCTTTTTCAAACCTAAGCACATATTTCAGAATAATGCATGCTGCCATAATGGGGGTTGCCACCTTTGCACTCATTCTTGCACTGAAATCAACAACTTCTACAGAAATACTTGATTATGTAGAGGTTTTCAACATTCTATGGTTAATTGGGCTGTTTTTCTTTGGGATACATTTAATTCTCCTTGGAAGAATAATCAAAAAACCAACTATCATTATGTTTTTTATAATCCTTGCAGGAGCGATGTATCTGCTTGATACCGCCGCCCATTTTTTATTGGCCAATTATAACGAATACAGTTCCATCTTTTTGGCGCTCGTGGCTATTCCAAGTGTAATAGGCGAGATGTCTTTTTCGGTTTGGCTTTTGGTTAAAGGAGGTAAAATGCGTTAAAATGGTTTAAAAAAATGCTGAGATTTTTTAGAAAAATTAGACAGAATTTACTCGCTGAAAATAAGTTTACAAAATATCTTTTTTACGCTTTGGGTGAAATTATCTTGGTTGTAATCGGCATCTTGATTGCCCTTGCCATCAACAACGCCAACCAAAAAAGATTGACCGAAAAAAACGAAGAAACCTATTTAATAGGATTAAAGGAAGAATTTCAAACCAGTAAATTGAAATTAAAGGAATTAATTGCAGTCAACCAAAGCAATTACACTGGGGCAAAACAAATATTGAAATATACAAACGCCAATGCTATGCCGCCTTCGGAAGACCTGTTCTCAAAAGTGTTGTATTCTACATTTTCTACAGATATAGCTTTTAATCCCAACAACTCCCTTTTGCAGGAAATGATCAATTCCGGAAATTTAAAAAACCTTTCCAACCCCGAATTGAGAATACAGTTGACCAATTGGGTTTCAACTATTGAAGATATTCGAAGACAGGAGGAAGAGCTTGGCATTCAGCGCATAAAAGTACTAGATATGTTTCGCACAAATAACTATAGTCTGCGCACCATTTTTGAAAAGGCCGGAGTGTCTGAGTCCCTTGGTTTGCCTAACACTGAAATCACAGAAAGCAACCTAAGTTTATTGGATTCAAAGGAATTTGAAAATAACGTATTGATGTTTATTATTACCAGTTACGCAACCGAAGAAGTCCATTATCGTCCCTTAATGCAAGATTTGGATAAAATTCTAAAGTTGATTGACATAAAAAAATAATACGCTCCTAAAACTCTTAATCTGTCCTCTGAAACGATTTTATAATCACCAACCCACAAATAACAGCAACGGCAGTTAATCCAAAGGCCAAGATAGTATTGCTATAAATAAAGTTTCCAATGGCAAACAAAGAGCAATAAACACCTACAACGCCAGCAAAGAACCCGAGGATTTTCATTCCAAAACCTTTAAACTTGGATTCATTTCCAAAAATTAAACTGTTGAAACTATTTAATGTTTCGGTATTTGAAGGTTGTGTCATTAAAGTTACAAGCACCCATACAATTGTAGTTATTGCAACGCTCAATACCAATTGCCAATGGCCTGCCATTTCAATCATTGGGGTTTCCATTTTCCCGTTTACAAAGAAAAACGCAGCGATTATAAATGAAATTAGCATTGCTGCAATTTCGCTATAGGGGTTTATTCGGCTCCAAAACCAACGTAGAATAAAAAGCAAACCTGTTCCCGCTCCAATTGAAAGCAACAAATTAAAACCATCACGCGCTTCTTCTAAAAAAAACGCCAATAAGCCAGCAAAAAGCATCATTACAACCGTAGAAATTCTACCAACGGCAACCTGTTCCTTCCCAGTCGCTTCTTTCCGAAGAAAACGCACGTAAAAATCGTTGACCACATAAGAACTTCCCCAATTCAAATGTGTAGAAATGGTACTCATAAAAGCAGCAATGAGCGATGTAATTACAATTCCCAACAATCCCGCTGGTAAAAATGTGAGCATCGCAGGATAAGACAAATCGTTTTTAACAAAGGCAGGATTCAAATTTGGAAAGGCAGCTTGCAAACTTTCCAGATTCGGAAAAATAATAATAGATGCCAACCCAATAATAATCCACGGCCACGGACGAAGTGCATAATGTGCAAAGTTGAAGAATAGCGTTGCCCAAGTTGCGTGTTTTTCATCTTTTGCAGCGAGCATTCTCTGTGCAATATAGCCGCCACCGCCAGGTTCAGCTCCTGGATACCAAACACTCCACCATTGCACCGCAAGCGGAATTATAAGTAATGGGATCAATAACTCAGGTTTTGAAAAATCTGGAAGCATCGCAGTTTTAGCAGCAACGGCAGGAGTAGAGAGTAGGTTTTCAATTCCTCCAATTTCTGGCATATTTACAATGAAAATTGTTGCCCAAATACTTCCGACCATCGCAATTATAAATTGTACAAAATCCGTCAGCAAAACCCCTTTCAATCCACCAAAAGCCGAATAAATAACGACTACAGGAGAAGCAATCAATAATACTTCAATAGAAGAAAGCCCAAACATTACATGACCAATTTTAATTGCGGCCAAGCAAACATTTGCCATAATTACAATGTTGAAGAAAACGCCAAGATATATGGCTCGAAATCCTCTTAAGAAAGCAGCGCTTTTTCCGCTGTAGCGCAATTCATAGAACTCTAAATCTGTTGTTATTCCGCTTCTGCGCCACAGTTTGGCGTAGAAAAAAACGGTTAACATTCCAGTTAAAAGAAAACTCCACCAAATCCAGTTTCCAAAAACACCGTCTTCACGGATTACACCAGCGACAAAATTGGGCGTATCGGCCGCAAAGGTTGTGGCAACCATACTAACCCCAAGCAACCACCACGGCATGTTTCTATCAGATAGGAAAAAGGATTTTGAATCTTTCCCAGACTTTTTTGCAACTACTAATCCAATGATGATAAAAACGATAAAAAAGGAAATGATAATTACCCAATCGATGGTGCTTAATTGCATAGTATTGATTTTTGGTTTAGGTTTTTTTAGGTTCGGTTAAAGTAAATAAATAGAACTGAAAATTAATAAATCGTTAATTTTTATATTCACAGTGTTTTGAACATATTTTTGTTTAGATTTGTCCACACAATTATGAACAGAACAATTTTACATCTACATCATATTATTTTCCACGCTCACGCGAGGTGATATGGTTATTGTGTAAAATCCAACAATATTCAAAACCCGTTTGAGCAATCAAGCGGGTTTTTTCATGCCTATAACTCAACTAAATAGTATTTCAAAAAATGAAAAAATTAAAAATTGCAGTACAAAAATCTGGGCGTTTGCACGATGAATCGTTAGCACTTTTAAAAGATTGTGGAATTTATATTGACAATGGCCGCGACCAGTTGAAAGCATCAGCTACTAACTTCCCTTTGGAAATTTACTACCTACGCAATGGCGATATTCCACAGTATTTAAAGGATGGAGTAGTGGATTGCGCTATTATCGGTGAAAATATTTTGATTGAAAAAGGAGAAGGAATTTCCATAGCTGGACGTTTGGGTTTTTCAAAATGCAGGGTTTCCTTGGCGGTTCCGAAGACTTTTAAATACACGTCTATTGAAGATTTAAACGGAAAAAGAATTGCCACAAGTTATCCAGAAACTACACTAAATTATTTAAAGGAAAAGGGAATAGAAGCAGAGCTTCACATTATTAACGGCAGTGTAGAAATTGCCCCAAACATAGGCCTTGCAGATGCTATTTGTGATATTGTGAGCAGTGGCAGTACACTTTTTAAAAATAATTTAAAAGAGGTTGAGGTCATTTTGAAAAGTGAAGCGGTTTTGGCTGTTTCGCCAAATATTTCAGAAAAAAGTACGGAAGTTTTAAACAAACTTCAGTTTAGGATTAAATCAGTATTACAGGGGCGTGATTCGCGCTATGTTCTTCTGAATGCACCAAACGATAAAATTGATGACATAATCAAAATTCTTCCCGGAATGAAAAGTCCAACGCTGCTTCCTTTGGCTGAAGAAGGATGGAGCAGCATCCATTCCGTTGTAAATCGCGATACTTTTTGGGAAGTTATTGAAGAACTCAAAGAAGCTGGCGCCGAAGGAATTTTAGTATGTCCAATAGAAAAAATGATACTTTAAAAAGATGAAAAAAATATACAATCCCAAACCTGAAACCTGGAGCGATCTTTTAAAACGCCCCACCCAAACCATTGCCGATATTGAAGTGACGGTGAATGAAATTTTTTCTGAAGTAAAACAAAAAGGTGATGCAGCGGTAAAAAAATACACTCAGTTTTTCGATGGAATTGCATTAGAAGAATTATTGGTTTCGGCTGAAGAAATAGCTAATGCAGAAAAAGAAGTTTCCTTTGAATTGAAAAGTGCAATTAACTTGGCAAAAGCAAATATTGAAAAATTTCACAGCGCACAAAAAACCGAAAGAATATCCGTTAAAACTACTGAAGGCGTAAGTTGTTGGCAAGAAAAAAGGCCAATCCAAAAAATTGGCCTCTATATACCTGGAGGCTCAGCGCCTTTGTTTTCAACGGTTTTAATGTTGGCTGTTCCAGCTAATATTGCAAGTTGCCAGGAAATAACTCTTTGTACACCGCCTGATAAAAAGGGAAAAATAAATCCCGCTATTTTATACACAGCAAACCTTTGTGGAGTTACCAAAATTTTTAAAATCGGAGGAATCCAAGCCATTGCAGCAATGACATTTGGCACAGAAACAATTCCTTCCGTTTACAAAATTTTCGGTCCGGGCAATCAATTTGTAACAATTGCAAAACAAATAGCCACCAAACACGGTGTTGCAATAGATATGCCCGCTGGACCTTCGGAACTATTGGTGTTTGCAGATGATACGGCCAATGCTTCATTTGTTGCTTCAGATTTATTATCACAAGCGGAACACGGGGCAGACAGTCAAGTAATTCTAGTTACAACATCGGAAAAGCTTTTGAATTCAGTAGAGAAAGAAGTTGAAAAACAACTGGCATTGCTTCCCAGAAAATCAATTGCTGAAAAAGCAATAGAAAATTCAAAGTTGATTTTGGTTGAAAATAATACTGAGGCAATTAACCTTATTAATGAATATGCTCCGGAACACTTTATTGTAGTTTCAAAAGACGAAGATTTTTTCCTTGAAAATATCCAAAACGCAGGTTCGGTTTTCATAGGAAATTACACTCCTGAAAGTGCGGGAGATTATGCTTCAGGAACCAACCACACTTTGCCAACAAATGGTTTTGCGAAGCAGTACAGCGGGGTAAATCTGGATAGTTTTATGAAAAGTATGACGTTTCAGAAAATTTCAAAAAAAGGAATTCAAAATATCGGTAATGCGATTGAAATTATGGCGGAAGCGGAAGGGCTGCAGGCGCACAAAAATGCTGTGACATTACGATTGGAAAGTTTAAAAAGGAAAAACGATGAATAAAATAGCTTTTAATATCGATAATTTTATTCGCCCAAACGTGGCCAAAATGAAGCCATACAGTTCCGCTCGCGATGAATTCAAGGATTTTGATAAGGAAATGATTTTCCTCGATGCAAACGAGAATCCATTTGAAACCAATGTAAACCGTTATCCAGATCCGCAACAACGTGAGCTGAAAACTATTCTTTCTAAACAAAAAAATATTCCAACCAATCAAATTTTGTTAGGAAACGGAAGCGACGAAGTACTCGATTTAATTTTCAGAGCCTTTTGCGAGCCACCTATAGACAATATAATCACATTGCCTCCAACCTATGGAATGTACAGTGTTTTGGCAAATTTGAACAATATTGAAAATAGGGAAGTGCTACTCGATTCAAATTTTCAACCCAACTTGGATGAAATTTCAATAACTGCTGATAAACGAACGAAGCTTTTATTCATCTGCTCTCCCAACAATCCGACGGGTAAATTAATTGCTTCTGAAATAATAGTTGAATTGCTAAACACTTTTAAAGGAATAGTGGTTATTGATGAAGCCTATATCGATTTTGCAAATGCGGAAAGTTGGATTGAAAAATTGAACGATTTTCCAAATTTGATTGTTACACAAACACTTTCAAAAGCATACGGTTTGGCGGGAATTCGCTTGGGAATTTGTTATGCTTCTACGGAAATCATTACAGTTTTAAACAAAATCAAACCTCCGTACAACATTAATAAACTCACGCAACAAACAGCAATTGCACAACTTCAACATACAGAAAAAATAAAAAACGATTTATACTCCTTGATAGCTGAAAAAGAAATTTTACTTAAAGCTTTGGTTGAAGTAGATTTTATAAAAAAAATATTTCAAACTGATGCAAATTTCATCCTAATAAAAGTGGATAATGCTGAAAAACGATATGCACAATTGTTGGAGAATGGCATCGTAGTTAGAAATAGAAGTTCACAAGCATTATGCGGGAATACACTTCGAATAACTATAGGTACAAATTCAGAAAACAAGAAACTAATAACCATCTTAAAAACATTGAAACAATGAAGAAACGTGTACTATTTATAGACCGCGACGGCACGATTATAAAGGAAACCGTGGACGAACAGATTGATGCTTTTGAAAAAATGATTTTTTACCCGAAAGTTTTTACCTATTTGGGAAAAATTGCAAAGGAATTGGATTTTGAATTGGTAATGATTACCAACCAAGATGGATTGGGAACAGATTCTTTTCCCGAGGAAACCTTTTGGCCCGTGCATAATTTTATTATGAAATCTTTTGAAAATGAAGGTGTTGTTTTTGAAAATGTTTTGATTGATAAAACTTTTCCACACGAAAAAGCAAATACTCGAAAACCGGGTGTTGGTTTGCTGCAGGAATATTTTTCAGAAGATTACGATCTTGAAAATTCGTTCGTAATAGGAGATAGGTTGACAGATATTGAACTTGCCAAAAACCTTGGCGCCAAAGGAATATTTATCGATGACAAAACCAATTTAGGAACAACTGAAATTTCCACAAAGGCCGAGGAAGTTCAAAAGAGCATCGCTCTGGAAACGAATGATTGGCAGCGCATTTATGAGTTTTTAAAACTGAAAGAACGATTTGCCGAAATCCAACGAAAAACGAATGAAACCGATATTTCAATAAAATTAAATTTAGACGGTACCGGCAAAAGCGATATAAACACAGGCATTTCCTTTTTTGATCATATGCTGGACCAATTGGCAAGACATGGTCAAATGGACTTAGAAATCACAGTAAAAGGCGATTTGGAAGTGGACGAGCATCACACTATTGAGGACACCGCCATTGCCTTAGGCGAAGTTTTCAACCAAGCCCTCGGCGATAAATTAGGGATGGAGCGCTACGGCTTCTGTTTGCCGATGGACGACTGTTTGGCGCAAGTTGCAATTGATTTTGGTGGAAGAAATTGGCTGATTTGGGAAGCAGATTTTAAACGCGAAATGATTGGAGAAATGCCAACGGAAATGTTTTACCACTTTTTCAAAAGCTTTACCGATGGCGCAAAAGCAAACCTCAACATTAAAGCCGAGGGAACCAATGAACACCACAAGATAGAAGCAATTTTCAAAGCTTTTGCAAAAGCGATAAAGATGGCGGTAAAGCGCGATGCCGAAAAAATGATTTTACCATCAACCAAAGGTCTACTTTAATGAAAATCGTAATTATTAATTATGGTGCGGGCAATATTCAAAGCATCAAATTTGCTTTGAAACGCTTGGGTGTGGAGGCAATTTTAAGTGATAACGAAACTGAAATCCGCAATGCAGCTAAAGTGATTTTTCCCGGTGTGGGCGAGGCGAGTAGCGCGATGCGGAAACTGAAAGCTTCGGGTTTGGATAAAGTTATTCCCACATTGAAACAACCCGTTTTGGGAATTTGTTTGGGAATGCAATTGCTCTGTAATTCTTCCGAAGAAGGAAATACGAATGGTTTAGGTGTTTTTGATGTGAATGTGATAAAATTTTCAAATGATTTAAAAGTGCCGCAAATTGGTTGGAACCAAATATCAAATTTGAAATCCAGTCTGTTTAAAAATGTTGCAGAAAACGAGTTTATGTATTTAGTGCATAGTTATTACGCATCTTTATGTGAAGAAACCATTGCAACTTCTGAATACGGAATCCAGTACACTTCGGCATTAAAAAAAGATAATTTTTACGGCGTGCAATTTCACCCGGAAAAAAGCAGTACTGCTGGCGAACAAATTTTAAAAAACTTCTTAGAACTATAATATGCGAATAATATCAGCAATAGATATAATAGATGGCAAGTGTGTACGCCTTTCCAAAGGCGATTACAGCACCAAAAGGATTTATAATGAAAATCCGCTTGAAGTAGCGAAGCAATTTGAAGCCCACGGGATTCAGTATTTGCATTTGGTGGATTTGGACGGCGCCATAAGCAAACACATTGTAAACCATAAAATTTTGGCGGAAATTGCTTCACAAACCAATTTGAAAATAGATTTCGGCGGCGGTTTAAAAACCGATGAAGATTTGCGTATTGCCTTTGAATGCGGTGCAAAACAAATCACCGGAGGAAGTATAGCCGTAAAAAACCCTGAAGTTTTTAAAAGTTGGCTGCAACAATTCGGGAGTGAAAAAATTATTTTGGGGGCGGATGCCAAAGACGAAAAAGTAGCTATCAGCGGTTGGACAGAAGATTCAAATGAAGCTCTAATGCCATTTATTCAAAAATACATTGATGAAGGGATTAATTATGTAATCTGCACAGACATCAGTAAAGATGGAATGTTACA
Source organism: Aequorivita nionensis (assembly GCF_046352995.1). GTDB lineage: Bacteria > Bacteroidota > Bacteroidia > Flavobacteriales > Flavobacteriaceae > Aequorivita > Aequorivita nionensis. Next base: position 2,849,631 of record NZ_CP130281.1, on the reverse strand, counting down.
GGGGCCGTCGTTTGATTTATACAAAAAAATAATATCCGAATGTCAGTCTGAGCGCAGTCGAAGACCAAATGGAAAAGAATTGAAATTGATTGCCTCAGGAGGAATTTCAACTTGTGAAGAACTTCCAAAACTTGCTGAAATAGGCTGCGAAGGAACAATCATTGGAAAAGCCATTTACGAAAATCGCATTAATCTAAAACAACTCGAAAACTATATACTAAATGCTTTGTAAAAGAATAATACCGTGTTTAGATATAAAAAACGGAAGAACAGTAAAAGGAATTAATTTCCTGGATTTACGTGATGCCGGAAATCCTGTGGAATTGGCTGAATTCTATTCAGAAAACGGTGCGGACGAACTTGTTTTTCTGGATATTTCAGCAACAGAAGAGCGTAGAAAAACTTTGGCAGATTTGGTTTTAAAAGTCGCAGAAGCCATCAATATTCCGTTTACCGTTGGCGGCGGAATTTCTTCGATTGAAGACGTTGAAATCCTATTAAATAACGGAGCAGATAAAGTTTCAATAAATTCTTCCGCAGTAAAAAATCCACAGTTAATCAATGAACTGGCTTCAAGATTTGGCTCACAATGTATCGTGGTTGCCATTGACGCAAAACAAATTGATGGCTGCTGGAAAGTACATTTGATGGGAGGGAAGGTGCTTACAGATTTAGATCTTTTTGAATGGACAAAAGAAGTGGAGCAACGTGGCGCAGGAGAAATTCTTTTTACCTCCATGGATCATGACGGTACAAAAAATGGTTTTGCGAATGAGGCTTTGGCAAAGCTTTCCACAACCTTGAATATTCCAATAATAGCTTCGGGCGGCGCGGGAACTATGCAACATTTCACGGATACCTTTAAAAATGGAAAAGCTGATGCCGCTTTGGCCGCCAGCGTTTTTCACTTTAAGGAAATTACGATAACCGATTTAAAAAATGAATTAGAAATACAGGGAATACCTATACGAGTTACGAGGGACGAACGACGAGGGATGAAGGACGAAAAATGAATTATTAGAAAAAATAAGAAAAGATGAAAATAGACTTTGAAAAATATACAGACAGATTGGTTCCTGCTATAATTCAGGATAACTTGACGCAAAAAGTTTTGATGCTCGGCTATATGAATGAAGAGGCATTTCTTAAAACAAATGAATCTAAAAGAGTTACGTTTTTCAGCAGAAGCAAACAAAGACTTTGGACGAAAGGGGAAGAGAGTGGTAATCTTCTGGAATTGGTTTCAATAGCGGTAGATTGTGATAACGATGCATTATTGATAAAGGTAAATCCCACCGGACCCGTTTGCCACAAAGGAACCGATACTTGTTGGATGGAAGAAAATAATTCAAATTTCGGATTTCTTTCAGAATTGGAAAAAATCATTGAAAATAGAAAGGAAGACTTAGAAAATACGGAGTCTTATATTTCTTCACTTTTCCAAAAAGGTATCAATAAAATAGCACAAAAAGTTGGCGAGGAGGCTGTGGAAGTTGTTATTGAGGCAAAAGACAACAACGATGAACTTTTTTTAAATGAAAGTGCGGATTTATTGTTTCACTATATGATTTTAATTCAAGCAAAAGGCTTTAAATTAAACGATATAGAAAAAATGCTTCTAAAAAGACATAAAGTAGATTAACATTTAATTGTATTTGTGGAATTTAAATCATTTGTTCATTTTTCCTACCTTTAAAAACATAAATCACTTTTATGGCTGCTAGAAGAAGAAAAAAACAGGAAACCACCAAAATACAACCAAAAAGAGCAAGAAACCTTTCCCCCGGAACGGTAGCCTATACAGGAAAAAAGACCACGACGGTTACACAGCTTGATATAATTGATTATTCCAAGGAACATTACGATCGCTTTGAAACACACAATATTGAAGATGCTTTCAAATATGAAGATTCCACACATATTACGTGGATAAATGTAAATGGATTAAGCAATACGGATGATATTGTTACTCTCGGGAATCATTTCGATTTACATCCGCTAATTCAGGAAGATATAGTTACAACCAACCAACGCCCGAAGATTGATGAATATGAAGATTATCTGTTTATCGTTTTCAAAATGCTGCATTATGATGAAGCGGAACAATTGACGAATGAACACGTGAGTATGGTTATGGGAAAGGATTACGTGCTAACTTTTCAAGAGGCCGAAGGAGATGTTTTTGGAGATCTGCGGGAACGTTTGGCACATGGACGTGGAAGAATTCGCACAGCTGGAGCAGATTATTTAATGTTCGCCATTTTGGATGCCATTGTAGATAACTACTTTACAGTAATTGAATTCTTGAGCAATAAAGTGGAATTGCTGGAAGACAAGCTTTTTGACGACAAAGAGGACCCAAATATCACAGAGGAAATACAAGACCTTAAAAAGGAAATTCTAAAAATCCGAAAAGCAGTCGTACCCTTGCGGGAAGTGGTTAATAGACTTGAAAAAATAGAAACCCCGCTCATTGAGGAACGTACCAACAAATACATCCGCGATTTGTACGACCACATTATTCAAGTGAATGAAAGCGTTGAAATTTATCGCGATATGATCTGGGGCTTGATGGATATGTATATGACCACCATCAGCAACAAGATGAACGAAGTGATGAAAGTGCTAACCATTATGGCCTCCATATTTATTCCCTTAACCTTTATGGCAGGAATATATGGGATGAATTTTGACCACATCCCCGAACTACATTTTAAATATGGTTATTACTATCTCTGGGGTGCGATGATCTTGGTGTTTTTTGGTATGCTGTGGTATTTTAAACGAAAGAAGTGGCTATGAAATATTCAAATTATATCATTCAAAATCACTCTTATGAGTGATTTTTTTTTGGCTGTACCCATATACTTTAGCAAAAACTAAAGATTATGAACAAACAGTACACTTATGAAATTCCATTTAACAATACCATTTGGAAAGCAATTGGAATTTTTATTATATGCGCAATAATTGGAGCGGTTGTTCCTTTTGAAATCCACACTCGCAGGATACATCTTACCAACCATACCTTGTTTTTTGGAGGTTTGTTATTTACTGGATTATTTCTGCTCATTGCCCTAATTTTAAAGACGAAATCAAAGAATTCAAAACAGAATCCGTACAAGCTTGAAATCTCAGATTCAACACTTCAAATGCCAAAAGGAAAAGCGGATGTTGTAAAAATTCCTTTAGAAATAATCGATTCAGCCATTCAAATTGGAAACAAATTTAACGGAAGCATACTTCAAGTTAAAATGAAGAAAAGCGCCACTAAACCACTTTATATTCAGGCAAAAGGATTCCGTTCAGAAAAGGAATATTTTGAATTTGAACAAGAATTGAACAAGCGGATTTCATCAAATTCAACAAACCTTTAAATGAAAGTCTTTTCAGTTTTCGCTTTGCTTTTTTTTGGACAAATTGGATTTTCGCAAAATATCATTGAATTTTTTCAAATGCTGCCGGATTCAATTGTACTCAATTTGGGCCCTTCAGAAAGAAGTCAGATTGTAGCGCATTCAAAAGATAACAAATCATTTGAAGAAGCTTATAAAGTGATGAATTCTACCCAAGATAAATATGCTTTTGAATCTGTAAGCAAAACATATCTGAAACTTATTGGCTCTTTTGAAGGACAATTTCAAATGAAGCTTTGGAAACTTCCAAAACCTTATGTTTTAGTAGGTGTTTACAAGGAAAGCTGCGGTCCTGTGTGCGTTGCGGAACAATTGGTATTTTATAGATATTCCCCAAAAACCGGATTTAAAGTATTGAATTTTATAACTGTTTTTCCCCTTCAAAAAATGCGTGAGCTTGTTTTTTCAAAACTCCCAAAAGATTGCTCTTTTGAGGAGGAACATTGGATGGATTTTCTATTATATCAATTTTCAGAAAAGGGTAAATCAATTCAAGTTACTTGGAACAATGAAGCTGCAACAACTTGTGCATTTGATTTAAATTTTGAATTGAATTTATTGACAGAAAATCTTAAAAACGAAACCTATTTTGGAATTAAAGAAAAATAAAATGGAGTATCAAATTGCTTTTATTGTCGGAATAATTTTGCTGTCTCTTTCATTATTTTTAGTCTATAAAAACGTAGTATTTCTGAAAAACAGCGAACGGGCAAAAGGAGAGGTAGTCGAGTTGAAAAAAATACACCGAAGCACGAGCAAACCAACGTTCAAACCTGTTTTTAAATTCGTTACAAAAGATGGCAAAGTGATTGAACACACGTCCATTTCTTCAAGTAATCCACCAAGTTGGAAAGTGGGTGAAAAAGCAGTTTATGCCTATAAAATTGAAAATCCGTCAAAAGGAAAAGTTGTTACTTTTTTTGGCGTTTTTGGTTGGTCTGTTGCTTTGGCCTGCATTGCCCTGCCAATGCTTGTTATTGGTGGCGGTTATTATCTTTCACAATCAATGCTGAACACGATTTTTGATAATTTATACCATTAATGCGTATCCGCAATCCACAAACACTGAACTACCAAAAAAGCATCCGCAGATTTGCTTGAGTATTGTTTTGCAAATGCTAAACATTCCTCATAATCATTCCATATAAATCTAGCAAGGGGGTTGTTTGGATTACTAACATTATACGTTTTTATAATAATACTTTCAGATTTCATTTCGTAGAGAAGATCGATCAATTGATTACTCAAAATAGAATAAAGTCGTTTTCCATCGCCCGTAGTTCGCTGATAAAGGGTTTCATCTTTCTGAAAATGTTTTAAAACTACGTCTTTGCTTATAAAATCCAGGCGGTGCATAACTGACACAGAATTTGCTGTAGACTGTTCATAACACGGATCTAATTTGTCTGTGTTGTTGCATAAGCTAGAATACTCGCCATCGAAAAAAAAGATGTTTTCCTTCGCGTCTATATCAAACGGATTCGCGTCGGAATCTTTTAATTGGTATTTAATTGTCGGAAATTCAATCATTTTAATGTAGTTTGAAAGAATGAATTATTCAGCATTAGTGCCTATCTTCAATTGATATACATTGAACTACCAAAACAGCACATTTAGTTTCGGCTGAAAAAAGTATCGCACGGTTTAATGCTTCTGAATGATTATTCCAAATAAATGAATAAAGTCCGCCGAATGAATCATTTTCGTGAATAACCCAATATGACATTCTTTCGATTTTTCGATCTTGGGAATGAAACGAATAATCTATTAATTGATTTGCTACTATAGCATAAACGGGTTTGTTATCTCTTATTACATAACGCTGATTTTCCCCTTTTGGAAAACGTTTCAAAACTTTACCGTTTTCAACCAAGTTCATGCGCTCCATTTCAAAAACGACATACATATTAGAGATTTCACAAAAAGGACGTAAGTCTTGGGTATTTTTACTTAAACAAGAATACTCACCATCGAAAAAAAAGATATTTTCCTTTGCTTCCATATCAAAAGGATTCGCGCCGGAATCTTTTAATTGGTATCTAATTGGTGGAAATTTAATCAGTTTTATAGCCATAATTATTTATTAAGCTGCACAATCAACTGCCCTCGATTTTCAACCTCCATTTTTAGGAAGATGTTTTTAAGATGCGTTTTCACCGTGTTTAAACTCACAAACTGCGATTCGCCTATTTCAAAATTGGTTTTGCCCTGCATTAATTCCTTCACTATCTCCAGTTCTTTCTTGGTGAGTGGGGAATGGGTCAGCTTGTCTATCTTTTCTTCCAAACTTTCATTGCCGTTGTTCCATTTTTTAAAATTGGAGGCTCCAACTTCAATGGCAGCAACCAATCCACCTTTGCTGATGGGTTTTACTAAATATCCGGAAGGGTAGGTGGTCTTCGCTTGCGAGAGGGTTTTTTCATCAAAGAAAGATGTTATAAAGATGAAAGGAATTCCAAATTCCTCAGTAAGTTTTTTTCCGAAAACAATTCCGTCCTCGTTTTTTCCGATGCGAATATCAACCAAAGCAAAGTTTGGATTTTTAATTTCAATCTGCTCCATTGCCTGCGCATAGGTGTAACAAACACTAACAACCTCGTGACCTAGATCAATACAATTTTCTTTCAGATCCATAGCAATTATTGGCTCATCTTCAAGAATCAATATTTTGAGAGCTTGTTTCATTAATTGGGATTGAAAACTAATTTGTATTCCGTTCCATTAGTATTTGTAATATTCATTTCGGCATCCAACTTTTCGCTGAAAGCGTTTATTAGTCTCATACCCAAAGAATTTGTGGGGGCGTCCATCATTTCAATTGTTATACCCTTTCCGCTGTCCTTTACTTTTAGTTCCACTTTATTTTGCGAAATGGTCTTCATTGAAATATCAATTTCACCTTGCTGGCTTCCGTTAAAGGCATATTTAAAAGCATTGGAAAGAATTTCATTAAGAATCAAACCAAGGCTCATAAGTTTTTCTATATCCAAATCCATATCTTCAATATCTGTAGTTATTTTGATGGATTTATCTGGGATTTGGTAAGTAATGAAAAGTTGCTGTACCAATTTTTCAATATAATCCTTCGGCTTTAATTGCTGAAGACTTGAATGGCTATAAATGTTTTGGTGAATGAGCGACATAGCCTGAATACGTGAAATGCCGTCATCAAAAATCTTTTTGGATTGTGGATCTTCCACTTTGCGAACGTGCATATTCAGTAAACTGCTTATAACTTGTAAATTGTTTTTAACCCGATGGTGGATTTCCTTTACCAAATCTTCTTTCTGCTTCACTAAAACATTGAGTTGCTTGTTGCTTTTGTGCAATTTATAGCGTAACCAAAAAAGCCAAAAAGCCAGAATCAACAGTACTGCCACAATAACGCTAATAACCCAAAGTGCTTTGTTTCGACTTTTAATTATGGTGTTACTTGCTGCAATTTCCTTTTCTTTATCCTTCGTTCTGTAAACAATTTCAAGTTTATCTATCTCTTTTTTCCTGTCTTCCTTTGCAACCTTTTCGTTGTATTGATTAAATAATTGCAAATGTTTGTATGCAGATTTGTAATCATTTGTGAGCGTGTCGAGCATCGTATAAATCTTATAAATAGCGAGCATTTCAGTATCCATATCCAAAGAATCTCCTATCGATATAGCTTTATTTAGGTATTCCTTGCCGGCAACATATTTTCCCTGCTCAATCATTAAGTGGGCTAAATCGCCATAAAGAACAATTTGATTGTTTCTCGCCTTAATTTTTTCGCGCAGCGCTTCACATCTGAACATATATTTCTCAGCTTTGGAATAATTGCCCATATATTGGTAAACAATGCCAATATTGCCCAGCGCATTGCTCATTCCCATACTGTCCAGCGTCTTTTCTTTGAGATTGTAGGCTTGGTTGTAAATATCAATTGCTTCCTCATACTTTTTTTGTATTCGGTATATGGAGCCAATATTATTCAGTGCAGCGGCAATTTTATTTTCGTTATTTACACTTTTATAAAGTTCAAGCCCAATTTTGAAATATTCCGCAGCTCTTTCATAATCCTGTTGGTAGTAGAAGAGCGTACCGATATTCAGATTTGAAGCCGCCTCGCCATCAACATCTTTCAATTGTCTTTTTAGGATTATGGATTCTTTATAATAAAACAAGGAACTGTCGGCAATTCCGAGGTAGTCATAGGCAAGTCCAGCAACATGTTTGGACCAGGCCTCCATGGGTTCATTTTTAATGTTTTCTGAAACGTCAACCGCCTTTAGTGCATAATTTTTTGCCTGTTGGTTGTCAATTCCCATGAGTTCAGAGGAAAGTGCATTATATGCATAAACAGTAGCGGTATCTAATTTTGGTTTCTCCAAAACCTTTAAAAGACTATCAATTTTTTCCCTATTTTGGGAAATTGTAGCAGGAGTAAAGCAAAAAAAAATGATTATTAAACAAATAATCTTAAAAAGTAATTTTACAGGCATAAATTATTTTAAGGAAAAAGTACAAATTAATTGATTACCAAAAACACAGTATTAAAATTTAGCGGCAAGTATATTTCTTTTGGACTATGATAAAAATGAGGCTACTTTTCTCAATGTTTTTATAAAGAAATGCAGCCTCGAAAATTCAACTTAAAAATCTAATTCCCTATAAACAATAGCGATTCAGTATCAATAGCTTCATAAGTGTTGATTTTGAAATACAGCTTATTACGCTCAACAACCATATTAAGCTTACTTGCTGCAAGGCTAATAAGTGTGTTATTAACCTCAGCGATTCCAACTCTTTTCAATTCATTATCTTGAAGAAAATAGGCTAAATCTCCGGGCCGAATATCTATAGGAACAATCTGTGTAACTGTTGTTTTGGTTTTGTTTGGATATTCCACATTGTAAAAACCATCTTCACTTTTGCCCAAATAGATTGCTTCCTGCCAATAATCTGTTTCAGTGTTATACGCAAGCACTGGTTGGTCGTATTTCTGTTCTGAAAGTCCTATGCGTTTTCCACGGACTATCGCACCAATTGTGGTTTGAGTACAAGAAAAACGAGCTAATGCTTTTCTTTCGTCAGGTCTTCCTTCTATTACTATATCTAATGAAGCAATTCGCAAGAAGCCATTTTCCCATTGTGCGTTTAAGGTGCTGGTCCTGGAATTGTTTTTATTATACCAAGAGTAAGTGTGGTCTGTTTGCAATCTTTCAATGGGATAGCCACAGTATTGAAAATCGTACCCTTGATCCGATGTTTTAATTGCCTTTAGATATGCTAAGAGGTTTTCACCTTTTTGGTTTAGGTTTTTTCTGTCTTCGCCTATGTAATATTCATTGCTCAATGCGTTTTTGATTTTCATCTCACAGGTTTTAGCATCATCATTGTAGAGCGTTTTGTGTACGTAATCAAAAACTTCATAAATATCTTTGAACTGAACATTTTTAAAAGATGAATATTTTTGTGAAAAAGCCATATTGGAAATTAACAGTAATAATATTAAAATGCTTTTTTTCATTGAGCCACTTGATTTAAATAAGTCATATTGTCCAATTCTTCTTCGGTGTATTCTTCGGCCTTTAAATCTCTTGTTCGCGTAAACCCAGATGCATCAAGCACTCTATCCCATTTATCGCCCATATTATCCCTATAAAATCGAATGTCTGCCTTGCCTTCAGTTACGTCCATATAAATTGCATTTCGCCTTCTTTTTATAACCAACGTATCAATCTTAAACGAAAATGAAGTAGAGGAGTACCAAGTAACTTTGGAATCTTTGGTCATATACCAATTTGATACAGGTTGCGCAACTACGCTATTACAATTGATAACCAACTTGCAGATGTTTTTTGTGATAAGTGCATTGATTTCATCAATGTCAATAGGAGGCATGCCGGTTAGTTCTTCATAACCTGGATTGTATTTTTTATAGACAAACGTGCCGCCTTGCTTAGTATAAACCGCCAAACCTTCACTAATTGCTCTCGATTCAGGAAATTCCTTGTCAAAAGAAGTTTTTGTAGTCACTTTTACCCTACGGCGGTGATAGTACATTTTGGTGCTGCCTTCCCATTCTTCGGTTGTTTCCCCATTGCCAATTACTTCTACGGAAACGGCCGTGGGAAACGTTTTGCTTACGTCCTTTTTTACTTGTGCTGCTGAAGGTTGTCCTATTGCTGTGCTTCCCAAAATAAGAAATAATGCACTTGCGAAAATTAGTTTTAATGTTTTCATCTGTTTTATTTTAGAATGGTTAAACGTTTTCTTTTTTCTTTCCAAAAGCAATAAATAGACATATAACTGCTAAAGGAAGTGGAACCCAAAAGAAGTCTTTCAGTTCAGAAAGATGGCCCGAACTAGAACCTACCATATACATTGCGATTGCTGAAATGATGGCCAAGGCGGCGATAATTGCTGCTATTTTTTTCATAATTGAATAATTTATAGTTAGTTAATTATACTTTATTGATTTTAACGCTCTTCAAAACATCATCAAAGAATCTTGAGTCGAAACCATTTATAGTCTCAAACATCCCTAAAAACATATAAAGCTCTTTCCCATCTGCGATTGCTAATATTTTATATTCATATTGGTAAGGATTGGCTCCGCCCTCCACAAAACGCCCACTGCTTAATTTTGCGGGAAATCCATAAATAGCGCTTACATCTTCGAACTTTTGGTCTTTTACAGAAATATTTGGATTCGTCAATACCGTACCAATCATTCCGCTTATTGCATTGTCTGCATTCATGGCCACAGTTCCTTTACGGTAAACCATTGTAGCCATACTGGTATTTGCACTATAAATTGGTTTATAACCTATCTGTTCCAAAATGACAGATTTTTCCGCTGCAGGAATCTCTGAACTTCGTTGGTCTATAACCCAATCTTGAATGGAATTTAAAGTCACAGTGTGCTCGCCCGTTTTTAGAGTTCTTAGTTTGTCGTTTCTGGTGGCTTCTGTTTTTTCTGGAACAGATTGTTCATTCACATTTTCAGTTGGTTTGCTTTCTTCATTTTTACAGGAAATAATGCCTAAAGAAGCCAAACATAGTGATGCAATAAAAATTCGGTTTTTCATAATTGATACTTTAAAAGGTTAGTGTGCTGAAATTTAGTATGTCAAAATTAGAAATACATTAAAGTTCATTTTTCACCCAATGGAGTGATTTATAAGTTGATAGCTAAATATACTTTTACGAGAACTATTTAAGACTGTTTATGAAGGCAACCACAACCGTATTCGCCAATCGCGCTTTTGAAAAAATAAATTTGTTGACGGATGCCGCGGTAGTTTTTTTATGCTACTTCGGATTGGATGCAATGAAACAATGGCAATCAGAAAATCTTCAACTTTCTGTAAATCTGCTGATGTTACTAAACATTATTGCGGTTTGTTTAGGTTGTTTCAGCTATTATGCGGCTTGGAACAACAAAGAAATACCAGAAAACCAAAGTTTGGTTACCAGTGATTTCGAAAAGAAAACTGTAGGTACGGCAGCATTCATAACCGCTTGGGGATTTGTGTGGTGGTTCGTGCCATTTGAAGCAATGACCGAAATGGGAGGGAGGGCAACACTTTTCGCTTTAGGAGTTGTAATCTATATTTTTAGTTATTTAATTGTTCTAATCAACAGTTTAAAACACAAAGAGTCCCACAGAATAGCAGGCAATTCTTTTGTGAAAATTGGAAGTAATTTATTTATAAGTGTATTTATTTTTTTCAGTATTGCCTTTCTAACGCTCACGGTGCAAAATTGGCATCCTGAAAATGTTGGCATCCAATTTAGGGCAATCCTTTGTCTTTGCTTGTTTTATCTCCCTTTAAAAATATTTCTACTCCTTAAACCACCTTTTGGATTTATGGAACTTGCAACCTTTTTAATGAGCTTTCTGTTTTTGGTTTTTCAGGTTTTTGTGATGCTTTAAATGGAAGGGGCTTTGTTTTTCGAAATTTTAATTTGTATTCAGTTCACTCAAAACTATACCGCTGTTCAGCAGTAGAAGAAGCACTGAGTAATTCATTAAATAGCTTAATAGAATTAAAATTGCGCGTAATTGCTCTAGATACAGCAACCCCAGAAATACCTGTAGCTAATATATCCGTAATATCATCGGTAGTAATATCTCCAACACCAATAATTGGAGTTCCAGTTTTTAAAACACCAGTAATAGCAGTATAGCCCGCTAAACCTAAAAGTGGCGGTAAATCAGTTTTAGTTTTTGTGGCTCTAAAGGGCCCTAAACTAATATAGTTTACTTGTTTATCAAGTAGCGTTTCGCAATCCTGGATGGTGTTAGCGGTTCCTCCTATAATTTGCCAAGAGTATAAATGCTTTCTAGCAACAGTAGGGCAGGAGTCAGTTTTTCCTAAGTGCACCCCATCAGCTTTCACTTCTTTTGCTATTTTATAATAATCGTTAATGATTAATCTGGTTTGAAAATGAGCCGTAATTTCCCGAGCCTCCTGGGCCGCTTTTAAAATCTTCTTTTCAGAAATACCTTTTAAACGCAATTGCACCAATTCCGTCCCGGCGTTACAAGCTTTTTGAATATTTTCCAGATGCTCCTTAACAGAATTTCCTTGGGTTATATAATGCAGTTTAGGGATCATTGAACTAGGTTAGTTTTCGTCTCCATTGAAACGGAATCGGTAACAACAGTAGGCTGAACATCTATTTCAGTTTTCTCCGGATATAAATCTTTATCGGTAAGTCTTTCTGAAGCTTTCCAGGTTTCGCCCAATTGTTTTAAGATTTCTGCATTCCACTCGCTTGGGTGTTTCGCATCTACCCAAACTACGTCGCGATATTCTACATCTATCAACGCCAAATCTGGGGTGGCGGCACCGTCAAACTTTTTACTGTCATCGCGTTTTGAGGTTACGGTTGATAAAACAAACAATCGTTTTCTGCCAGCAATCTTTTTTATAAAGGGCCTAAATTCAACTGGTTTGTTTACCGACCAATCATATTCTTTTCTCGATTCAATTACCTTTAAGGGCATTGCGCTCACACCAGCCAATCCTTCTTTTTTTGCTGCGTGATTATAATAATACAATTTGTCAGTCCCATCTGCTGGCACAAGAACGCTGAATGACAAACTGGTGCGTTCTTTGCCAATGGGTTCAAGGCCAAACCAGTGGTATAATCCGCTAAAGGCATCAACATTCATTCCACTGAAATCAAAATCGGTTACAAAAGGTTGCTGATTTTGGTCGTCTGCTAAATCTGGAATTTTCACCGCCGTTTCCATATTCCAAGGCAACGGATCAGTAAACCCTCCCAAAAATTGCAAGGATTGCGCTTCAAGTCTCGAAACTCTTTCAGCCAAAGTATTCTGTCTTGTTAGGAACGGATAATTTTTAATTTCATCGGGCGGAATATAAGTTCCTTTTCCAATTGTTATACGCTCCAAATAATCCGAAAATCCGTGAACGCCAGGTTCAATAACCATTACGCCACCATAGGCGGGATATGGGAAAAAGAAACCTTTCCAACGTATCAAGCTTACAACTTGTACCCATTTCCCGTTATCGTCTTTCATATAAAAAACTTCGGAAGGCTCTAAATTAAAAAGTTGAAAAATATTAAAGCGCTGCACAACTGCATTATAGGTGTTTCGACTAAAAGCTAAAGATTCACCAATCGAAAAGGTTACTGGAATTCTATTTTTATCTGAAAATCTTGGAAAAGGGGAGGTGCTTTCAACTGCAAAAAGTTCTTCGGTATTATCATTTATGCGCTGCCAAGTATATTCCTCTGCTGGCTGTACAGCCATTGTCCATTGGTTAGTGCTATCAACCCTTACCAATTGTGGCGGCGATACTTCCTGTGTTTCACCAATACTTTCGTACGCCATCGTAACAATGTTGTTATATGGTTGAATACGTTCATTTTGGGTTAAGGGAAGTTCATTTAATTCAGTTAAATTCAAATTGTTAAACACGTTATAGCTCTGCATAAATCTATACAGCCCAATTTGCCAACCAAACAACCAGCCAGTTGCAAAAAATGCTACAATTCCCAATAAGATAAGAATCCGTTTGCCGCCGCTAAGCGCACTCCTAAATTTTGAAATTGTAAACCATAAAAACAGTCCACCAATTATTATTAAAAAAATAAACTTCCGAAGAAAGAGTAGAACCGGTTGATAATCATCCCGTAAAAAGAATATTAAAAGCAGTAATATTATACTGCCTATAATTATAATCCTCTTTTGTTTTGGCCCTTTTTGCCAGTATTTTTTCATGCTAATCAATTAAAAATTAAGTGTGCAATTTCTAACAATTTATTTTCACTACTCACTACTCACTACTCACTACTCACTACTATTTTATCATCCCCTTATCTTTCAACCTATCTCTAGCACTTTGCTTTGGCGCTTCGGGTTCTGTGCTTGGTTTGGGTTCAGGGGCAATTTCTTCTTTTGGTTCAAAATTATCGCGGATGTCTTGGGTAAACTCGCCGATACTTTCCTTGCCTTTATTGTAAGCCTTTTCCAAATTTTCTTTCTTGGTTTTATCTCGTGCAAATAGAAATAATGAAGCGATATAGGTGCCAATAATCGTTGCCACGATAGCTGATATAAAATACTGGATGTAATTAACCACAAATGGTAAAACAATTGCAATTACAGTGGCCACAATTAGGTATAACAATGTAATCCACACCAAACGCATCAGAAAATCCTGTTGGTGTATAAATCCTTTTCGGCTTTCAGGTTTCATCTGCAACTCTTTGCTGTGAGTGAGCTTGTTGAAAAATCTGTAAAGACGGTTGCTTTTAGATTCCGTCCAATACAAGATAATTCCGAATAAAACGGCAGCGATAAAAACTATGATTTCAAAAGTCATTTTGTTTCGGTTTTAAGTTCTTCTAAGATACAATCTATAGCCCAATCTTTGTAACTATCATCCCACAAATCAAATTGTTTATAGAATTTTTCTTTATCATACCAATATAAATGGACAGGGTCAGCTGGTAAAATTTTGGTCAATAGTTTCCAGATTATTTGTTGATTTTCTACCTGCAGCGAGGAATGTGGTTCTTGTAAAGCCTTTATATAGATGGGTTCTATCACATTTTCGGGCACTAGGTCACGTTCAACTATTTTTTTCTGGTTGTAGATTTCAACACACATAATTTGCTTTTGTGCTTCAACCGGCAAATCGTTTAAATATTTTTTGAACAACAATCTACTGTTTAGAATATCACGAATAGGGTGTTCTGTTGCTTTTAAATAGGTAGAAAAAAGATGTTTTTTAATGCGTTCATAACGCTCAGTTTTTGCTGCCTTGGAATAATTGACTTCCGTAATAATATCAGTTTTAAGCCTTGTCAGCAATTCTTCGTGTTCTAAATGGAACAGTAAAACATCGTAAGTAGTATTTTTGATTGCTTGATTGAATGATTCCTTAGACTCAAAAATCAGTATTGGCTTTATAAAGTCCTGCAAAACAAAAACACCGCCGAAAGCTCTTGTGTAAAAGGAGGAAATATCTAAGCTCAAGTCGGTCAATTGTAGTTTTCGATTGCGCAAATCACCATATTTATTTGCGGAATCGAGTAGTTTTTGATGAATTTCCCGATTTATGAAATTATTTCCTGAATTAAATAATTTTATAAGCTCATTCTGTTCCTTTTGTTTTGTTTGAAGATCATCAAGCAATAGAAAGCTTATTGCTATTTTGTTATAATTCAGTAAATCAAACGATTCGTAATAAGCATCTATATTCTGATCCAATTGAACCACAACGGCTGAGTCCTTGGTTATATCATTAATCTCATTGCGGTAAGCGGCAAAAACAGCATCCATCAAATTACGGTCAAAACTGTGATACGGCATAAAAACAGGTTTGCCTTCTTGTTGTGGGGAAACGATTATAGCATTTGCGTTTGCCTCGCCTATATTTAGGTAAAAATTATTGCCTTTTTCTTCTGCAATCTCTGGGCTCCAGCCGTTTGCGTCTATTGAGAATGTTGCCAGTTTACTAGCAGAAACCCCAAGCAATGCTAAACAACCGTTGTAACGATTCACTAAACTGCCATTCACATTTACAAGGCCATTGCCAAATAATCCAGCTTGTTTTAATTTGTCCAAAAAGTTTAGAATTTATGAGTTGAGATGTTTAGTTTTTATTACCAAGACTACACAAGTTTTTTTTTGATTTACAATAACTGCTTATTCAAAAAATTGCCGCGCGGCAATTTGTACTTTCATATCGGCAATGCGGCCTTCAACTTGCCGTTTGAAATCGGTATCTGCGATTGTCGCCACATTGTCTAAATATCGCACGGTTTCCTGTCTTCTAATATCACTAAAATTAAGACCTTTCATATTCTGTTTCATCAAATCCTGCAACATTTTGAACTTGGTGTCATAATCCTGTTTGAAATAAAGCGTTGGATCTTCAAACCATTGCTGGGGCAAATCGAAATCTGATAAGCGCAATGAAATGGCGCTTTGGATGTTTCTGATATCCCGGGAAGAGAAAAATGCAAATTCCTTTTGAATATTTTTATACAATTCAGCAAAAAATAAGTGCTGATTGGTGTCAAATTGGTTTTCAGTACGTTCATAAATTTCCAAAACCTTAGCCTCAGTAGGCTTTTCACTCTGGTTTAATATTTCGCCCAAATTCTGAACCAAACCTTGCTCGCTCAGGAATTTATATTTTTCAGGATTTGTCATATTCACAAAATCGGGCATCGTTTTTTCAAACTTGCGCCACCAGAGGTAATCTTGGTCAATAAAATCCGGAATCGTTCGTGCGCCGTCAATTTTAAACCTGCCTTGCACGCGACTTATTACAGCTTTATCCAACATTTCAGGCAAATTTGTAAAAAGACCGATGCTGCTATTGCCATAATTGATGGCATAGGCACCCTCGGTATATCTTAGAAAAACGCCAATAACTTCTTTTACACCAGCTGACACACCTTGGGTGGTTCGTTCCTGCAAATTATTTTCGGCATCGTCAATGGGCGCAAAGATTAGCTTTGTTGGATCGCTTAAAGGTTTCATCCATTGCACCATTTTTTCGGCGCTACCGCCTTGAAAGGTTGATATCAATGTATCTGGCATTGGGTGAAAAAGAAATGGGATATCCAAGTTGTCGCAATGCTCTTTCAACCTTGTTGCAATGGCTGCGATTAACATGCTTTTTCCCGTTCCAGGTATTCCATAACCCATAAATACGGGCATAAACCCACCCAACTCTTGAAACGGATTTTTCTTTGCCTGAAAATCATAGCTCAACATGCGTTCGGTTAAACGTCTGGCGAAGTGTTTCGCATCGCGGTTGCCCACAATTTCCTCAAATTGTATTTTATTGAACTCAACACTTTTTGCAGAACCTTCCATGGTATTTTCCCAACCTGAAATAGCGAAATCGCTTTTTTCTAGTTTATAGGTTCTGTCGGTAATAGTCTCGGTAAAATCCAAGGAAGCTATGCGCATTTGGATTTCAGCTATAATTGCTTCAAAAAACACAACACTAAAAACGGCTACATCTTCATCACTTGTTATAATCTCTGGATGATTTAGGTATTTGTCAAAATAAAATAACATACACGAAATACCCTTAAGTGGAGACATTAGCGACAATTCAGGGATACCGGCAAACTTGTTCTTCATTACCGCTAAATCGTCTGAAACACTTGGTTTTAATTCATACAGAATTCTATAGGCACAGCCGTAAAGCATAAATGCCGTAGCAGTTTGCTGTTTGCTGTCAAATTGGTGTCTTTGGCTATTATCCAAAGTTGAAAGTTTTTCGCTCAAACCAGACAAGCCAGAAGCATCGGCATAATTGTCGCGTAACCAAATAGCCAATGTCAATCCTTCTTGCAACGCCAAAAGCGATTGATTTAAACGCAATGGAATGGCAACCGAATCTGGCAACAACCTCTTTTTTAAAGATAAGATTGTCTGCGAAACTGAAATAACTTCATTATTTGCGGTACCATTTGCCTTTGCCAAATACATCATTATGGATGTATCTGGCACATTTTTATCACGTCTTTTTGCTTTATTGCCTTGTTCCCATTGTATTCCTTTTAAGTAGGAAGTTGCCTCATCGCGAAGTGCTTCAAGCTCAGAAAATTTTATAGGAAATGTACTGTTGTGTTCCATTAAGTTAATTTTAATTCAGGGATTTCAATTGGGGCTAAAGTGAGCGAACGGAGTGTTTCTGGTATTTTGTCATACAGAAGCTGCATTACGCGATGCGAGGTAAACAAATACTTTTGGGGTTTTTTACTTTCCCAAATTTGTAATTCTTGTCTGTTGAAAATATTGCCCTCGTTAAAATTCCCCGAACTGTTTATTTCATCAATTGAAAGTGAAATTGCGTGTGCTGAGATATCTAACGTTTTAGCTACAATCCCTTTTAACAACACGTGGGTTATTTCAAGTTCGTCTTTCGCAAAAACACTATACAACGGACCAAAGTCCATTACTCTCAATTTTTTTGGTAATAACTTCGGAAGTTTTTTGTCAATGGCATAGGCCATCATATCCAAACTCATATGTCTATCCGCAACAGTTTCCAATACTTCGTAAATAGTTTGGGTATATTCATTAAGCGTTACTTTATATAGATCGAAATTCAAAAAGCAGATAAACGCACGGTTATGGGTAATGTCGTAAAAACTCCAACTTACCGTATATTCACCTTCCGTTTTATTTATATTAATTACTATTTTACCTTGAATAAAACGCCGAAAAATATAGTTTTTTTCAACCGAAGTGTAATAAATTATGGACGCCGCTTGCTGTAATTTTCTTTCTGAAATGGGCTCGCGATCCTTCAGAAGGGTTTCTAGAAATTCTTTTTTAACCGTCTCTATCTCTGGCAACTTACCCAAATGTTCTTGCTTAAGGCTAAGGTCATTGATAAGATATCTAAATTCCAAATAATTGGGAAACCCAGATTCGGTAAGATCAATCCGCATTTTTTCCTCATCGTCAAAAAGATACTTTATTCTGAAAGCTTCTAATGAATAAGTAAGCAACTCGCAGTATTGTTTAATAAATGTTACTTCTATATCACTGCAAATATTATTTTTTGAAACTGCCTCCTGAATATTTTTAAACGCGTGGTTTACAATCTTAAAATACACCTTGTACTGATCCTTGGTTTCAAGAATAGCACTGTCTAAAGGGGTAACTATGGAACTTAGTGACATTTTTTTTAAATCAGAATTGAGATTTTAGATATGAGACGTGAGACCGCTTCGCTATAAAACTTAAGACTTATAATATTTATCATATAATCTTTAGTTCTAATTCATTCAATCGTAAGTCTTTTTTACCAACAACCAATAGCCATCACTAACTAAGCAAGTCATCAGGTTCTGGCGCTTTTGGTTTTGGTGGTATTGGATCGTCGTTATTTCCGGAAGGTGCATTGGCATCTGTTGCGTAATATTCCTCAAAGATTTCTTTCATATCAATACCATAACGGTCCGCAAAATTCTTCTGGATTTCACCATCTTTTTTCCTGATTTCCTGTAAAGATTCGGCATAACTGGAGTAAACACCCTGCATAACCTTTTCGTGCACTGGAATATTGTCCATCATTTCTTGGCGGGCCTTTGCACTTGCACTGTGCATGGAAGCTAAGGTCGCGCCAATATGCTCATCTGTTTTAACGCCCAAATGTTCTAAAATTGCAGCAAACTCTTGATCTGTTCTAGCTTTTAACGCCACAACATAACCGTCATAATATTTAAGTCGCTCGTCTGTATCACTCTTCAGTTTTGCACGATGGGTTTGCAAGTTGCTACGTAAGGATGTTAATACCTTAATAGTAAGATTGTGTTTTTGAACGAAACTATCTTTACTTGCGGCTAGGGTAGTGTAGGCGTTTTTAAGACCTTCCAACTCTTCAACCTCCTGTTCAATAGTTGTAACTTTCCCAATAGCCTCACTGTATGCGGGAGATTGTTTATCGCTAATTTCTTCCAAAGCCTGTCTAGACTGCTTTAAAAGCGCGTATTTTTGCTCTAGCTTAGCTTCTGTTTCCTTCTTTTTCTCTAAGGCTTTTGTATGGTTTTTACTGGCTTCAACTATTGCTACTTGCAGTTTGTCCTCAACTTCCTTGATTTCAACTTCACGATTTTTAAGACGGTCAACAGCAGCTTGACTTTTATAGGAAAGTTCATTTAATAGGGTTTGTACGTCAGCGCTTTCAATACGAGTTTGGAACATCTGTTTCGCCTTAAGATCTGCTCCATCACGTGTTTTTTGTGCGGCAACCAATTCTTCCTCTTTTTTGCGAATCCTCGCTTTTCGTCCCCAAAGATTTTGCCACCAAGTATCTGCCACCTTTTCGGCATCTTCAAGTTCCATTTTTGCACGCTCAAGATCTTTTGCAGCTTGATCAATAACTTTTTGCTCAGCCGGATTCAGCGTACTGAATTTTTCAAAAACAATTCCTACTTCGTCTTGATAATCGGTAAGGTCTTTAATGGCATCCAGCAAATTACCGCGATCTTTTTCGGCCATTCCCACAACATCATCCAGAGTTGCATTCAAAATTCGCTGTCTAACTTCTGGATCATCCTCTTGAGCCAGCTTGCTCTTCATTTGGTCCACGGCCTTGCCCCAGTTAACATCAACCTTTCCCTGTGTGCTGCTTTTGTCTGTTTCTAATAAATCAAAATCGTCTGCCATTGTAGCTATTTTTTAAGTTTTTATTTTTTTTGGATTTGAATGGTCAATGTCGGAAAAAAAAATGATTTTCTAAATTAAAATTTTAAAAGGGGAGGGGTTGTTGGTTTTTTTTGATTAAGAAATTAAATGATAATCAATATTCAATTCTCAATACTCAATTCTCAATTCTCACTACTTTAGAATACTCCATAAAATAATCCTCAAACCGTTTCAACATCGGGTGCATTTTTTCTGAATACAGCACATATTGGCATTTTTGAATACTTTGGGTAATTGACATAATAGCCGCATAAGCCGATTTTTGGGTTAAAAATGTAGCATCGTCAATACTAAACAGCTTTAAATCGGCAATACTCACGCCATTGGTTAAAAACAGCTTGTTCATACTCTTGGGAGTAGAAATAAGAATATCAACCCCCATAGCGATTTCCGATTTTTGCACATCGTTATGCAGCTCTTCATAGCCAACATATACCCTTAACGAAGTCTCTTTGGTATAAAATAAAAAAGCATCATACAATTGGGTGGCAATTTCCTTGTTTTCCACAAGAATCAACGCTCGTGGGGCATTGCCTATGGCCCTGCATTTCAACTTTTGCATAGTGGTAATGATAAGCGTGGTTGTTTTACCACTATCTTTTGGGGCCACGCAATACACATTGGCGCCACTTTTTACAATAGGAATACTCTCGCTCTGAAAAGGAGAAGGGGTGGTTATTTCAAGTTGCGCTAGTTTTTCTAATATATCGGAATGTAATTTTTTAAAGGGCATAGAAATTTTATGAATGAATGCAAAATATCAAAGATACTGTCTACAGACGACATAGGTGTGCATTGTTGCTTTTTCTATTTTAGTCTCGACTCC
The DNA here is from genome assembly GCF_046352995.1 of Aequorivita nionensis. Taxonomy (GTDB): domain Bacteria; phylum Bacteroidota; class Bacteroidia; order Flavobacteriales; family Flavobacteriaceae; genus Aequorivita; species Aequorivita nionensis. The sequence continues at coordinate 2,828,684 of NZ_CP130281.1, read as the reverse complement.
ACTCGAAAATCCAACAATCCAAAAAGCAAAAAATATAGTTTTACATGCTTTTTACAATTAACTACCTTAGCTAGCTTGAACCATTAAATTAGATATATGAATTCAGGTTCTTGGGAAACCTTTTTTAACGATACCAATAAGCTTAAAAAACCTGCCAAAGCAAAGCAATTAATTTCAGCGGAGGATAATGCAGAAATAAAAATGTTGCTTACAGATGTATTAAAAGGCTATTTGGCTAAAGAAGAATTGCACCAAGGATTAAAAATCTATATTAATAGTGAGCTCCGCAATGATTTAATTGGAAAAATGGCAGGTGAGCCGCCCAAGTTGGGAGAAACGCTCGAAGTCTGGTCTAAACAGCTATTTGGGGAACAAAAATTTGGTGTTATTTTAATGGGTTTGGAAGCATATAGCAATGCTTTTGCCGAAAAAGCTGCTGCTATTGTTCGTCCATTGGTCGCTATGGCTGGATTGCCCCTAAATGGACTTTCATTTCTCTTTTTTATGGGAAATTACGGATTTACTCCCTTTGGCATTCACAAAGATGCAACGGGGGAGGATGGTGTTCTTTTTCATTTGGGACCTGGAAAAAAAGAGTGCTATACGTGGGACGATCCAAAATACAACAACATTGCGCATCATTCTATGGTATTCCACAATGTAGCAGAAATGCTCCCAAAAGGGCAAGCGTATGAATTAGTTCCTGGTGATGCCATGTTTATTCCGCATTATGTGTATATCATATTGCCAACACTCCTGAATTTTCCATAAGCATGGTTTTGGATTATATAAATCCTCCAAGAAATAGGTTTGAGAATGAACTTATTGCTGAAACTGCAAATGAAAAACTAGAATACCATAAGGAGTATGAAAAACCCATAAAAATGGATGCCCCGCTATCAAGCCTAAGTGAGATAGTGAATTTAGAGTCTATTCAGAAAAAAATGGAAACCGCGCTCGACAGAAAAATAAAGAGCTTGAAAAGCAATGGGGGAATTAGGCGAAAATCTAATAAGATTAATACCAACCTTCCTAATACAAACACTTTTTCAATAAAAGGAAAAGAAATATTCCCCATTTATATAGACGAACAAGATTCCATATATACTATACTATTTGCCAGAGGGCATCGCATTGTGAAACAAAATCATCCAAACTTGCCAACATTGATAGACAAGTTAAATAGCGGGGAAGCAGTCTCGCTAAGTTCCCTTATCCAATTAATGGAGCCTACTTGGGATATAGTGGAAATATTTGGTTTTATTCAGGAACTTTTGAGCGTAGAGGCCGTTGTAATCATCTAATATTTGTTGTTTACAACCATATGATTCTTGGAGAAAAACCAAAGTTGTATTTATTGATGTTTTAAAACCGAAACAGGAATAAAAATATGCAATGGAAATAAATTTATATTAGCTCAAATTTTAATATATATAAATTCCAATGCAAGAAAATTTTATAATTTATAAAATGCGTTCCAAGAAAATCTTAAACACATAACGCTCATAAATCGCGTATTTAAAAATATTCCCACCAAAAATTCCCGGATATGAAAATTATAGGCAATCTATACAATAGAATATTATTATCAAATAGCTCCAAACAATCATAATAACTTAGAAAACCTCACAATCCTATAAATATATATTTGTTCTATAATGTCTGCGTTATGTAACTTTGCTTAGGAAAAAGCAAAGTTTATTTATCGAATGTTTCTTTAAAAAGTTTTCTTTCCCAAAGCTTCTTTTAGTATGTAATGGAAAACTCTTTTTTGCGTCGGGCAGAGGAGGGGAGGAAAAGTGTGTGGAATGGCAAAAGATATTTCATATATTTACTAAGAAATATTTACTAATAAGTTTTCTCCCCAGAAAAAATGATATTTAATTGTTTGCAGATATAACATCTGACCTTTACGATTATATACGAGGAGCTGTTTTAATTCTTTCCTTGTATCATTTCTTTATATACATACAAAACGGAAAAAAACATTTTCTTTATTACAGTTTTTACTTTTTCACGATTTTTATATTCTTTCAGGGTCAGGCTATTCCAATGGGAAATCTTAGGAATTTTTATATTAAAATTACACCTTCTCTTCATTTCGCATCCTATATTTTTTATATTTCGTTTGCCAGAGAACTTTTAAATACTAAAACTTTTGTTCCTAATTGGGACAAATACCTTGTATTAGTTCGGAAAATCCTTTTCTATGCCATATTAACTTTTATTCTGATTACAGTTTTTTTAGGGCATTCATATCAAACAGTACTGTTTTTTATATTAGCTCCCCTTTTTACTATTTTTTCAATTCTTAGTTATATAAAGTTTTCTTCTATAAAAAGTTACGTGTACAAATATTTTATAGTGGGCTCAATCCTTTTTTTGGTATTTACCAACATTACACTTTTTGGACAAATTCTATACGGCATTAAAGGGTTTAAAGAAATCTACCATATTCACCCTACATTATTTATGTATTTGGGAACTTTACTTGAAGCTATTGTTTTTGCGTCGCTGTTAGGGCATAGTGTAAAAATCTTGGAAGTTGAAAAATCACAAAGTTTAAAGAAGATTGATAAATTGAACAAAATTGCGAATAAAGAACACATTGTTCTAAAGAACAAATCCAAGGTTTACATTGCTGAATTATTGTATATAAAATCTGAAGATCATTATCTGAATTTTGTAAATAGAGATGGAAGCACCCATTTTGTTAGAGGTAAATTATCCCAGGTTAAGGAAGAGCTTCCTTCCAATTTTATAAGATGCCATCGTTCCTATATTGTGAACAATAATTTTATTAAACAAACCAATCATAATTCCTTAACGTTGGAAAATAAAACCACCCTTCCTATTTCTAAATCCTATAAAACGGTTTTTTCTCAATAACTTTTTCTCAGTTCACGTTATTTTCTTTTCCGTTCACGACATTTTATTTTGTTTTTAGCTGACATTCATTAGTTTTAAAATACAATTTTCACTACAAAATAGAATATTATGAAAAAATTATTTCTTTTATTTTCATTTATGCTACTTCCCACATTTATTTATGCGCAAGAAAAGTGGCTATTTATTGGTTATGATGAAAGAGAGGAATTCAGTTCTTTATGTAATAAACAAACAGCAAATCACGGAGGGGTATGGGTTTACAATAATGAAAATTATACTACCAACAAAAAAGCTGTTATTGAAAAACTTAGAGAGACAAAAGGAACTGAAATTACAGAAATTGCCTGCGTACAAGGTGAAAATAAAACTATAGCGATCGTCAAGAGTTCCGTTTACTGTAGTAATGCAAAAAGAAGTTACGATTATATAAGATTTTTGTACGGAAATAGCATCGAATCTATAAAGGAACAGATAAAAAAGAATGAAGAAATGCACAAAGACCAAAAACTAAAGCAGACCATTATTAAAACTCTAAATTTTGATACAATAGTTACAACTCTAGATAAGAATGCACAAATTATAAAATTATGAAAAACTGTTTTTTAATCTATATTACATTTTTACTTTATTTTCAAACCGCAATTTCTCAAAATGAGGAGAAGGAAAGCGATGCAACTTGGGAAGAAACTGTTGCTTGGATTAATTCAAAACTCACAACTAAAGAAATGACCAAAGAATATACTTATGCTTGGATAAGTGGAAGTATGTTTTCAGTGGGTAAAAAATCTAATCGTAGTTATGGTTTAAATAAGTCAACAACACATTATGAAGTCAATATAAATTTACTTATTTCCTGCCATCGTTATGACTCTAATGAAATATGGTTAAATTTTCCAGAAAAAGTAAAGCAAACACATAACGTTATAAAAGATAATGGAGCTGTAAATAGCTCTATAGATTGGCACGATTATGTTTTAATTAAATTTAGAGATATAGATTTAGCTAAAAGATTAGAAAAAGCTTTTAATCATTTAGCAAAACTTGCCAAAGCAAAAAGAGATAATGAAGCATCCACCGAAAAATTTTAAATTATGAAAAAAATAATAGTTTTAATATTCGTTATATTTTCATTTTCAATATCTGCACAAGAAAAGCAAAATGATGCGACTTTAAAAGAAACTATTCTTTGGTTGCGAAACTACGGTATTCCTAGAAGTGAACAGGAAGGTGAGAAATGGTTTATTTATTTTGATGAACAATCAAATTTAATCAAATACACAATTAAAATTGGCAAAGAAAGAGAAGAATTTATATCTACGGACAAAGATACACAGGATCTTGAATTTTTTATGTATGAGGGAAAATATATAATTAATGTGCCAATGGGTCATCAAGCATATCCTTTCAGTTATGGAGTAGATAAAGATTTCGCCCTAAGAGTATTCAAAGCTTTTGAGCATTTATATTATCTTTTAAAATGGGATGTAAAATGTGAAAATTTGACAGTATCTGAAAATAAATTTTAAATCAAACTATTATGAAAAATTTAATTACACGTTTGTTATTGATTATTTCCATTCTTTTCATTTTTGTTTCTGCAAATTCAGTCAAGAATGAAGAAACCGCAGATTTTTATTATTATGCATCTTTTGTTGAGAGGTCAGGTAGTGGTAGTTTTACACCCGCAAATGGTTATGCTAAAGGTTACAGACCTGTAGCTTATTATACAATAGTAAAATCTTATTGTGGTGATGGCAACTATTCAACTAATGAAACCGCAATAGCAAATGCTTTTCGAGTTTATTTAGACGCAAAATTTAATGATTTACCTTATGGTGATGAGGGCGCTCGAATTTTTAAAAGTAGAAAAGAAGCGGAAGAAACTCGATTAGAATTTATGAATTTGACTAAAAAATATGTGAACTATAAAATCTCAGAACTTGAATATTTCAATTATTACTGTGATTAATAATAAGATTATTCGCTTGAAAGCAAAGACAAATTAAATAATTATAATTATGAAAAAACTAAGCTTTTTAATAATAGGATTTATTGTTTTGTGCAACTTAAACAGTAATGCTCAGAGCTGTACAGAGATGCTGAATATTCCGCATACAAGTAAGGTTAATTTTGAGTCGAACACTTTTGAAGTTACTTATAGATATTATTATTCCCTTGGAGATTTCCTTCTCTCCGTTAAAATAAAGCAACCTAAAATAATTTCTTACAATTACAAAGGCAAAACATATAATGCTGATGAATTTGGTTTTTCGAATTATAAACCCATATCAAATAATAATTCTATTTATTTAGCAGGCTGTTTTAAAAAATCCAAAGGCTATAAAATTAATAGTGGAAAAGTATTTAATCTTTCGACAGGTGGTGACCTTATCGTAATTGCATCAAGTGGCGAAGCCTATAAAAATGATGAACAGTTTAAACAATTTAAAAAAGAGAACGACAAATATACCGAGAGTGATATTTGTAGCTGTTCAGTGCTTGGGAGTTTAGATTATAGCAATATAGAAGCACAAATAGAAAAAGTCCTTAAAAAAGGATAGTTATTAAAAGAACAATTAAAACGATGATCGTTATGAAAAATTTATATCTGTTTTTACTCTTAATAAGTGTATCATTTTTTTCAATAAATGCTCAAGAAAAAATAGAGGAAGAAAGTGACGCAACAAAAGAAGAGACAATAGAATTTATAACAAATTATGTGAATGCTGAAGGTTATAGAGCTGTTCAAATAACAAAGAAAAGAACATATTTAACTGGTAAAGCTAAAATTAATATTAAAGACGGAATAATTGATTTAGACTTTATAGAACCAAAAGGAGAATACTCTGGTGACGGGTTTAAAGAATCCTATAGATTTAGTTTAGAGGATTTAAGTAAAGTTCAATTTTACTTTGGCGATTTTGAATCTAAATCTGGAGGGATTTCAGAATTTAATGGAATACAAATAAACTGCTATAATGCACGAAATTGTATTTTCCATTTCGATAAAGATAAAGGAATTTATGTTGAAAAAGATAGATTAATATCAATCGATTTTGTCAACAAATCAACGGCAGAACGATTGGTAAAGGCTTTCAATCACTTAATAAAACTTTCTGGAGGTGGCAAAGAAAGTAAATTTTAGTTTTATTAAAATATCATAACCATCACTTAAAAAATTTGAATATTTCAATTATTACTGATTAAAACTTATAGCTATGAAATGTATAATAGCACTATTTTTTGTTTCCACAATTGCATTTGCTCAAAATGACACTTCATTACTGACTGATAATATATGTGAGTGTTATGCAGAGTTAGTTACCTATCCGAAATTATCTTCCGAGAAAAAAATACATATTTATACAAATGTATTCGAATATCCTTGTCCCTCAAAAGTAACAAGTGAATGGGGTGAACCATTTAGGTGGTTTATAGTTTATAAATTTCAACGACATTTGTTAAGTAAATATCCAGAAATTATCGAGCAATTAAAAAATAAACCTCGCACAAGATTTTATGCTAAATATAGTCCAAAAGATAATAGTTTAGAGATGCCTGGATATTCAAAAACTTATATGGACTTAAAGAAAGATATCGCGAGTAATGATAAAGATTACGGAAATAGATATAAAACTTGGATTAAAATTGATGATTTTTCAATACCTGACGAAGAAGAATTCTTGAAATATGAAGACGAAAACGTAAGGTTAAAATCTGGGGCTTTAAATTTAAAATTTGTAGAATACTTTGAGAATGGCAAAAGTATTGACGGTAATTAAAAACGGCCTCAGAAAACTGTGGCAAAACAATAGGGGAGTTGAGCGTTAAGCAATTTAGGGTGTCAGCACTATATATCCTTAATATGATAAAAGTTTAAAGGCAGTTCAAGGCAGTCTTAACACGTTCCAATCTTTCCTAAAGTGTAGCGAGCGACCCGTACATTGTTTCCAAAGTATTGTGAAGCCTTGATTTTTTGTTTCTTTTTCATCAAGGAAAAAGAAAGACTGAACAAAAATGTAGTAGAGAGATTTGAATGTTCGTTACAAGGTTTAAATGTACTAAACCAAACTTTCAACAAAAGTACTAAACGAGTAAGGGTAAAGAAATTTATGAATGGATGGTGCGCAGGGATAAATTTTTTACTCTTACGGTAATTTTTCCCGAATGTTTCTGAAAACTTTTTTACAGCAATAATATTCTAAAAAGTACTAAATAATCAATTAAGACGGATGTTTGCTTTTGTGCGGCTGGCTTAAAAGTTGTGCATATTAATGCTATTGCAAAATATTATGAGAAAGCAACATATAAAATGAAGAACAATTTGCGCGGCAATTTTACATAGCGTCTAATTATAGAACATACCAACGCGAACTTGAATACAGACGAAAACAAAAAAGTTTAATGACCCCCAACGGATAATAAATGAAGCTTTCGGAACATTCTGGGATATTTTACATAATATAGAATTTTAGCAACATAGCACAATCTTTAATGGGAAAAACAAGATGCCCTCTTTGTTCTATAATTTATATTATGTAAAATAGAAAACAGCAAAACCCTTCTATACATTATTAGTTTTTTATTCTTTTATTATGGATATTACTTATCTGGATATGCTATGGTTATAAAAACGTAATTGTCTTCGGTAAAAGTTACTGCCATAACTCTCACCTTTTCACCTGCAATAATATTCTCGCCGTGGATAATCTGTTTGTCATCCACATCAAATACATCCACAATACCGGTTGCTGTAAGTATATCTCCTTTTCTTGGCAATTCTCCGTCGTCCTGTCCATAATCCAAATCTCCTTCAGCATTTGTAAAAAGATTCTTTACAAAATATTTTTTGCCGTCAGGATCTTTATAGGTAACAACTCCATAATTTGGCATCAATACATCAATGGAATCTGATGCAGCAAAAAAGTAATCATCCTCTGGGCCCATTTTGTACATATACTTCAAATAATTGTCTATGGAATGCGAATTCACGGCATCATCCCAATCTGGGTTGGTCGTTTCTATAGTGGTCTCCGCGCCGCTATCAACGGGTTCTTCAGTGGTTCCATCATCACATTGCATAATTAAAACAATAAAAAGTATCAATGTAACAACCCCGCCAATTATGTAAGGGATTATTTTTTTGGAACCTTTTTGTACTACATTTCCTTGTGCTGCAGCTGCTTTTGGTGGATTGAATGTTCCTTTTGCCACAGCGGTTTCCGCTTCTTTTAAACTTATTTTCAAATCTTTCACCAAACGTTCAAACCCAGCTTCGTGGCCCATTGCCGTAAAATCTACAAATTGCTTCCGCGCCAAGCGCATCGGTACATCACACTCTTCAATCTTTATAGGATTTACAGGTTTGTCCAATCCTATAGCGTATGATATTTCATCCTTAACATTCTCTGAAGCCACAGAGGTTTTTGAAAGTATCAGCACTATTGCATCGGCTTTCTTTAACTCTTCCTCTATGGTGTCATCCCAGTCTGTTCCTGTGCGTATGTTTTTATCAAACCACACTTCAAACCCTTGTTTTCGCAATGCGTCCACAAGGGTTTTACATATTCGGTATCACGTCTTGAATAACTGATGAAAATCTTTTTTGCACTCATCTTTTAGCGATTTTAAATTTAATTTAGCCTTGTGTTAGTCTATAATATCATAGGTTTTCTTAAAAATAGCAGCATCACAAACATATTTCTCACCGTTAATGCCAACCATCAACCAGTCGCCCTTTTTGCCTTTAACCAATCCTTCCATACTTTCCACTTCAAACGGCTCGTCTATTTGAATACATTTTATTGGAATTGGCTTTTTTAAAGCCTTTTTAAATTTTAAGTTAGGAGTTTCGTCCTGGAGGAATCTTTTCATTATGTATTAATTTGAAATTAAATTACAATAAAAATTTGGTTCTTAGGTCTTTAATGAATGAATCTGTCGAATTTTCAGAATACATAAACTGGTTTATACTACGTTAAAAAGTTCGTTTTTAGGAATTTTATAAATGGGTCTTCCGGATTGTCTGTTTGCATTAAGCTAACGTATGCATTATAAGCATTGGAATGTATTGAAATCTTTTCGCGCAATCCAGCCATTTTTGCCGCTTTCTTATAATTTTCCTTTGCGTTTTCAAAGTCTCCTTTATAAAGAGAAGCCTCTCCCATGGTTGCAAGTTTCCACAGACTTGGAAATGGATCTTTTGCTGTGGCTTGGTATGCTTGGTCTGCAAACGAATTCATATCACCTTTCTCTCCTTTCATCAAACTGAGAAAAGCCAGGTTGATAGCGTGATAGTATATTTGGGAATAATCATTTTTCGCCTCTGAAATTTTCAGGGCATCGCTGTAATGTTTGAATGCCATTCGCAAATCTTCAGCTGTATGAGTTTTCAAATATTGGCGCTTATACCTTCCTCCCATTATTCCCAATAAGTTTGAATTGTCCTTTGCCTCTGGGTGTTCATTTAAAATTTTCATTGCCTCCACTTCCCTACCGGCTCCTTCCAATGCGTAAACCAATTGCTCCAAGCCTTTACCGTCAAGGGTTTTCAGTGTTGGAAGGAGCTTGTTTATAACATCATTATACTCGCCCAATGCAATATTTATTTCTTCTGTGTTCGAAGATTTGTTCAAAAAACTTTTGTTGGTTAACGTATTTAAAATTAGTCGGTAGCTATCATCATTTTCATTCGTAATCTGTACTATTGAAAAATGGTCGCCCTCTATAATTTCGTGGTATTTTTTTGGAAAAGGTTCCAAACTTGAACTAATGGGCACATATTCATCTTTAGTTGCTGCAATTGTTTTAAAAGTAAAAGGATAATCAGCTGGAAAAGCCTCATCCCAACGATTCCGAAGGTTTCGAATATATTGGCTTCCTTCCTTCAGTTCTTTTTCATCATTGTCATAAGTGAAAAAGTTTTGAAGCTCTATTTCAGGAAGGCCGTTACTTGGCGTAGCATAGAACATCACGTGACTTATTCTGCCTAAATCATATTTATCCAATTGTAGCATCGCTTGTTGCACTACAATTCCACCCAAATCGTGTGCTACAATTGCGATACGCTTATATTTTGAAAATTTATTTTTTATTGAAGTAAGCAAAAAATCTGAATTTCTTTCAATATCTTTTGAGCAGGCCCAAACACTCTTGCCCATTTCTGGCACTACATTACTGCTGTATCCCAACGGAAACATATCCCAACCGTCCAAGCCGCCTTTATTGTTAATGAGCAACTTTGGCGCTTGCGAAAAAGTATTTTCAGCATCGCCGGAAAAACCGTGTACAAAAAGAATTACGCTATTGGCATTTTCACTTTCCCTAAATTTTGTAACCAATTCTTTTTCAGTTGATTTAGGTTTGTTTTCTAAAGTTTCAGCTTCAGTCTCTTCAAGGTTATCTTTTTCAAATTTTGAAGAGATACTAACCACAAAATTTTCATACATCTGAAGATTGGCATATGGTTTTTGATCAGGATTTATTTTAGGAACCCTATCGAATAAATATTCAACAACCTCAATAATCTTTACGAATGGGTCCTCGTCTTCACGTTTGTGATCTCCCCTTAAAACTTCAAGCATACATTTTGTAAAAATGCTGTTCTCCTCCCCTTCTACAATTCCACTTTCCTGATCGGCACGGCAGGCAGAAACAATCATCATTCCACGGCCATCGTCTAAGTTTTGAGCCAAGCCGTCTGCGTTTGTGTGTTTTGGCTGCAAAGGTTGCCTTGAAACACCTGCCGTCATTCCTGCGGCGTGGCAACAATCCAAAAAGAAAATCAGTCTTCGGCATTGCAGTTGTGAGAGTTTATATTTTACCTCTTCCGCTTTTATCCACGTGGTTTTGTAGTTATTGGGATCATAGTCATTTGGGCAGAGATGAAAATACTTTTGGTTTTCTGCTTCGGGCTTCTTTTTTGCTTCATCTTTTATGAAAGTATTATCGCTATACATACCACCGTGGCCGGAATAGTAGAGAAACACGGATGAATTTTCATCTGTTCTTTCAAGCAATTCATCAAACGCTTTTAGAATTCCAATTCGTGTAGCTTTTTTCTTGGTAAGTACTTTTATGTTTTTTTTATAGTAACCGCCATATTTTTTATCGCCTAGTAGTTTCTGTAAAGCTTTGGCGTCGTTAACAGTTTCTGGTAGATCTTTGCTACCAACCCCAATGATTAATGCGTGTGCATTTTTAAGTTTTGCCATTTTGTTTAGTTTTAAATGAATAGAAAAAGCAGTGGGGAGCTGAAAATTTAAAAATATCTTATTTCCAAAAATTCATCACTTCTTCAAACTCTTTTGAATTTATGTAATCTATAAACAGGGGATCGTTCTTATAGTATTTCCAATTATATACATGACCATTGGCTACAGCTTTTAGCAAATGTTTATAAAGCTCAGCTTTGTTTTTTGTTGCTGCGTAATATTGCGCAAGGGCATAATCTATTTCACCAAATTGGAAGCTAGCTCGTAGATTTTCCAAACTTTGGATATTTTTTTCAGCTTCGGAATTATTGCCGAGTTTAAAATTACAGATTGCCAATTTTGATAAAACGTCACTATTCTTTGGCTCATTGGTATGAATTTGACTTAAAACTTTTTCTGCTTTTGCATAATTTTCTTTATAAAACAATGCTTCAGCTAACATTTCTGGGGCTACTGTTTCAGACTCGGAGTTTATTATTTTGTTGAAATATTCATCTGCTTTTGGCTTGTTGCTTTTCATTAAATATTCTTTTCCAGCTTGTAAATACAACTCCTGTGCTTCTGCCGTGGTTGCAGTTATATCTATTTTTCGCATAAATTCTTCGAAAACCGCTTCTTTTCCAGACCTTATGTACGCAATTAATAAAGGCCTATTAAGATACTTTATTTCATTTTCTTTTTGGGCTGTCTCAATTGTTTTAATAGCTGAACTGTAATTTTTCAATTCAATATCTGCATACGCTTTTACGTATATGCGAAAAATGCAATCCCGGCAGTTTTGGAGATTCATACTATCCATCACAACTGTTTTGTAAATTGCTTCAACATCTTCGGGCCTGTTTACAAACTGAAGCGCAAAAATCATCATGGTTTTATTGCTACCTAAATCGGAAGGCGCTATTTCATACTCTTTTAAATAAGTATTATAAACTGCGCGGTTGTTTCCCTTTAATAACGCCTCGTGCATATTTAGTAGATTCAGTTGACGTTTGTTGGTATAGGAGTCTGGTTTTATAAGTTCAAGCAGCGAATCTGACTTTTTGAATTCTCTTTGATTAAAATAGTGCTGAACTCTTAGTACCTTTGGCTCAAAATACATAGAATCAGCTTCAATAGCTTTGTTTAATAGTGTAATGTACTCTTGGTCATCATTACTGTTTTTTGCTTCTAGCAAATATTTGTATGCCTCATATTTAGGTGGGCTTTCTTGAATCGTTAGATTTTTCTTGTCTGCAGTAATAAAATAGCCTGTAATAGATTCGTTTAAGTCTTCAATACATTTTAATGGGTTTTCAGCGGCACATTCTGTGGGCTTAAATGAAATGATGGTTTTGTTCGTTTTCCCATCTATCAACATTCCCTGAAAAATTAGTTTCCCTTTTTTGAGATAGAAATTTCCAGAAATAATTTTACTGGGTTTCAGATATTCTTTGACAATGGCGGTTTCATCTTCTTCAACATTTTTTCCCTTTAAAATTGCTTTATATTCATCTACCAAATCCTGTGTTATTACTTGTGCCACGTTGTTTTCGGTAATGCCATGGATAATCCAATCGGAAGCCATTTTGCTCACAATATCATATTGCGGGTCGCCCGTATTGTTGCCAAATTTTAAAACAGCAATTTTATCGCTTTGTATTATTTTTGGAAGAAGCGCTTCATTCCGTTGGAAGAAATTTTTATTCACAATAAAAAAAACGGCTATTACGCAGATAGAAGCGATAATACCCAAAGCAGAAAAGTACATTTTTTGAAAAGAGGCTCTTTTCTTTATTTCTTTTTCATCAGGGTCTATTTCGGCTTTTTGTAGGGGAACAATTCTAAATTTCCAAAGAAAAAAAATATAAAGAGGAAAGCATATAAGCAAGACTACTATTAGGAAAGTAACAGATTTTTGCGGAAGTCCCAAAGGCTGCCACGTAATTGATAGCACCTGCAAAATTACCCAAGCAGATACTACATATATAGACAACATTTTAAAAACTTCCTTTTCGTGGCACTGCTTAAAAAAGGAGTTAAGCTTCATAATATTCGGTTAGTACTGCTAAAATACTTAAATTCAGATAGTCTTCGAATATTTATTCCAAATAAAATGGAAACGATAATTACTAATTGCGTATCTTTAAGTATTGTTTAACCAAAATTTGTCAATTATGCCAACAGCACCAAAAAAAAAGCCCGCAACTCCTGCGAAACCAAAAAAAACGGATGGTAGAGAAACGCCAGCGCCAAAAATTAAAAAAAAGCCAGCCGGAGGAATTAATCCTGGATAATTGGTTTTCACTCGCTAAATAAACACATTTAAAATCCCTTCTTTTAAGGGATTTTTCTATTTATTTTTTGTTTTGTCTAGCCAATCACCCCTTAGCTTCATATACAAAAGCACGATATTTAAGCAGCGCCACAAAAACAAATCCGCCCAGCGCATTTCCGAAAAGTGACAAGGCTATAAAATATATATAGTCCAAAAGGGATATTGCAGGCGAACTGATCAATCCGGCAAATACTTCCACATTACCAACAATACTGTGGTGAAGACCAGTAAAGCCCAAAACGGCCGTGATCATAAAAATTATTACAATTCTGCTAAGCGTATCTTTTGAAGCGGCCACCAACCAAGATAGCAATCCCATAAGCCATCCAGCCAATATACTACTTACCAGTATTACAATATTGTTATATTGGGTTACGTGCAGCGCAATTTTTTCAATTGTCTGCAAATCGAATATATTTAAATGTGGGCCAAACCACACCAAAAGAAAAGCTATAAGATAACCGCCAATCAAATTCCCTAAAATAACCAAACCCCAGAGTTTTAAAAGACTCGAAATACTTCTTTTTTTATTAAGAACAGGCAACGTTAAAAGGGAAGTCTGTTCCGTAAAAAGTATGGACTGGCCAAGAATTACCATTATAAATCCAACGGGATAAACAAAGGCCATTGCACTAAAAATAGTGTCTTCGGTAACTTTTCCATTTAGAAAAAAATATAGTGAACAGATCAATAAATAACTGAAACCTATTTCCAAGCCTGCAGTCAACGAACTTAAAAGAATACTTATCGGGTTTTTGTCATAAGTCTCCTGCCCTTCCACAATTTGCTGTTTCAGGATTTCGCCGTGTGATTTTGCATTATCGGCTTCCGAATTTTTGGAATTCTGAAGCTCATTGTCAATATTTTGTTGTTCTTCAGATTTACTTTGTTTGGCATTTTCCATTTTATGATTGGTAAAAAAGGTTATTTCCGAAGATAATCTAATTATTTAATCAGCAATAAAGCCTTTAAAGTATTTATTTATAATCCTTTTATTTTTATTTTAAAATTAAGCCTTTGATTTTGTTATAAAAGTTTAAAAAAAGATTTACCGCTCTCTTTCACTATTAACATTTTCCTGTATTATTTAGACAGTATTTGCACTTATTTTTGTTTAAAATTTTAAAAAATGATTGTCTGGGGAATATTTATAGCATTTATCATTTTATTTCTGGCATTGGACTTGGGTGTTTTTAACCGAAATCCGCATGTCATCAAAACAAAGGAAGCAGCAATTTGGACCGCAATATGGGTCACCGTTGCCCTTAGTTTTTCAGGAATTATCTATTGGCTTTTTAGTGATGGGCTTATAGAGAATCCTACAGGCCTTTCCCCAAACACTGCTGTTTTAAAGTACATTACAGGCTATTTAATAGAACTTTCCTTAAGTATTGATAATGTTTTTGTTATAGCGGTAATCTTTTCCTCCTTTGCCATTCCGAAGAAATACCAGCACGAGGTTTTGTTTTGGGGAATTTTGGGCGCCATTGTTTTCAGGGCGCTGATGATCTTTTTCGGCGTTGCACTTATCAATAAATTTGATTGGATTATTTATGTTTTCGGAGCTTTTCTTTTGATTACTGCTTTTAGAATGTTGCTTCATAAAGA
Source organism: Aequorivita nionensis (assembly GCF_046352995.1). Taxonomy (GTDB): domain Bacteria; phylum Bacteroidota; class Bacteroidia; order Flavobacteriales; family Flavobacteriaceae; genus Aequorivita; species Aequorivita nionensis. The sequence continues at coordinate 2,813,660 of NZ_CP130281.1, read as the reverse complement.
ATCCGAATTCGACCCAAAAAAGTCCAAAATGTTTCGTTTTCTAAAGAAGCTTTTTCCAATAAGTTACAAAATGGAAGGTGATAAGTTTTTTATCAAAAGGATGGGTGTTCGCGCAGCTACTCCTCTTTTTGTAGCGCTCATAATTATTGAATTGACCGATATTCTTTTTGCTTTGGACAGTATTCCTGCTATACTTGCAATCACGGCAGACCCCTTCATTGTTTTTAGCTCTAACATTCTTGCAATTTTGGGGCTTCGGTCTATGTATTTTTTGATTTCCCGAATGCTGACCAAATTTCGTTTTATCAATTACAGTCTTGTGGTTATCCTTGCCTTTGTTGGCGTGAAGATGATACTCTCACACAATGTTGAAATTCCCGAATGGCTATCGCTAACCGTTATTGGTGTTTCGCTTTCTGGTGGAATTATTGCCTCCCTACTTATCCCCGACCCTAACCCGCAGCCCGCAGAAGAAGATTAATTTCACAAAATCCCCTTAAAAGTTTGGAATGGATTTTTGCCTATTGTATCTTTAAAATTCATAACCAAATTTAACAGAATATGAATATAAATTTTGAGTATCACGAAGTGGCAGCGAGCCAAAGATTGGAAGCTTTTGTTACTGAAAAACTAAATAAACTTGAAAATAAATATGACTCAATTGTAGGTGCTGATGTTTATTTTAAAAAGGAAAATAGTTCCAATCCTGAAATTGGTAAAATTTGCAGCGTACGTTTAGCAATACCTGGATCTACAATTTTTGCAGAAACATCAACTGCATCATTTGAAGCCTCGGTTGCAAAGGTGATCACAGAACTTCGCTCACAGCTTCAGAAGCGCAAAGAAAAATTGAAAGCACACTAATTGTATGAAAAATATGGGAGTTATAGCACGAAATGATAAACTACTTACACTTATTTACAGTAGTAATACACGGGTTGGAACGCACACACTAAGCTATCTTGCAGGTATTGATGAAAAATATTTAGCAATAGATTTGGCAAAAACTAAAGTGTCTGATACCCAATGGGCAGAGATTGCGGAAGCACTAGGAGTTAAAATTGGTGATTTGGTTGATAAAAGAGAGTTGGAAATTGATGATGAAAGCACCGCTAATTTTGGTTCAAATGATTGGCTGAAAATTATTCAGAATAATGATTCCGTAATTTCAAGACCTATTGCAATTAAAGGAAAACGCACAAAACAAATTGATAATCCACCCGAAATATTAGAGTTTTTTGAGGTGGACTCTGCCGGTCTGGAACAAAGCCCCTCTAATGATACGGATCCAGATATTGAGAGAAAAACCGAAAATGAGAACTTTATAGAAAAGAATAATTAATTATTCTTTTGAAACCGTTTCCAATGGTTGAATTCTTGGCTTAATTTTTTTATAAACTTGCATTTGTTCTCGTGTAAGAATATCTTGCATATCATCAGTTTCCATTTGCTGAAGTTGGTAAAGCAACTCTAACTTTTCTTTTCCTTTAAATTCAGCTTCAATTTTATATCTCCGAATCAAAAATTCCTCTACCTTTTGTTGAAACAATAACTGCTCATCTCCCGTTAATGCAAGTTCGGGGATATAAAGGTTGGTAATTTTAATCGCCTCTTTTTTTGCTTCTGGATTAGATTTTTGAAGAAAAGGGTCTTGTGAAAATGAGGAAAGGCTCGTTAATAATATTAATAAGAAAACTAATTTTTTCATGGCTATTATATTTTAAAAAGTTCCATTGAAAATAATTAATTTTAAAGCTTGAGTTTACATTTTTAACTCACTTTAACTGCATTATTATTAAGAATTAACGATAAAATAAGAAAATATATAAACGATTCTTTTAAGCAGAAGTCTTTTGTTGAATCAGCAAAATAGCATCGTTCACATTTCGAAGTTTTTCCATGTCTTCATTTTTGAATTCAATACTAAAGACATCCTCAATATCCAAAATTATATCTACAAGATGGGCTGAATTAATGTTCAGCTCACGGGTTAAATCACTATCAAGATTTATTTCTTTTGCTGAAACATCTTCGGGTAAATATGTTTTAATTATGGGCTCAAGAAGTGCGAAAATTTCTTTCGAAGTCATGATATCTAATTTTTTTTAAAGATAGCACAAGCGTTCACATCACCAAAACCAAAACTGGCCTTGGCTATGGTTTGTAACGATGTTTTGAGTAGTTTCGTCGAAATTTTATCAGAAGAAATCAATGTTGTTATTTTTGGATGCAAATTTTCACAATTTACATTGGGAAAAATGAACCCTTTATGAAGCTGAATGATGGAAGAAACTATTTCAATGCTTCCACTTGCCGCCAAGCAATGGCCCACCATTCCTTTCAGTGAATTTATATACGGAAAGTCCACTCCTTTTCTGTCAAGGGCGAGACTCCAATTCTCAATTTCATCCGGATCTTTTATTGTTGCAGTTAAATGCCCATGGATATAATCAATTTCCGAGGCGGAAATATTTGCGTTCTGCAATGCATTTTTAATACATTTCTGTATCGCCACTCCATTTGGTGCGGTCATACTACCTTCCCCTCTTTGCCCGCCATTGTTTACGGCGCCGCCTAAAATTTCGGCATAAATAGTTGCATTCCTTTTTTGAGCACTTTCCAAAGATTCCAAAAGATAGGCTCCCGCCCCACTCCCCGGAACAAAGCCGTTAGCTTCTGCGCTCATTGGTCCTGCTACTTCATCTGGAGAATCGTTGTATTTATAAGTGGTAACCTTCATTGCGTCAAAACCGCCCCAAATATACGGGCCGCTATCGCTAGTGCTGCCACAAAGCATATAGGTTGCTTTTCCGTTTGCAATTTGCTCATAACCCATCAACAGTGCTTCTGTACCGGTAGCACAGGCAGATGAGTTTGCGGTTACCATATTTCCGGCACCAATTAATCCGCCGAGATATGCGCTCACTCCGCTGGTCATTGTTTGTGCTACAGAATTACTACCCAAACGCCGCACATTTTTATCGTCTATTTTATATATGGCTTCGCGAAATTTTTCGACCCCGCTTGTACCGCTTCCGAAGATAATCCCTAAATCCCATAGCGGTTCTTCGTCATTTTTTGCCGGTTGCAACTGCGCATCTTTTAAGGCATCCATTCCCGCAATAATACCGTATAAAATTCCGCTACTGTTGAAATTTCGAAGTTGCAGTTCTGAGAGATATTCCCGTTTTTTTTCTTCGGAAATAATTGGCATTCCTCCTAACTGACAACTAAAATTAAGGTCGCGCAACTCTGGGAAAAAACGGATTCCCGACTTTCCACATTGTATGGCCTCGGTAAATTCCGGCACTCCCACCCCATTCGGCGAGACCACTCCAAGACCAGTAATTACTACGCGTTTCTTCATTTTAAGGTTTAAAAGTTTATAGGTTTAAAAGTTTATAGGTTTAAAGTTTAGGAAGACTGTTATGAAACTCATTCTTTATTCTTTTTCCCATTGATCATCATTCCACTTAAAGTTCCCAAGGCTACTACTTCAGCTTTTTCATTCATCATCCGCACTTTGCACTTTAATTTTTGAAATCTAAAATATATTTTTTCTGAAACAACGGTAATTTTTTCACCTGGATAGACAGGAATATAAAATTCCATTTCGTTGCTGCTGAGCGCAAATGTGGTTTTTTTTGAAATGGCTTCTTCCATTAAAAGATAGATTCCGAAACAAACCAACCCAATCTGTGCCATACATTCCGTTAAAATAACGCCCGGTGTTACTGGATTGCCTTTGAAATGTCCTCTGTAAAAGAAAGCGTCTGGTTGAAATGTATAGGTGCCCTTTATTGCTTCTTCCGAAACAGAAAGAATTTCGTCCACAAACAAAAAAGGCTCGGAATACGGTAGTGAATCAAGAATATCTTTATATGTCAAAATCTAAAATTGTTTATTATCTGAGGCTTTCCCCGCCATCTACTTTAAGAATGGTTCCGTTTATCCAATCAGCTTCTTTTTTACAAAGCAAAAACACAACGTTTGCAACATCTTCAGGTTGTGTCAAACGTCCAAATGGATTTCTCTTTTTTGCCATTTTTGCAAGTTCCTCGCTCCCCGGAATTACCAAAAACGAAGGAGTTTCGGTAGTTCCAGCCTGAATGCAGTTGGTTGTTATATCAAGTGGGGCAAATTCCACAGCCATATTTCGCATCAATGCTTCAAGCACTGATTTTGCTGCCGAAACCGCACCATAACCGGACCAAACCCTGCTATTGCCTTCACTGGTAAAAGCTATATTTCTTGCTTTTTTGGTAAAAATTTCGTGCTGGATCAATATTTGGGTCCACTCATACCAGCTTGTTGCCATTGCGTGAATGGTAATATCAAAATCTTGTTTTGAAAGGGTTTTATTTTCAGAGCCTCGCATTGTTTTTAAACTGCCCTTTGCGATGCTGTGCAATAACAATTTAACGCTATTCTTTGGAAATTCTTGAACAATTGCATCCCGAACATCTTTACTTAAAGCATCCTGATTAAAGGTTTTAACTGAAACTCCAAATGATTCCATTGCCTTTACTTCTTTCTCAAATGCTGCCAAATTGCTTTTTCGATCCCGATGGACAATACAAACATTCATTCCTTGGGAAGCAAGTTTTTTAGCACTGGCAAGACCAAGCCCGCTGCTGCCCCCCAAAATTATTGCCCATTGATTTTCAAATTGTTTCATAAATAATTTTCAATCTGTATAAAGAAATTTTAAAATTTCAATAAAACCCGTTGTGCCGAAAAACCGGGGCCAAAACTGAGCATCAACCCTAAATCGCCGCTTGCAGGTTTTCTATCCATAAATCTTTCCAAAACATAAAGTACGGTTGCACTGCTCATATTTCCGTACAATTTAAGTACTTCTTTGGTATCTTCAATGTTTTTGCCCAAGCTCCCGAATAAATCCTCAACCGTTTCAACAATTTTTCGCCCCCCCGGATGAAAAATAAGATGGTCAATATCCTTTATCTCCAAATTATTTTTTTTAAGAAAAGGATGCACGATATCTGGGAAATGTTCCGTGATCTTTTCGGGAACGCCTTTGTCAAGAATCATTTGAAGTCCAGTGTTTACAAGCTTAAAGCCCATCATATCCGTTGCATCATAAAAATGATACATTTCTTCTGCAAGTATTTCCGGGCCCGTATCTTTTTCATTAGAAGAAAGCAAAACACAGGCTGCTCCATCACCAAAAATTGCCGCGCTAACAATATTCACCATTGAATAATCTTCCAATTGGAAAGTAGCGGTGGGCGCTTCCAAGGCAATTACGGCGGCACGTTTTCCGGGATTTGCCTTTAAAAAATTATTTGCATAAATAATCCCCGAAACCCCGGCCGCACAGCCCATTTCGGTAACGGGAAGGCGGACAATGTCCTGCTTCATTTTCAGTTCATTAATCAAATAGGCATCAACCGACGGAATCATAATTCCTGTGCAGCTAACGGTAATAATAAAATCTACATCCGTAGGTTTCCAATGAGCTTTTTTCAACGCTTTTTCAAGACATTGCTTCCCTAGTTTTGTTATTTCGCGAACATAAATATCGTTGCGTTCCTCAAAACTCGTGTTTGTAAAGACTTCTATAGGATCCATAATGGAATAGCGTTTATCCACGCCCGCTCCTTCAAATATTTTTATCACTTTTCGCTGAAAACGGCTGTCCTGCCCACTCATCCATTGTTTTACAAACGGAATTACTTCCGCAGTGTTTCTACTGTGGGCCGGCAACTGTTTTGCTACTGTGGTTATTTTTACGCTCATATCGTTTTTTTGAGTACCCATTGATAGCGGAAGGCCCACCGCCAATGGATTTCACTTTTTTGATTTGGGATTTTTTTTGAAATATATTCAAGTTCATCTTTTTTAAAACCTCTCGCAATGGAAATCAGACCATCATGTTTTGCCGTATCGGTTTTTAAAAACAAGTTACTCACAATTTTAAATAAGTTGAAGGCTATTCTGCTTCTTTGCAAATCGTTAATTACCAAGCCGTTATTTGATTTTTTTAAAAGAATCTTTAATAATTCCGCAATACTTTCATCACTGAAGTGGTGCAAAAACAGCGTACATACTGCAATATCGCAATTCGGAATTAATTCTTCCTCCAAAAAAACATCAACTTTTTGAAATTTTATATTTGGAAAATCCTTGCTTTGGTTTTCAGCATACTCCAAAATATTTTTATTGAAATCCAACCCGATGCATTTCAATTTTAGACCATTATTTTCTGCATATTTTGCACAATTTCGAAGCAACTGGCCATCGCCACAACCAATATCCAAAATTGTGATTGGTTCCTTTTTTGAATTGCCGCGTAAAAGTTTTTCAATTCCATCAAGCGTAACCTTGTTGCCGCCCAGCCATTTGTTTACATATTTCAAATCGCCCAAAAGATTTTTCATTTCTTCCCCTTGGAAATCCAAATCGTCCATAATTTCCAATTGTTGGGATCTGTATTTATTGCTGAAAGTAATCATACAGCTTTGGTTCCGTGGGTTTTTTCAATAATTTTCGGCACTATTGAAGGAACAATCCGGGCCATTGAAAACCCTACTTTTGAAGCAAATGGATCCATCAAAACGCGTTGAATAAATCTTCCGGTTTTTAATCTTCCTTCAAATTCGTTTTTCCATTGGGTTGTATATTGTTCTTCCAGTTTCATTCTATCAAAATTGCTATTTTTAAGCGCATCAAGAAACAATTCCGAAAAAATCTGTGCACCTCTTATTGCCATTGCCATTCCATTACCGCAAAGCGGGTGGATAAGTCCTGCACTATCACCAATCATAAAGATATGGTTTTCCACAGGTTTTTTTTTCTGAAACGATACTTGGCTAATAGTTAGTGGTTTTTTGAAGATTGGTTTTGCTTCCTTAAAAAAGCTTTCCAAAAAGGGGTTTTTAGAAAGCTCTTTTTTTTGGAACATATCAATATCACCATATTTTTTAAAAGATTTAAAAGTACTTAAATAGCAAGCGTTAACAACGTTTGTCTCGGTTTTGCTTAACCCACAATAGCCACCTTTAAAATTGTGCAACGCCACAGTATTCTCGGGAAAATCATATTCATAGTGTGCTTTCACAGCAAGCCAAGGCGAAGTTTGCTGCATAAATTTTCGGTTTAAAAATGAATCCAAATTAGATCTCTTTCCGAAGGCGCCAATGACGAAATCTGCATTCAAAACTTCCTTTCCTTGGGTTGTCACCGAAAAATATTTTTTTTTGAAATTTATTTTTTCAACAGTGTCAAAAATTATTTCAGCTTTACTTTGCAATGATTCAAACAATAAATTATCAAAGGCATAGCGGCTAATTCCAAATCCTCCGAGTGGTAAATTTACTTTTAAAGGAATTCCTTTTAAATCAGTAATCTCAAATTTTGATATTTTTTTGGCCCCTACTGAAAATGGGTCAATTCCCAATGAGTTTAAAAAGGGTAATATTTCGTTGCTAACATACTCGCCACAGACTTTATGATTTGGATATTCATTTTTTTCAATCAAACAAACCTTAAAGTTGTTGTTAGCGAGATTTAATGCCACAGTAAGCCCTGCCAGACCTCCACCAATAACTATAATATCTCTTTTCACTTTGTCTGCCATCTTTGCGTTAAAGCTAAAAAAAAATCCCGACCAAAAAGAGGTGCGGGATTTTTAATAAGTTTAAATTTCTAATTATTCTCCAGCTTGCTGTTTGGCTTCCTTCTTCATTTTTTCATTTGGAATTATAGCAAGGTTTACTCGGCGGTTTTTAGCACGGCCTTCAGCAGTAGTGTTGTCTGCAACTGGAGCTGTTTCGCCATACCAATTGGTAGTAAATCTTCCAGCTCCTAAATTTTTGTTCTGTACAAAATAATTAGTAACGGACTGGGCTCTATTTTTTGAAAGTGTCATGTTCATTTCATCAGCACCTACGCTATCTGTATGGCCCACAACAAGTACATCTGTGTCAGGGTATTCTTTTAGAACATTTGCCAATTTATCTAAAGTGGCTTGAGATGCAGCATTGATGTTATATTTGGCAGTGTCAAAATAAACCCCACTATTTTCATCAAATGTAATCACAATTCCATCGTCAACTCTTTCTACTTGAGCACCGGGGATTTCTTGCTCAATTTTTTGGGCCTGTTTATCCATTTTGCTTCCAATAAGAACTCCAGCTCCACCTCCAACTACTCCACCAATTACGGCTCCAAGTTCTCCATTTCCGCCTTTCCCAATATTATTACCAAGAATTGCTCCCAATACTGCTCCAGATGCAGCTCCAATTACAGCACCTTTTTGTTTATTGTTAGCATTTTTGGTTGCCTCACAGCTTCCGAGACTTAAAATAAGAGTGAAAGCTAAAGCTACTAATGCGGTTTGTTTAAAATATGTTCTCATAATTTTTAATCGTTTATTTTAGAAAAGTTAATATTTATTTTGAAAGGCTTGCCGTCCAAACTAACCGTTTGTTCCCAACGCATAGAAGAATCGTTAAGTTGGGCAAGGCGTAATCTAAATCCAGCATTTGTCTCGGATTTTCCTTTGGCATTTGTTGGTTTTAGCATAAAATCATATAATCCAGAAGCAGGATCAATTTCTATTATAGTAAAGATAAAATCACGCTGACCAGTTGGACAGTTTGAGTTATCAATAGTATAATTTCCTGTATTGTTATTAGGTATAAATCGCCAAGTACTTCCTTCAAAACACTCTACGGAAGTGTCGTTGAATAGGGTAACATTATATGTTCCCGAAGAATCGTAGCTAATATTATCTAAATTCCAATAACCTTTAATAACTTTCTTAGATTCTTGAACGGTTTTTGGTGTTCCACAAGAAAATGCTGTAGCCGCTATTAGGGCTAAAATGAGGATTTTTTTCATAAATGATAGTTTGTGTTAAAAATGAGATTAGTAGTTTTTTTATCTTTTAAATAATCTTGAGAGTAAGGATATTACTAAAAGAACTATAAAGATGTAAAAAATAATTTTTGCTATATCAGCCGCACCTTCTGAGATGCCACCAAACCCAAAAATTGCTGCAACGATTGCAATTACTAGAAAAATAACGATCCAACGTAACATAATTTGTATATTTTAATGATTAGTATGGTACTAATTTAAATAACAATTTTAACGTTTGGATTGTCTTTATCTAAAGTTTAACAGCGAATGTTAAATTATTAGTAAGAAAGTAAATCTAATAGGTTTTCTTTAAATTTTTCTTTAGGAAGATAGGCAGATTCTAAATTTGCTGCAAAAGGAATAGGTGTTTCCAAACTGGCAACCCGCTTCACTGGAGCGTCCAAATTTTCAAAACAGTTTTCCATTATTAGTGCAGAAATATCTGAGGCAATCCCCCCAAACATAGAATCTTCTTGAAGTATAATTACCTTCCCGGTCTTCTTCACTGAATTGTATATTGCTTCAGTATCTAAAGGAACTAATGTCCGTAAGTCAATTAAGTCTGCACTTATTTCTTGGTTTTGCTCTAAAGTATCCAAGGCCCAATGTACCCCGGCACCGTAAGTTATTATTGTAACGTCCTTTCCTTCTTTTAAAAGAGAAGCTTTTCCCAATGGCAGTGTGTAATAATCTGTTGGCACATCTTGTCTAATACTTCTGTATAATGCTTTATGTTCAAAAAACATCACTGGATTTGGATCCTCAATACTTGTTGCCAATAACCCTTTTGCATCATACGGAAAAGCTGGGTAAACAACCTTTAAGCCAGGAGTATGCGTAAACCATGCTTCATTGGTTTGGCTGTGAAACGGTCCCGCTCCCACTCCTGCGCCACAGGGCATCCTTACAACCACATCTGCTTTTTCGCTCCATCTATAGTGACTTTTCGCTAGATAATTGATTATTGGGTTAAAGCCCGAAGTGACAAAATCAGCAAATTGCATCTCTACAATCGCTTTGTATCCATTAATGGAAAGCCCCATTGCCGCAGAAACAATCGCCGATTCACATATAGGTGTATTGCGCACACGGTCTTTCCCGAATTGCTCCACAAATCCTTCCGTTATTTTGAAAACTCCGCCGTATTCAGCAACATCCTGGCCCATTATCACAAGATTGTCGTGACGTTCCATAGATTGTTTTAAACCTTGCGAAATAGCATCGATTAAACGTATGTTTTCTTTTTTTGAATTTTCTTTAACTTCCTGATATTTAAACTCTTTGTAAACATCATTTAATTCATTAGCTTCAGTAGATTCAATTTTTGGTTCAGCAAAGGCAATGTCTAAATTTTCATCTATTTCGTGCTTAAACTCATCTTTAAATTCCTGAATTTTTTCTTCGGAAAGAACTCCTTCGTTCAACAAATAACTTTCATAATTCAGAAGTGGATCGCGCAAGCCCCATTCGTCTATTAAGTCTGTCGGAACATATTTTGTACCACTCGCCTCTTCGTGGCCGCGCATTCTGAAGGTTTTGAATTCCAATAGCACCGGACGCGGATTTATCCGCATACTTTCAACCAAGTCCTTCAATTTTGTATAAACTTCCAATATATTGTTACCTTCAATAATATGCGATTCCATGCCGTAGCCTTTGCCGCGGTCTGCTATATTTTCACAGTTATATTGTTCATTGGTTGGCGTTGAAAGGCCATAACCATTATTTTCTACACAAAACAAAACCGGAAGTTGCCAAACAGAAGCAACGTTCAGCGCTTCGTGAATGTCGCCTTCGCTCGTTCCGCCTTCGCCTGTGAAAACAGCACACACTTTATTGTTTCCCTTTAATTTGTTTGCCAACGCAATTCCATCGGCAACGCCAAATTGTGGCCCTAAATGCGAAATCATCCCAACAATGTGAAATTCCTGCGTTCCAAAGTGAAAACTTCTGTCGCGTCCTTTGGTAAAACCGTTCGCCTTTCCCTGCCATTGCGAAAACAACCTGTGCAACGGAATGTCGCGCATCGTGAAAACTGCAAGGTTTCTGTGCATAGGTAAAATGTATTCGTCTTTGTCCAAAACCGCCGTAATTCCTACTGAAATTGCTTCCTGCCCAATTCCACTGAACCATTTTGAAACTTTTCCTTGGCGAAGAAGAATGAGCATTTTTTCTTCTATCATTCTCGGTTTGAGCATACCTCGGTAAAGTTTCAACAAAATTTCATTATCAAGGTCTTTTCGGTTATAATCAAAGAAAATATGTGGCGTGGTTTCTGGTTTCATCATAATAATTTTGCAGTACCAAAAGTAGAAAAAAACCCTTTGCCACAAGGATAATTAAAGCAAAATTTAGCTGTGGAAAAACTTTTACAATTTGGTATCTTTGTAAGCTAATTTCAATTGCTATGAATAATATACCCAGTGTAGATTTGGCCGATTTTCTATCTGAAGATCAAAAAAGAAAACAAAAATTTGTAAACGAAATTGGTTCTGCATATGAAGACATAGGCTTTGTTTCGCTTAAAAACCACTTTCTCAGCGACGATTTGGTTGAAGAACTTTATAAAGAAGTGAAAAGTTTTTTTGCCCTTCCACTTGAAATAAAGGAAAAATATGAAATTGAAGGACTTGGTGGACAGCGCGGTTATATTTCCTTCGGAAAAGAACACGCTAAAGGAAAGAAAGAAGGAGATTTGAAAGAGTTTTGGCACTTTGGCCAAGAACCTGCTGCAGATGCAAAACTGATTGAAGAATACCCAAAAAATGTTCAGGTAAAAGAATTGCCAGATTTCAATCACACAGGGATGGAGGCATACCGAATGCTTGAAAAAACAGGAATTTATGTACTTCGTGCATTGGCACTTTATATTGGTTTGGATGAATTTTATTTTGACCATTGGGCAACAAACGGAAATAGCATTTTACGCCCAATACACTACCCTCCTATCACTGAAGAACCAAAAGGAGCCGTACGAGCTGGAGCTCATGGTGATATAAATTTAATCACTTTATTGATGGGCGCATCGGCTGGTGGCCTTCAAGTTTTAAGAAAAGATGGCGAATGGATTGATGCAATCCCAAACGAGGATGAACTTGTTATCAATGTTGGCGATATGCTTGAAAGGCATACCAACAACAAATTACGATCAACTATTCATCGTGTTATAAATCCACCGCGAGAGGAATGGGGAAGTCCACGCTATTCTATCCCTTTCTTTATGCATCCTCGCAGCGATATGAAATTGAATTGTTTGCCGGAATGTATTGATGCCGAACATGAAAAAGCGTATGATGACATTACGGCTGGTGAGTTTTTGCACCAGCGTTTGGTAGAAATTGGCTTAATTAAAAAGTAATGGATTTAAAAGATCAATTAAAAAATCTTTTCCCAGATCACGAACCAAATGAAATTCCCGAAACTGAGGAAGAATCTACTATTTGGATGCAGGATGATCCTTTGATCTGCAAATATGAAAAGCGAAAAGGCAAACCAATAACTATTATTGAAGGATATACTGGCGCAGATTCAGATTTTAAAATTTTGGCGAAGGAAATAAAACAATTATTGAGTGTCGGCGGAAGTTTTAAGAATGAACAAATCATAATCCAAGGTGATTATCGCGATAAGATTATGCAGTTTTTAAAGGATAAAGGTTTTAAAGTGAAAAGAGTTGGGGGATAAATTTTAAAAATGAAAATAGAAGAATCTGAATTAATACTAACCCCAGAAGGCAAAATCTATCATTTAGATCTTGCTCCATCACAGTTGGCGCCCACAATTATAACTGTAGGAGATCCTGACCGCGTGGAAATGGTTTCAAAATATTTTGACACTATTGAAACAACAGCGAAGCATCGCGAGTTTAAAACTCACACTGGTACTTATAAAGGGAAGCGCATTAGCGTGATTTCTACTGGAATTGGCCCAGACAATATTGATATCGTTTTCAATGAACTGGACGCTTTAATAAATATAGATTTTGAAAAAAGGCAGGCAAAGAAAAAGCTAACATCGCTGAATATTATTAGAATTGGAACCTCTGGAGGTTTAACACCTGATGTAAAAGTAGATAGTTTTTTAATCAGTACGCTAGGCATTGGATTAGATAATGTAATGCATTATTATGCAAAAACAGATAAAATATTCAATCGCGATTTTGCACAGGCATTTATAGACCACACGCAGTGGAATCCTGACAACTCTGTTCCATATGCCGTTGAAGCTGACAAGGAATTGGTGAAAAAGTTTACTTCAGAAAAAACAAAGCAGGGCATTACCATCACTAACGTTGGATTTTATGGGCCGCAAGGGCGCGTGCTTCGTGCAAAATTGAAAGACGAAAATTTAAATGAAAAGTTAGCCTCTTTTCGTTATAAAAAGAAAAAAATCACCAATTTAGAAATGGAAACGGCCACTATGTACGGAATGGCAAAACTTTTGGGCCATCGGGCACTTTCCATGAATGCTATCATCGCCAACCGTGCATCTGGAACTTTTAGTAAAGATGCTTCAAAAACAATCGAATCACTTATTCAATACACTTTGGAAATAATTGCTAAATGAAAAATTTTTTAATCGGCGGCGTGCCGGAACATTTCAACTTGCCTTGGTACATTGCACTTCGCGATAAAAAATTCCATGAAAAAGGAATAAATCTACGTTGGAAAGATTTCGCAGGCGGAACTGGCCAAATGTGCCGCGCACTTCGGGAAAAGGAAATTGATATGGCCGTAATCCTTACCGAAGGAATGGTTCGTGATATTATAAAAGGTAATGAAAGCAAAATTGTACAGGTTTTTGTTAAATCGCCTTTGCTTTGGGGAATCCACGTAGCCGCAAATTCGGATTATGAGAGCGTTTCAGATTTAAAAGGAACCGAAGCTGCTATCAGTCGTTATGGTTCAGGTTCGCATTTAATGGCGTTTGTAAATGCTGAAAATCACGATTGGAATTTGAAGAATGATTTAAACTTTAAAGTTATAAAAGACTTGGATGGAGCGTTGGAAGGGCTACCCAAAGGAAATGGCGATTATTTTATGTGGGAAAAATTTATGACCAAACCACACGTTGACAACGGTACTTTCCGATTGGTCGGCATGTCTCCAACCCCTTGGCCAAGTTTTGTGATAGCCGTTCGGAATGATGTTTTGGAGAATGACACAAAAAGCATAAAAGCTATCTTGGGAGTTATAAATGCTGTAACTGAGAATTTTAAAACATTACCAAACATTGATGAAGTGATAGCTAAACGTTATGGTCAAAAAATTGAAGATGTGCGGGAATGGCTTTCTTTAACTGAATGGAGCGATCGACAATTGACTTCAAAAGAGCTGGAAAACATTCAACAAAAACTTTTGGACTTAGATTTAATTGAGTCTAAAATTCAGAAAGACAACATCTTACAAAATTTCTAAAAAAAATCTTAAAATTTACGCAACCCGAAAGTAGACTCTGCATCTTATTGGTATAAAACCAAGTATTATGACTACTTTTTTAATCGTTTTGGGCGCGTTGTTAGTCACAAACTTCTTGCTATTGCAATTTAGCTGCAACGACGCCACAGAACCCGAAACACCTGAAGAAGAATAGAAAATCTCTCCCCGTTCTATTCTTTATTATTTCAACAGTAATTTACCAATTTATTGGTTCTTTACCATTTTTATTTAAATACTGATTTGTTTTACTGAAGTGTTTGTTACCAAACCAATACCCTCTGTTTGCCGCCAGTGGCGATGGATGGCCACTGGTTAAAACCAGATGTTTTGAACTGTTAACCTTTGCTCCTTTCTTTTTTGCAGGTCCTCCCCAAAGCATAAAAACCAAGCCTTCCCTTTCCTGTGAAAGTTTTTCAATAACGGCATCCGTAAATTTTTCCCATCCCCTATTTTGATGGCTTCCAGCTTGGTGTGCACGAACAGTCAAGGTTGCATTTAAAAGCAAAACCCCTTGATTTGCCCAGCGTTCCAAATTTCCATTGCTCGGAATAGGCGTTCCAATATCAGTCCTTATTTCTTCAAATATATTTTTTAACGAAGGTGGAGTCGCTACATTTTCACCCACAGAAAAACACAAACCATGCGCCTGTCCGTCGCCGTGATACGGGTCCTGACCTATTATCACTACTTTCACTTCATTAAAAGGCGTATGGTTGAATGCCGAAAAAATCTGCTTTCCCGGCGGAAAACATTTTGTGGAGGAATATTCATTTTTTACAAATTCCACTAAATTTTTGAAATAAGGCTTTTCAAATTCTTCCTTTAAAATCGCCTTCCATCCGGGCTCAATTGTTACCTCCATTATTGTTACTTTTGTATGATTGCTGAAAAAGTAAAATTAATGGAAATAAAACGGAAAGCCCGTATTGACAGTAAAACTTTAGAGGATTTAGAATTTCCTGCCGTGCTTCGGCAAGTTGCAGAATTTTGTGTAACCGAACCTGGTCGCGAAGCCATTTTGGCTATAAAACCTTTTGAGGAATTTTCTGAAATTGAGCCAGAATTGCAGCGTGTTAAGGAATTTACGGCTTCGTTTGATGGTGACAACAGAATCCCAAATCACGGTTTTGATCCTATTTTTAGGGAGCTTCGTTTGCTCGAAATTGAAAACAGTAGTCTTGAAATTTCCGGTTTTCTAAAGATTCTTTCCATTTCTGAAACCACGCGGATTCTTTTGAAATTCTTTAAGAAATTTGAAGAATTTTATATTCACTTGAATTCCTTTTCGGAAGAAGTAAATTACACTTCTATCATTTCCGAAGAAATAACCAAACGCGTTGACAAATACGGTGAAATAAAGGATGAGGCTTCCACCGAGCTTGGCACGATTCGAAGAAGATTGAATGTTGTAAAAGGAAAGATTAATTCCTCTTTCACAAAAGCACTTTCACAGTACGCACAGAGTGATTATTTGGATGAAATCCGAGAGTCGGTGGTAGAGAACCGCCGCGTACTTGCCGTAAAAGCGATGCACCGCAAAAAGGTGAAAGGCGCCGTTTTGGGCAGTTCCAAGACGGGAAGCATTGTTTACATAGAACCGCAGGAAACGCTGGAATATGCCAACGAACTCAGCAATTTAATTTACGAGGAAGACGAAGAAATAAAACGTATTCTAAAAGCGATGACGGAATTTGTGCGTCCACATGTATCGATTTTGGCAAGCTATCAGGAATATTTGATAACGATGGACGTGCTTTACGCGAAAGCAAAATATGCTTTAAAAATAAACGGCGTGTTGCCCATTATCGTTTCGGAAAAAAAGATTTCGCTTCAAAAAGCATTTCATCCACTGTTGTTGGTTTCAAACAATAAAAGGAAAGAAAAAACATTTCCGCAAAGCATTGAATTGGTTCCCGATAAACGAATCATTGTAATCTCCGGACCCAACGCCGGCGGGAAAAGTATCACGCTAAAAACCGTTGGGCTTTTGCAGGTTATGCTCCAAAGTGGTTTGCTGATTTCCGCCGAACCGCAAAGTGAAATGTGCTTTTTTAAACGGATTTTGACCGATATTGGCGATAACCAATCCATCGAAAACCACCTAAGCACCTATAGCTATCGTTTAAAAAAGATGAATCAATTTCTAAAAAAGTGCAATAACAAAACACTTTTTCTTATTGATGAATTTGGAACCGGAAGCGACCCCGAACTCGGTGGCGCTTTGGCAGAAACATTTTTGGAAGTTTTTTACGAACGCGAAGCTTTCGGGATAATCACCACACATTACACCAATTTAAAATTGTTGGCGAATGAATTGCCGCACGCTATAAATGCGAACATGCAGTTCGACAATAAGTCGTTGGAACCGTTGTACCAGTTGCACTTGGGAGAAGCGGGAAGCAGCTATACCTTTGAGGTTGCGCAGAAAAACGGAATTCCGTACAGTTTAATCAACAAAGCGAAAAAGAAGATTGAGCGCGGCAAAGTGCGTTTTGATAAAACCATCGCCAATCTTCAAAAGGAGCGTTCAAATCTTCGGAAAACTTCTGAATCCTTGAAAAATGAGGAACAAAAAGCTAGGATTGAAGGCAAACAATTGGAAGAAGTGAACGCCCGCGTGCAGGAAAAATTGGAAAGCTATCAGGAATTGTTTGATGCAAATCAAAAGCTTATAAGCTTGGGAAAAAAGGTCGATGTACTTTCTGAAAAATATTTCAACAATAAACAGAAAAAGCAGTTGATTGACGAGTTGATGAAACTTGTAATGATTGAAAACAGCAAACGAAAAAAGCTTGCACCAAAAGTGAAAAAGGTTGTAAAAGCTAAAGAGCGAGAGGTTATTAAAGAAGTTGAAAAGAAAGTTGAAGTTATTCGCGAGCGTAAAAAAGAGGAAAAGGAAAAAGCAAAAAAATTACCACCACCAAAACCAAAAGTTGCCTTAAAAATTGGAGACCGAGTGCGAATGATTGACGGCCGTGCCATTGGAACAATTGATATTATTGAGAAAAATAAGGCAATCGTTAATTATGGAATGTTTACAACCAATGTAAGTTTGGAGGAACTTGAAAAAGTATGAAAAAAGTTTACAGTTTTCAGTCGCAGATTTCAGTAAAACTGTATACTGTGACTGAGACTGAATACTAAATATGAAAAATAAAGACCAAAAAATAATCCTCTTTGACGGCGTTTGCAATCTCTGCAACGGCGCGGTTACTTATATCATTAAACGCGACAAAAACAACGTTTTTAAATTTGCGGCGCTTCAAAGTGAAATTGGTCAACAACTGATTTCAAAATTCAACATAGACACTTCAAAAGTAGATTCCATCATTTTTATTGATGGCGAAAAACATTACACAAAATCCTCAGCGGCACTTCATATTGCCAAACAGCTGTCGGGCGCTTATCCCCTACTTT
Organism: Aequorivita nionensis; assembly: GCF_046352995.1. Classification (GTDB taxonomy): domain Bacteria; phylum Bacteroidota; class Bacteroidia; order Flavobacteriales; family Flavobacteriaceae; genus Aequorivita; species Aequorivita nionensis. Next base: position 2,795,919 of record NZ_CP130281.1, on the reverse strand, counting down.
TCGGATTTATGATTGTACCAAAATTCCTCAGAAATTCAGTTTACGATTACATTGCCAAAAACCGCTATAAATGGTTCGGCAAAAAGGAAAGCTGTATGATTCCGACTGCAGAGTTGAAATCTAAATTTCTTTAGCGCTTCCAAATAATTCGTAAAATTCTTATTTCTCTTCCAATAAAAGCTAGCAATATAAATCCAATCTATTGTTGGTCTACTTTATTGCTCTATTCATAAAATGCTCTATGTTAATATTTTAACCGTTAACCGTTCATTAACCGAAGCGAGCAACATATCTTTTTACATTAGCCCCGAATCAAAAAAACAATTCACAATGAAAAATTTTTTACTAATAATTTTCCTTGCATTTTCCACCGTGGGTTTTGCACAGGATTGTACGGTCGCAGCCACTGTGCCTTACAACGAAGATTTTAGCGCGGGTGCTCCCGCTTGTTGGACGTATGAAAATACAGATAATGCAAATCCAGTTTGGGGTTATAACAACAGCATTGACCTTACCGGAAACGGAACCAACGATCCATTTGTTGGGCTTATTCCACAAAATGTTTCGAACAGGGAAAAAGACGATTGGGCATTTACCAGAAAAATCCAAATGGAAGCTGGCACAGAGTACCAAATTTCAGTTGATTATAATTCCTTAGGCCTTGGAAATGCAGTAGCTGATGAGAATTTTGAACTTGTTATTAGTGATGCTCCCAACTCAACAGCAACTTTTAGTGAGGTTATTGGCACCTATAACAATATTTTACAACAAGGTACATTTCCAGGTAATGGAAGCGGTAACGACATTAAAACTAATGCATATAATGCTTTGGAAAATTTCACACCAACAACTTCTGGCGAATATTATGTAGCCATCCACGCGCTTGGTGCTTCAGGAACGGATTCTGGCGTTTTCTTGGTGTTCAATACTTCTGTGGAAGAAGCGCCAATAGATTGTTCTGTTGCGATTGCAGTTCCATATTTTGAAGATTTTAGTGCAGGAGCTCCAGTTTGCTGGACGTATGAGAATACAGACAATGCAAATCCAATTTGGGCTTATAACAACAGCATCGACCTTACCGGAAATGGAACCAACGATCCATTTGTTGGGCTTATTCCACAAAATGTTTCGAACAGGGAAAAAGACGATTGGGCCTTTACCAGAAAAATCCAGATGGATGCGGGAACAGCATACCAAATTTCGATTGACTATAATTCCTTAGGCCTCGGAAATGCAGTTGCCGACGAGAATTTTGAACTTGTTATTACTGACGCTCCAAATTCAACGGCAACTTTTAGCGAGGTTATTGGCACCTATAATAATATTTTGCAACAAGGTACTTTTCCAGGTAATGGAAGCGGTAACGATATTAAAACAAATGCTTACAATGCTTTGGAAAATTTCACACCAACAACTTCTGGCGAATATTATGTAGCCATCCATGCGCTTGGTGCTTCAGGAACGGATTCCGGTGTTTTCTTGGTGTTTAATACTTCTGTGGAAGAAGCGCCGATTGATTGTTCTACAGCGGCAACCGTTCCCTATTTAGAAGATTTCAGCAACGGCGATCCTGATTGCTGGGCATATAAAGATACAGATGGAATTTCACCGGAATGGACCTATTTTGATGCCATTGATTTAGATGGCGATGGAACGGACGATCCTTTTTACGGATTGATTCCCCAAGCTGTACAGTTTGTAGAAAAGGACGATTGGGCGTTTTCAAAGAAAATACAAATGGAGGCCGGAACACAATATTATGTTTCAGCACTTTACAACGCGCTTAATTTAGGAAATACAACTGCTTTTGAAAGTTTTGAATTGGTAATTACCGATGCCCAAAACTCAACAGCAACTTTCAGTGAAGTATTGGGAACTTATACCGATATTTCGCAACAAGGCGTTTTTCCAGGGCAAAACAATGGAAATGACGTAAAATCACAAGCATATCGTTCAGAAGAAGCCTTTACGCCAAGTGTTTCTGGTGAATATTATGTTGCCATACACGCTACTGGTGCTACAGGTAACGAGGCTGGTGGATTCGCGCTTTTTGAGGTTACCGTGAACACAGACCCAATAGTACCTCTTTGTACAGCTGCAACCGTGCCATATACTGAAGACATGAGCAATGGAACCCCAGAATGCTGGGAATATGAGGATACTGACAATATGTTGCCTGTATGGGCATACAACGACCAAACCGATATTACTGGTGACGGAAATAACGATCCGGTTTTAATAATGCTTCCGCAAAACGCAGGAATGACAGCCAAAGACGATTGGGCATTTACCCGAAAGATAGAACTGGTAGCTGGAACTGAATATCTTATTGAAACAGATTATAACGCCCTTAACTTAGGAAACGGTACAGCTTCAGAAAACTTTGAATTGGTGATTACGGACGAACCTAACTCGTCTGCAGCATTTCAAACTGTTTTGGGCACTTACAATGATATTCTTCAACAAGGTACTTTTCCTGGCCAAAATGACGGAAACGACCTAAAATCCCTAGCATACACTGCTTCGGAAACATTTACCCCCACAACTTCAGGAGAGTATTATGTTGCTGTTCACGCAATGGGCGGTAGTGTAGCCGGAGGGTTTTTGTTGTTTGATATGAATGTTTCAGTAAACGTTATTCCTTCGGGCGGCGAGTTGATACTTGTGCCAAATTCAACCATAACTGGTGTAAACGCAAATGGTTCTGCAGCTGCCGGTTATAATACTTCTGAAAACTTTATGTGGGTTGAAAGCAGTGGCGTTCAAAGTATTGGTGGCCTTCCTCCCGGAAATGGAACCGGAGGCGATGTGGAAATGTCTAACGACGGCACTAAAATTGTCGGCCCATATTTGAACCCTGCGAGCAACGCAAAAGAAATGTCAATTTATGACGTGCCGACACAAACTTGGACTCCACTCGGCGGGATTGGAGGACAAAGCGGAGACCAAATTAGCTCTTCTTGGGGAATCTCAGGCGATGGCGAGACAGTTGTTGGTTTAGGATGGCTATCTGCCGGTGGTGCCCACGCAATTTCTTGGACAGAGACTACAGGTGTAATTGATTTAGGCTCTACAGTAACTGATAGAAGCACGAGGGCCGATGCCGTAAGTGAAGACGGTTCCGTAATTGTAGGTTGGCAGGATAGCGCAACTGGTTTTCGTCAAGCAGCTATTTGGACCAACGGAGTGCAACAGCTTATTTATTTCCCAACGGGTGAAAGAGCCTTGGCCGCAGCAGCAATTTCTGATGATGGCGTATGGGTAGGTGGCGAAGGAAGTTCTACAAATAGTTTCCAGGCATACAGATGGAGTGAAGCCACTGGTCTTGAAAATCTGGGGCCCCCATTACAGTCAGGCTGGAGAGGAGCTACTACCGGAGTTTCGGGAGATGGAAGCATTATGGTTGGATTTTATCGTCCGCAAGGCCCAGCTTTATTTGGTAGTGGTTTTATTTGGACGGAAGCCCTTGGCGTAACAGATTTAAACACTTATGCAGAATCTTTGGGAATTGACACCCAAGGTGTTATTATGTCACTTCCACTGAATATTTCAGCAGATGGCACTACAGTAGTTGGTGCAGGTAGAGATGCCAACAACCAACGCGTTGGTTTCATTTTAAAATTAGAACCAACCATTTTGGGAGTTGAAGACCATTCCACTGCACAAGAGTACACTTACTACCCTAACCCGGTACAGGATGTACTTCATATAAAATCTCCGGATTCTTTTGAACGCGTTATGCTTTTCAATATTAACGGACAACTTATTATTGATAAAGCAGTAAACAGCACTAAGGAAGAACTTAATGTTTCTGGACTTTCAAAAGGAATTTATCTTGTGAAGGTTTTAGGCTACAATTCTGTAGAAACCTTTAAAATTATAAAACAATAAATTTACTCCCTTTAAATTGTTTTTTTTAAGCCTCTTTTCATCTTTTTGGAAAGGGGCTTTTTATTGTTTACTTTCTATTCAAGACACAAAATCGCTCATGAAAATCATAAGTTCAAAGAATATGTTAGGTTAACGATAAGTTAACGACTCGCGTTATTTCCTTAACTTTTCACCTAAACAATACATTTACGTCATGCAACTGAAGTTTAAAGGCTTAGTCGCCATTTCAATTTTTACCCTGATCGCGCTTATCGGCATTCAGGGGTATCTTATTTACAATACCTACGAGCTAAAGAAAAAAACGTTCAGCATTGATGCTAGGATGGCTATTTCAAAAGTATATTATACAAAAGAAGTAGATTCCATAATGTGGTTATACCGCAATGATTTCTTTACACAATTGGAGGCATTAAAAAAAGGAGAAATTTCTAAAAAGGATGCTCTTCAACGTTTAAAACAAAAAACCGAGGAAATAAATCCTGGCTTTTTGGCGGTTTATAAAAAAGGAATGGAGGCTGAAATGCCCGGAGTTGATATTCAATTTAAAAAGTCTGTAAGCTCAATCTCAGTTAGTGACAGTTTGGGAAATACAGATACGTTATACAAAGAAGATGATCCGGATAAAATCATGTTGCTCGGTGAAAATTTTGACTCACAGAATGCCGCACTAATTACATATAGTAACTGGCAAGAGGATCATGATTTCGTAAATAACGGCAATCCAGATTTTTTTAAACTTAATTTTAAGACCAGCATTTTTATGAATGTTTTAAACTGGAATTCCGTTTTAACAAAGGAACTTTCAGTTTTATTTGTTGCTTCCTGCTTGCTGTTTTTATTTGTAGTTGGGCTACTCTATTATTCCATTCAAAATTTGATGAAACAGAAACGTGTGGCTGAAATAAAGACAGATTTCATCAATAACATTACCCACGAACTTAAAACTCCGCTTTCCACGCTTTCACTTGCAACCAAAACCTTGACTAGCGAACACGCCAATGGAAATAAGGAAATTGCCGATGGCGCAGTACAAATAATTGACAGACAGAATACCAGACTCCAAAAGCTGATAGACCAAGTACTGCAAAGCAGTTTGGGCTATCAGGAAATCCAGCTTTCAAAAGAAACTTTTAATGGCAGCATTTTTATGAATGAATTGCTGGACGATTATTTGCTCTCCGTAAATTCTTCAGAAATAAAACTTCACAGAAACATTGACAGTACTGGAATTGCGCTTGAAGCCGATAAATTCTATTTGAGTACGGCAATAATAAATCTGTTGAACAACGCCATAAAATATGGCGGTACTGAATTGACGGTAAGCTACGGAATTGACAAAGCTGATTCCACCCATTACATCAGCATAAAGGATAACGGCATCGGGATTTCTCCAAAATACCAACGCTTCATTTTTGAGAAATTTTATCGCGTGAGCGAAAAAGACACCCATAATTACAAAGGTTTGGGGCTGGGACTTTATTACACAAAGCAAATAATAAAAGCCCACCGCGGAAGCATTTCTGTAGAAAGCGAAGCCAACAAAGGTTCAATATTCACCATTAAAATTCCAATAATATGAAAAACATACTCTTAGCAGAAGATGATTTGGATTTCGGAACCATGCTGAAACAATATTTGGAGCTTAATAAATTCTCTGTTTCTTGGGCAAAGGATGGTAATGAAGGTTTTGAAATTTTTAAGAATGGCGATTTTGACATCTGTATTCTGGATGTAATGATGCCTATTATGGACGGTTTTTCACTTGCGGAAAAAATAATTGAAGTGAATCCGGAAATTCCTTTTCTATTTCTTACAGCCCGTAAAACAAAGGAAGACAGAATAAAAGGTTTAAAACTTGGCGCGGATGATTATGTGGTAAAACCTTTTGAGGCAGAGGAATTGATCCTTCGCATAAAAAATATTATGAACCGTGCGGAACAACAGCGAACCGTTCGCGCCGAACTTCCCCAAAATGAAATCATTTCCATTGGAAAATACGCGTTCGACGCTACAAATCTGGAATTGAAAATTAACGACAAAACCCAAAAGATCACTGAAAAAGAAGCTCGATTGCTTTTTTATCTCTATTCAAACAGAAACCAATTGATAAAACGTGACGATATTCTTCTGCACGTGTGGAACAAAACAGATTTTTTCTCCGGAAGAAGTATGGACGTATTCATTACACGTGTCCGCAAAAGGCTTCAGGACGATCCCAACATCAGTATTGACAGTGTTCGCGGAATAGGTCTGGAATTCAATATTAAAAATTAAATCCAATTATTAATTAAAACAAAGTGAAAATGAAAACTATTACAAAAACAGTACTCGTGGCTGCGATCTTCCTGTTGGGAGCTATTGCCTCGGCCCAAGAGTATTATGGAACTACCACTTTTGGCGATGGCTCCATTGACTTTGCATATCGTTCGGCTATGGACAGCCAAGGCAATGTTTATGCAGCAGGTATTTATTCAGGAACCATTACCATTGGCAACTCTATAACCTGGGCAGGAGGAAATGCCGATGGTTTTTTGGCGAAATATGATAACGATGGAAACCCAGTTTGGGTGAAAGGTTTTGGTGGCGGATTTGACGATGTGGCAACTGATGTTGCTGTGGACGCTAATGACAATCTTTATATAACTGGTTACTTTCAAGGCGCCGGTTCTCAATCTTTCGATGCAGATCCGGGTCCGGGCGTGTACCAATTGAGCCAGCCTTCACCTTTTTTGAGCCGTGATTGTTTTATCATAAAATTGGATAGCAACGGTGATTTTGTTTGGGCAAAGCAAGTAAGTAACCCAGCGGGTGCAAATGTTAACGAAGATTCCAAATCTATCGAAGTTGACAGTGCTGGAAACGTATATATTGGCGGAAGTTTTGTGTATGCTGATTTTGATCCAGACCCGAACACTTCGTTTGAATTATTTTCAACCAATGGTGGCTCTTCGCCTGATGGATTTCTTTTGAAACTGGATACCGAGGGGAATTTTATTTGGGTAAAAACTTTGGGATCAACGGGTATTGTTGAAATAGTGGATATGGAGTTTGACACAAATGAAGATATTTTGATTGGAGGAAGATTCAGAAATACGGTAGATCTTGATCCAAATGCAGGAACTTCAACCTTTACCTCAAACGGAGGCGATGATCTTTTTATGACAAAACTTTCTTCCGATGGTGATTATATTTGGGGTCAGGCGTTTGGTGGTACTGGGTTGGATGTTTTCAAATCGATTAATGACCTGCCTTCTGGAGTTTATGTGGAAGGAATGTTCTCAGGCACCGTTGATTTAGACCCAACGGCTGGTACGAATACCCAAGTTTCCAACGGCCCTTATGATGCTTTTTTAAGCAAATTTGATACCAATGGAAATTATGACTTCAGTTACGTTCTTGGCGGCGAAACTACAGATCTTGAGCATTTTTACGATATAACCGAAGGCTTCAACGGAAACCTTTTTGTAACCGGAGCCTTTAATGGCACAACCGATTTTGACAATAGCGCTGCGGAAGCACTTACAACTTCAAATGGAAAAACGGATAATTTCCTTATGGAAATGACAACTTCGGGTGAATATGTTAACCATTGGACTACAGGTGGCAACAATTCTGAGGATTTTCCACAAGTGTATTTTAATGACGACAACCACATTTTAACAATGGGCTCGTTCAGAAGTACTTCCGTAGATTTTGATCCTTTTGCGGGTGAAGACATTATTAATGTTGTAGGTTTTTATGATGGCTATTTTTCACACTACAACCTTTACAACAACGGAAACGACAATTGTGGTGGCGCCATTGTAGTTGCCTGTGGAGACATTGTTACTGGAGAAACTATTAATGACACAGATTCTGGAGGAAATGAGGCTAACGATGAATTTTACAGCTATACAGGAAACGGTACTCCACAAATAATAACTGTTTCACTTTGTAACGGAACTGATTACGATTCTGCAATTAGAATTTATGATAACTGTGACCTTGCTAACCAAGTAGGTTATAATGATGATAATTGTGGCTTGCAGTCTGAAGCTACTTTCTATTCAGACGGAACCACAACCTATTTTATTATGATAGAAGGTTTCGGGACAAGTGCTGGAAACTTTACGATGGAAATATCTTGCGTAGATACGGCAGTGAACGATGAATGTGAAAATGCTTTACCAATAGCTTGTGGCGAAACAGTTACCGGAACTACTGCCAATGCAACTTTTGACGCTTCTGCCCCAGCCTGTGGCGGCGTTTCAATTACCTCTCCTGGCGTTTGGTATGAATTCACGGATAACAGTGGTTTGGTTACAGATTACACCATTTCACTTTGTAATGGAACGGATTACGACAGTAAATTAACTGTTTATTCAGGAACTTGCGGAGCTTTGGTTTGCGAAACTGCCAATGATGATGCTTGCGGACTTCAATCTGAAGTTTCTTTCCAAAGTGATGGAAATACTACTTATTACATTTTGGTTCACGGCTTCTTGAATGCTACCGGAAACTTTAGTTTGAATGTTGACTGTACTCCAGTGCCACCACCAAACGATATGATTGCTAATGCAATTGATGTTGACCAAATAGGATTCCCTTACACAGATGCTGCGGTTGCAATGCCTGCAGCGACCACTGAAAACGGAAACCCTAACAATTGTGATCTTACGGGAGCTAATGGTGTTTGGTATAAATTCACAACAAACGTTGCTGGAAATGCAGATGCTACAATCGTTACTCCAGCGGGTGCAAGTTCAGTAACTTTTTACACGGCTGCTGATGAAAACGCTACAGAAGCAGATTTGACTTTGGTTGACCAAAATACAAACCAATGTGCGCCGGGCACTTCATCTTCAATATTCACTTTGGCCGACCAGACTTATTACGTTTTTGTAATGAATACAGGTGGAATAACCGATATTCTTATCAATGCTACAGTGCTTGGTATTGAAGACAACACGCTTGATGGTTTTAGTTTTTATCCAAACCCAACAAGTGATGTGGTTAACTTAAAAGCCACTTCAACAATAGATAATGTAGCTATTTACAATCTTTTGGGCCAAAGGGTTATTGAAATGAATAATGCTGCCAATACAATGGAATTAAATGTTTCTAACCTTGCTACAGGAACCTACTTTATGAAGGTTTCCATTGGCGGAGAAATTGGAACCTATAAAGTTATTAAGAACTAATTTTTCATAATTAGATTTAGTTTAGTAATTGAAAAGCGGATGGTTTAACTGTCCGCTTTTTTTTTAATTGATTATTTGTCCAGCATTTAAAGTTCCTGGAGATTCCGCCGTAGGTGCATTCCAAATAAAATCACCGTATTTATTTCCTGTTCCTTTAAGTTGAAGTGAAAAGCCTATTTGTGTTGTAGTTTTAGATTCTTGCACACCAATATCGGTAGAAGTTATTCCATTGGCAGGACCAGTATTGCCAGTTAATATACCTTCGTAACTAAGAAATTGTATGACTAATCCTGCTTTAACAACCGCTATTCCATCTGCTGGTCCATTTTGAATTCCTGGAGCCAAAAATGAAAGGGTTCCCACTCCATTGGACTGATTTGGAATTATTCCGCTCAATGGGATAGTTTGATAATTAGTACCTGTAGTACCATTGTATAATTCAATTGTACAAATACTTAAATCAAAACCTGCAGGACCAGCAATCTCAATAAATTCACCAGAATCAGTACCCATATTTTTATAATGAAATTCATTAATCCAAATTTCAGGTGAAGGAATCGTTACGCAATATATATCATTCCAAAGTCCTCCGTCCCAAATTTGTAAACAGCTTTGTCCACTGCCATTATTCATTACAAAAATCAATAATCCTGCATCAGATATATTTGGAGTTATTGTATTTCTAGCGGGTATATTTGGTACTCGCGGCGGCATTAAGCCTTTATAAGTAAGTCCGCCATCAGAAGTGCTGCTCACTTCAAGCATTGAAGAATTAGTAGGGTTAATTGTTCCAATCCCCACTTGGCCAAACAAATTTCCCATTGTAAAGCCTACGCAAAATAATAAGACAAATTTTTTCATAACTATGATATTTAGTCATAGCTAAGAAGGCAAATTCAAAATAAAAATTAGATCGGGCACTTATTGCCGGGGAGAAGTAATGAACTAATTTAATAAATTATTCTTTTTTAATCAAAGGCTAAACTGTTAAAAACTAACCATTTTAAAAAAATTAGGAATCCAAATCAAAAGTTTCAGAGGGATTATCGTGTGGTTTATAATTAAGCATTCCTTCGCCTTTTGCTATAATTGTTGAAACAGTGGCATCGCCCGTAACATTTACAACGGTACGGAACATATCCAGAATTCTATCAACTGGAAAGATAATAGCTATCCAAGCAGGGTTCAATCCAACTGATTCTAAAACGATGATAAGCATTACCAAGCCCGCACTTGGCACAGCCGCCGAACCTATGGATGCTAAAGTAGCCGTTAATACTATTGTTAATTGCTGCCCCATCGTTAAATCAATCATATGTAATTGCGCAAGAAATACAACCGCTACAGCTTGGTATAAGCAGGTTCCGTCCATATTTACCGTAGCACCAATCGGTAGAACGAAGCTGGTTATTTTTTTGTCAACCCCAAGATTTTCTTCTACACATTCCATTGTAACAGGAAGTGTTGCCGCACTACTTGAAGTTGAAAAAGCCAACGTTTGTGCAGGTGCCATTGCTTTAAAAAAGCCTTTATAGGGAATGATTTTCACAAAAAGTTTCATCAATAAAGGATAGACAATAAAAATCATCAGCATTAATCCTATAAATACGGTAAGGGAATACCAGCTTAGCCCTTTAAAAATTTCATATACTTTGCCAATATCATCTCCAGCCATCCTGCTTACAACACCTGCCAATAGTGCAAATACGAAGAAAGGCGCTGCTTGCATCACTAAATCTACCATTTTAAGGAAAACTTCCATTGCGCTATCCATAAAGGAGGTGACTGGATGCGATTTTTCGTTGGGAATAAGTAAAAGGCAAACTCCAAAAAATATTCCGAAGAAAATAATCTGAAGCATCAATCCATTGTTTGTAAGTGAAAAGAAAAAGTTTTCAGGAACCAAATCTACCAATGGCTGTAAAGGCGTTGACTCTTTTGTTTGCTCAGCTGTCTGCATTTTTTCGGTTACAGAGGCATCTTTCAGCTCACCTTTTGAGAGGTCTGTAATTTTTTGAGCACGCTCAAAAAAAGCGGGATCCTGCAAGTAATTTATTCCATCTTTAACTGGGTGACCTTCTGATGCTGCCCAGATTTCATAGCTTATCCGGTTGTCTATTCTACTTTGTTCATCAATAAGTTTTCCTGGTTTTATTGCATTTACCAAAACCAAACCCAAACTCACAGCAAAGAGTGTAGTAATCAAATATGCAAACAGCGTCTTCCCTCCCATTCTTCCTAAACTGGATGGGTCGCCAATGTTTGCCACACCGCTAATTATTGACACCAAAACCAACGGCACTGCTATTAATTTTAAAAGATTTATGAAAATTTTTCCAAATGGTGCTATCCAGTCTATCGTAAATTCACTCCAGCCCAATTGGCTGGAAAGCAATGCCCAGATTATTCCTAAAACCAATCCGATAATTATTTTCCAGTGTAGTGCGAGTTTTTTCATGTAAATAGTAAGTTTTTTTAAAGTCTTGAAATTTTGTTTAATAGATAGAAATCGACCAAAACCAATGCAGCCATTGATTCAACAATTGGTACGGCTCTCGGCACAACACAAGGATCGTGACGTCCTTTTCCCTCGGCTTCAGCTTTGTTTCCTTTGCTATCTATGGTGTCCTGTTTTTGCATAATGGTAGCAACAGGTTTAAAGGCTACTTTAAAGTAAATATCTTCGCCATTGCTTATTCCACCTTGAATTCCGCCGCTGTAGTTTGTTTTAGTGCTTCCATCTGCTTCAAAAATATCATTATGTTCGCTTCCTTTCATTTCAGTGCCAGCAAAACCACTTCCGTATTCAAAACCTTTTACGGCATTTATGGAAAGCATCGCTTTGCCCAGTTCGGCGTGGAGCTTGTCAAAAACAGGCTCGCCTAAACCAATGGGAACATTTTGGATAACACAAGTTACAATGCCGCCAATGGTATCACCTTCTTTTCGGATTGATTTTATATAATCTTCCATTTTTGAAGCCATTTCGGCATGTGGGCAACGGACGGGATTTTTTTCAATTTCTGAAAAGTCAAGTTCTGAATAATTCTTTTTGAGTTCCATTTCGCCTACGGAAGAAACGTATGCAGTAATTTTTATATCTTTTAGTAATTGTTTTGCGATAGCACCGGCAACTACCCTACAAGCAGTTTCACGGGCAGAAGAACGGCCACCGCCGCGATAGTCGCGAATTCCGTATTTTTTATCATAGGTATAATCAGCGTGTGAAGGACGGTAAATGTCTTTAATATGGCTATAATCCTTACTTTTTTGATCGGTATTTTCAATAATAAAACCAATGGGTGTGCCTGTAGTTTTCCCTTCAAATATTCCTGAAAGAAATTTCACTTCGTCTTCTTCTTTTCGTTGGGTTACTATGGCAGATTGGCCAGGTTTGCGACGTTGCATTTCTGCATTTATAGCTTTGAAATCGAGGAAAATTCCTGCAGGACAACCGTCTATAATTCCGCCAATGGCATCACCGTGTGATTCTCCAAAGGTGGAAAGTTTAAAAATTCTTCCGAAGGAATTGCCCGCCATAGGTGTGTTTTCAACAAATGTAAACTTTCGGATTTAATAATTCAAGATTCACGGTTTAAAATTCAGGATTCACGATTTCGCGTTCAAAATTCTGCTTATGCCAATTGAAATGGACGGAAACGTAAGGTGAGCCGAACGAGAATGAATCAAATCTGTAAAAATTCACAATCAATAAACCTGCATCCCTATTTGAAGCGGTTCAGAATTAGGCGCTAGTGGCTTATTCTTAAAATCATCGAGGTCTTTATCAATCTTTAACCCTTCTTTCTCTATTGCATCAATTTTTCTTTCAGTTTTTTCAATCCATTTTATTACTTGTGCACCTCCAATTAAATGGCTGGTAGGCAAAGGCTCTCCCATCTTTTTTAGTATCATTCCAACGGGGCAGTTTACTTTATCTTGGAGTTTTATGAAATTGGCCAATAAATTTGCATAAGGTGTTATCAGGGAGCCCACGCCCCCTCTTGGTTGCATCCATCCCACTAAATAAAGTCCCTTGTAGGTATCGTACATACTAAAACCGTAAACCTTTACATGTGCTTTTTCAACCCTGCAAAGTTCTTTTGGAAGAAAAGGGAAAGCTGTCTTGAAACCGGTTGCGTAAACAATGGTGTCAACATCCTCTCTACTGCCATCTTCAAATTCTACTTGATTTCCTAAAAATCTTTTTACGGCACCTTTAATTATGGTCCTTCCGTGCTTCACGTGCATAAGGGTTTCGGTATTCACCGTAGGATGCCTATCGAAAACCTTCGATTCTGGTTTGGGCAGTCCGTATTCCTTGTGGCTCCCAATAGTAAGTTTAAGCATCATTTTTATTAAACTTTCCCTGAGCCAATCGGGTATGGGTGGCACTTTTAAAGATGCAAGGGGTTTCCCCATAAACGTTTTTGGGAAGATCCAAATACCACGGCGAACACTCAAAAAGTTTTTGGAACTTACCCGGGCTGACTCTGAAGCAATATCAAAGGCCGAATTTCCAGCGCCAATTACAAGAACCCTCTTGTCTTTTAACTGATCAGACGACTTGTAATCTTTGGAATGAAAGGTCTCGCCTGTGAAACTACCTTCATACTTTGGAAAATTTTTGCTCCAATGGTGGCCATTGCAAACTATTACTCCTTTGTAAGTTTTAATCGTTTTATCTGAAAAGGTTACTTCCCATAAATTATCAATTATTGGATTAATGCGTATTACTTTAGTGTTGAATTGAATGGACTCCGCTAATCTATAATGCGAGGCATAGCTTTGATAATACGCCAGCATTTGCCCACTACTCGGAAAATCTGGATAATCCTCAGGCATTTTAAAGTCGGGATATTCCATTACTTTTCTTGCAGAAAGAATATGAGCAGATTTATAGGTGCCGTGATACCAATTGCCACCAACAGCATCATCGGCATCTACTTGATGGTATGGAATTCCAGCCTCTTTGAAAGATTTTGCAACAGCTAAACCAACGGGCCCTGCGCCAATTATTAAATGGTGATTATCTAATTTTTTATTTATCATAATTTATTCATTTTGATCTTAGATCACTTCAATTAAATAATCCTTTAATCTTGACAATTGTTGGTTTGTAAAATACAAAGGTTTTCCAAATTCAATCAGCATTTAAGTTTTTATTAAATAAAAAAAATAGGAGGAGGATATTAAAGCCCTTAATCTTTTATAAACATTTGAAACATCAAATAACCATAAAGCCAAATAATAGTAACATTGACATAAAGTCTTTCCTTTATAAAATTTAGAAATTTGTATAGAAAATATATGCTTTTGAAAAGAAATGTTGAAATTGTTGTGATATCTGATGTCCATTTAGGGACTTACGGCTGTCACGCCAAAGAGCTTCTCCATTACTTAAATTCTGTAAAGCCGAAAAAAATAATTTTGAACGGTGATATAATAGACATTTGGCAATTCCGAAAGCGTTATTTTCCAAAAGCACATCTTTTAATAATTAAAAAACTTTTGTCCCTTGCCGCAAAAGGCACAAAAGTGTATTACATCACCGGAAACCATGATGAAAAATTGCGAAGGTTTAGCAATACAAAGATGGGCAATATTCAAATTATTGATAAGCTTTTACTAAACATTGACGGAAAAAAAGCGTGGTTTTTTCACGGAGATGTTTTTGATGCATCCGTACAGCATGCAAAATGGATTGCAAAACTTGGAGGTTGGGGTTATGATCTATTGATTCTTTTCAACAGGTTTGTAAATTATTTATTGGAGAAAGCAGGTCGTGAAAAATATTCACTCTCAAAAAAAATCAAAAACAGTGTAAAATCTGCCGTAAAATTCATAGACAATTTTGAAAAAACCGCCACCGATTTGGCAATTGACAATGATTTTCAATATGTAGTATGTGGCCATATCCATCAGCCGTGCATTAAAAAAATTGAGACAGATAAAGGAAGTTGCCAATATTTAAATAGTGGTGATTGGATAGAAAATCTTACAGCTTTGGAATATAATAACGAACATTGGAAATTATATTCCTATCACAATCCACAACAAATCTTTTTACCAGAAGAAATTTTGCTTGAAGATGAATCAGAAGGATTTGAGAACATGGTTGCGGCAATGAAAGCCTTTAAGTCCATGCTTTAAATTATATGATTAAAGCACGCTTCAAAATGGTAATTGGATGCAAAGCAATTCTCCCCGTTCCGTCCAAAATTTGATGCCGGCAACTCGTTCCATTGGCCGAAATAAAGGTGTCTTCGGCGGTCTTTCGCACAGCTGGGAATAGCTTCAACTCCCCTATCTTCATACTCACGTCGTAATGTTCCTTTTCATAACCAAAACTGCCCGCCATTCCGCAGCATCCTGAAGTAATGATGGTTGGTTTGTAGTTTTTTGGAAGATTTAAAATATCAAAAGTCACTTTTTGATTGCTCATAGATTTTTGATGACAATGTGTATGGATTTTAATCTGTTTCTCATCTAAAGTAAACTGTGATTCGGAAATATTGCCATTCTCAATTTCTGCGGCTAAAAACTCCTCAATTAAAAAAGTGTGTTTTGAAATATGTTTTGCGGAAGGTTTATCATCTGCCAAACGAAGATATTCATCGCGAAATGAAAGAATTGCAGAAGGCTCAATGCCAATCAAAGGAACTTCTTTCGATACTTTTTCTTTTAAAAATAAAACATTACTATTCGTTTCTCTTTTCGCTTCGTCCAATAAGCCTTTTGAAATAAGTGCCCTGCCGCTATCCAGTGTGTCAATTACCGTTACAGTATAACCCAAACCAGTCAAAAGCAAAAAGGAATCGAGAGCTATTTCAGCATCCAAATAATTGCTGAATTCATCAACAAAAAGCAATACATTTTTATTAATTTTTTTTTCAACTGAATATTTTTTAACTATTTGATTTTTATTACTTTGTATTGATTTACTAAAACTTTTGATTGATATTTTTGGCAATGATCTATTTTGATGGATTCCACCGATATTCTTAATCATTTTTGAAGTGAAACCATTCGAAAAAAACCAATTGGAAACCTTCGGAAAGTTAGAAGCCATTTTATTCAGTTTGGTGCTTTTTCCGAAGAGTTTATTTGAAAAACTTACACCGTTCGCTTTGTTGTACTGATATAAAAATTCCGCCTTTGCAGTGCTAATATCCACATTGCTAGGACATTCACTAGCACAGGCCTTACAGCTTAGGCAGAGATCAAAAACTTCTTTTAACTCTTTGGAATTAAATTTATTGGCAGCCTCATTGTTTGTCAAAACCTCCCGCAGTGCATTTGCTCGGGCTCGGGTGGTGTCTTTTTCGTTTTTGGTGGCATGATAGCTGGGACACATTGCTCCTGCTGCTTCGGCTGTTTTTCTGCAATCACCACTGCCGTTGCATTTTTCAGCCAATCGAAGAATACCTTCGGAATCACTGAAATCCATCAATGTTTCTATAATGGGCTCGTCTCTATCTATTTTATATCGAAGCGATTCATCCATTTTAAAAGCATTTACAATCTTCCCAGGGTTAAAGATATTTTGCGGATCGAAAACTGCTTTAATTCGCTTTAAAAGTTCGTAATTCTTTTCACCAATCATCAAAGGAATGAATTCTGCGCGCACAATACCATCACCGTGCTCGCCAGAAAAGGAGCCTTTGTATTTTTTGCAAAGCAAAGCCACATCTGTTGTAATCTTTCTAAAATAGGCTACACCTTCTTTCTCTTTCAAATTGAGTATGGGCCGCAAATGCAACTCGCCTGCGCCTGCGTGTGCATAATAAACAGCTTCTTGGCCATACTTTTCCATTAAGGCAGAAAACTCCTTAATATATTCCGGTAAATCTTCTAAAGAAACCGCCGTGTCTTCAATGCAGGCAACAGCTTTTCGGTCGCCGACCATATTTCCCAATAAGCCCAGTCCTGCTTTTCGGAGTTCAAGTGCCATTTCAATCTCATTGCCCATTAAAACCGGACTGTGATAGGAATGATTTGAAACCTTCAATGATTTCAATAAAGCTTCTACTTGTTTCTTTAAATCTTCTTCTGAATTGCTCTTCAGTTCTAACAATAGAATAGCTTTTGGACTTCCTTTTACAAAAAAGCGATAAGGTTTGTATGTTTTGCTTTTTTTGGTACAATCCAAAATCACGCTGTCCATCATTTCGCAAGTGTGCAAATTGTGCTGCATTGCAATAATAACATCACTCAAACAAGCTTCGAGTGTATCATAATGAGTTGCAACCATTGCCGTGTATTGTGGTGGCAAAGGGTCTAATTGAAGTGTAATTTCAGTTGTAAAGGCTAGTGTTCCCTCACTTCCGCAGAGCAATTTGCACAGATTGATTTTTTCATTAAAATCACCAAAAACTGAAGTTTCAAGCAGACTGTCAACTGCATAACCTGTATTTCTTCGGTGTATTTCTGGTTTAGGGAATTCTTTTTGAATTTCTTGCCGTGTTTCTTCAGAAATCAATTCGTTATAAAGAGTCTTGTATATTCTTCCTTCCAAGGAATCCATTTGCGTTTTATACAGAAAATCTTCTTTTGAAAGTGGTTCGAAAAAAACCTCTTTGCCATCAGAAAGAACTGTTTTTAGTTTTAAAACCTTGTCTCGCGTAACGCCGTATTGAATGGAAGTTGTGCCACTACTGTTGTTCCCAACCATTCCTCCAATCATGCAGCGGTTACTGGTTGATGTATTGGGGCCAAAAAAAAGATTGAACGGTTTTAGATATGTGTTCAATTCATCCCTAATAACTCCCGGTTGAAGAGTTACGGTTCTTTTTTCAGTATCTAAAGAAATTATTTTGGTGAAATGTTTTGAAACATCCACAACAATGCCGTTACCCACACATTGGCCAGCAAGTGAAGTACCCGCCGTGCGTGGAATTAATGATATTCCATTTGTTTCAGCGAAAGTAACAAGTTGTTTAATTCCGCGTTCATTTAGTGGATAAGCCACTGCCTTCGGAATTTTTCGATAAACCGAAGCATCGGTTGCATACATTGAAGTATGGAGGGAATCTGTGAAAAACTCACCATTAAAAATCTTTTGAAAATCTTGAAATTGCTTTTCCATGTGCTGCACTGTAAATGTAGAAAATTCCTTAACAAAAGTTTGTAAATTTTAAGGATAGGATTGGCACCTTCTTAACTATGGCATCTTTATAATACGGCTATTTTTACAACGTTTATAACTAAAAGAAAAATTATGAAAAAATCAATCTTATTACTATTGCTAATTGTTGGAATTGGCTCGCAAGCCAACGCCCAAGAAATTTCAAAAAACGCCATCGGTATTCGTCTTAGCGAAAGTGACGGTTTTGGTCCCGAAGTGAATTATCAACGAGCAGTTGGTGATAATAATCGCTTGGAACTTGGTTTGGCTTTTCACAGTAAAAGGTATTGGGACACTGCAAAGCTCACTGGAATTTACCAATGGGTTTGGAATATTGATGGCGGATTCAATTGGTATGCGGGCCCCGGCTTGGGTGCAGGAATTGTTAGTTATGACAATAAGCATAAGGACTATCCTTATGATGATAGATATGATGGTTCAGAAGCTTTTGCCTTTTTAACAGGCGATGTTGGTATAGAGTATAGTTTTGATTTCCCATTACTTGTCTCCTTTGATTTCCGTCCTCAAGCAAATTTGGGTTATAGAGATGACGTGAGTTTTGATGTAGGTTTAAGTGCGCGTTATCAATTTTAGAAAGTTATTAGTGTATTGATTCGAAGGAAATGCCCCACGTTAAAAGGGGCATTTCCCTTTTTAAAAAACAGGGAAAACCCTGTTTTTTATTTGAGCTTTTAATTGCAATTTTATAGTTTTCAATAAGATATACTATGGAAAAGCATTATGTAGATATACATTGCCATCCCTCATTAAAACCTTTCAGCAAAAGCTTTAAATATCAGCCTACAAAACAAAATGCGCTGGACCCTAATCGGAAAAATTCTATTTGGCATTATAGTCCACCAAATTTTCTCGAAAAGTTTGTTAATCGTTTGATAACGCTTACAAAGTTTTCACAAACCGATCTCACGGCGGTCGCAAAATCTCAATCCAAAGTTATTGTTGTTGCCCTTTATCCTTTTGAAAAGCATTTTTTCGGAAAAGAAATTTTAGGAATAAAAGGAGTTACCGATGTTTTGATAAACTTTGCGGCAAGCATCAGTCAATCAAAGATGGATTATATCCGCAGTAATAACGATTATTTTGTGGATTTGATGGATGAGTATAATTATTATCAACAACTTCACGATCAGTTTGAAAACATTGATGGAAAAACTTACACCTATCGTTTGGTTAGAAATTTTCAGGATATTGAAAATAATTTTTCCGAAGAAACAGATTCTAAAAAAATAATAAATATTATAATTTCCATTGAAGGCGGTCATAGTTTCAATACGGGCATAGACATGAATAAAGATATGGCCAGCCGTTCCGAAGTTTTAGGAAATATAAAAGTCATTAAAAACTGGGAACACAGACCAATGTTCCTTACACTAGCCCATCATTTTTATAATGAACTTTGTGGCCATGCTAAAAGCATAACGATTGGAATGCTAGAAAAAAATCAAAACAGAGGATTGAATTCTGGTATTACCGAGCTGGGTTTTGAAGTAATTGATCTTTTACTTGATAACACCGATGGAAAAAGAATCCCGATTGATGTAAAACACATGAGTACGGCTTCCCGAAAAACTTATTACAATTTACTTGATACAAAATACGCTTCCGAAAAAATTCCAATTATAGCCAGTCATGCAGCTTGCAATGGCAAACATTCCATCGTGCAATGGGACCAAGCCAATTTCAACGAACAAAGTGAATGGTTTTGCGATACCGACATCAATTTTTATGATAGTGAATTGATACGGATTGCAAAAAGCAATGGGATTTTCGGGATACAGTTAGACGAAAGACGTATTGGCAGCAACAAAGCTATTTCAGAAAGTAAAATGATTTTTCCAAACAAAAGAAAACAGCTTAAAAAGAAGGCACTGTTGGTTTGGAGGCAAGTACAACATATAGCTGAAGTGCTCGACAAAGAGGGACTATTCTGTTGGGGAATACAAAGTATTGGCAGTGATTTTGACGGAATTGTGAATCCAATAAATGGTCTTTGGACTGCCGAAAACATGAAAGACCTTGCTGAAGAAATGTTGAATCACGCCGAAGATTACCTTTCAAAAAACCTTATTAGGCTCAATGATTTCAACAGAATAAACGCTGAAACCATTATTGAAAGAGTGATGCACGATAATGCAATGGAATTTATTAAAAAGAATTATTGAAAATTACCGATGATTTGTTTTATAAATAGCCTCTTTATATAATTTTTCATATAAAGGCACAATTTTCTCAGTGTCATATATCATTGCAGCTTCAATGGCCTGTTTTTTGAACTTTGCAAGTTCTTCATCAGATTTTAAAATCTTTATTGCGTTTTCTGCCATTTCCTCAACATTACCCACATCGCTCAAAAAACCGCTTACCCCCTGAATATTTACTTCTGGCAAGCCACCCGTGTTGCTAGATATTACAGGAACTCCGCAAGCCATTGCTTCCAAAGCAGCAAGCCCAAAGCTTTCTTTTTCAGAAGGAAGGATAAATAGATCTGTAAAACAAAGGATTTTATCAACTTCGTTGCTATTGCCTACAAAGAGAACTTTTTCCTCAATCCCCTTTTTGGCACATAGAATTTCACATTCTTCACGTTCGGGGCCTTCACCAACGATAATTAGCTTTGAAGGAATTTTTTTCTGAATACGATCAAAAACCTCAATTACATCCTTTACACGTTTTACCTTGCGAAGATTACTGACGTGTGTGATTATTCGTTCACCTTTTTCCGCCATCATATCGCGTTCACAATCGGTAAAAGGATTGATTTTTTTAGGAATATCAATAAAATTTGGAACCACGTGAATTTCCTTTTTAATATCAAAAAGTTGAAGTGTATCATCCTTTAAGCTCTGTGAAACTGAAGTCACAACATCACTATTGTTTATACTGAAAGTAACTGCAGTCTTATAAAAGGGATGACTTCCAACAAGCGTAATATCAGTGCCGTGAAGCGTTGTAACCATTGGAATATAAATGTTTTCTTCTTCCAGCATTTTCTTCGCCATGTAACCTGCATAAGCGTGTGGAATAGCGTAATGCACATGCAGCACTTCTATTTTATGGAGTTTAACCATATCTACCAATTTACTGGAAAGGGCAAGCTCATAAGGCTGATAATGAAACAATGGGTATTCTGGAACAGAAACTTCATGGAAGTGAATGTTTTTTGAAAGCAACTCCAATCTGACAGGTTGTTTATAGGTAATGAAATGCACTTCGTGACCGTTTTCGGCAAGTGACAAACCTAACTCTGTGGCCACTACTCCACTTCCCCCGAAGGTTGGATAACACACTATTGCTATTTTCATTTTTTAAGTTTCAGGTTCAAAGTTTCAAGTTTTATAATATTCTGAAATTCAATAATCAATTGCCTCATAAATGGCTTCTTGAATTTTACTGCGCAAATCGCTCTTTATCAATTTTCGGTTTTCTGGATCGGGAAAGGTTCGGTTTGATAAAAATACATAAACAATTTCCTGTTCAGGGTCTGCCCACGCGAATGTTCCTGTAAATCCACTATGCCCAAAGCTGGTCATTGAAACACAACCACAAGTTGGACCAGAAGTTCCTAATTGCGGTTTGTCAAAACCAACGCCACGTCTCACGTTTTCATCACAGTAATAACAGGTATTAAAAAGATCCAATATTTCTGGATTGAAATATCGTTTACCGCCATAAAAACCTTTCCAAAGATACATCTGCATTATTTTTGCAACATCATTGCTATTACTAAACAATCCAGCGTGTCCACTAACGCCACCAAGCATTGCCGCCCCTTGGTCGTTGACATAACCCTGAACTTTCTGTTTTCTGAAAATATCATCTTGTTCAGTAGGCGGAATATTGTCTTTAGAAAACTTATCTAACGGATGGTATAATGTGTAATTGGCACCCAAAGATTCATAAAGATTTTCTTGAACAATCAGTTCCATTGGTTTGCCAAATTTCCTTTCAAAATATTGTTTCAAAATGTAATATGGCAGATCGCTGTATTTGTATTCCAGTCTAGGGTTCAAATCACTTTCACGAATATCCTTGTATATGGTATCTATATAATCCCTTCGCATATAAAGGTTTTCCGCCACTTGCACGTTAAAATCCTTTCCTGGAATATCGGAATAATATTTTGTGGAAACCCCTGTTTTTTCTTCATTATAAGTATGCCTGTAAAAAGGAATCCAAGCCTTAAAACGCGCGTAATGCGAAAGCATTTGTTTTAAAGTTACATCTGCTTTGTTTGAGTTTTTATATTCTGGAAGCATTTCTGAGAGCTTCGTGTTCAGACTTAGCTCTTTTTTATTTACCAATTCCATCACTAATGGCAGGCTTGCCAAAATTTTTGTCAATGAAGCAAGATCATATACAGTGGAGTCTCGGACTTCTTGTTTTTTATCGTATTCGTGGAAGCCGAAATTTTTCTGATAAATAATCTTTCCTTTTCGTGCCACTAAAATTTGTGCTCCAGGATACATTCCTTCACGAATACCCATATTTGCAAGTGAATCTATTTTTTTCAACTTATAGCTGTTCACTCCCACACTTTCTGGGGTTCCGTATTGCAATCTTCTTAATGACTTTGTTTGCAAAAAAGTATTCAACGGAAAGTCTTCGCCCAATGAAACTGGCAATTTACCCTTTGCCTCACGTGCCCCAAAAATTAGTTGTGCAGAAAGTTGCTGCGAAATCTTACTATTTTGATAAGACATGACTATTCCTTCAAAATTGGCTGTGGTTTTTAAATCCAACATAGCATAAGGTCTCGCAAAAACATCCAGAATTACAGTATTTGTACGCGCAATTTCATAAAGCCAAACAAGTTCGTTTTCCGAAAATTGAAACTTTTTCCAAGGATTTTCATTGCTTTTATGAAAGCCAATAATCACGTAATTATACTCCTTTAATTTCTGGACATAATCATCCAAACTGTTCGCCTTAACCCATTCTACGTTACCGTATTTTTTTAATTCATTTAAAAAATCTTCTCCCGAATCATCACCAAAATTTACATAGGCAATCTTTTTCTTTTGAAGATCTTTTATGGGGAGAATTGCACGGTCGTTTTTAAGGATTGTCAGTGCATTGTCCATTGCCTCTTCGTAAAGTGCATCGTCATTAACAGAGTTTAAATCTTCTACCAAATAAGCCAGGTTCACTGGCTTGTAATGATTTAAACCAACTTTATATTTAGCATAAAGAATTTTCTTAACGGAATATGCCAATCGTTTTTCGGTAATTATTTTTTCATTATAGGAATTGATAAGAAATTCCATCGCCTTTGGAACATCTTCAGAAATCAAAAGAACGTCATTACCTGCCAAAAAAGCTGCCAGTTCAATTTCACCGGGCTTTTTAAAATCTGAAGCACCTTTCATATTTAGGGCATCCGTAAAAATAAGACCATTGAAGCCCATTTCTTTTTTTAGAAGATCTGTAACCACTTTTGAGGAAAGTGATGACGGATAATTCATTTGTGGTTCCAAAGCAGGAATGTTTAAATGTGCAACCATCACACTATTCAAGCCTTGGCTAATCAATTTTTTATAGGGGTATAATTCCAAAGTATCTAAACGCTCCCTTGAAAAATCGACCGTTGGCAACGTTTTGTGGCTATCTGTTTCCGTATCTCCGTGACCGGGAAAATGTTTTGCGCTGCCCATAACTCCTGCGCTTTGCATTCCTTTCATAAAGGCAAGTGCTTTTTCGGTTACATTGTCTCTATCTTCTCCAAAAGAACGATTGCCGATTATTGGATTTTTTGGGTTTGTATTTATATCAACAACTGGCGCAAAGTTTATGTGAACCCCCAAACGCTTGGATTGTTCGCCAATACGCTGTCCAACTTTTTCAACAATTTTATTGTCTGTAATTGCTCCAAGTGTCATATTCCATGGAAAAGCATAGGTAGAATCAAGACGCATGGCTAAACCCCATTCTGCATCCATCCCAATCATTAAAGGGACTTTTGCCAACGATTGAAACTCATTGTTCAGTTTGGCTTGGCGCACTGGGCCACCTTTTGAGAAGATAACTCCTCCTAGATGGTAATTAGAGATTAAATCTTTTATTTTATCTGTTTTGGCCTTTGGGTCGCTACTGAAAATATCTGCCATAAAAAGCTGGCCCATCTTTTCTTCCAAAGACATAGTATCATAGATGCTGTCAACCCATTTCTTTTGGTTTTGGAAATCGTTTTTAAGGATTAATGGATTGTTTTCCTGAGCAATCGTCGGGAAATATATAGATATGAGTATGCAGGCTAGCAAAAATTTCTTCATAGCAATGGAAACGGGATTATGATAAAAAACGATTGTGCCAACTTTCGGTGGCGGGAACTTCCCAATTTTCAAGGTATTCTGCTTTTGTATTTACAAGATTGTTGAAGACGATAGTGTTTTTTGAAACCGATTTGTCCTTTGCCATTTTTCTGAAATCAGCCAAAGGTTTATAAGCTATATATTCACCAGAATAGAAGGTAACGTTCATTTTATCGAGCAAATCCACATCAAATTTTTCTTGCAGCGACTGGATAAAATGTATCGAAGCATCAATGCTACAACCCGATGCCGAAGCATTGGCCTGATTGAGTCCGAGAACAATAAAACGGTTGTATTTTATTTCGAGTCCAGCTTCCAGGTCTGCGCCGTGGGCAGTCCATTTGGTCAAGAAATCATTAGAAAGTTCAGTAATTTCAGCGACTTCATCATCGCTCAATTTTCTATTTGCCTGATATACCCATATTCTGGAATCATCGGGCAGGTTTTTAAAATCTGTCAGCATTATTTATAAATCTTCGGCATTTGCAATCATTTCTGCAACGTCCATTACTTGCACATTATCTTCGGCATTTTTGGCCTTAACACCATCGTTCATCATTACCATACAAAACGGACAACCGGTGGCAATTATTTTAGCAGAAGTTTCTATTGCTTGTTCAGTTCGTGCAACGTTTACATCTTTATCTCCAGCTTCCGGTTCTTTAAACATTTGCGCTCCACCTGCACCACAGCACATACCGTGTTTTTTGTTGCGTTTCATTTCTACCAGTTCAACTTCCAGTTTTTCAAGTACATTTCTGGGAGCTTCATATTCGCCATTAGCTCTACCTAAATAGCAAGGATCGTGAAAAGTGATTTTTTTGCCTTTGAATTTTCCGCCTTCCACCTTCAATTTTCCTTCATCTAATAATGATTTTAGAAATTGGGTGTGGTGCATAATTTCATAAGTGCCGCCAAGCTCGGGATATTCATTCCCAATTGTGTTAAAGCAATGTGGGCAAGCAGTTACAATTTTTTTTATTCCATAACCGTTCAGCACTTCTATATTGGTCATAGCCTGCATTTGGAAAAGAAATTCATTTCCTGCTCTTTTTGCAGGATCGCCGGTACAGCTTTCTTCGGTTCCCAGAACTGCGAAATCTATCTTTGCTTTGTGAAGTAACTTTACAAAGGCTTTGGTTATTTTTTTTGCACGGTCGTCAAAACTCCCTGCGCAACCTACCCAAAAAAGCACTTCGGGTTGTTTGCCTTGGGCCATATATTCGGCCATTGTTGGGACTTTTAGTGGTTCACTCATTTTTTTTAGTTTCAGGTTTCAGGTTCCAGATTTCAAGTTCATAACTTTGGAAGCTGAAGCTTTTAATTTGGAATTTATTTAATCTTCAAATACTTCAATGGTTACTTCTTTTTCCACCAAATCGGTGAATCTTCCTTTGTATCGTGTTGCTCTCACCAAATGGTTGTCCACCCAATGATAATTTCCACCACGGGGTTTTCCCATCAACATAGTGTGGTATTTAAAACCGTGTTTGTTTAGCCAAGTTTCGGTTACTTCGCGATGCGCCTCTGTTCGTGATGTAAAAAAACAGATTATATGTCCTTCATCATACCATTTGTTTAATGTTTTCAACGCATCTGGAAATGGTTCACAAGTAGCCATTCTTTCAGGCTCTTCATTTGGAATATCATCAGTAATGGTTCCGTCAATATCAATCAAGTAGTTTTTTATTCCTTCAGGAAGAATTGGGCTAACGTGTTCGCCCATTTCTACTTTTTCATGTAGCATTTTTTCTACTTCTTCTCTCTTCATTATTATTTCTTTTCAATTCAAAATATAATCAATTTTCATTTTTCCAATTCAATCGATCCATTTGGTTGTATGGCCACGGTGCGCCGTTGTTTTCAATGTTTGTCATTGCAACATTCAACTCTGTTGGTGCTGCAGACTGTTCCATAACCAAGTATTGGCGCATATCCATAATAATGCTCAATGGGTCAATACTTACGGGACAAGCTTCTACACACGCATTACAAGTGGTACATGCCCAAAGTTCTTCACGGGTAATATAGTCATCCAACAACTGTTTTCCATCTGGTTTGAATTCCCCGTTTTTGTTGATGTTCTTTCCTATTTCCTCCAAACGGTCACGGGTGTCCATCATTATTTTTCGCGGCGATAGTTTTTTGCCAGTAATGTTTGCGGGGCATTCGCTGGTGCAGCGGCCACATTCTGTACAAGTGTATGCGTTTAATAGCTGGATTCTACTTAAATCCATCACATCACTAGCGCCAAATTTTGCAGGAGCTTCAGTAGCTCCTTCCGCTGGAGCAGCAAATGGATCTACGTTGGGATCCATCATCATTTTCACTTCGTTGGTAACCGATTTTAGGTTTTTGAATTTTCCTTTTGGAACCACTTTTCCGAAGTAAACATTGGGAAAAGCCAAAATTATATGAAGATGCTTAGAGAAGTATAAATAATTAAGAAAAACTAAAATCCCCAAAATATGTAACCACCAAGCACCGCGCTCAATCGCTATAAGTGTTGCCTCTGAAAAACCGTCCATTAAAGGAAGCAGGTATTTACTTACAGGAAAAGATCCAGCTTCAACATAATGTGCGGCTCCTATGGATTGTAATGATTGGTCTGCCGCATTCATAGTCAAAAACAGTATCATCAATACCATTTCAAAATAGAGAATAAAGTTCCCGTCATTTTTTGGCCATCCTTTCATTTCGGAACTCCAAAATCTTTTCAACCTTTGAACATTTCTTCGTGTCCAGAAAAGAATAACACCTACCAAAACCAATAAGGCCAAAATTTCAAATGAGCCAATTAAAAAGTTGTAAAGTCCTGATGGAAGTACTGTGGAAAGAACACGATGCGTACCAAAAATACCATCAATAATAATCTCAAGCACCTCAATATTGATAATAATAAACCCAACATAAACAAGAATGTGAAGCAATCCAGGAATGGGCCTAACTACCATTTTTGATTGGCCCAGTGCTATACGGACTACATTACTCCACCGTTGTCCCGTATTGTCAGAAGCATCAACCTCCTGGCCCAATTTTATATTGCGAATTATTTTACGGATGTTCATTGTAAAATAACCTATTCCCGCCACTAGGGCGATGCTGAAGAGTATGTTAGGAAGGTACTGCATGGTTTATTCCTCTGGGTTGTCTGGTGTTACGTATTCTTTCTGTTTTTTGCCAAATACAGAAATGTGAACGTATCGTTTTGGGTTCAGTTTTACGTCTTGTAAAAGTTGTTCAAGCTGTCTTGAAGCACCTTCTAAATTTTCATAAAGTTGATCGTCTTTTAGCAGTTTTCCAATTGAACCTTCACCATTGTCTACACCAGCTACAATTTTATCCATCTTGTCCACAACATTTTGTAGATCAGTAACCAGTTTTCCTGTTTCCAGTTGTGCCAGGGAATCAGTTAGCTGGGAAAGATTACTTGCGGTTTTATCAAGGTTGGTAAAGGTATTGTCCAGTTTTCCAGTATTGTTGGAGAGAATATAATTCAGGTTTTCCGAAACACCTGAAAAAGAATTCAATGTCTTGTTAAGGTTTTCAATAGCTTCCTTAAGATTTTTTCGTGTTTCCTCATCAACAATGGCGTTCACGCTAAGTAAGAGCGTATCCACCGTTGCTAATGTATTATTCACTTTTTTCTCTAAAGGTCCCAGTGCTTTGGTAACAGCCGTTAACATTCCATCTTCCACATCACCACTAAGCGTATCGCCGCTTTTGGCTATATTATTTATATCATACTCTGGATAGATTCCTAAGTTTTTTCCGCCGAGAAGTCCAGAACTATATATTCTAACAACGCTGTTTTTTGAAAAATCGAAGTCCTTTTCAACTGTAAATTTAACTACCAAACCTCCTTTTGAATTTGCAAAAGAGATGTTCTGTACTTTCCCCACAGTAAGACCATTTATGGTAACTGGAGCTGCTTGGGCCAAACCTTCCACATTGTCATATTTCACATAAAATTCACGGTTTTTGTCAAGCAGGTTGGTACCTTTTAAAAAACTATAGCCAAATATCAATAACAATATGGCGCCAATGGCAAGAATTCCGGTTTTAACTTCTTTGGATAGTCTCAAGAGTGCAATTTTAGATTTTAAACAAATTTAAGTGATAAATATAAAGAAAGCACGCTAATTGGCTTTCGATTTTAACACTTCTTGCACATTAACTTTTTTTCCTTTTTTAAAAGCAACAATGTATGCAGATGGAAAACCTTTTTGCTGCACAAAGGTTTTCATTACCTGAATTTTGTTGTAGTCAGCTGTTTCTGCATAGTAATATTTAAACAGTCCGTCCTCCTTCTCACGCGTTACATCTTTGAGCCCCTTAAAGTTACTGGGCTTTGGGTCCAGTTTTTTGCTGCTGGCAGCTAATTGAACCCTAAAAGTTACGCCTTCATATAAATCTGCTTTTGTTGTTTCAATTACTTTTTCAACTTCCAGTTCCTTAACTTCGGGGTCTTTAACATTATCATTTGCCACGGAAAGACTATTTATGTAGGTTTTAATGGCAGTGCCAATTTCACGCGCCATATCAGTCTGTCCTTTAGCTGAATTCAAATATGCGCCTTCTTTTTTATTAGTAAGAAATCCTGTTTCAATCAAAACACTGGGCATATAGGTATTGTGAAGAACCCAGAACCCGGCCTGTTTTACGCTGCGGTCATTTTGTTTTAAGTTATTTACAATATTGTTTTGCACCAAACTTGCTAAAAGTATGCTTTGATCAAGATATTCTTCTTGCATCAATACCATTCCTATTAACGATTCTGGGGCGTTAGGATCAAAACCTCCATATTTTTCTTTATAGTTATCTTCCAAATAGATAACCTCGTTCTCTTTTTTTGCAACCTCAAAGTTTGCTTGGCTTTTGTGCAACCCAAGCACAAAGGTTTCAGTGCCAAACGCATTGCTGCTGTGGGCATTGCAGTGCACAGAGACAAAAAGATCTGCATCTGCCCTGTTGGCTATTGCAGCACGCTCACGCAGTTCAATAAAAACATCTGTTTTGCGGGTATAGATTACTTTTACATTAGGTATTTTTTCAAGCTCCGCTCCCACTTTTAAAACAATGTTGAGTGAAATTTCAGATTCTTTATAGCCATTTCCTTTATTTCCGTGATCGTGGCCACCGTGACCCGCATCCAAAACCACAACAAATGGTTTTATAGGGTTTTCAGCCGCTGAGGCAGCAATAGAAAAAAATGAAATACTTATTATTAATACGAAAGAAGAAAAAAGTTTCGTTTTCATATACCTATTAACGATTTAAAAAAATTGATATTTTAAAAAAATGATTTAAAAAAACGTACCCCAAAAAATATGTTTATTTTTGACCGTTTCAAATACTGAGCCAAAACTACAAAATAATAGCATCAGCACATTGCGAACCAACAGGCATTACTTAACAATCTTCTTAACATTCCTGCTTCTTTGCAGCACAGTTTTGCATGCGCAGGACATCCCACCAAAGAATGAAGCTAACATCCCCAAAACCACCAAAGAAGACACTCTTTCAGTAAACCTAAAACCAATTGTTGATGAAATCAACGAGCAAGCCCAAGATACCGTAAAGACTGATTCCATAAAACCACCCAAGGAAACTTTAACAGATATTGTGGATTATTATGGGGAAGATTATGTGCTTCTAAACAGAAAAGAAAACAAGGTTTATATGTACAACAAGGCGTATATTATTTATGGAGATATGCGCATAGATGCGGGATTGATAATTCTTGATTACAATAAAAACGAAGTGTACGCCAAAGGTATAGACAGTGCAGGAGTTTATAGCCAACGTCCCATTTTTGTTCAGGCCAACAATAGAGTAGAACCAGATTCCATCCGGTATAATTTTGACACAGAAAAAGCACTGGTCTATAATAGTCGAACGGAACAAAACGGCTTTAGGGTAATTTCTGAAGTGACCAAAAAAGTAAACGATTCTGTAGTTTACCTTCGGAATGTGAAGTTTACTACTTCAAAAAATATTGACGATCCGGAATATTACTTTTACACCCGGAAGGCGAAGTTTGTTCCAAAGAAAAAAATTGTAACAGGTTTAACCAATATGTACATTGCAGATGTGCCAACGCCTGTGGGGCTTCCCTTTGCATATTTTCCGCTAACAGAAGATCGCACCTCTGGTTTTATTATCCCTTCCTTTGGCGAAAACAACAGTCGAGGGTTCTTCTTTCAGAATGGCGGGTATTACTTCGCCATAAATGATTACCTGGATTTTAGTTTGTTGGGCGACTATTACACCAACGGAAGTTACGCCCTTCGTGGTGAATCTGCCTATGTATTAAAATATAAATATCGTGGAAATTTTAGTGCCCGCTATGAATATCTTGTTCAGGAAGAGCGTGGTTTTCCTAATTTCCAAGAAAGCGCAATCTATAATATTCGTTGGACGCACAGTCAAGACATGAAGAGCAATCCAAGCTCCCGCTTTTCGGCTTCGGTGAATTTGGGAAGTAGTAAATATTTCAATCAATCCATAAACCAGACCAATAATGCCAGTGCTTTAGTGAATACACTTAGCTCCTCCGTTTCCTATTCAAAGAGTTTTGAAGGCGATCCACAGGTTAACTTGACTGTGGCAGCTACGCATTCGCAAAACACGAATACACAGCAAATAGCTATGTCTTTGCCAAACTTGAATGCAAGTGTTTCAAGGATTTATCCTTTTGCACCAAAAGATGGTACCAAAAAAGGGATTATTCAAAACATTAACTTTCAGTATGATGTTACAGCAGAAAACCGAATCCAGACAGTTGATTCGCTTTTCTTTAAACCGGAAATGTTCAACAGCGCACAGATTGGGGCACAGCACAATATTCCACTTACCACAAACTTTAAAATCCTTAAATATTTAAGTGCTTCCGCCGGAACTAACTATCGGGAAACTTGGGTTTTGAAAAGTACGCGCAAACGTTATGACGAAACTGTAAATGATGGCAGTGGTGGTATTGTTCAGGACACGGTTTCAGGTTTTGAAAGCTACCGGACTTATAATTTTTCAACCAGTTTGGGAACTACGCTGTACGGACTTTTTAACTTTGGCACAGATAAAAAAATTCAAGCTATCCGCCACGTGGTGCGCCCTTCCGTTAGCTATAACATAAATCCGGCGTTTGATAGGTATTATGATGAATTTCGAGTTCCAAATACAGCAGATCCTGAGTTAGATGATGAGATTGTTCAATACTCCCGTTTTGAAAACACACTATATGGTCCACCAAGTAAAGTATATTCCAGCAGTATCGGGATGTCCTTGAGCAATACTTTTGAAGCCAAAATTCGCGACAGCGACACTACAGCAGTGGAACCAAAAAAAGTGGTGCTGTTGAACAATCTAAACTTTTCAACTGCCTATAATCTTGCAGGTGATTCATTAAAGTGGAGTCCCTTACAATTCAACGGAAGTATTCCCATTATACCAAAACTCGATTTCAATTTCAGTGGAGCGCTGGATCCGTATGCGCTGGACAACAACAATAATAAAATTGATGTTTTCAACATTAACAATGGCGGAAGCCTTTTTAGGCTTACCAATGCCAATGTGAGCATAAATTATTCCTTCAGCAGTAAAGATTTTGAAAGTGATGGCAAGGATACCGATAAAATAGACAATGAGACTTTTAGAAACGGTGGCCGACCCGATGATCTTTTTGGAGAAGCTTCCAATATTTATGACGGGCAGATTTATAAAGACAAAGATGATGACGATGTTGACAAAACCAATGTGGAATGGTATAACTTCACCATTCCGTGGGATGTCCGCTTTGCCTATACCATTACCTACGGCAATGCACAGCGGCAGAATGAAATATCCAGCCAATCGTTTATGATGAGTACAAATATGGAATTGGCACCCCGTTGGACCGTAGGTGTTTCCTCCGGTTATGATTTCAAAAACAAAGGTGTAACTTTAACACAGTTCCGCTTCCA
Source organism: Aequorivita nionensis (assembly GCF_046352995.1). Lineage (GTDB taxonomy): Bacteria > Bacteroidota > Bacteroidia > Flavobacteriales > Flavobacteriaceae > Aequorivita > Aequorivita nionensis. The sequence continues at coordinate 2,763,431 of NZ_CP130281.1, read as the reverse complement.
GCGCGATTTGGAAAGCTGGCAAATGAGCTTTAATTGGACACCCATAGGTAGTATCAATACAGCTTGGTATTTTTTTATAGGAATAAAATCTTCCGTACTTAGCGATATTAAATATGACAAGCGTAGGGAAAGCGACAAGAGGCTTTAATTGAATTAATAATGAAAATGCTAATTGTTAACTCTCATACTCACAAATTCACAAACTCACATATTCACTATACAATGAAAAAAATAATCACCACCCCACACGCCCCTGCTCCCATTGGGCCATACAACCAAGCCATTCTTCATGGCACTATGCTCTACACTTCTGGGCAAATTGCGATAGACCCTAAAACAGGAAATTTGGTAACGGACGACATTAAAACCGAAACCAAATTGGTGATGGAAAACCTAAAAGCCATTCTAACCGAAGCTGGAATGACGTTTGAAAATGTACTGAAAACCTCCATCTTTATTAGTGATATGCACAACTTTGCTGCCATCAATGAGGTGTATGCCACATATTTCAACGAAACCACAGCCCCAGCACGCGAAACTGTTGAGGTTGCCAATCTGCCTAAGTTTGTGAATGTGGAAATTTCGGTAATTGCTTCACTTTAAGAGCACACCATAATTCGCTGCAAAACCACTTTTTTTGTTCAAAAATTGATACGCTTTTTTTTTCAACAAAAAGACCGCCATTTATAATCTTAAAAGTATGTATATACGGCCATGCAGTTGTATATAAGCACTTGCTTTAAAGCATACTGAGAACCATTCCAATTGGGTTGTAAATACGCAGTTTTTTGGTAAACTTCTTATATTCATTAGTTGTAACACATTTTAAAAAAAAACCAATTTTGCCTAAAATTAATAGACTGAAAGGATTGCCAAATACTATAACTCAACAGTTTTTCAGTACGACTTTTTATTACAGTAAAGGATATATGGGTGATTGGATTTTTAATGCTGTATCTGAAAAAAATGTGAGTGAATTAACGATTGATTTTTGGAATAATACAATTGTGCCAAATGAACTCGAAATAAAACCAATCCTCAAACAATTACCCAGACTTAAAGAAACTGTTTTGAAAACATTGGAAAGTCAAAATTTTGAATCAGATTTTATTCGGAGCGGAATTCTGAAAATTAAAATGGACAAAACTGGATATAGATATTTATATTGTAGAGCGATTTTGACCGATAAAACCGGAATTGAACATATAGGAAAGGAATATACTGAAACTGTTTATGAAGATGAATTTTCAGTTTTTAAACCGAATTTAATTCAAGAAATAAAAAAAATATTTGGATAATAAACATGTTACAATAAAGGAAACAAAGTAACCGAAGTAAATAGGTTTTAACCCAAAGATTCCAAGTGGTTTTTATTTTCTTAAACCCATTACCAGCTTCCGCCACCACCACCGCCAAAACCACCTCCTGAGGACCCTCCCCCTCCCGAAGAACCACTACTGGATGGCGAACTGACCATTGTGGACTGTGCCGAGGAAATAGAATCTGAAAAAGAATTTGAGAAATTATGCATCGTGAATGCACCCGTTGATGAAGTGTACCAACTTGGTGGCTGTAAATTAAGTGATTCAAACTTCTTTGCCCATTGCTCAAAAAGACCAAAGGCAACTGCATAACCCATCGTGGTTTCAAAATATGTAGGGCTATCCTGCAAAAGCACTTTCAGCTTGTTTTCCTCCGCAATTTTTATAAAGTTTTTAAAGCCTTTTAAATCTGAGAAAACATCATTTCCCTTTTTATTTTTCTTTACCATATAAACCGTCATAAACAACAGAAAAATTCCAATGGGAACTACTGCCAGAGCAGCCCAAAGACCCCAAAAAAACAAAAAGAAAAAAAACAGCAAGACACCAAGAAGCAAGACACCTATTACGGTTTTTGTCTGCATTTTCTTGGCCTGTGCATCATAATAAATTTGTGCCTGATCCTTTAAAATCATTTTTGCCGAGCTCATAGTAGTGTAAAAAGTATCTTTCAAACTGCTTATCAATACTTCTTTTCCGCTAGTGCCGGAGCCTATACCAAAGAGCCCTCTATAGATAGTTTCTTCATATTTGGGTGCATCAGCGGGCAATGGACGTAATTTAGTAAGTTTGGTATCCTCTTTACCGAACCATCCTTTTTTGGGAATCTGTTCCATTTTGATAATACCGCGGGAACCCCAATACGGAATTAAGGAGATAAGGTCTGGAGTATCTGCACTGTCGTCAATTAAAAATCCAGCCATTGCTGGATCTAAACCACTTGGCGGAAAATAACTGGTGGTTGCCACTACCCTATCATCCTTGCCGTATTTATTCCATATTAAATAAAAAATCAATAGCATGGCCCCAAGAATTAAGGTCCAGCCGTAATCTGTCCAAAAAGGCCACCAAGGTTTCAGTTCTTTAATAGAGCCAAGGGGAAGATTGACCAATACTGTTACGCTTTGTCCAGGAACAGACAGAAAGTTTGGGCCACTTTTAGCCGTATAAACACCGTCATTGTAATTTACATCAAAATCATTGCTTGTTGTTTTTACACCTGTATTTCCAGAGTAAACCTGAATAGCATTCAAGTCACTATGCATACCCTCGGGAAGATGTACTGTGAAATCTAATTGGTTAAACACGGCGTACCAACCATCGGGTTTAATATTCCAATAAAACTGTATTTGTTCCTTTTCAAAAAGAAAAGCATCATAAACCCTGTATTTTATTTGATAATGTTGGCGACCAATAACCGTAACATCCTTATCTCCTATTTTTATTTGAAGGCTATTGCTAAGCTTTTGTACAAAGTCAAAATCTGCTTCATATTTGTGGGAAGGCACATCAATTTTTCTAATCTTTATTCTTCGCTTTTCCTGCTTGCCATCTTCGGTAAGTAAATCATAAATCAATTGAATATCTCTGTAAATGCCGTGCTTGTATTCCGTGAAGTTTATATCGTAATTTTCAACCACATCGAAATAACCATCAGCGCTGATGTAAATATCAACCTGACTGTGTTTCACATCAAAACCTTGTGCAAAACCTTTCAGAAAAAACAGAACTCCAAAAAGTAATAGGAATAGTTTTTTCATAGTTAATGTATTTTAATTAAAATTCACTTTCACGTTTTCGCGGCTGGCCTCTTCTGTTTCAAAATAATCAAAATGCTGATAGCCGAACATTCCTGCGAACAAAACTCCCGGAAAGCTTTCACCATAGGTATTGTTTTCGCGTACCGTACCATTGTAGTAGCGACGGCTACGCTCTAAATTTTCTTCAATTTCATTCAGTTTTTGCTGAAGGTCCAAAAAGCCTGCGTTTGCTTTTAGATCTGGATAGGCCTCTCCTAAAGCAAAAATGCTTCTCAAGGTTTGCTGTAACTGGTTTTCAGCTTTTATCTTTGCGTTTATGTCATCTGATGGCACGGCCATTGCCGCGTTTCGGGCGTTTATAACACTTTCTAAGGTAGTTTTTTCGTGGGCAGCGTACCCTTTTACGGTCTCAACAAGATTAGGAATCAAATCATAACGTCGTTTCAAAGCCACGTCTATATTGCTCCACCCATCTTTTACCACGTTTTTATTTTTCACAAAACGGTTGAAAACAATGACAAGCAAAAAGGCAATCACAATAATGACGCCGATAAGAAGAAATACAATACTCATAACTGGTTAGGGTTTATTGATTAATTTTAATTGAAGTAATTATTTAATAATGAATTACTAAGATACATTTTTATTAGCTTTCTATTCTGTACTGCCAAAATAAAATACTGCTATCGAAGTAATTACTTTTAAAACAAATTTTTTAATTTAATGGCTTCGGAAAAAATGATTCTTTTTCAGAAAAGAATTAAAGAGCACTAACCAACAATTTCTTACGATTTTGAAAAAAACGACCTACCTCCTATTTTTTCTATTGTTTCCATTCTATTTAATTGCACAGAATGACAGCATTCCCAAAAAACTTAAGTTTTCAGCCGATTTCAGATTTCGGGTCGAACAAGATTGGGATTCCCAAAAATCAGATGGAACCTTACGTGAGGACCGAACCCGTTTGAGATATCGGGCACGCTTAGGAGCTACCTATGATTTTAAGGATTGGGTGTCTTTCGGAATGAGAATACGTACCGGGCAGCCCAATAAACAACAAGATCCGCAACTTACGTTGGGCGATGAGTTTAGCAGTGCTCCCATTGCTTTTGAAAAATTGTATGCCAATTTCAAATACAATTGGCTAAGTTTTTGGATTGGGAAAAATTCCTTTCCTTTTGAGAAGCAGAACGAACTTTTTTGGAGCGACAATGTTTCTCCGGAGGGTGTTTCCCTTTCCGGGAAATTCAATTTTGAAAATGATTTTCTGCAATCATTAAAAGTAAATACAGGACATTTTATTTTTGCCACCAGCGGTACTTCTTTGAGTAAAGACAGCTATTTTGAAGGAATACAGTTGGTATCTTCGCATTGGCAAAACCGAGTGAAGTTTTTTCCTGCTTTTTATTATTTTAAAAACATGCCAAACATTCCGGATGGTGGAGATACTTTTAATATAAACTATTCCATACTTCACCTGGGAACTAAAGTGGATATAATTAAAAACCCAAAAATCACCGTGGGTTTCGATTATTACCAAAACATACAAGATTATAACAATAATGATTCTATTCCGAAACAATTGCAAAATCAAAAAATTGGCTATGTTGCTAATGCTGGAATAGGGAAATTAGATAAAAAAGGCGATTGGAAAGTCCAGCTGACTTATAATTATTTGGAGCGTTTCGCAGCTGTAGATTATTTAGCACAAAACGATTGGGCGCGCTGGGATTACTCAAATGCAGGATCAGCAGATGGAAGACTTACAAATTTTAAGGGTCTGGAAATTATGGCAGGATATACCTTAGCAGAAAATATGGATTTAAGAGTGCGCTTCTTTACCGTTGAACAAATTGTGCCATATGGAATTGCCAAGGAAAACGGCAACCGCATACGGCTCGATTTTAATATTGGTTTCTGATATTTTTGAAAAAATAAAGAAAAAACTATATGTCGCAAATAGATTTGTTCAACTTTAAAATTGATACTGAAAAAAATCTGCTTCCAATGGGCGGAACGGTGAATTATTTCGGGAAAATTTTTTCTGATGAAGAAGCCAACCGTTATTATGAAATTCTTCTTAATACAATAGATTGGAAAAACGATGAAGCAATAATCTTTGGAAAAAGGATTGTTACTAAACGGAAAGTAGCTTGGTACGGCAACCAAGAGTTTGAATATACTTATTCTAAAATCACAAAAAAAGCCCATTTGTGGACACCAGAATTATTACTGCTTAAAAAACTGATAGAAAAGAAAACTGGAGAAACTTTTAATAGTTGTTTATTGAACCTTTACCACTCTGGCGAAGAAGGAATGGCATGGCACAGCGATGGCGAGAAAGATTTAAAAAAGAACGGCGCAATTGCTTCTGTAAGTTTTGGAGCGGAGCGTAAATTTGCCTTTAAGCATAAGCAAACTAAAGAAACAATCGCTTTGAATTTGGAACACGGAAGTCTTTTGATTATGAAAGGCGCAACCCAAACAAATTGGCTTCACAGATTGCCGCCAACAAAAAAAGTAGATGAAGCCAGAATTAATTTGACCTTTAGAACCATTATCTTAAAATAAAAAAGCTAAGTATTATTCGTCTGTTTCTTCTTCAGTTTTTGTTGCTTTTGGATCAAAGTCAACTGGATAAGAATTATCATCTGGGGTAATGGGCAGTTCAGATTCTATTTCAACTTTCTTATTAAATAGTTTTTGCATCAATTCCTGAAAAGTATTGAAATCAACCGAATATGAAATACCAGCTCCTTGTTCAAATATCTGGTCTTCCCCTATAAACTGTAAAGCTGCCTGTCTGTTAAAGAATTTCATCCGCAGGCTTCCGTCATCATTGATGAGCCATTGCACCTCAATATCGCCTGCAACTGAAGTCTCGTTGGCACCACCAACCGGCACTCCCACTTTTCCGTTGATTAGAATTCGCTCCGTAATTTTTGTAGAGATTGTAAGATCTACATAATCTGCGGTTTCTTGGTCGGGAGTGTCATCACCAACTGTATAACCAACACCAAGACTAAATTTTCCATCTTGATCTGCAAAAAGATCATTCACCAAACTTGAAACTCGGTCTGCCAAAGTTCCCGCGAAAGCATTGGACCCGCCATAATTATCGTTCACAAAATTACCGGTTGCCAATAAAAATATTGATTGGTTCTGTTTCTGTTCTTCGGTTTTAAGTTTGTATTCCAACTCACTTTTTAGAGTTGAGGTCACATTTGGAAATTCTATGTCAAATTTTAAAGCAGGTTGGGCAAGTTCACCATTTAAGCCTACAATAACCTCAACAGGAATCTTTCTATTTATAGAAGGATTATCTAACAAAATAGATGGGTTTGCTTGAGTTTTATAGATTGCGCTCAGGCTTAGATTTGCTTTTTCCGGCGCACCGTCCCAAGTTATGTTTCCGCCCGGAACCACTCCAATATTACGTTGGATAATGCCTCCGTACCTAAAATCAAATTCTCCTTCATAGATTTGAAAGTCGCCATACATCTGGAATTTTCCATTGGTGTTTATTTCAATAAGAAGAATTCCAGCCCCGCGACCTTTTAAGGTTGAATTGTTTTGCTGATCCACAACAACTTCCACTTCAGCATTTTTGTTGATGTCTAAATCAAAGTTAAGCGATAATCCTTTTGGTTCATCATTGAGTACTGCTTCGCCATTAATACGTGCTTCCTTTTCCTTTGGCGAAAGGAAATGCACGAAAGAATCATCACTAATAGATTCAGTATCACTAATTGGAATTTTAAACGTAGTTCCTCGTTGGGTAGTAGCTTCAACATCTATTACCAATTCATCAATGGGCCCTTTAATATCTGCTCTTCCGCTTATAAATGCTGTTCCGTAATACAAAGCATCTTCTTCTGGGGGAGTATTTAAAACCAATAATCTTTCGGGCGCCTCAACGTGTAAATCTAGTGCCCAATTTCCGAAATTAGTATGTGTGGCATTTCCGTATAAAATACCTTCGGTTTCATATTTTGTGTCTTTTATGTTTGTACGGGCAATTTCAAATTTATTCTTGGTTACAATTATTTGTGCGTTGTTCTCAATGTCAAAATCTGTATTTAGAAAAGGTATTTTCAAACCACTGTTTTCCATAGTAAAGCGTCCCAAAATATCGGGTGATTTGTAATTGCCCGAAACCTTTGCATTACCAGATATTAGCCCGCGGATGTCCGTAATCACATCGCCGCCAAAAGGACTAAAGGCCTGCATATTGAACTGGTTAAGATCCACATTAAGCTGTATTTGGGGATTTCTGGCAGAAACATCTATTTCGCCTACAGCATTGATTGATTTTACATTGTTATTGGTCAGTGAAGTGTTTATTCGGTATTTTGTTAAATCTTCGTTACCGTCAATTTTTAAATCTAAATCTCCGAAAGGAATTTCATTTATATTAACATCGTCAATGGTAACTGTGCTGTTAGGATAATAGGCGCCATTTTTTTGAAGAAAATCAAACTTTCCGTTCATATTCCCCTTAAGCCTCAGGCTATCTATTTCGGGCGTTATGTCACCAATGTTTACGTCTTTAAAACGAACTTTTAAATCTTTATAAGTAGAGTCCCGCAAAACCCCCGCCATTTGTATTAATTGTTCATTATGGCTGAGCACTAAGGAATCAATTCGAATCTCTTTAAAATTATCGTCAAAAACCACTTTGTTTAAACGATTGTTATTTTCGTTTAAATACCAAACATTGTCTTTATAGGTAATATCAGATTTTTTTACCCCAATAACTGATTTCCCCGCAGGATTAATAGTATGATAAAGTGAAAGGTTAAAAAGATCTTCTTTCTTTTCACCGCCCTTAAACTCAGAACGCACATACATGGTATCATTTAAAGTCTTATTTATGACGTTAACATCTTTAAGATTATAAATACCAGTGTAAACCGAATCTGCATATATATATGTGTTATACAGCGGGTTATCATTATCTACCTGAATATTTAATTTACTTATATAATTATCAAGAACAATAACTTCCGGCGAACGAAAATCGAGCTTAAATTTAGATTCATCCGAAGAGACAGATCCTCTTAACCGAGTATTATCACCAAGTTTCAGTTGTGGCACAAAGACGTCAACAATCTTGTTGTAAACCACAAATTCATAATCTATGTATTGATTTGTAGTAACCTCTTGCGGAATGTAATTTGCATAAATACTCGCAATTCCATTTTGAAAAAGATTGGGTATATCTTCAATTAAAAACTCACCGGAAATTTGACCATTTATAATATCTGGTGAATTAATTTCAATAGTTCGTTTTGGGCCCTCAAAAGACGAAGTGATCGTAAAATCATCAAAATAAAAGTTATCGCGTTCGTTTTGGTAAAACGTTTGGCTAAAATTGATGGTTCCCTGAACGTCATCAATTGTCTTTCCGTCCATATCCACAACAACTTTTCCAGTGAAAACCGAAATACTATCTCGCTTTATTAAGTTAAGCTGGTTTAATTCCGCATATTCTACATCTACTTCAAAATCTAAATGATTTGTTTCAGTGGAAGCATCTATTAAACCTTTAAAATCAAGTTTCAAATTGGGATCATCTATAGAAAGTTCACCATTAAAAAGCGGATTTTTCAAATTCCCCGAAACCACGATGTTTTTGTAATTATATCCTTCAAAAGCAAAAGAAGAAACCGTACCGGAAATTTCTGTATTAACGTTGTTTTTATCAAAGCCACTGCCATCAAAATCAAGGTTCGCGGTCATTTTTCCAAGAGAAGTAGTGTTTGCGACCTTACCGAGATTAAAATCTTTCAAGACCACTTTTCCTTTATAATAGGCCTTCTCAAAATTGTTAATATTTCCCATTTCCAAATCTACGTTGGCTTGCCCTATTCCGCTTAATAAATTACTTTTTGTAACAAGCTCATTACCTATTATTGAAGTGTTTCCGCTAAGATTAAAACTTCCCAATTCTTTAAGCTCAACCGGAACCACATCGCCCAAAACACGTGGCATAAACCTTCTTAGATCAAAATAATTGGTTGAGATATTATGATTGGATGCAATAATGGTATATTCTTTTTCTGAGTCCAGGATATTTTTAAAAGTGTAATCACCTTGAATATTGGTGTCTCCAGTTTTAAGGGTAAGATTATTCGCAGTGAAATCGTTCAAAGTTCCTTTAAGTTCGGTGTCCAATAAAATTAATTGATCTGGTCCAAATTCGTTATAAAAACTGTTCAGATCGTTTGTCGCTACTTTAGAATCCTTAAAATTGGCCGTGATTATTACATTATTTACAAAGTCAGACATTCCATTTTTGGAATAATCCAAATCCACATCTCCCATAACTTTAGATTCTGTGGTTTCAAGATTAAGATCTTTCAGTGTGATATTTGTTTCAGTATATGAAAAATCTGCCTGCATATCCTTAATACTAATTCCCCAAGAAGCAACTAGTGATAGGTTTTTGATGTTGGCCTTTACCTCTGTGTCGTCAATTCTAAAATTATTGGCAACCACATTTACATTGTCTAAAACAAAAACCTTGGGATTTTCAAGATTTTCATCTGTCATTTTAACCCTGCTGTTGGTTAAAGTAACATCATTACTAAAAAGCGAAAAAGGCGAAGTGCTCGGCTTGCCTGTATCAAACTTTTTTGCGAAAATGGAAAGATTGTCGTTTTCTTCGCCTTTATAGGTTTTAATGTAAAGTTTGGCGTAATCAAGTGAAATATCTCCAAAACCCAAATCGCCCTGAATCAAATTTTGAAAACTGATAATATTAGTTTGAACCTGCTTACTATAAATTAAAGTATCTTGGTGGTGGTCTGCTATAAAAACCTCACGGATATCTACTTCGCCCTTCCAGTTAAGGCCTAAGCGTTTAATGTTGATGTCGGTTCCGTAAGTTTCATTAAGGTTGGTAGTTACTTTTTTTGCTGCCCAAGTTTGTACCGAGGGAATGGAAAAAATAATCACTATAAGCACGAGCAGCAATACAATGATTACGAAGGTGCGAACTATTATTTTCCGAAGTTTTTTGATACGCTTTTAAAGTTTTAATTTTACACCCAATAAATATACCCCTTTTGCTTTGACACAAAAAAACTGCTACATCCTCGGTATTGAATCTTCTTGCGACGACACTGCTGCAGCCGTAATCAACAACGGCGAAATACTTAGCAATGTTGTTGCTACACAAGCAATTCACGAACAATATGGCGGTGTGGTTCCCGAGCTTGCTTCGCGTGCGCACCAACAAAATATTGTACCCGTTGTGCACCAGGCTTTACAAAAAGCAAATATCGATAAAAATCAGTTATCAGCCATTGCTTTTACACGCGGACCTGGCTTGATGGGTTCATTGCTCGTAGGCACCTCATTTTCAAAATCTTTGGCCTTGGGTTTGGGCATTCCGTTGATAGATGTAAACCACATGCAGGCACATATTTTGGCGCATTTTATTAAAGCTGAAGGACAGAATGCACCTAACTTTCCATTTTTGGCGATGACAATCAGTGGTGGCCACACACAGATTGTGAAAGTGACGGATTATTTTGAAATGGAAATAATTGGTCAAACTATTGACGATGCCGTAGGCGAAGCGTTTGATAAAAGTGCGAAAATCCTCGGCCTCCCCTATCCCGGCGGTCCACTGGTTGACAAATATGCACAAAAAGGAAATCCAAAAGCGTTCAAATTTCCAAAACCGAAAGTGAATCCGATGGATTTCAGTTTTAGTGGTCTGAAAACTTCAGTGCTCTATTTTGTTGAAAAAGAAGTAGCCCAAAACCCTGATTTTATTTCAGAAAACATTGAAGACATCTGCGCAAGTCTTCAGTTTACCATTGTTGATTATTTGATGGACAAGCTGAAAAATGCTGTGAAAAAAACTGGTATAAAGGAAATAGCCATTGGCGGTGGCGTTTCTGCGAATAGTGGTATTCGCAATGCTTTAAAAGAAGCTGAAACAAAATATGGTTGGAAAACCCATATTCCCAAATTTGAGTTTTGTACCGATAATGCCGCAATGATTGCCATTGTTGGCGAACTGAAATACAAAACCCAGAATTTTGCCGAGAATAATGTTGTAGCTTCGGCACGAATGAAGTTTTAAGGATATGAATTCCAATTCCGAAGAAATATTAAAACGCATAAGAGTAGCGCTCAATCCTTGGAAAAAGGATATTGAGGAAAAGCGAATGTTTGGTGGCACTTGTTTTCTTTTTAAAGGAAAAATGTGCGTGGGCGAAACCAAGGAACGGCTTATGGTTCGCGTGCCGCGCGAAAAAATGGAAGAAGTACTGACCAATCAATTTGTTGGCCCAATGGATTTTACGGGCAAACCGATGAAGGAATTCATTTTTGTAACAAAAAAGGGTTTTGATACGGAGGAAAAATTACAGCAATGGACCGAAATTGGCGTTGCGCATGCAAAGACAAAACTGAAATAAATGCAGCTTTTTTACAATCCAAACATTTCAAAATTAGAAAAAGAAGTAACTTTTGATAAAGAGGAAAGTCGCCATATTGTAAAGGTTTTACGGATGAAGGACGGCGATACTTTCAAAATTACAAATGGGAAAGGTTCCTTCTTTTCTGCGGAAATGATTAATGCGAATCCAAAGGGCTGTTTGGTGAAAATTCTTTCGGAAGAAATGCAGCAACCTCTTCCCTATCAGCTTCATTTGGCAGTTGCGCCCACAAAGCTCAACGATCGCTATGAATGGTTTTTGGAAAAAGCCACAGAGATTGGCATTTCAGAAATAACCCCGATAATCTGCGACCATAGCGAACGAAAAATTATAAAGACCGAACGTTATGAAAAAATCCTTCAAAGCGCGATGAAACAATCGTTGAAGGCATATTTGCCAATTTTGAACGAAGCCGTTTCGTATAAAGATTTTATAAATTCTGAAAAGAATTCCGAAGGTATAAAGTGTATTGCACATTGTGAGGAAACCGATAAAAAATCCTTGAAATCTGTTTTGAAACAGAATCAGAAAATCACCATTCTCATCGGTCCCGAAGGTGATTTTTCTTCCGAAGAAATTGAACTTGCAAAAGCAAATGGCTTTATTCCGGTCAGCTTGGGCGAAAGTCGTTTGCGCACGGAAACTGCTGCCGTTGTAGCTTGCCATAGTGTTGCATTCGTAAACGAATAAATAAACCCAACAGATTTCAATTTTTAAAATAAAAAAATCAAAATTGGAGGATAAATCTGTTGGGTTTCAAAGGAACCGATTATATTTTTTCCTGCGCAGCAGCAGTAATATCAAAATTTTGGGATTGGATAAATCCAATCAAAGTGAGCGAATCTCCATTTTCAACCAACTCTGGGATTTTTATAATTCCGCTTCCGGAGGTTTTATTCAGTGAAATTTCTATTTGTTCAACAACAATATTCACGCTCGAAAGCATACGCCCACTGTTTTCACCACGCTTCACCTTTGTTTCCTTTTTTTTGATAGCGAAGGCAATTTTTAAACTTTTTCCTGTAACATTTCCTTCCACTTTATAATTAAATTCTATTTGTTTGTCCAGCTTTTTTACATCTGAAAGCGTCAAAACATTTTCAGAATCAATCTTTAAATATTTTGAAAGGTAAGCGTCCATTTTTGCTTCGCTGGATCCAACAAAGTGAACATCACCGTTCACGATTGCTTGTGGAGTGTAAACGCTGGAGCCCCCAAATTTACTGCTGTAGCTGTATTGCAAATCTGAAAATTCCTTTTTGCTGAAAACATCTTTCCAACCCAAACGGTTCCAGTAATCAACGTGATAGGAAAGCACAAAAACATTTTTTCCTTCATATTCTTTTTCCACTTTTTCCAAAAGTAAATCAGCACTTGGACAGCTACTGCAACCTTGTGAAGTAAAAAGCTGAACAATGGCAAAGGGTTTGTTTTCAGGTGTGATTGTAATTTTGGTTGTTATTTCCGAAGATTTATTAGGTTCTTTATTGAAAGAACACATTCCTAAAATAACTGGGAAAATAAGCAAAGACGCTAAAAATTTCATAGTAACATTTTAAACTTTGTCCGTACGTTCCCAAAAAACTTACATACCGAGTATTTTCAAAAATTGTTTTTTACATTTATTCTTCCTGAATTAGTACTTTTGAAAACTATGCGCTTAAAACTCTTTTCAATTTTCTTTTTGGTTTTTATCGGAAGCCTTTCAGCCCAAGAAATCGCGCTTTTGCAATACGGCGGCGGTGGCGATTGGTATGCAAATCCAACTTCACTTCCCAATTTGGCCAAATTCTGCAATGAGCATATTGATACTTCCCTAAAGGAAAAAACGCAAACGGTTACGCCCGGAAGTGTGGATATTTTTGATTATCCCTTTGTGCATATGACGGGCCACGGAAATGTTTATTTTTCTGCTGAAGAAGCTGAAAACCTAAGAAATTATTTGATGAGCGGTGGCTTTCTCCATATTGATGACAACTACGGGATTGACCAATATATTCGAAAAGAAATCGTAAAAATATTTCCGAATAAGGAATTAAAAGAGCTTCCAGCCAATTTCCCGATGTTCAGTTATTTTTACAAATTTCCACAGGGAATGCCCAAAATTCACGAGCACGACGGCGGACGACCACAAGCGTTTGGCATTTTTGTGGAAGACAGATTGGTTTTACTTTACACTTTTGAAACCGATCTTGGTGACGGTTGGGAAAACCCTGAAGTACACAACGATCCGCAGGATGTTAGGTTGAAGGCACTGCAAATGGGCGCAAATATCATTAAATACGTTTTTGAAAATTGACTTCACCCAAAACCCCGCATCCAACACCCTTAACAAAACTTTGATTTTTTCTACAAAGGAATATAGTATATTTACTTTGTGAAAGCCACTGCAAATGCAATAACTATAGGAATACTTAGAGCACTCGCTGTAATAGCGGGTATTTTTATTTTGTTATGGTTTCTTTTCGATATCCAAGCCCTTATTCTCTACATTGGTCTTGCACTTGTACTGTCATTGGTTGGACGACCCGTTGTTTTGTTTTTAAGACGTCGGTTGAGACTGGGCAATACGTTCGCCTCTGTGGTTACGCTCCTTTTAATTATGGGGACTTTCGGTTTATTGTTGAGCATTTTTGTTCCAATCATTATTGAACAGGGAAAACATATTTCCCAAATTGATTTTGAGCAGGTTAAGCGCGATTTAAACGAACTGAATGTACAAGCCAGTGATTATCTTGGTGTGGACCATTTTCAGCTGGTTGAAGCTATAAAACGCACCTCATATGTTCAAAATCTGGATGTGGAAATAATCCCCAGTTTTATAGATATTTTCTTTGGAAACATTGGCAGCACCATTGTTGGTCTTTTCTCTGTTTTGTTTATTTCCTTTTTCCTTCTCAAAGACGAGTACCTAATAGCCCGTTCTGTGCTGGCGTTTTCAAAAAGGGGTGATGAAGAAAAATTCAAAAGAATATTGATAAAAGTAAAGGAATTGCTTTCCAGATATTTTATTGGGCTTTTGTTCCAGATATCTATACTGGCGCTTTTTTATTCGGTTTTATTGCTCTTTTTGGATATTAAGGATGCCGTTGCCGTTGCAATAATTTGCGCTTTTTTAAATATAGTTCCCTATTTGGGCCCATTAATTGGTTGGATTTTGATGCTTTTGGTAATCGTTTCAAACAATTTGGGAGCCGATTTCTCATCTGGTCTTTTACCTCCTTTACTTTGGGCTTCCGGGTATTATGCCTTGGCCCAATTATTCGATAATTTGATATCCCAGCCCGTTATTTTTGGCCATAGTGTACGCTCCCATCCCTTAGAGATTTTTATTGTAATCTTAATCGGTGGTTTTGTTTTTGGCATTCCGGGAATGATACTTGCCGTGCCTACTTACACTACTTTAAAAGTTATAGCGAAGGAATTTCTTTCAGAATATAAAGTGGTACAGCGTCTCACCAAAAACATGTAGCCATTGCTCAACGAAGCGCTATTAAATAAAGAAGTTCAGAAATTCATTCAAAACTTTGAAGGGGAAGTTTCAAAATTGGCCTTTGCAGGAAGCCCGTTTGAAAATGTTTCGGTGCAAGAGTTGATGCAGCAAATTGAAAGCAGAAAAAAGGCTGAAAAAAAACTGCAACACTGGATTGAAACCCCAAATATTCTTTTTCCACCCAAATTAAATCTTGAGCAAACTTCTTCCGAAATAACCGCTGAATATAAAGCTTCGTTAGTAAAAGGTGAAACCCTTGCAGATATAACGGGAGGTTTCGGAATTGACAGTTTTTTCTTTTCTGAAAAAATTGCCACGGTGCATCATTTTGAAATAAATCCCGCGCTTTCAGAAATAGCTGCGCATAATTTTAAAGTTTTCGAAAAAGAAAATATAAAATGTTTTTCCGAAGATGGATTACAGGCCGTTTTATTCAAAAAATACAATATTATTTATGCAGATCCTTCCCGCCGCCACGATAGCAAAGGAAAAGTGTTTTTTCTGAAAGACTGCCAGCCAAACATTCCTGAAAATATATCGGAAATAATAAATAATTGCGACCAGTTTCTTTTGAAGACATCACCTATGCTTGATATTTCAGTTGGATTGGGTGAATTGCAAAATGTTACAGAAATCCATATAGTTGCGATTGATAATGAAGTGAAGGAACTTCTTTGGCTGTTAAAAAAAGATACTTCCGAAGCACTAAAAATCAAAACCATAAATTTTACAAAATCGGGCCCTGAAATTTTTGATTTTAATTGGAATGAAGCCGCAACAGCAAACTACAGTCTGCCTCAAAAATATCTTTTTGAACCAAACGCTGCCATTTTAAAAAGTGGGGCTTTCGATTTAATTTCCGAAAAACTGAAAGTAAACAAACTTCACAAAAACACACATCTTTACACGAGTGAAACCTTAGTTGATTTCCCGGGGAGAAGTTTTTTGATTGAAAAAGCAGTTCTTTATTCCAAAAGCGAAATGCGGGCTGCGCTAACTTTCAAAAAAGCAAATATTGCAACCCGGAATTTCCCTGAATCTGTTGAGACACTTCGAAAAAAATGGAAAATAGCGGATGGTGGGGATGTATATTTGTTTTTTGAAACCAATCTAGAGGACAAAAAACAAATGTTGATTTGTTCTAAAATTTAATTTCCAAAAACAAAAAATCCCCAAAAAAATGGGGATTTAAAGTGATCGCGACAGGATTCGAACCTGTGACCGTCTGCTTAGAAGGCAGATGCTCTATCCAGCTGAGCTACGCGACCATTGATAAACAAAAAAACCGAACAGTGTGTCCGGTTTTTGTCGGGGTGGCAGGATTCGAACCTGCGGCCTCCTGCTCCCAAAGCAGGCGCGATAACCGGGCTACGCTACACCCCGTGAACAGCAATTAATATTGTTCACTGTAATTTTGAGTTTTTTTAAACTCTATAATGCGGAGAGACAGGGATTCGAACCCTGGCGACGGTTACCCGTCGACAGATTAGCAATCTGCTCCGTTACCACTCCGGCACCTCTCCAGTTTTTTATGAACGTGTCATCCTAAAATGCGGTTGCAAATGTAACTTTATAAATGCTATAACGCAACAAAAATTTTACGTTTTTTTCATAAATTTTAAGCACTCTCTTTTTGAGCATATTACGATTATAAAAAATATTTAAAAAAGTAATTATTCAGGATACTCAACCCTTAAATGATAAATATTGTTCAATTTCTTTTTTAAAACTTTCTTTATCATTTCAATTTCCTTAAAAGTAATGTTTGCGTTCAAAAACTGTCCCTGAGCCATTTGATTGTTGATTATCTTTTCAACAAACTCATCTATTATTGTGGAGGATGGCTCTTTTAAACTTTTGCTTGCAGCCTCTACACTATCTGCCATCATCAAAATCGCTGTTTCCTTTGAAAAGGGAATTGGTCCGGGATATATAAAATCTTCCTTATTAGCCGAGCCTTGCTGTTCCCGCTCTTTTTTATAAAAATAATAGACCAAACTTGTTCCATGATGGGTTCTGATAAAATCAATTACACGGTCGGGTAAATTATTTTTTCTGGCTATTTCTATTCCTTTTATTACGTGATCAATAATAATTTGGGCACTTTCCTTTGGATCAAGTTCGTTATGTGAATTAATTGAATTAGCTTGGTTTTCAGTAAACATTGTTGGGTTTAGCATTTTTCCTATATCGTGATAAAGCGCACCCACGCGAACCAACATACTATTGGCCCCAATTTCGTTAGCAGAAGCTTCTGCTAAATTTGCCACGTTCAATGAATGGTGAAAAGTCCCCGGAGCTTTGTTTGATAGTTCTTTCAGTAATTTTGAATTTGTATCGCTCAATTCCAGCAGTGAAACGTCCGAAACCAATCCGAAGATTTTTTCATAAAAATAAATCAGTGGATGGGCAAAAAGGGTTGCCAAGCCGCAAAGTATAAAATATCCAAAGTTTTCCCATTGTAGGGTCTGTATATTTCCTTCCTGAATTACAAAAAAAGCAAAGTATCCTAAAATGTAAATCAGCGTTATCTGTCCCACAGATATGAACAGGTTTGCTCTTTTATATAATTCTGATACGGTAAGAATGGTTACAATTCCAGCTATAAACTGAAGAAACATATATTCAAAACTGTTCGGAACAATAAAACCAAGCAAAAGAATTGTCAAAACATGCACAAAAAGACCCACTCGCGGATCAAAGAATGCCTTCAAGATAAGTGGCAAAATACATATTGGCACCACATACACATAGTCGGAATGAACCTTCAGCACAAGCGTGGTGAGGAAAACCATCAAAAAAATATTGAAAAATATAAAGGTTACCTTGGTGTTGTTATTATATATATACGGCCTATAATTTTTCAAAAAGAGAAAAAGCATTAAAAACACTAAAGACACTAACAAAGAGTATCCAACCAAAAGCCAGAGATAGTTATTTTTACTCCAAATCTGACTTTGAAATTCAGCTTTCAACGATTCCAGGATTTGAAACTTATCGCCTTCAACCACTTCTCCTTTTGCGATAATACGTCCGCCTTTTTCAATGATTCCGCGATTTGGATTGAGTGCCTTTATTTCAGCATCTATAGATGCCTCTGTAAGTTTTGAATTCAACTTTACGTTTGGCTCAAAAACCTCATTCAATATATTGTAAAGAAGTACCTGAACATCTTCAACTTTATTCTTCTCAACCAACTCCCGAACCTTTTTGTTCAGGTTCTCTTTTTTGAATAATTGTGAATAGTTGCGCTCTTCAATCTCGTTTCCTTTTTTAAGATAAATTAGCCTATCATTGTCATAATTGTGAATCTCGTCAGTAACCCCATTTTTATAAACATCTGAAATAAAAACATTAGCTAATCGCTCAACCGTTTTTTCTGGAGTTTTAAAAAGGCTGTCAATATATTTAACTTCAAGGTTATTGTTGAAATTTTCGATAACACTCGCCTCTACCTCACTATCATATTCAAAATATGGAATGGCGTTGGCTCGAATTTCTTCCCGTTCTTTCTTGAGTGTATCTTCATTTTTCTTTATAGTGAAACTGAAAGGCGCATACAGGTTTTCATACTGCCAAGGTTTTCCTTTTTGGAAATTGTATTTGAATTGGCCGCCTTTCGGCAGGAAATAAATAATTAAAAGCGTGGAAACTATGAAAAGAAAAACCTTGTATATAAGGGATTGGTTTTTTGCGAACAAAGAAAAAAGGTTCTTCATAAATTTATTACTTAAAGTAAAGGTATAAATAAGGAACGAGTTATCCCAAAACCAATACTTGCAAAGATTGATATTTAAGTTAGAAATCCGTAATTTCGCAGTCCTTATTTTAAATATATAAAAAAGTAGCATGAGCAATAAAGTAGTTATAGTATCCGCAGCCAGAACCCCCATTGGAAGTTTTATGGGAAGTCTTTCTTCACTAACCGCAACCCAATTGGGTTCAGCAGCCATTAAAGGCGCGATGGAAAAAATAAATCTTGACCCATCTTTGGTGCAGGAAGTTTTTATGGGTAATGTGGTACAAGCGGGCGTTGGCCAAGCTCCCGCACGACAAGCTGCTTTAGGTGCTGGACTACCCGATACCGTACCAAGTACAACCGTAAATAAAGTTTGCGCCTCAGGCATGAAAGCCGTTATGCAAGCAGCACAGGCAATCGCGCTTGGCGATGCAGATGTTGTGGTTGCCGGCGGAATGGAAAGCATGAGCAATATTCCACATTATGTGCATATGCGCAACGGAACAAAATTTGGCCCTGCCTCATTGATTGACGGAATGCAAAAAGACGGTTTGGTTGATGCTTACGATCATAATGCAATGGGAACCTGCGCAGATCTTTGTGCTACCGAATATAATTTTTCGCGTGAAGAACAAGATGCTTTCGCTATAAAATCATACGAACGTTCCGCAAAAGCTTGGGCTGACGGAAAGTTTAAAGATGAAGTAATTTCCGTTGAAGTCCCACAACGTCGCGGAGAACCAGTTATAGTTTCAGAAGATGAGGAATACAAAAATGTGAAAATGGACAAAATATCTTCTTTGCGTCCAGCATTTTCAAAAGACGGAACCGTTACAGCCGCAAACGCATCAACAATAAATGACGGTGCGGGCGCGATGGTTTTGATGAGTGAAGCGAAAGCGAAAGAAATGGGCTTAACTCCCTTGGCTTATATAAAAAGTTATGCCGATGCCGCACAGGAACCAAAATGGTTTACCACCGCGCCGGCAAAGGCACTTCCAAAAGCCATTGCAAAAGCCGGAATAGATATTAAAGATGTGGATTATTTTGAATTCAACGAAGCTTTCGCAGTTGTAGGGCTTGCCAATATGAAAATTTTAGGGCTTAACGACAGTAATGTAAACGTGAACGGAGGCGCAGTTTCTTTAGGCCATCCTCTTGGTTGTAGTGGCGTTCGTATTTTGATTACACTTCTAAATGTTTTAAAACAAAACGATGCCAAAATTGGTGCCGCAGCTATCTGCAATGGCGGTGGCGGTGCATCGGCAATGGTAATTGAAAGAATCTAAACCGTATATTTCAATAAATTCTGAATGGATTACGGCATCAGTAATTTAAGTATTGTTCCTCTCCGAGCCGAAGCTTCCGATGCGAGTGAAATGGTGACGCAAGTGCTTTATGGCGAACATTTCAAAATATTGGAAACCCGAAAAAAATGGAGCCGCATCCGTTTGGCGTTTGATAAATATGAAGGCTGGATAGACAACAAGCAATACGTAACTATTTCCGAGGAAAATTATTCAGCTTTCGAAGCGAAAGAACTTGAACTTTCTTCAGATTTGGTTGATTTTGTTACCGCCCAAGACAATCAATTGTTTTCCATTTGTTTGGGAAGCAACATTTCTTCCGCTGCATTTTTAAAGCAACATTTTGAAGGAAAGTCAATTTACGGAACACTTCCGAAGGAACATTTAATTGAAACCGCGTTGCTCTATTTAAATTCACCGTATTTATGGGGCGGTAAAAGTCCGTTCGGCATTGATTGCAGTGGCTTTACGCAAATGGTCTATAAGCTGAACGGCTACAAATTACTTCGCGATGCCAGCCAACAGGCAACGCAAGGGGAAGCATTAAGTTTTATTGAAGAAAGCGAACCTGGCGATTTAGCTTTTTTTGACAATGACGAAGGAAAAATTACGCACGTTGGAATAATCATGGCAGACAACTACATAATCCATGCTCATGGAAAAGTTCGCATTGATAGATTGGACCACAGCGGTATTTTTAATTATGAATTGCGTAATCACACCCATAAACTCCGAGTTATAAAGCGAATTATATAAAAAACAAAGACCCCTGAAATTTCAGGGGTCTTTGTTTTAATTATCTGAAGGGGGTTTTATCCTTATCCTTACTTTTCCATTGATTCAAGCTTAGCTTTCATTTCATTATATTTTGCATCTTCTGCAAGCTGTCCATAAATATTCATTAAAGTTCTAACAACCTCTTTACTGTCAGGCTTCAATTTTAATGCTTTTTCCAAATATGGCAACGTTTCTGTGTAAAGGGTATTGCGTTTTTCTTTCAGCTCATCATACTTTTGGTTGTCTGCTCTAGAGTTTCCTAAGCTGTTCATTTCTTCAACTATTTTATCTTCGCCGGAAAGTTTCAAAACTGCAATATTAATTAATGCAGCTTCATAGTCAGGATTCAATTCCAAAGCTTTATTATAATATTCAATAGCTTTTTCTTTGTTTCCAATTTCCGCACTACCAACGCCAAGGTTGAAATAGATTTCTGGATTTTCAGGATCAGATGCCACTATTTGACCCATTAAGTCATTGTATCTTGCAATATCTCCCATTTTGTAGCTCATATCTGCGTCTGCACGCATTAGGTAAATATCACCTGGGTTCTCAGCTCGGGCAGTTTTCATAAGAGAGGTAGCTTTTTCATTGTTGCCTTGCTCAATATAAATAAGAGTCATGTTCCTGAGCACCTCCCCTTTTCTAGATTCAGTTACACGTTTTTCTGGCTTTATAAATTGTCCAGATTTTACAGCTATATTTCTTACATTTTCATTCTCAAAAGCTTCCACTTCTCCAGTTTCTTTATTGGTTGCAACAAATTCTTCAGTTACACCTGTGTAACCAGAATCTAAAACCATTTGGTAATACTTTAGAGCAGCGTCATAATCTTTCCCATTAACAGCATTGCTAGCAGCAAAATATAAATCTGAAGGGTCTTTACTTACCGTATAACTGGTATATAATTTATCAGTTGCCATTTTGTATTGACCAGCGCCTTGATCTTTTACAGCCCCATTTATCAATGCGGCACGCAGATTTTGTAAAGGAACCGATAATTGGGTTTCAATTTTAGGATCCATTTCAAGTGCAGTAGTAAAGGCTTCAGCCGCTTTTTTCAATTTTGTGTAATCAGAGCCGCCAGAACCTAATAATGCTTCGCCTTTTGCGGCATAAAATTGAGCCTTTAAATCATTATCTACCGAGCCAAGCATGGGTTCAGCTTCGTTTAAATAAGTTAATGCTTCACTGTATTCATTAGATTGGATAGCCTTTTCTGCTTTTTTAATTTCTTTTTTCTGTCCAAATGAAATAGCAGATACAAAAGCCAGTCCTGTTATTAAAATTCGTGTTTTCATGTGTTAAAGTTTATTCGTTATTTTCGGTTTGAGTTTCGTTATTATCAAGAGTAGTGCCATTATTGGAATCATCCATTGCTTCAGTGATTTCTTCATCATCTTCATCCTTCATTGCTTTTGCAACGGCGGCAATGGCATCATCTTCCCTTACTTTTATTAATCGCACGCCTTGTGTGGCGCGGCCCATAACCCTTAGATTAGCAACTGCCATTCTTATGGCTATGCCTGATTTGTTGATAATCATTAAATCATCATCATCGGTTACATTCTTGATTGCTACTAATTTACCTGTTTTTTCCGTAATATTAATAGTTTTCACACCTTTTCCGCCACGGTTTGTAATTCTATAATCTTCTATTGGAGAACGTTTTCCGTAACCGTTTTCGGAAACAACAAGAATGTCAGAATCATTTTCGTTTACGGCAATCATTCCGATAACTTCGTCATTTTTATCGCCAAGTCTTATTCCACGAACTCCTGAAGCATTTCGCCCCATAGACCTGGTTTTTTCTTCTTCAAAACGAATGGCTTTTCCGGAGCGTACTGCTAACATTACCTGACTGTTGCCCGTTGTCAATTTTGCTTCAAGCAACTCATCGTCTTCACGGATAGTTATTGCGTTGATACCATTAGTTCGAGGTCTTGAATATTGCTCTAAAGGAGTTTTCTTTACCTGTCCTTGTTTAGTGGCCATTATAACATAATGACTGTTCACGTACTCTTCATCTTTTAAATCTTGGGTACAGATGAAGGCCATTACTTTATCATCCGGTTCAATATTTATCAAATTCTGAATAGCTCTTCCCTTTGACGTTCTTGTTCCTTCAGGAATTTCAAAAACGCGCATCCAGAAACATTTTCCTTTTTGGGTGAAGAAAAGCATATATTGGTGATTGGTTCCTACAAAAAGATGCTCTAAGAAATCCTCATTCCTTGTAGCGGAAGCTTTTTGGCCAACCCCACCTCTATTTTGGGTTTTGTATTCTGAAAGCGAGGTACGCTTAATATAACCTGCATGCGAAATAGTCAAAACAACCTGTTCATCGGCTATCAAATCTGTAATACTCACGTCACCGCCAGCATATTCAATAGTTGAGCGGCGTTCATCTCCATATTTTTCACGAATTTCAACAAGTTCCTCTTTAATGATCTGCATTCTTCGCTCTTTGCTGGCAAGAATTTCCTTATAATCACTAATGGTTTTCATTAACTCTTCATACTCGCTGCGAAGTTTGTCCTGCTCCAGACCCGTCAATTGACGAAGACGCATTTCAACGATTGCCTTGGCTTGGATTTCAGTAAGCTTGAAAGCTTCCATCAACTTTTCCCTTGCTTCATCTGCATTGGAAGAAGCGCGAATCAATCTAATTACTTCGTCAATATTATCGGAAGCAATAATTAAACCTTCTAAAATATGCGCCCGCTCTTCAGCTTTTCGAAGTAAATATTCAGTTCGACGAACAACTACTTCGTGACGGTGCTCCACAAAATAATGAATCAATTCCTTCAAATTCAGCATTTGCGGTCTTCCATTTACCAGCGCAATATTGTTCACACTGAAACTGGACTGCAAGGCAGTGTATTTATATAGGGTATTTAAAACAATATTTGGAATGGCGTCACGCTTCAAAATGTAAACGATGCGCATTCCATTCCTATCACTCTCGTCTCGAATGTTTGAAATGCCCTCAATTTTCTTTTCGTTTACCATATCAGCGGTTTTTTTGATCATATCCGCTTTGTTCACTTGATATGGAATTTCAGTAACGATGATGCATTCGCGGCCTTGAACCTCTTCAAAACTCGCTTTGGCACGCATTACTACGCGGCCACGACCTGTATGGAAAGCCTCTCGAACACCTTCGTAGCCGTAAATAATTCCACCCGTTGGGAAATCAGGCGCTTTTACGTGCTGCATTAAACCATCGATATCTATATCGTTATCCTCAATATAGGCGATGATTCCGTTTACAACTTCGGTTAAGTTATGTGGAGGCATATTTGTTGCCATACCTACCGCAATTCCGGAAGCTCCATTGATTAAAAGCCCTGGAACACGAGTTGGAAGGACAGTTGGCTCCTTTAAGGTATCGTCAAAGTTTAATTGATGATCAACAGTTTCTTTATCAATATCAGCGAGCATATCTTCAGAAATCTTCTGCATTCTCGCTTCTGTATATCGCATTGCAGCCGGGCTATCACCATCAACTGAGCCAAAGTTTCCCTGGCCGTCAACCAGCAAATAGCGCAAACTCCATTCTTGCGCCATACGCACCATCGCGTCATAAACAGATGTATCTCCGTGTGGATGGTATTTACCGAGAACCTCTCCCACAATTCTCGCGGATTTTTTATGAGCGCCCGTAGCTCTAATGCCCAGTTCGTGCATTCCGAACAAAACTCTTCTGTGTACAGGTTTCATTCCATCGCGAACATCTGGCAGCGCACGTGACACTATGACCGACATCGAATAATCGATGTAGGCAGATTTCATTTCATCTTCAATGTTAATAGGGATTATTTTATCACCTTCAGCCATAAAAAATAGGATTAATTATCGTTGTTAAACTAATGGAGCAAGATACACTTTTTCGTAGGTTTAACAGGGGTTTTTGCCATTCGTTATTCACGAATTTATTAACAAAATTGGGGGTCAAAATCGTTAATAAGTATCGTTGCATATCCTTTGAATTCCACTATATATTTTGTCCTTTTACTAAAATGATATCAAAGAGGAACAGTTTTTGTCCTATTTTGGTTAATTTAGTACCAAACAGAAGAGAGGATTTAAAATATGGATGATAATTTTTCCCCCAGAGTAAAAGATGTAATAGCCTACAGCAAAGAAGAAGCGCTGCGCTTAGGCCACGATTTTATTGGCACTGAGCATTTAATGCTTGGTCTTTTAAGAGATGGCAATGGCAAAGCGGTAACTATTTTGAATGCACTTGCAATAGACTTGAACCATTTACGAAGAAAAGTAGAAATATTGAGCCCTGCTAATCCGGGCATCACTACAAATACAAACGATAAAAAGAACCTTCACCTAACCCGCCAAGCGGAAAGGGCTTTGAAGACCACATTTTTGGAAGCAAAACTTTTTCAAAGCAATTCCATCAATACGGCTCATTTACTTTTGTGCATTCTTAGGAATGAAAATGACCCAACTACGAAATTGTTGAACAAAATGAAGATAGATTATGACGTGGTAAAAGATCAATTTAAACTTATGATTACAAACGACGACGATTATATAGACAACACCCCTAGTGCTGAATCATTTCCAAATGACGATGATACTTCAGCCGAAGATGCAAATAAAGAAAACTTGTTTTCAGGAACAACAGCAAAAACGAACAAAAAATCCAAAACCCCTGTTTTGGATAACTTCGGAAGAGATCTAACTGCGATGGCAGAAGAAGGAAAATTAGACCCTGTTGTGGGACGTGAAAGCGAAATTCAACGTGTTTCACAGATTTTAAGCCGAAGAAAGAAAAACAACCCTTTACTAATCGGTGAGCCTGGTGTTGGGAAATCTGCTATTGCCGAAGGTTTGGCACTTCGAATAATTCAACGGAAAGTTTCGCGAATCCTTTACGATAAGAGAGTTGTTACTTTAGATTTAGCTAGCCTAGTTGCGGGAACAAAATACCGCGGGCAGTTTGAGGAACGTATGAAAGCTGTGATGAACGAGCTAGAAAAGAATGATGACATTATTCTTTTTATCGATGAAATCCACACAATTGTTGGTGCCGGTGGCGCAACAGGCTCTTTAGATGCTTCAAATATGTTTAAGCCAGCTTTGGCAAGGGGTGAAATTCAATGTATTGGCGCAACCACTTTGGATGAATACCGTCAATATATTGAAAAAGATGGAGCACTTGAACGCCGTTTTCAAAAAGTATTGGTTGAGCCGACTACTGTTGAAGAAACAATAGAGATTCTAACCAATATTAAAGACAAATACGAAACGCACCATAATGTAATTTATACTCCAGAAGCTATAAAAGCATGCGTTACGCTTACCAATAGGTATATGACTGAGCGTTTTCTTCCAGATAAAGCTATAGATGCTTTGGATGAAGCTGGCTCACGTGTTCACATCACCAACATTCACGTTCCCGATAAAATTTTGGAATTGGAGAAACAGCTGGAAGAAGTTCGTGAACTAAAAAATACTGTTGTAAAAAAGCAGAAATACGAAGAAGCCGCAAAACTTCGGGACGATGAGAAAAATCTTGAAAAAGAACTTGTTGTGCAACAGGAACAATGGGAAGCCGATTCAAAACTTCACAAAGAAACCGTTGACGAAGAAAACGTTGCTGAAGTAGTTTCAATGATGACCGGCATTCCGGTAAACAGAATTGCACAGACCGAAAGCACCAAGCTTGCAGCCCTACCCGACCGAATAAAAGGAAAGGTAATTGGCCAAGACGAAGCTGTTGCGAAAGTGGTGAAAGCTATCCAACGAAACCGCGCAGGATTAAAAGACCCCAACAAACCGATTGGTTCCTTTATTTTCTTGGGACAAACAGGTGTAGGTAAAACCCAACTTGCAAAAGTTTTGGCTCGCGAATTGTTCGATTCTGAAAACGCATTGATCCGAATTGATATGAGTGAGTATATGGAGAAATTTGCCATTTCACGTTTGGTTGGAGCGCCTCCGGGATATGTGGGTTATGAAGAAGGTGGTCAATTGACCGAAAAAATTAGAAGAAAACCTTATGCCGTTGTTCTTTTAGATGAAATTGAAAAAGCGCATCCTGATGTATTCAATATGTTGCTACAGGTTTTGGATGATGGATATTTAACCGATAGTCTTGGAAGAAAGATTGATTTTAGAAATACAATCATTATTATGACTTCCAACATTGGTGCACGTCAAATAAAGGACTTTGGACAAGGAGTTGGTTTTGGAACCGCTGCAAAAAAGAGCCAAGAGGAAACGCACACGAAAAGTGTGATTGAAAATGCTTTGAAAAAAACCTTTGCGCCTGAATTCCTAAACCGAATTGATGATGTTATGGTCTTTAATGCATTGGAAAGAGAGGATATCCACAAAATTATTGATATAGAGCTGGACAAACTTTTTGCTCGAATTGCAGATTTAGGTTACGATTTAAAACTTACTGATAAAGCGAAGGATTATATTGCAGATAAAGGATTTGACAAGCAATATGGGGCAAGACCTTTGAACAGGGCCATTCAAAAATATATTGAAGATGCATTGGCAGAAGAAATCATCAACAGCAGTTTGCAGGAAGGGGATGGAATTACAATGGATCTTGATGAAAAGACGAACGAGCTGACAATAAAAATTAAAAAGCAGAAGAAAACAACTGAATCTTAACTATTGTTTTTAAAATTTAAAAATTCCCAAAATATTATTTTTGGGAATTTTTTTATTTAATATCTTAAAAATCCGTACTTTACATTTACCAAATAAGTTTCTTATGATTGATACTTTAAATTTTGAATTTGGAGAAATTCGAGTTTTTGAGAATTTCGTGCTAGTGGTCATGAAAGAAGGAATTACGGTAAAACCCGAGTATAATGATGATTTGGAGAATATTGCAAAAAAATATTACAAAGGAAAAAAATTTGGCTATATCACCTATCGAAAAAATAGTTATGCCGTAAACCCTATGGTTTACATAAAAACTTCGGAAATAGAAAACCTAGTAGCCTTTGCTGTGGTTTCAGCAAATGGACTGAAAGCTAGCAACTTGGAAGTTGAAAGACGATTTTTAAAAAAACCCCTCAAACATTTTACAAATCTGGATGAAGCAAAAAATTGGGTTAAAGAAATGATTGAAAACCTACCTAGATAATTCTAAAAAACAGATTATTTTATAATCTTAAAAGCTTTTTTAGTATCTCCATACCCAGAAGCCAAAAGAAAATACAAACCATTCTGATAATTTGACAAATCAAGAATCATGGAATTCTGTCCATTATTGGTTTTCATTTCAAGTTTTTTTCCGGAAAGGTCAAAAATGGTTACACTTTTTACTTTTTTGGTATTGCTTAAAATACAGTTGTTATAATTGGTTTGTTTTGAAACGATAACCTCCTCCAAATTATATTTTTTAGTTTCTAAAATTAAAGGGATGCAATCATCAATGGAATCTAGGTTTGCATAAAACGCCTCTGTATTTTTAAAAAAACAGCTTAAATGTCCCACTCCATTAATATCTGGGTGACCTCCCGGAGCATTTATTATAGAAAGGGATCCCATTCCTTCTATCCAAACAGCGTTTTCTGTACTTATAGTATTTCCGGGTGCTGGGGAAAAATAAAAATGTTTATATTCATTGCCATCCACCAATGGCCTTTCAACAATGGAATCCAGTAAAAACGCTCCCCCATCTTGCGGAAAAGGACTGACAGGGTTTTTCATATTGAAAGTATCACCTTCATTCAAGGAAAAATCATATAATAAAAATTCTTCATTAAATATGGAAGAAACTATATTCAAATAAACTTTCTTGGTAGGTACATCCTCACGGATTAGAAAAGTTCGGGAAATGTAATGATACCCATCCAAAATTTTATAATTCTTTCCATCAACAATAGTGTCGCCATCGGTATAATATACATCTGTTGTACATCCAAAATAACAGGTTGTAAAATGCCATTCATTCAAATTGTCGAGCAATGGTTTATAGCTTTGTGAAAAAGCCGAAAAACCAAAAAAGAAAAAAACCACAATTAATACTTTTAGCTTCATAATATGTTTTGACTTTAATTTAAATTACCCGAACAAAATATCAGTATCTACATCTAGAGATTGTATAAAAGCAACACTGGCGTGAATATCATCCGCCATCAATCTGTCGTTTTCAATAAAGGGAACTATGGAACGGTAAGGTTTTAAAAAAGACTCTACAAAAGGAGAGGATTTTTTTGGCTCCCTAAATTTTAATGCTTGTGAAGCATTCATCAATTCAATGGCAAGAATAGTTTCAATATTTTCAATTATGCGTAAACATTTGGTTGCACCGTTTGCCCCCATACTCACATGGTCTTCTTGCCCATTTGAAGAAACAATGGAATCTGTAGAGGCCGGTGTAGCCAGTTGTTTATTCTGACTCACAATGCTCGCTGCGGTATATTGCGGAATCATAAAACCACTGTTCAATCCAGGATTATCAACTAGAAAAGCAGGCAGTTCCCTTAAACCGGAAACCAATTGATAAGTTCTTCTTTCAGAAATATTACCAAGCTCCGCCATTGCAATCCCCAAATAATCTAATGCAAGCGCCAAAGGTTGCCCATGAAAGTTTCCGCCAGAAATAATAACATCCTCGTTTACAAAAATGTTTGGATTATCTGTTACAGAATTGATTTCAGTCTTAAAGGTCTTATGCACAAAATGTAGCGTATCTTTTGTAGCACCATGGACCTGAGGAATACAACGGAAAGAATACGGATCCTGCACATTTTTCTTTTCAGAAACCCCCAATTCGCTTCCTTCCAAAAACTCTAAAATCTGCTCTGCTGTTTTTACCTGCCCTCTGTGTGGACGAACCAAATGCACCAAAGCATTATAAGGACTCATATTACAATCAAAAGCATCTACGGAAATAGCACCAATTAAATCAGCCAAATAAGAGAGTTTAAAACTTTTCAAAAGGCAATAAACGCCGTAGGCACTCATAAACTGTGTGCCATTAAGCAACGCCAAACCTTCTTTGGCCTGTAGGGTAATGGGTTCCCAATTAAATTTTTTAAGCATTTTTTCTGAAGAAATCCGTTCGCCGCCATAATAAACTTCACCTTTTCCAAGCAAGGGAAGGGACAGATGTGCTAAAGGCGCCAAATCGCCTGAAGCTCCCAAACTTCCTTGATTGTAAATTACTGGTAAAATATCATTGTTGTAAAATGCAATAAGTCTTTTAACCGTTTCAATTTGCACGCCACTATAGCCATAACTGAGCGATTGTATTTTAAGCAAAAGCATCAATTTTATGATAGGTTTTGGAACAAACTCACCCGTTCCACACGCGTGGGACATTACAAGGTTTTCCTGTAATTTAGAAAGGTTTTCAGAAGATATTTTTACATTGCACAAAGAACCAAAACCTGTGTTTATACCATAAACAGGCGTTTCGTTATCCTTCATTTTATGAATTAAATACTCTCTGGATTTTTTTATATTTAGCTGTGCTTCTTCAGAAAGCTCCAGGATTTTATGGTTTTCAATAATTTCCTTGACAGATGTTAAATCAAGAATTTCTGAACTTATATAATGTGTCTCTTGCATTGGGAAGGTATTCTTTTGGCAAAAATACTATTTTTAAATTGCTGCGCCATCTTTCTTCGTTTCAAAAGCAGATTAGCGTCTTTTTTCATTGAATTCATATTGAAAAAATTAACAAAATACAGTGGATAGAATTATTTATTCAATACGTAATTTTACTTTCCAATTAAAATTCATCTAAAATGAAAAAATTAAGCTTATTTCTATTAGTGCTCTTTGTAATTTCTTGCAAACAAGAAGAAAAACCTGATTATTCCTTGATTAATGGAACTGTTGAAAACAACACCGCTGAAACCGCAGTTATTCGCGGAAAGAATTTTGAAGCCACTTTAGCTATTGATGAAAAGGGGCAATTTACAGATACGCTTTATATAAAGACCGATGGTTTTTATGATCTTTATGTAGGCCGTGAAAGCACTGGAATTTACCTTGAAAGAGGAAAAAATCTTTCTGTAAACTTAAATGCTGATGAATTTGATGAATCCATTAAATATTCTGGTGATCTGGCAAATACAAATAACTTCTTGGCCGCTAAATTTTTGTGGAACGAACAAAAAGTCAATTACAAAGATTTGTTCTCTTTGGAAGAGGAACCTTTTCTGAAAAAAATAGAAGCCAATCAAAAAAGTTTAGATAGTCTATATGCTTCAAGCAATATTTCAGATGAAAATTTTAAAAAAAGTCTTGACGAAGAAGATTTATATTCCCGAGCAATTTTGATTGAAAACTACAAAGACGCGCATCGTTATTATTCAGGAAATGAAGCCTATAGAGTTTCAAGCGATTTTTACGATGGACTAAAAAACATAAACTTTAAAGACACAGTTGCATTTAGAAATTCTGTTGGTTACCAAAATTTACTAGAAGCCCATTTTAATAGATTGGTAAATGAAGAAACTTTTGAGAGCGGCAACAATAACCAAACTGTTATGTATCTTAAAAAAGTTGATGAAGCACTTCCGGATGGCTATGCAAAAGATGAAATGATGAGTTCCTATTTACAATTTGGGCTTAAGCCAGATGCAACTTTAGATGAAGCATATACTATTTATAAAAATAGCGATCCAAATCCTGAAAATCTTGCAAAGATCACGGAACACTACAACAAACTGAAAGCAATTACCGAAGGAAACCCCTCGCCTACTTTCAATTATGAAAACCACAAAGGTGGCACTACCGATTTGGCATCTTTAAAAGGTAAATATGTTTATATAGATGTTTGGGCAACTTGGTGCGGACCTTGCTTGCGTGAAATTCCTTCGTTGCTGCAAGTTGAAAAAGATTATCACGGTAAAAATATTCAGTTTGTAAGTATTTCCATTGATGAACCTAAGGATTACGACAAATGGAAAGCGATGGTTTCTGAAAAGCAATTGGGCGGAATTCAGCTAATGGCAGACAATAACTGGAAATCAAAATTTATAGAAGACTACGCCATTATGGGAATCCCAAGATTTATATTGATTGATCCGAAAGGAAATATCGTTTCTGCAGATGCGCCAAGGCCCTCGGACCCAATGTTACGAAAAACCTTGGATGGGTTGCTGTAAATTTTTAATTCAAAAAAAATTAAACCACGATTTCACAATTGCTGTAAAAAAATAGCTGTGTTTTCGTGGTTAATTTTTTTCACTCGATTCATTTTCGGGTTCAGTTTGTGCAAATAAATCTAAATACGCTTCTCCCAAATTATCGATAATATCTCCCGCCATTACTGCTTCAAAGCCCATTTGTTCAGATGCAATATCGCCTGCGCTGCCGTGCATATAAACTCCAAATACTGAGGCTAGCAAGGGATCGTACCCTTGGGAAAGCAAACCTGTAATAACACCACTTAACGCATCGCCACTGCCGGCCGTTGCCATTCCAGGGTTTCCGGTAGTGTTTATATAAAGCTTATCGCCATAAACCGTGATGGTATATGCCCCTTTAATGACTACAACAACTTCGTGTTTCTCTGAAAATTTCTTTACTTTTTCAAGCTTGTCGTAATCGTCCTTCCATTCGCCGATGAGTCTTTTTAATTCCCCGGGATGAGGCGTTAAAACTGAATGCTTCGGAAGCAATTTCAACAAGCCTTTATTTTCGGAAATATTGTTTAAAGCATCTGCATCAATTACAAAAGGAATTTCACTGTCCGTAAATAATTTCTTTAAAGCTTCCACAGTAGCTTTGTTTTTGCCGATACCCATCCCCACTCCAATTGCAGAAGGTTCAAAATCAAACGAAATATCACTTAAAAATGCTTCTTCGTTATCGGTAATCACCATTGCCTCGGGAATGGCTGTCTGCAAAATGTTGTAGCCGCATTTCGGAACAAAAGCCGTCACCATTCCCGAACC
Organism: Aequorivita nionensis; assembly: GCF_046352995.1. Classification (GTDB taxonomy): domain Bacteria; phylum Bacteroidota; class Bacteroidia; order Flavobacteriales; family Flavobacteriaceae; genus Aequorivita; species Aequorivita nionensis. The sequence continues at coordinate 2,730,671 of NZ_CP130281.1, read as the reverse complement.
AATCCTAAAAGCAGCAGTGGTTGAAAGTATGGCAGCCCCCATCTTTCCGTAACTTCCGGCAACAATCAAAGCGTGGCCATAAGTTCCTTTATGTCCAAATTTTTCCCGAGTTTGATAAAAACGTTGTGCTTCAGGTTTTGAAATTAATTGTGCCAAGGGCTCGGCATTGTGCAAAAACTCCAGATCCAAACCGATATCCAAAACATCAAAGCTTGGAGCAAAAACAGCGGTTTCCGGTAAAAAGAAAGCGAGTTTCGGAGCTTGGAATGTGAGTGTATGGTTTGCTTTTAAAACGGCTTCTTTATCTTCCAAAGGAGCATTTGAATAAAGTCCACTTGGAATGTCAACCGCCAATTTAAAGGCTTTACTTTCGTTAAGATATTGAATCAATTTTTTCACCCAACCGCCGGGGCAACGGTTTAGACCTATCCCGAATATGGCATCCACAATAATATCCTCAGAATTTATTTCGGGGAAATCATCTTCGCCTTTCATCAAAAGGGGCCAATTTTTGGTCACATTCTTAATCTTGTCATAATTCAACAAAAAGTTTTTGGAACGCTTGTCACTGCAATTCACAACATAAACAATAACACTATAGCCGTGTTCTATCAATAGTCTGCCCACCACAAGTCCATCGCCACCGTTATCGCCGATGCCACAAAAAATATGGATAGGCACGGGCGCGCCATTTAAGCGTTGGTGCAACCATTGAAATATTTGCGTTCCCGCTCGCTCCATCAAGTCTGCTGATGTGATTTTTTGCTTTTCTACCGTGGTTTTATCGGCTTCATATAATTGCGCTGCTGAGAATATTTTCATTTAAAAATCTATTTTGATACCAATACTTCCAAAGATAATAACATTCCTTCGTAATTGTTGAAAACAACGTTTATAACTAATCCAAGTATTTATAAATAAACACAGCTTAATCTTTAATTTTAGAAAAAACCACACAATGGAAACTAGAGATAGTATGCTTCTGCGCATGCGCCCCGAAATCCCTTCCGCCAAAATCACACCCAATATGTCTGCCGACGAATGTTTTCAAAACAAGACATTGCGGCCAGTGGCAAAGCTTCAGAATGATTTGCTGTTGGCGGCTTTCCGGAATTATACGGCGAAACACAAAAATGTTTTTTATGATCTTACGATAGAAAAACGGTTGGATTATATTGAAAACGCCATCCATAAGGATATGAAATTCCGAAATTCCTTGAAGGGCATTATAATTGGACAGTTCACTTTGGAGGAGTTCAACAGTTATATCCAAAACTCTTCAGCGCTGAACAAGCGGATGATGGACATTGTAAAGGAACGGCTGAAAAGCAATATCCAGCTTTTGGAATATGATTTTGCTTAATAAGGTTTAAACTAATTCTCAAGCAACGATTCACCATTCAGATCGGTGGTCAGCACGTCGCTCATATAGTTGAAAAATGGGCGGAGCAATTGGTAATGGTGTATCAAATTATCCTTAAAATCTGAGGCAAATACCTCTTCGTCGGTAAAGCGATGGTTTACGAAGAAATTCTTAAGCCTTATTAAATCTATGTTTTCGTCTTCTTTATTAAAACCTTTTGGGGCGGTCTTTACGGCGTATTCCTGATTGAAATTTCCAAAGGCATTTTTGAAATCTTTCTGATTCAAGATTTCCCTTATTTCAGAACTGTCCATTTCAAACTCTTTTCTTATTCTTAAAAGATCAGCAGGATTTGGATCAAAGAAACCTCCTGCCATATAGCTGTTCCCTGATTCCAAACGCAAGTAATAACCACCCCGGCGCTGGGCTCCTGCCCTACTGAAACTTACGCTGCGATGCACGTTGTACGGCGTTTTATCATTACTGAAGCGGATGTCGCGGTTTATTCTGAAAATCTTGGTTGTTGCAATTTCATCGGTAACATTCAGGCCTTTTTCTACAGCTGCATAAAATTCTTTTAAAGCTTTTTCATTTGCCAGATATTCTTTTTTATGCTCCTGCATCCATTCGCGGTTGTTGTTCTTTTTTAGTTTTAAAAGGAAATCAAATGCAGCTTTTGGAATAGTTGGGGTCATTGTTTTTTGTTTTTAGAAAAGTAAATATACAATGAACAATTAGCAATGAATAAATACGGAAGCATAATTAGCGATTGATAGAGTAAATAAAATTGCCTACATTTATGGCAACAACCTTAAAACCAATTTAATATGACTACTACACCAAAACCAAACACGGCCTTTTGGATCATTGCCGTGCTCGCACTTTTATGGAATATTATAGGCGTTTATATGTGGCTTTATGAATATTTCCTAATGACCGACGAAATAAGAGACTCCCTTCCTCCGGAGCAAGTAGAGATTATGGCCAATGCGCCCGCTTGGAATATGTACTTGTATGGTCTTGCAGTTATTACTGGGCTATTGGCAAGTCTGTTGCTACTGATGCGAAAAAAATCGGCAGTAGGTGTGTTTATGCTTTCCCTAATTGCTGTGCTGGTACTGCAATTGTACTGGATGTTCGCAATGGATATTGTTGAGAAAATGGGTCCCCAATCACTGCTTATGCCTCTTATAGTTATTGCTATTGCAATATTTGAATATTTCTACAGCAAAGGCGCCGCTAAAAATGGTTGGCTTAGCTAGTTTTTAAAAAGTAAAAAATCTTTAAAAAATTCCTCTTTAGCTTTATAGCTGAAGAGGAATTCTTTTTCCAAAAAAAATACCCTTTATTAAGTATTTCATAAAGCATGGCTAGCCAATAGTTTTGTTTCAATTAATTATTTAACCAAAATTTAAATCTTTTAAAAGAAACAACTTATGAGATCAACAAAATTGATTGCACTTCTATTTTTTACAAGCATCACTCTTTTTTCCTGCAAAAAAGATGATGGCGACGGTGGTAATACAAGCACAGAAATAGAAAATTATGAAGGCGACTTTAATGGAGAGATGGATGCTGATGGTATCTACAATTCATTGGAAGGAATTTTTAGAACCTCTACTGACGGTACATTTTCACTTAATTTAATTTCAGGAAGCCTTGAAGGTAACTTAGAGTCTATTGATGGTACTTTAAGATTATCGGTAAACTATGCGTATGGATTGTTTAGCGATACTTCAGATTTAATAGGAACTCTTTCTAAAACCTCAGAAGGTTACGATTTTTCTGTTACTGGTACTTATATTGATGGAAATCCCATTACTATTTCTGGAACAAGTATGACTATTCCTGAAAGCAACCAAGCATACCATGATAGCAAATCAAAATCATCTGTATATTTTACACATAACGAAAGCTGTAATGCGACGATCACTATAAATAATACTGTCTTGAGTGGTTTAAATGCTCATTATGAATCTAACGGCGGACTATGTGCTTCTGTTTACGAAGGTTTTCTAAGCACCCCTCGCGATGTAGAAAACGAAGAGTCACATATAAATTGTCATACCGTTAGGCTATTAGGACAGGACGGTAATTACATAACCTTTGAAGATTGCAATACAGCAACATTTATTTTAGCCAAAAACACCCAATACTCATATTTTGTGGAATGGGAAAATGGCGAAACGGAAAGTGGGGAGTTCATTTCTCCAGACGGCGGATCTAGAATGGCTATTTGTCTTGAAAACGCTGGCCCAGAATGTAACGGTAATGGTGGAGGTAACCAAGACCCAATACTTATTACAACAGATACTGTTGAAATAGATTTCGCAAATAGCCAACTTCCGGCTGGTGATAATGGTATTCTTCCTTTTATAGATCCTACTGTTTTCAAAATGTATGATACTACAATTCAAGGTGATAATTTCACTGGAATTGTAATTGGAGATAGATATTCTTCAAATACACCTCCTTCAGGATATAGTGATACAAGAATCAGACTATATGTGCGATACGGAATTGCCAACGGTGATTATGAAGTAAAATGGTGGTCATCAAGCCAAGAGCTCGCCCCTATTGGAATTGAAGTAGATTACGGAGTTAATGGAATTCCGTATAGTAATAATGATTTTCCTCAATCTGGAAATATAAATATCAGTAATTATGATGCTGTAAATAAAACTTGCACCATAACTTTTGAGGATGTTGTAATAGCAATTAATGGCAGTGCCGGGACAAGCTATAATATGAAATTTTCAGGGGTTATTGCAGGAACCTTCACAACTGATTAAAAACATAACCAAATAACCAGACTAACTATCTGAATTAGCGAAAGCCGCTTTCTTGTATATATAAGAAAGTGGCTTTCAAATTATTAACTAGTACCAAGACTGTTAGACTCCAAAACAGTTATATATGCTTTTGGGTCAATTTTATAAATAATATCCTTCACCACATCAAGTTTCTTAGTATTTTTTGTTACTAGAATCATCTTTTCATTACTATCGTGATGAATCAATTTTAAAATACCATCCGTATTTTTTCTGTTTAAGAGGATTTCTTCCTGGATCAAAAGGTTTTTATCTGAAAAGACCAAAATAGTTTTATTTTGGACAGATTTCTTCATAAAATATTCAATCGTTTTACTGATAGCAACTATGGCCACAATGCTATAAGCTGCCATCGTAAAATCAGCAAATGCAAGTGTTCCCAACAAAATTACGATACCATCCACAATCAAGATAAGCTGATTGTAAGGCAATCTTATTTTTGTAGAAAGAATTCGCACTAAAATATCATTCCCTCCCGTGGTGGCGCCAGCGTTCATCACAATAGCTACTGCAACGCCAATGATTACCCCACCAAACACGGATGACATTAATACATCATTAATAAAGACCCTTCCTGCTGTTAGGGAAGTTATTAGGTCTATATAAAAAGAAACCAACACCATTGAAAACAAGGTCTTGACTCCTGTTTTGGCTCCCAAAACCTTGGTGCCCCACAATAGCAGCGGAATATTTATCAATAAAGCTATCCATCCTACGGAAAAACCTGTCAATTCTTTGATGACAATACTTAAGCCCAAGATGCCACCGGGCACTATATGATGTGGAATGATGAGTAAGGCATAGGCTATTGATAATAGCAAAGAACCCAGAAATACATATGTATAACTTTTAAGCTCGGTAAGCACAATTTGCTTTTCTAATTTGATGGCGAAAACTCTTTTCATTTTAAATTGTGGTATAAAAAAATCCCTTTGATTTTGTCTTTATCAAAGGGATTTTAAAACTGTCTTTATGTTTTTATTATTCACTTTGAGGTATGGGTATGTGCTTGCGAATACGCTTAATCATATTGCATTTATTAAAGTTGGAATGTGATGGATTTGTCATTTTCAATAGTTTTTAAACGAAAAAAGCGTTCCTCTTTGGGGAGGAACGCTTTTTATAATTTATATATAATCGCCCTATACCCCAGAGATTTCTCTGTGCATCTTACAAATGTTATTTGAGCGAAAGTTTTTCATAATTATAGGTGCAAATCTATGACAATATTTTTAAGACTGCTTGTTGTTTTGGGAAAAATTTTTGATTTTTTCCATTTTAAAATTTAACTTATTGAGCTTAACCTATTTTAAATATCATTTTGATATTTTAAGCATATTCAAGGGTTCGTTTAGATTTTCTGTAAAGATAATTTGGATAAATAGTACGTTTTGCAAAACGGTTCAGTTTATCACTGTTTACCATTTTTATATAAACTTGTCTGCTAACACCAAAATATTCATAGGTATTGCCGTCCAAATAGGTAATTTCAAGCAACATTCCTTTGTGTTGAAAATCGGCAATGCCTGAGTTATTAATAGTCTCTGTGTATTCTTCCAGGTTTGCCGCTTTTGTTTCTGGGGCAATACTTACTAGAAAATGGTAACCATCAATAATCTTCCGGCTATTCACTTCGGCTTCTTCCCTCAGTGCATCTCCATCTTGGAACTTATCTGGATGCCACTCTTTAACCAAGTTACGGTAACTTGTTTTTAAGGCTTTTAGCTCTATTTCCTTTTCAATCCCAAAAAGTTTTTTGTATTCGTTGATGCGTTTCATTTACTTATTTCTTTAGCGGCCGCGAAAGTAGTGTTTAATATCGAAGAAAATGTATTTGTTTCACTTTAATAGCGAGTAATTTTTTAAAGTGGCAATGGTTTTGATATAGTCTAACCTATCCTGTTTTGTGATATAAGTTTAAAATGAGCTTCTGGGTTGCGTATTACTATTTCAGGGCCATAGGGAGGCCAAGAGCTTGGAAATTGTTCAATCATTAAAGCTATATCCAGTAATTTGATTCCTTTTTAATATTTAGGCTATCGGCTATGAAAATATGTTTTTGTTTTTGGCTTCTTCCAAAGCCATGAAGAAATCTCTATCATATTTTGCACCGCTATAATCTGCTTAATGCCTCATACTCAAGCAAAATATTTCATCATGGTGGTAAATGTGAAGTCAAAATCTTTTTTTTCAGCCATTTGCCCAATCATATGTTAGTTTCCCTAAATGCATTTTGATATATATAAAGAAACCATCAGTTAAGATGGTTTCTTTCATTGTTTGCTTTAAGACCGTTATAGCAATCTTACTTTTACAGCGCTAAGACCTTTGTCTCCTTGTTCCACATCAAACTGTACTTTATCATCCTCACGAATGTTGTCAATTAGATTGGTTGAGTGGACAAAAATATCTTGTTCCGAGTCTTTTACTTTTATAAAGCCAAAACCTTTGGCCTCATTGAAAAATTTTACTGTACCTTCTTTCATTACATTTACTTTTTTAGTATTCATTAATTTATTTATAAATCCTTTAAACATTGTTTTTAGTTTTTAAATTGATAATTTATTGTTTGTTCTTTATTGTCCAATAACGGTTTGCTTTTTACCCAATAATCGAAGCATTTTAATATGGGTCATTATTGCAAGGCCAAAATTTTTCTTTACGTGATATTCCATACCGTATTCCTCGGCAGTTTCGGCTACAATTTTGGTTAATTTTTTATAATGTATATGGCATACATCTGGCAAAACGTGATGCTCCACTTGATAATTCAACCCTCCTATCATCCAAGATAAAAATTTACTTTTGGGTGAAAAATTAGTGGTTGTGTTAAATTGATGACTATACCAGTCGTCACTCATATCTCCTTCTTTATCGGGAAGTGGAAATTCATTTTCAGGCATAATATGGGCTACTTGAAAAACCGTACTCACCAAAAGTCCGGTAACAAAATGCATACTAAGAAAGGCCAGCAATATTAGCCACCAAGCTTGTGGCACTATAATCATTGGTAATGCCAATGCGTATGTATAATACAATAGCTTCCACCCTATCATAGAGCCCAGCACCTTTTTGAATTCGTGTTTTTTATTAAAGAACCCCATGTTTTTATAGCGTGTAAGGCGCACAAAATCTTTTGTGGTAATCCATGATATGGTGGATATTCCGTAAAAAAACCATATATAAATATGTTGAAACCGATGGAGCCAATAGTGCTTTGCATGGGGCGAAAACCTTAAAAAGAACGGCGCGTTAATATCATCATCTGCATGTTCTATGTTTGTGAAACTATGGTGCAAAACATTGTGCTGCACTTTCCATACCGCATCATTCGCGCCTATAAGGTTAAAGGTGTACCCCAAGATGGTATTTACGTTTTTGTTTCTGGAATAAGACCCGTGAATAGCATCGTGCATAATGCCCATCCCTATTCCAGACATCCCAAACCCTGCTACCAAATAGGCTGTGAACAGGGCCCATACTGAAGTAATTAAGCCCGAAGATAGTAGAATGATTGGCACAAAAAAGAAGGAAAGCATAACGACAGTTTTCGTTACCATATTTGCATTGGCATTTCTGCTGATGGCATTGGTTTTAAAATAGGCGTTTACCTTGCTCCGCAATGTTTTAGAAAAGGTGGAATTTATTTCTCTCGAAAATCTTGGGTTATGGATGTTTTTACTCATTTGTTCAATTGCTAACATGCCCAAACCAAGAATAGGTCCCAAAAACATAGGGTTTAACATTGGTTAAAGAATGGCGCTGTGTTTAGCGAATTGCTTATGAAGAAAACTTTTGGAGAGAACTATTGTTATTAATCCTGCTAGTTTTTGCCATAAAACGCCTGTTGCACTACGACTATTAAAGTATAGTAGAAAGCGAAGAATTATTTAAAATTTGGTGGAGATTAAAAAAAGATAAGCTTACTAAATCGTTTATTAGGCAAATGTAACTTTAAATAACCATTCTCGCCCCTATAATATGTTAAACTATTGATTTTCAACAAATAATCAGAAGATAGATTGATTAAAGAATATAGATTCTCACCTTCTTCTTTTTAAGGCGACTGTTGTTCAACGTGCTTACCAACTGATTTGCAAGTGCTAACGGAACAGCCACAAACGCACAATCCTGTTTTAACTCTATAGCACCCAATTGTTCATTAGTTATATTTCCCTGTTTAATAAATAGCCCAGCAATATCGCCTTTGGAAATTTTATCTTTCCTTCCGCCCGAAATAAATAGCGTTTCCCATAATTCGGCTACTTGTGAAGCTGCTTTTGGAATTTCTACGGGTTCCTTTTTTTCAATAAACTCTGGTAATAGCTGATTTTTCCATTTCAGCACATAGGCAGTCCCTTTTTCGTTAACCCGTGCAGTTCTTCCATTTCTATGTGTAAATTCTACAGCCGAATGCGGCAGTTCATAATGAATGATAAATTTTAATTCGGGAATGTCAATACCTCTAGCGGCAAGATCGGTGGCAACCAATATTTGACTAGTGCCATTTCTAAATTTTATAAGCGCCCTTTCCCTGTCTTTTTGCTCCATTCCTCCCGAAAAGCAACTATGACTTATATTGTTTTCATTTAGAAAATTACTTAGCACTTCAATACTGTCCCTAAAGTTGCAAAAGATGATCCCGGGTTGATTTCCTAAGTGACGCAAAAGCTGTAATAATGTACCCAGTTTGTTTTTATCATCTGAGATTACTGTTTTTACAGTCAGTTTTGGGTCAACCTTTTCTAATAAATAATCTAACACAATTGGCTTGTTGAATTTCACGAAATTTGGAATTTTAACTCCCTGTGTAGCAGATGTTAATATTCGCTTACTTACAGCAGGTAATGAATCTAATATTTCAATCATTTCGCTTTCAAAACCTATCTCTAGTGATTTATCATATTCATCCAGAACTAAGGTGTTGATACTGGCTTTTGAAAATCGGTCATCGTCAAAATGATCCAGGATTCTACCCGGTGTACCAACCAAAATTGCAGGTATATGTTTCAATTCTATTTTATCCTTGCTCTTGGCTCTACCGCCATAAACTGCATTCACCTTAAAGCCTGAACCCATATTCCGAACTACTTGTTCAATCTGTATGGCAAGTTCGCGCGTGGGAACAACTATCAAAGCTTGTACCTCGGGGTTATCTATATTTAAATTTTTAATTATGGGTAACAAAAAAGCCAATGTTTTCCCAGTGCCAGTAGGCGATAACAATATGGTATTTGCTGTTTTTTCAATAACTGTAATGGCTTCCTTTTGCATAGGGTTTAAAGCTGCTATGTTCAGCTTTACCAGTATATCCTGTTGGTTTTTTATTTCGTTTGCCATTATGTGGTTTGTTTATTTTGCCCGCCTTAGATTTGTGGTGGTGAATTCTTTGTGAACACTTCTTCTCTTTCGGAAATAGAAATATTATATGTTCAGCTTGCAAACAACTATTAACTATTTACACTTGAAGGCGCTTGGATTTTAGTAGTTATTTGCATAAGGTTTTCTGCAACGGTCCTTCCGGTTTCGGCAGCGCCATTCATAAAGCCCTGAAAATCTACACTGCAATGTTCCCCTGCAAAATAGAAATTCCCAACGGGCTCCATCTCTAATCCAGAAATGGTTGACCATTGCCCTACTTTATAACAGGAATAACTTCCTTTTGCATAGGGATAATCAATCCAATTTACGAATACGTGCTTGTCTAAAAATTTGTCTTTTGAGCCTATAAATACTTTGTCCAATTCATTTACAAAGTTAGTGACTGTCTTTTGTGGCAATTCGGTTTTCCAACTGTGGGTGGGCGGCGCCATCTTATTTTTAAATGATTCTTTATCAAGATTTAGCGCATAAGCACCCCCAAAATAGCAAACATAAGCTCCATTGTTGTTGTCTGGGGTTCTGTTATAACTGCTGTCCCAACCATTTACAATATCTTTATGGAATAGATAACCCATTGCATTATTTGGCTTTTCTGACCAAGGTGTTCCTGTATAACCCAACACCAACTTTGTATTCATGCCGTAACCCAACTCATCAATACATCTTTTTTTTTCGGTTGAAATATTTTTAAGGTTCAATTTTATTTTACGCAATAAAGTAAACGGAATTGTGCAAACAATCTTTTTTGTTAAAACTTCTTTATTATTGGAAAACTTAATTTGGTAAATGCCATTTTCCGTTTCATTGATTTCTGAAACTTCATAGTTTTTTTCTATTTTATCTTCTCCAATTTTAGCAACTAAACCCTCGATGATTTTTGAGTTTCCTCCGTGAATTCTGAAACGTTCATCACTTTCGCCAAAAACCTTAAATCCTTCCCTAGTATCAGTGTCGATCATATCCAGAAAATTCAAGGTAGATTGTTCAGAGCAATCCAAGCCGTATTCAGCTATAAAGGCTGCATTAAAAAGCTCTTTCAGCCATTTTGCACAGTCTAAAGATTCTATATAATCACTTAGTGCAATATTATCCAAAGCTTCGGCTTCTGGGGTGTCATAGTTTTCGCCAAGTGAATTTTTATCTATTGTTATTTTTTTTGTGATTTTTTTGAATTCTTCTATTATTTCCTCTTCTGAAATTAGCCTACCATCAAAATAATAAACATCTTTGATGAGTTTTTTTGATTCTTGTTCCTTCACCAAATCAATAAACTCAAGGTTGAATTCCTTGGCTAGCGCAAGCATATCTTCATGATTGGAATCTATAAAGTCGCCACCAAACTCTGGGAAAATACCCAACCCAAGCGAATCGTTATAATGGGTAAGGATTCTGCCCCCTAGCCTCCTACTGCCTTCAAATACTTTGAAGTTTAGATTTGAGTTCAATAAATGATTGGCACAATTTAAACCCGCGATTCCTCCGCCAAGAATGGCAATATCCAACACAACATCATCAATTGTTTCAACACCTATTTTGATAGGTTTTTTTTCATTAGTTTCATTTTTACAGGAAACAATTAAAGAAGGTAAGCTCATTGCTATTCCTACCCCAATCGCTCCTTTGGTTGTATCGCCAATAAACTTTCTTCTACTGTACATATTTGCAGCAGTATTGTTTGAGACATTGTATTCCTTAACCTCTTTATTTAAGTTATCAAATAGCTTTCTTAAAAGATTACTTTTTGCTTTTCTCATGGGTTATCTTTTAGAGTTTGTTAAAACAGTTTCAGTCATCTTTAATCAGGGAGCATAAAACCTTGGTTGGCAATTAAAAATATATATTGTTTAACATTAATCTTGATAAAGGTTTTTTTGATGTTAAGTTTTGCGCGCGCTTGTTGTCTACTGCCTATACTTTTCCATTGTGTTTTGGGTCAAAATCCACCATCCATTCAATACCGAATTTGTCTCTAAACATCCCAAAATAAGACCCCCAAGGACTATCAGCAATTGGCACTTCAATAGTTCCGCCAGCTGAAAGGCCGTTAAATAATTTATCCGCTTCTTCACGACTTTCCGCACTAATTGAAATTTTAGACCTGTTTTCGTTTTCATTTACTTTGCCCATACTTTCTGGAACGTCATTGCCCATCAATACATTCTTGCCAATAGGCAATGCAATGTGCATTATTTTGTTTGCATCAATTTCTGGCACGGGAAATTCCGGACTTGACATATCCTTCAAACGCATAATCATAGCGAATGTTCCACCAAATACAGATCTATAAAAATTGAAGGCTTCTTCGGCATTGCCGTTGAAGTTGATATGAGGATTGATAAGTGCCATACCGTGTGTTTTTAAGTTGATTTCCTAAATTTTATTCTAAATGACTAGTTCAAAGTGTAGTATCAAATATAAATCAAAATAGATTACCGTTTCTGTGTTTCTTGGTTCTTGTTTCTTAAAATTTTTTCAAGATTATCGATTGGATATGATGACAATTTTGCATTTCTCCGATATATGATTATAAGGCGATAATAGTTAAACATCATTATCAACTTTTAACTAATTTCTTTTTAACCAATTAAAACTAACATAATGAACGAGCAAAAAATTTCCTTGTTAATTCGTCACATCACAGGCTCCAAAAAAGGGCAAGTAGAAAAATTTTCAGTTGAAAACAATCCTGAAATTCGTATAGGTCGTGGATTGGAAAACAATGTAAGCTTTGATCCTGTTAAGGAAGATACTATCAGTCGTGATCATTGTCGCATAATTCAGGATAGCACAAATTCTGAGCGTTTTTTTATTTATGACAGCCAGAGCAAAAACGGAACATATGTAAATGATGTGCTCACTACCGGTAGAACCGAACTTTTTGCCGGTGACATTGTAAAGCTTGGGAAAGACGGTCCTTCCTTTGAGTTTGATCTTGATCCGCGTCCGCAATCTCATATCAAAAAGACCCGTGTCATCGATCCAATCGTGGCAAAAGAAACGAAAATACATACAGCTACTGATTTGCCAAAAGCCACTTCAGAGAAAACTCCACCAGTAAAAGAAGGTATCGGCAAGAATACTATGCAGCATATGATTCGTGAATCTGAAAAGAAAAGTAAGACTGGACTTATAATTACAGTAATTGCAATCTTACTGCTTGCTTCAACAGGCGGTTATATATTGTTTAAAAATCAGAAGGTAAAGGAAATTGTTCATGTGACTGATCCTAAAACAACCTTTACCCCCACCGAAATAGCCAAGGCTAACCAAGAAAAAGTGGTATATATAGAGATGGCCTGGAAACTTACAAATACAGCATCCAGTGAGGAGATGTATCATGTGTATTATCCTGTTTTTCAGGATAAACAAATTATTGGATATCGTGCTGCCTATAGTCAAAATGAGCAGGGAGCAATTGTGCCTTTGTTAGTAACAAAGGGCGATTATCTCAAGGCACTTGGTAATGCGCAGGGCATAGAACTTGATCTAATTGCCAGTGCAGGCAGTGGCAGTGGCTTTGTTGTGGACGAACGGGGTTTTGTTGCTACAAATAGACACGTGGCTTCTAATTGGCTTACTAGGTTTAATTTTCAGCAATATGCTTTTCCTGGGGTGCTTGTAGAGCCTAATCAGAATGGGCAATATGCACCGGCTTGGGATAAAACCGTTACTCAAGAAATGGTTGGCGACTGGGTTCCTGGCAACGATAAAAGATACACAGGTGTGAATACGTATCTTGACGTAACCTTTGCCAATAACTCACAAAGAACTCCTGCAAAGATTGTCCGTATCTCGTCTACCCATGATGTAGCGATGATTAAAATTGATTTGCCTGAAGCTCTACCAAAAGTTGATCTTTATGATAGTTATGATGAAATTCAGCCGGGCGATCCAGCAATTGTGATGGGATACCCCGGTATTGCACCCGTGCAATTGGTTCTAAAGCGTTCTCAAGATGTATTTAACACCAATGCAGAAATCACATCTGTTCCCGTTCCCACAGTTAGCAATGGAAACGTTGGAAGAATGGTGCGTGGTTCTGAAAAAAATAGCAAGATTGATGATTACCAATCCACCTTCGGTGATTATTATCAACTTACGATCAATTCTACCGGCGGTGGTAATAGTGGCGGGCCTATGTTTGATGAAAAGGGTCGCGTAGTGGGTGTGTATAGCGCAGGTAAATGGGTACCCGGCACCTCAATTAGTTTTGCCGTTCCTATTAAATATGTAATGGAATTAATGGGGCGCCAGCAAGTAATTAAATAACAATCATTTTAAACTAACCGATTTTTTTATGATTACTGTCACTATTTCCACCAGATTTTTTAAAAAAACTGGTGGAAGACAGCAACATAACAATTAACAATATTAAGTATGAGGTTTTTATTTTCAAATAACAATAAAACTGTAGATTCAACGAAGAGCAGTCGTAGCAGTAAAGGTATTTTTTGTGAAGTATATGCAGTTTCAGAAACTGGACCAGTACGCGACCACAATGAAGACTCCATCGCTTTTTCATTTCCAGAAAATGACAACCATAATCTTATTGCTGTAGTTGCTGATGGTATGGGAGGACACAATGCGGGCGAAGTGGCAAGCAAGATGGCATGTGATCTTTTACTTGACTATTGTCTGAAAAAATGGAAACAGCAATCTCCTGGCAAACTGCTTCATAAAGCATATACGGAGGCGCACGAAACGATTGTTGCAGCTGGTAATTCAAATTCTGAACAAAAAGGAATGGGCACCACGGCCACTTCGGTGATTATTCATAAAAATGTTTGTTATATAGGGCATATTGGTGATAGCCGTGTTTATTTGTTACGGAATGGTAGCCTAATGCAGCTAAGTAAAGACCACACCTTAGTGAACCAAATGTATGAAAGTGGTGAGATTACAGAACAAGAAAGGGACAAGCATCCAATGAAAAACGTCCTCTTGCAGGCACTAGGCACTACCCCAACAATACAACCTCAAATTCTGGCTGATGGATGGGAGATACTGGAAGGCGATCGTTTGTTTCTTTGCTCTGATGGGGTTTATGATGCTCTCAGCGACGAAGATATTGAAGAATTACTTTTAATGAAACGGCCTGAGTTTGCGTTGGAATGTTTAAGTGCAACAGCAACAGCTCGCAAGGTCTCTGACAACTTTTCGGCTTTGTTGATTACTTTTTCAACAGGCGTTCAATCGACACCTAAAATGACAAAAGAACAAAATATACTATAATGAGCGGACAAGGTAGCCAATATGAAATTATTCAAAAGCTTGGCGAAGGCGGAATGGGAATGGTTTATCTGGCAAAAGATACCATGATTGACAGATTAGTAGCCATAAAACAACTTCATCGGAATTCAGGATCAGAAGAAGAGAGCTTAGGAGAACGCTTTCAGGCAGAAGCCCATGCATTAGCCAAACTAAATCACCCAAACGTAACCCATCTTTATTCTTTCATTCCTAAGGAGGACACCTATTGGATGATTATGGAATACGTGGAAGGTAAAACGCTGGAAGACTGGCTTGCTGTCCATAAAAAAATTACATATCAGCTCGCTGCCAGTATTGCTGTGCAACTACTGGATGGGCTGTACCACGCGCACCGCAAAGGTATTATTCACCGCGATGTTAAACCTGCCAATGTGATGATTAATGAAGATGGAGAGGTTAAGATAATGGACTTTGGCATTGCGAGAATGCGCAATGCGCAACGCATTACCAGTCATGGCAAATCTGTTGGAACGCTGGAATATATGGCTCCAGAACAAATACAAGGCCACGAAGGTGACGAACGAACTGACATCTATGCAGTGGGCAATATTCTGTATGAAATGCTATGCGGCACCACACCTTTTCATAGTGACACTGATTATCGATTGATGAAGGACAAACTGGAGAAGCAGCCGGAATCAATAATACGTGAAAACCCAACTGTTCCAGATTCACTTGAGAAAATAATCTTCAAAGCACTTCAGCGCAATCCAGACAGAAGATATAAGACGGCCCGAGAAATGAAATCTGCTATTGAGAAATGTTTGGATGGGGCGCTTTTAGATCAGACCACACTTACTA
The DNA here is from genome assembly GCF_046352995.1 of Aequorivita nionensis. Taxonomy (GTDB): domain Bacteria; phylum Bacteroidota; class Bacteroidia; order Flavobacteriales; family Flavobacteriaceae; genus Aequorivita; species Aequorivita nionensis. The sequence goes on along the minus strand of NZ_CP130281.1, from coordinate 2,715,023 downwards.
AAGTGCTTAAAGCATCACAAGTTTTTACAGTGCCGGAAAAGGGAAATGAAATCATCTCTGTAAGCAATATTTTGTCACGCGCAAAATCGATTTCGGGAAGATTCAGGGTTCCAACTGCAGCAAATTTCAAAGTTCCCAATTTTAATAAAATTAATAGACCCATACTTATTCTTGGTGCATCTATACTTTTATGTGCCATCCTATTGCTTTGGAATGAAGGGTCTGATAGCAACAACACAGAAGAGATACCAGAAACCACCATCGCTTCTGGCTGGTCAGATCCTGTGGAGGAGATACCACAGGAAACCGTAGTAAATACTACAGGTAATTTTGATGAGTCGCCAAGCGAGATGTATAAACGTATTGCTGATTCCCCAAAGGAAAAATCCAAACCCAAAGAGAAGAGCAACAAGGTAAAAACTATTGTAAACGACAGAACTGAAAGTAAAGAACTGAATACAGTCAAACAAAATAAGGAGAGTGAAACTAAAAACATGGAACGTAGGGTTCCACAAACCCCTGCTGAGGTTCCTGCCGGAAAAGCAATTCTTGTAACCTTACAAGAAGATTTAAGTTCTGAAGAAAAGGAACGTGACGGAAAGACAATTCGGTTAAATTGTAATGAAGATGTGATTGCAGACAACAGAGTTATTATTCGTAAAGGCGCAACCGTTACGGGAAAGATTGTGGACTGCGTGCCATCAAACAGTAGAAAGAAAGCTTTGATTGGCTTCGTTATTTTTCGAGTGGAAGCAGTTGACGGTAGTTTTGTAAAATTAAAGTCGAAACGGTTTCGTTTGTTTGCTGATGAGCCGGGAACGGCGGTACATTATAGGCCGGGAGAGACTTTTGAAGCCATACTGCAACGAGGAAGGGTGGAATAAGCTGCTGGCTCTTGTTTCTTGTTTCTTGTTTCTAAATATATCCAAAATTATGATTTTGCTTAACAAATAGCGCCATTAAAAAGAAATAAGCACTATTAAAATTAACTTTTTTCTTATTTGCGCAAGATTATTAAACTTTTGATAAACCCAATCTATAAACTTTTGAAATAGCCTAATTTTAAGGTATTATAACTTTAAAGAAAGAAATTATGGCGAAGAAAGAGAAACAAAGACCAAAAGAAAGTCCTATCGATCCTGAAAAGAATAACTCTGCTCAGGAAAGGGAATACAGAAAAGATAAAAGGTCTGGGAAGATTGACGAGGACAGTGAAGAAGAATAAATCACTCATCAATATATTTAAAACTTTCACAATAATGCTTAAGTACGATTAGCATATTATTTCCAATTGTCGAAAGTCATTTCAAATTTAATTTCGCCTTCTCCGTGGGTTCCTATTTCTTGCCAGCCGGCTTTTCTATAAAAACTTTCTGCCCTAGTGTTTGGCGCTGTTCCTAACCACACGGTTTTTTGGGTTTGCCCAAAATACCAATCCACAATTAGGTCATGTAATTTTCTTCCTATTCCGCGTTTGTCAAAATTTGGATGGACAAATAGCGCCCAAATATTGTTTTCTTTTAAGTCGGCTATTGAAAAGCCAACAATCTGCTTATTTATTTCACAAACCCATCCTTTTCCCCTGTTTGTTATAAATTCCAAACAATCTGCGTCTGTTACTAAAGCAGGATTGGATAGTGCGTTTTCGGTTACCGCGTTTCTTACTATTTGAATCTGCGTAATATCTTCTGGTTTTGCTTCTCTGAAAATCATTTTATATGAATTTAATTTTTTTAATTGCCCAGATAAACTTTCAGATCAGCGAGGTGTGTTTTTTGTAAATAGCCTTATTATTATAGCAGTAAGAAACAAAAAAATGAAGAGGCCAATATCAATATAGGAATTATACCAGCCATTTCATCATAAATTTTTTTGTTTGTGAAAATATCCTTGTTATAATTAATTCCGTAATAACCATACAACGAGGTTATTATACCTAGCAGCAACGTGACTGTAAACAGCCGTTTTCCAAGTTTTCTGTTTATGAATTTTTTCATACTTTCCAGTTTTAAAGTTCTATTCGTTTATTTCTCCTTGTTACTGTTTATATAAAAATTTCATTTTTCCTGCTAACTAAGGGGGTTCGACTACGCTCAGGACTTTGGCCGTGACGCTTTTAAATAATGTCTAACTAAATTATTTCAAATATGGGATCGTACAATAAAGGTATCCTAGGCCCCTTTCGGGGAAATGTTGGCTCCGAAATCGGGTATTCCTGCAGAGGGAAAGAACTGATGCGCGGGTTGCCAAAAGAAACAACTACATCTTGGCCTTGTGTTTTGATCCTTCGACTGTATCTACAGAGGCGGGGCGTAAGCGCTAATGAGGATATTAAAGAACTATACAATAGACTGGTTGCCTGCCTTTTTTATCATTTTTTACTCCACTTTAAGATAAGACAATTTTATAACGGAAGGTTCCTCTAGCGGAATATCATCCCATCTAGTTTCAATGGTCTCTGGTAAACCAAATTCGTTATAAGTATAAATCCATGTAGTTGTTTCGTAATTTGCCCTTTTCATATTGTTCTGGGAAAGCCCGCGTTCTAATTCCCCAGACTCATTGTAGGGCAAAGGGTTATAAGCAAAAAGATAGTCAAGACCAAAATTTGGTTTCGGTCTATTATCGTATTCATAATTTTTTTCAACTTCTATAAATTCCCCCGGAATTGGAAACCCAAAAGGGTCCATTTTAGGGTAAACATGAATATGTTTGATGGCATTCCCATTATTGTCATATTCAATGTTGGATTCCACGGATACAAGCTCATCCTGAAAAAAAACACTTTTAACCCGCTCCTCATCATAATGAAAAATTGAATACTCAATTATTATATCATGTACTTTGATTTCGCTTCTAACTAATTGTCCTTCTGTATTGTAGAATACTAAAATATCATAGTCGAAATCAAATGTTTGATCGTCATGAATTATTTTTGATACTCGCCCATCTTCATATTCAAACTCATCAACCCATCTTCTATATACCCCAGGATTATCAGTCACAACCTTTTTTATAAGCTTGTTATCAGTATCATAAAAATATTCTGCTATTAAATTATCGTGATTATCAAAGATTTTGTCTACCAAGAATTTACTCCTGTTGTCCTCCCAATTTTGTCCCTCGTCTTTTTCACAGCTCAGAAATACTAAAATTAAAATCCCTATTACTTTCTTCATATTAAATAGATTAAAATTTTGAATAATGCCAGATTATTTATGGTCTAGGGTGGCGCCTTAAGTTTTTTTTCTATCCACCTAATGGGCGGGTTCTACTTCAAATGTAATCTTTTTAATTATAGTGAATATTGGTGAGTGGGGAAACATTGACTCTGGCTTTTGGCTTTTGACTCGTGGCTCGGGAGTTATGTCTTCTTGGATATTGGACATTGAGTATTGAGATTTGGGATTTGGCTTGTAGGTATATTAAATGCACTAAAAAAAAGAGCCTTTGTTTAATTTATACAAAGACTCTTTTTTGTTATTGAGGGTTAGATATTTTCAACCCCTAAAATTTCCAGTTTTCTTTCCCCATTCCTAAAAGGCCAATTTATTATATCGCCTACCTCTCTACCAACTGTGGCAACGGCAACATCACATAAAATAGATAGCTTTCCTTTTTTGTTGTTTTTTTTAGAAGTTGCCACAAACATATATTCTTTTTCTTTGTTTTGGGTATGGTCTTTAATTTTCACACGTTTGTTTACCGTAACAATGTTATCTGGTAAGTCTCGCCTTAGTACTTGTTCGGCGCTTTTTAATTCTAAAAGTAAAAGTTCTTCTTCTGCTGCGGTTACTTTTTTTCTTCGAACATGATCTTTAATCATATCATATATTCCGGTTGTTAATATTACATTTTTTGACATACTATTTTGTTTTTGAATTTCCTTCTTAATATTATGTAGTTGTTGACTCAATCATTCAAAATAGTGCGCAATATATTGAGCTCCTGTTTTTGAATGCTAACAGTAGTGTTAAGAAGAAAAAAGATTAAAATTTGAGAATAATAAAGAGTAGCCCTGTTCTGAGTCGTAACAGGGATTAATAAATAAACTCTTTTGAATTTTTTAGAAAAATATCGTCATGTAGGTAAGATAAAGACAGCGCTAATCCTGAAGGATTTTTTTTAGTATAAAGAAAGTGAACTACTGCCATTTGTATTAAAAATTAACGAGTTACAAAGATAATGATTATATTCAATATTTACAATATAAAGCCATTAAGGTGTATTAAAAACAAAAGCTCTATAGATGCCAAACTTCAACAAACCAAAGCCTACGCACAGGTTTTTATTAATAGTTTCTTCAATGCTAAAGCTTCGGAGCAAAAAGGTCTTGCATTGCACATTGACTGCGCTCAGTGTAACATTTGTTAGGTTACTGAGGTGACAGGAAGTTACCTGGCCTGTTTACGTTTTCTTTTCGCCCTGATTAATTGGAATCTAAAATCGTCATAAAAGAGACTTCCTAACAATATTAAGGCTGCCAATAATAAGGTATTGGCTTTAAAGTTTAATCCTGAATAAAGAAATCCGGCTGTAATTCCACCAAGGAAGAAAAACAAAATGATATATATTCGAAGTTTGATGGTGGCAAGCGTTTTGTGCTTATGCGGGTGCATCTCTGGGAAAAACAATTGTGAAAGTTCTATACCCAAATCTGTGAAAAGCCCAGTTAAGTGTGTGGTGCGGACCACTGCATTTGAAATCTTGGTGACAAAGGAGTTTTGCAATCCCATTGCAAAAAGTAAGGAACAAGCTATTATATGTGGATAGTTAACAGCTGTAAGATTGTAAAATATTGTAACCGCCACTAACATAAAAACCTCTACTAAGGTTGGCAAAACAAAAACGTTGAGGCGTTTGTTCGTTTTATATTTTTCTATCATAAAACCAGAAACAAAAGAACCAAAGAGAAATGAAAGAATGTAGAGCAGGTATGTTATACCCGTCCAAAACTGAAAGTTTTCAAAATCGAAGATCAAAAGGGCAAAATGACCAGTAACATTGGTAGTGAGTTGTTGAATGGCCAAGAAACCGGTTACGTTTACAATTCCAGCTACAAATGATAAAACAGTAGCTATTTGAAGATTATGCTTAAATGTTCTCGCTTTTCCCTGATGTCTAAACATTTAACTTTATTTAAATGATAAGCAGTAGCAATGCAACTATTACTCCAAAGGTATTTAAAAAACAGCTTGAGCAATTTTTTTACTATGCTAAAATAATTAAATACTTACCCCTATTATTAGATGTAAATATGGGTAGGGTGCTTTGGAAAATTAAGCTGATGGTTAAAGTAAACCGTGTTCGGATGCAAATTTATAAAGTGCAATAGTATTGCCTTCAATATTTAGTTTTCTGAAAATATTACGCCTGTGGGTTTGAACCGTAAAGCTGGAAAGAAAAAGCTTATCTGCAATTTCATTAGAACTATAGCCTTTGCAAACCATTTGTATTACCTCAGCCTCGCGTTTGGTAAGGTTGTATTTTTTTAGAAATTCGTCCAAAAAAGTAAACTCGTTTGCCTCTTCTTCTGCTTTAACAGAAAAGTCTGGGAAAACGTTTTTTCCGTCAAAAACCTCCATAATATTATCTGCCAATATATCTAGATTGTCTGATTTCAAAATATAGCCATTGGCACCCGCTTTTAGGCATTGCTCTGCAAGCTCCTTTGAAAAATAGGAAGTAAGCACCAAGATTTTTAGATTGAGGTTCATTGCTTTGACTTCTTCTAAAACCTGTAAGCCATCTTTGTTTGGCATATTTAAATCTAACAACAATATATCCGTATCTGGCAATGAGGTGGATTGCATTAATGCAATACCATCGTTATATGTAGCCATGATATTAAAGCGTTCGTTTTTTTCTAGAATTTCAGAAATTCCTTTTATGATGAGTGGGTGGTCGTCTGCAATAATTACTCTTATTTTATTTGTGGGGGAAGTGAGGTCTTCTTGGGTCAAAATATTTTGATTTTATGTTATAGTTAGGTTGTCCAATTATTTTTTAGTTTGCTTTTTCAATGGGAAGTTCAGCCAGTATGAAGGTGCCTGTATTCGCTTTTCCATTTATTTCAATCGTTCCATTTAAATATTCTATATTGCTTTTCAGCATTTTTAAACCCATACCGTTCTTCGTCGCGGTTTCATCCATACCTTTTCCGTTGTCTTCAATATAAATTGTTACCGAATCTTCTAATTCCACCACTTGCAATAACACATTTGTTGCCTGCGCATGCTTAATGATGTTGTTCATCACTTCTTGCACAATACGGTATATGGTAAGGTTAAAATCCTCACTCCAACTGCTTGTGTCATCAAGACCTTCCAGAACTTCTTCCACTTTTAGTTTTTGGGAAGTGTTCACGGCGTTCACTAAATCATGGATGGCAGCTTTTAAACCATATTTGTCAAGAGCAACGGGCATTAATGTATGGCTTATGTTCCGAACGCTATCGCTAATATCAACCAAAAGTTTTTGGGTGGTTTCCAGTTTTTGTGCGGCATTACGCTCCGTTTTAAAAACATCAGCCTGCAATTGTTTTAGGTTCAATATGGCAATGGAGAGCATGGAGCCTGCTTCGTCGTGAAGTTTATGGGCGATTTTTTTGCGTTCCTGCTGTTCTGAATTTTTTAATGATTTTGATAAATCCAATCGATGCTGTTGATCTAAGTTTATAATCTGTGCCTGGTGGCGTTCCTTTAATTGTCTTCTGCGCAGCCATAGGGTAAAAGAGATTAAAATGAGAACCAGCACAATACCTCCACCAATTAACAAGATTCGTTGTCTGGCAAGTTCCTGTTTTTCTCTTTCAAGGGCCATTTCCATATCTTGTTTTTCCATTTCATAGGCAGCCTCAGTTTTTAGAGAGTTTATCTTTTCGTTTTCTGTGAAAAGTGTTTTCTCTAACTCTAGCTCTTGTGTTTGATAATTAAGTGCTTTTTCAAAATTGGCTTCTTGAATGTACAGCTCTTTTAAATAGCCATAAAGCTCTTTTAAGTTTCTATCATTGTGGTTCTTGCCTTGATAAATAGGTTCAGCAGCCAACAAATATTCTTCAGCTTTTTTCCATTTCTTTTGCTCAATAGCTGATTTTCCCAAAACGGATAAAGAGCTTGCCGCCATAAGATCTGCCCCTATTTGTTTTCTCAATTCATAGGCTTTCTGTAAATGTTTGTCTGCTTCAGCATAGTCTTTCTTGATAACTAGAAAGTTTCCATAATTATGGTTTGCGAAAGCTATACCACCTAAATCTGAAGCCTTTTCAAAATATTGAATTCCTTGACTATACAGTGTGTCCATTCCATCAAATTCTTGCTTCTCGCTGTAAACAGTTGCCATATTAACAACACTGAGCCCCATGGTCTTATAGTCATTAGATTTTTTGCCGAGCTCAAAACTTTTTCTGTAATATGCAATTGCCTTGTCAAATTCACCGCCGTTTCTAAAGGCAATTCCCAAATTGTTATAAGCTTTCTGCAAACCAATTGTATCTTGTGTCTGTTCGCAAAGGCGGATTACCTTAAAATGGATTTTAACAGCTTCATCAAACCTGGATAAACGAGACAGTGAGTTTGCATAATTAATGTAGATGCGGGAAAGCAATAAGTTATCATTAATGCCTTTGGAATATTCCATTGCTTTTTCAATAAATGACAAGCTTTTTAAATGGTCACCACGTCTCGCATGTAAAATACTAAAACGGTTATATAGTTCTGCCAGGCGCTCCCTGTCCTGCGGTTTAAAGCTTTCTTCATCTACAATGGCTTGCTGTAGATGAGTTTCAGCATTTATAAAATTTCCTGTGTTTATAAATTCTCTAGCTAAATTTCCTATAGCCACTGCTTTTCCTTTTTTATAAGAAATTTCATCAGCCAACTTAATTGCCAATGAATCAAAATGGGCAGCTTTTATAGGTTCTCTATGTTGAAAATGTAAATTTCCATAGGAAATATAACAATCTACTTCCCCCTTTTTGTCTCCATTGTTACTAAAATATTCAAAAGCTTCATCTATATCATTGCTTGCCTTTTCCCGTTCTTTCAAATTAAATAACAAGGCGCGCTTTAATTGTAAGTGTGCTATTTCTGAAGAAGAGTTCTCTCTTTCAATTTGTTGGGATATACTATCTATTTTAGACTGTGCAAATCCTACACGAACTACTAAAAATGCAAGAAGTAATAGTAATGATTTTGAATATTTGAAAAAACTTGAAGTCGTGGGGATTTTTTTGGTTTGAGGAAATATCACTATAGGTTGCCGTTATTAAGTATAATGTTGAGGAAATATAGTTATTTTAAGAATATAAAAATAAACAAAACATTGAAAAACGGAAATCGCTAAGTATTTGATGCCTTAAGAATATTTTTAAAAGCAGTTATATGATTCTGTTTTAAGCAAATAGCTTTTTTTATAAATGTATCTACTTTAGGTATTCCGATGTTCCACAATTATCACTAAAACATCTAAATTAAAAAATGCGACCCCTAAATAGGAATCACATTCTAAAAAATTCAATCTTGTTAATCGCTAATTGCTAATCGCTAATCGCCAAGCGAAGCCATATCAATAACAAAGCGATATTTCACATCTGCCTTAACTACACGGTCATAGGCTTCATTGATGTCTTTCATATTGATAAGTTCAATATCTGAAACTATATTGTGCTTCCCACAGAAGTCAAGCATTTCCTGGGTTTCCTTTATACCGCCAATTAACGAGCCGGCAATACGCTTTCTCCCCATAATGATCCCGCCGCCATGGAAGGGCTCTAAAGGTTCTACTGCACCCACAAGCACCATTGTGGCGTCAATCTTTAAAAGACCAATGTATGGATCCATCTTGTGGCCTACTGGAATGGTATTTAGTATAAAGTCGAAGGTGCCTTGGTGTTTTGCCATTTCTGCTTCGTTTTTGCTGATAAGCACTTCGTGGGCGCCAAGCTTTTTCGCATCGTCAGCTTTAGATGGTGAAGTAGTAATCATTACAACATGCGCACCCAAAGCGTTTGCAAATTTAACCCCCATATGGCCCAAGCCCCCAAGCCCAACTACGCCAACTTTATCGCCTTTTTTAATTTTCCAATGACTAAGAGGAGACCAAGTAGTGATACCGGCGCATAATAAAGGAGCTGCGCCAGCTTCGTCCAAGTTTTTTGGGATTTTTAGAACAAACTCTTTATCTACAACTACACTCGTGGAATAACCTCCAAAAGTTTGTTTTCCTTTTAAGTGTTTATCATCGCTATTATAAGTAAAGGTTGCACCTTTCTCACAAAACTGTTCCAAATCGTTTTTACATTGGGGACATTCCTGACAGGAATCTACCAAACAGCCTACCCCTACTACGTCTCCTTCTTTGAAGTTTTTTACATTTTTACCAACAGCGGTAACGTGACCAATTATTTCGTGACCAGGAACTACAGGATATTTTGAGCCACCCCACTCGTTTCGAGCAGTATGAATATCGCTATGGCATACACCACAATAAGTAATTTTTATTTTTACATCATCATCGCCAACGTCTCTACGCTCTATTTCCATTGGTTTTAGGTTGTCTTTTTCGCTTTCTACGCCGTAGGCTTTTGTTTTTGTTGTTGCCATTGAATATTTTGATTTTAATAAGAATGAATTTTACTGAAAAAGAGTCTTCCAGTAGATTTTTGAATTACGTAAAGGTAATTATAGTGGTAAGTGTATCGGGTTAAGGCTTTGTTAATAGTGAGTAGGATAAATTGCTTATTGTTAAAGCAAAAGATTAATTTAATCGTTTTATTTAAAGTAAAATAGTTTTTCATTCGTCTTCCTAAATATAAAGACGCCTATCTAACCAAAATGAGTAACCAAAACGACAGTGTTATTAATGATTCCATTCAGCAATTTGAAGGGAAACTGTCTGGATTTATTCGGAAACGGGTTCGGAATGAAGCGGATGCGGAAGATATTCTTCAGGATGTTTGGTTCCAGTTGAGCAATTTTGCGAATTTGGCCGATTTGGAAAATATTGGTGCATGGCTTTATCGCGTGGCTCGCAACAGGGTTACGGATCGCTATCGAAAAAAAACAACAGATTCCTTGGAAGATTTTGTATATGAAAACGGTGATGAAGATAGTGTTTTTAAGGAATTGTTGCTATTGGACGATAGCAATAGCCCAGAACTAGAACTTTTCAAAGAAAATTTTTGGGACGAGTTGATGGAAGCACTGGAAGAGCTTCCAGAAAAGCAACGGGAAGTTTTTATTTGGAACGAAATTGAAGATATGACGCTTCAGCAAATAGCCGATAAAACCGGTGAGAACATAAAAACCATTATAAGCCGAAAAGGCTATGCCGTAAAACACTTACGCAAAAAATTAAATTATTTATACGAAGAATTAAATCAGTAATACTATGGAACGGAAATCAAATAATTGGAAAATGAGGAAAATATTTAAAGGCTTATTAATGCTTTTCTTCCTTATCGTTTTGCCCTTTATAATTATGAGTTTATGGAATGCTATTCTACCTGAGGTACTGAACGCAACCACTATTAACTACTGGCAAGCTTTAGGGTTGTTTATACTTAGTAGAATACTCTTTGGTGGGTTCCGCTGTGGCGGCCCGGGAAAATGTGAAAAACGGGGCTTTGGAAAAGCAAGCATTAAGGAAAAGTTTATGAATATGACCGATGAGGAAAAAGCGGTTTTCAAAGAGCGTTGGAAAGATCGTTGTAAGCGATAAAATGTTTTGTTGAAAATGTTTTATAAAAGCCATCACATATGTTGATGGCTTTTTTCATAAAAAAATTGAACACTTTAAAGTAAAAACAAGATTCGGTCGTCTTCACTTATATAGAGCTAAGTTTATCTGCTTTCTTAACAGACTGTTTTACCAAATTTCTAAAAGTTATGTTTGAACTAACCACACTTGACCACAACCAAACAACTACCTTAAACCAACAGGTAATGGTTTTTGGAAGTAATATTGACACACAACTAAAGGAAACCGTTGTTAAGGTCCTGCTGCAAGATCTTCCGGGCGTAACGGATATTAGTGTTGATAGAGATAACTGGGAACGCATATTGCGCCTTGAATGTAATCCAGAGGTGCCTTCTGATCTGGTTGTAGCTAAGGTTAGAAGTATTGGGTTTAAGTGCTATGAGTTGGTATAATAATCTCTATACTTCATCGTAAAGCCATCGTAAAGCCGAAGCAAGTTCATTAAATTGTAAAAAACAGGCTATTTTTCCTACAAAATAAAATTGAGAAAATTTTAGAGTTTATTTCGTCTTTTAATCTTTCCTGAAAAACGAGGAATCGTTAATGTAGTTTTAGTGGTATTTATAAAATAAACCCCCGTTAAAAGTACCGCCGCAGCGATTATTGATTGCAACGTAATTTGTTCATCTAAAATATACCAACCCAGAATAAGAGCGATGATTGGGTTAACATAAGTTGAAGTAGCCACTTTATCTGGGGAAACTGTTTTAAGTAGATAGTTGAAAGAAGTAAAAGCTACAATACTTCCAAAAATAATCAACAATACCATACTCAATTGCACTGGCTGTCCCCATTCACTTGGTACAATCCATTTTTCGCCAAAAGTTAAACTGGCAAGTGCGAGCGTGATGCCCGCTGTAAACATTTGGTAACCTGTATTCACAAAGAAATTTTTAGGCAAATCTGCTTTGCCTACAAAAAGACTGCCGTAAGCCCAGCTGAGCATACAGGCAAAAATCATTATCATCCCTAAAACAGTACCTTCTTTGGCGATAATTTGTTTTTGACCAACGAGCAGGAAAATTCCCAATATCCCCAGCCCTACTCCTACCAATGACATTGGTTTAATTCGCTTGCCCTGCAAAAGCCACATCAGCAAAAGAACAACCAAAGGCTGTGCAGAAATTTCCAAAGCCGCAAAACCACTGTCAACATATTTTAAGGCCCAAACAATGATTCCATTGCCAAAAGAAAGAAAAAGCACGCCAACGATAAAAGCATTGATAAACTGCTTTCGGGTAATAGCAAGGCTTTTGCCCATCGCTTTCGAAATAATAAATATTAAAAGTCCGGCGGTGGTAAAACGAATGGATGCCAAAAAGAAAGGAGGCAATTCTGCAACCGCCACTTTGTTTAGCAAATATGTAGATCCCCAAATAACATAGATGGAGAAAAATGCAAGAATAATTAAAAGATTGCTTTTTGGCTTCAGGGGTAAAGGGATTGTTGGGTTATTAGATGGTTGGATTGGTCGATGGTTGCTTTCTGCTTAAAGTTTATTTTCCCCTTTTATTTTTTCTGAAATTCTTATCACCGCGGGTTTTTGGTTTTTTGTATTTCTGCTTTATAATCCGCTTATAGGAACCGCCCTGATTTTCCTTTTTGTTTTTCTCTTTCTTTTCGTGAAAAGCTGGACCAACTTCTTCCATATTGTTAGGATTGTTAATCTCTACAACTTGTGGCTGTTCCTCATAAGTAAGTTTTTTAGAAATTTCAACTTCCTTGGGGAATTCCAGTTCAGCAATCTCTAGATTCATTAAATCTTCAATGGCTGCTTTCGCATCTTGCTCCATTTCAGTATAAAGCAGAATAGCGGTTCCGTCCTGTTCTGCCCTTCCCGTTCTACCTATGCGGTGCATATAATTTTCAGGGAAGTTTGGCACGTCAAAATTGATGACGTGACTGATTTGGTCTAAATCCAAACCACGTGCCATGACATCAGTCGTTACAAGGATTCGCGTTTTTTCAGCGTTAAAGTTTTCTATGGAACGGATTCTGTAATTCTGTGTTTTGTTTGAATGGATTACGGCTACCTCACTTCCGAAGAACTCATCCAAAATATCAAAGAGCAGATCGGCACTTTTTTTATTCGGAACAAAAATGAGTACCTTTTTGAAATCCTTTTCATTCTGAAGCAAATGTTTCAGCAGATTTGCTTTTGTGTAAAAATTAGGAACAGCATAAGCAAACTGCGAAATATTTTCCAAGGGTGTGCCACTAACGGCCACGGAAACCGTTGTGGGCGCAATAAAGAAATCGTGGATAAAAACATTCACCTCATCCGTCATTGTTGCCGAAAACATAATATTTTGACGCTTTGTGGGCAGCAATTCCAAAATGTTTGTAAGCTGAAAACGGAAGCCCAAATCGAGCATGACATCTACTTCATCAATTACCACTTTTTTAATGGCTTTTAACTGAAGCGCACGACTAACTACTAAATCATAAAGCCTTCCGGGAGTTGCAACAATAATATCTGCTCCTTCTGCAACGGCTTCTTTTTGACGGTTGATATTTGTTCCGCCGAAAACTCCAATTACACGAATGGAAGCGTATTTTCCAAATTTCTCAATCTCTTCAACAACCTGTAAAACCAATTCGCGGGTAGGAACCATTACCAGAACGCGCGGATTTGTTTCTTTTGAAAACTTCAAATCCAGCAAAATAGGAAGCATATATGCAAAGGTTTTTCCAGTTCCGGTCTGCGCTATCCCAACCATATCAGTCCCCGACATAATTACCGAAAACGACTGTGCCTGAATGGGCGTTGGCTTTTCAAAACCCAAATCTGCAATGGCATACTGCATTTGTTTGGAAATGTTTAGCTCGTTGAATGATTCCATGGAAGGTTCTTTAGTGCAAAAGTAGTGAATTGTAAGTTGGTGAATATTCGATTAATCTTCGGGTGGATAACCGTGAATTTCTTCAAAAACGGTATCAAAATTATCGCGAAGGTAACTGCGTAGTTTTAAGCGATAATCATCTTTTAACCAACTAATAAAGTTATGGGTGCTTTTGCTGATACACTGTGAATATTTTTCAATACGATGATCTATATCATCGCCAAGCATTTTTGCCAAACCAAGCGCATCATATACATCTTCACTGTTTTCTATACAAATATAAGCGTGTTGCGCAATGGAACGCTCAAGCACTACTTTTGAAGATTCGCCTCTATAAGTAGCTTCTTGATAGGTGGATTTTATATCAAAATAAACTTCTTTGCTTTTTGCAAACTCTGCGCGAAGCTCTTCCGGCATTTCATAGCGAAAAGTGCTTTCCAAGTCTTCATCGCTCAACAGGCGGTCCATATAATAATCGGGCGAACGGAAAATTGCCTGCCAATCCAATGGTGCCTCCCAAGGGCCAAAACGCTGGTAATTGTTCCCCAAATCAATTACTGAAAATTTGGATTTGTTGTTTAAAATCCGCGACCCACGACCAATCATTTGGAAATAGAGAGTCAATGAGCGAGTCGCTCTATTCAGAATAATTGTATCGATGGTAGGTTCGTCAAACCCAGTGGTTAAAATACTCACGGAAGTTAAAATAGCATCGGGCGTTTCGTGAAACCATCGCAATATTTGTTTACGTTGCTTTTTGGTTGCTGTATTATCCAAATGCATAATAGGCAAACCTTCCGCCTTCAGATGATAATACACTTGAATGGAAGTATTGATTCCATTGTTAAAAATCAATGTCTTCTTCCCTTTTGAATGATTTAAATATGCTTGATATAATTGATCCAACATTCCCACTGCGGAATATAAATCGTCGGAAGATTTTACGGTATAATCACCATTGGAGCCTATTTCCAATGAAGTAAGGCCCATATTATATTGGAAAACCTCAACTTGCGCCAAAAACTCATTTTCAATCAAAGATTGTATGCTTTCCCCAACAATCAATTCCTTATAATTGTCCTTCATAGGAAGGTTTCTGTTGGAACTAAGTGGTGTTGCGGTAACCCCGAGAATAAAGGATTTCTCGAAAAATTTGAAAAGTTTTGTAAACGAATTATAATGGGCCTCGTCAATGATAACCAAACCAATGTCTGAAATATCCAGTTTGTTATCGTTCAAACGATTGTTCAAAGTTTCAACCATTGCAACAAAACAACTGTACTTTTCTTGGTCATCTAAGTTTGCGGTGCTGTTCACCACTTTGTTTACTACTCCAAAACTTGTAAGCATTTCTGAAGTCTGTTTGCAAAGTTCCACCCGGTGGGTCATTACAAGCACCTTTTTGTTGTGATGCTTTAAATACTGGCGGACTATTTCAGAAAAGATAACGGTTTTTCCACCACCAGTGGGAAGCTGATATAGCAAATGATAATCCTCCGGAGCTGTTTCAAACTTGTCAAATATCTTATCAATAGCCCCTTTTTGGTAGCTATACAGCTCTTTATCTGTTTTTTTTTCTTGAATTGCGTCCTTTGCCTCTGTCATAAAACCCCCATTTTTTGAAGTTTTGCAAAACTACGTCCTTTTATAGGTTTTTGGCGAAGAAATGGCGGATTTATTACGAACGAATTTTCTGATGCTATTTAAACTTGGTTTTTAAATAAAGTTGCTCTACCTTTTCACGCGCCCAAGGTGTTTTACGAAGAAAAGTTAAGCTCGATTTGATGGAAGGATTGCTGTTAAAGGAATTAATTTTAATTTTTTCACCCAAAACCTCCCAACCGTAATACTCCACAAGATATTCCAGAATATCTGCGAGTTTAATTCCGTGTAATGGGTTGTTAGGCTGTTGAGTATCCATTCTTATTATTGTTCAAGTTTAGTCTTGTTTCGTTCAGCGAAGCGGTCTTGATTTTTGGCTCTTTGAAAAACTACCAATCAATCGGCCTATAATCTTTCAAAAACTTTCCGCTCCAATGTTTTCCAGTGTTTATTCCATCAATTAATGGATCCATTACCCTCGCGGCGCCATCAACAATATCCAAAGGCGGTTGAAAATCGTGTAGCTCCATTTTGCGTTTCGCCAATTCTACAGGGTCTTCATCAGTAACCCATCCTGTATCTACTGCATTTATATAAATACCTTCTTTTGCAAGACTTCCAGCAGCTGTATGCGTCAACATATTAAGCGCTGCTTTTGCCATATTGGTATGCGGATGGCGGTCTTCCTTAAAAAAACGATGAAACTTTCCTTCCATTGCTGAAACGTTTATAATATGTTTTTTACCTGTATTTTCCTTCTTCATTATTTCACCCAAACGATTGCAAAGCACAAAAGGAGCGATTGAGTTTACCAATTGAACTTCAATCATTTCAGTGGTTTCAATTTCACCAAGCCTTAAACGCCAGCTGTTTGTTTTCCGAAGATCAACTTGTTGCAAATCGGCATCTAATTTTCCTTCGGGAAAAACTTCTTTTGCACTCAATGAATTGTCAAAACTATACGGAATTTGCGAAAGTTTTGCTGAAGCACGAATACCAATTCCGGGTTCGGAACCATGCCAAGTTACTGGAAGATTTTTGTTTTTGCCAATGTCTGCCGTAAGTGTTTTCAATTCTTGTAAACAATTCATATGGTCGTGCAACAAATCTTTAACAAACTGCGGATGTTCTTCAAAAGGCATTTCCTCCCTTGCCATCAAATGCTGGTAAAAACCTGCAGGTCTTCTTACGGTCTGTGCAGCATTATTTATAAGAATGTCAAGATTTTCATATTTCTGCTCAATGTAATTGCAGAAAATTTCCACGCTTGGAATATGTCGAAGATCCAATCCGTGAATTTTTAATCGGTCTGCCCATTGATAAAAATCCTCTTCCTGTGCAAAGCGATATGCGGAGTCTGCAGGAAATCGCGTTGTAGCAACAACGGTAGCACCTGCACGAAGCAGCATTAATGAAATATGATAACCAATTTTTAAACGCGACCCTGTCATAACTGCAACTTGCCCAGTTAAATCTGCAGTTTGAAAACGTTTTGCATAATTGAAATCGCCACACTCCGTACACATGGTATCATAAAAGTGATGCAGTTTTGTGAAAAGTGTTTTACATACATAACAGTTACGGGGAGTTTCGAGTTCCAGTTCTTTTTTAGCTGAAAGCTCGGATGTTTGGAGCAATTTTGGAGCAACAAAGACAATGTTTTCGCGAGCGCTGCGGATTCCGGTCTCTTTACGGGCAGTTCGGTCTTTATTGGCCTGTTTGCGCTTTTCGGCTTTTTTGGCATCTTTTTTTCTTCGAGAAAATTCATCGCGGTCAGGTCTTGAGAGCTGGCCTGAAGCTTTTATTAAAGCTGTGCGCTGTTCTTTTGGAATTTCGAATATTTGATCTGTATTATTATTTAAATACTCGAGAATAGCAATGCATTTAGCTATTTCTTCAGCATTGATTTCTTGGTTGGAATCAACTTTAGGAACGTCTTTTTTCAAATTTTCCATTTCTTCCTTTGTGGAAGTTTCAGTTTCAGAAACCCGCTGCGACATAAATTAATTTTCGGCAAATATAGTCACAGTTTGAATGTGCAAAAGAATTTATTTTAATTGGTTACTGATTAACCAATTCCTTTTGAACATTGGCCGGAACGGGCTGATAGGATGAAAACGAAGATTTAAACGTTGCCCTACCCTGCGTCAACGATCGCAAATCTGTTGAAAAACCATACAATTCAGCTTCGGGTGTCAAGCATTTTAAAACCTGATAATTATTGTTGCTTTCAATTCCTTGAATCATTGAGCGGCGCGACTGTAAATCGGTCATTACGTTACCCACCATTTCTTCGGGCACTTTTACGGTAAGCTCTAAAACGGGTTCCAAAAGTTTTGGATTTGCATTTAAAAAAGCTTCTTTAAAAGCATGCGCGCCTGCTATTTTAAAGGAAATATCGTTGGAGTCCACCGAATGCATTTTACCGTCATAAACCATCACGCGTACATCACGAATGTATGAATTTACCAATGGGCCTTCTTCCATTACTTCCATAACACCTTTCATTATTGAAGGTAAATAGCGTTGGTCTATTACTCCGCCAACTATGCAATTGTAGAAAACCAATTTTCCGCCCCAAGGAAGATCTAACTCTTCCTTACCTCGAATGTTGAAACCCTGCGGCTCTTCCATATTTTCATACCAAGGCTCAATTTTTAAATGAACTTCAGCAAACTGTCCGGAACCACCCGATTGCTTTTTATGTCTATAATTTGAAGCCGATGACCGTTGAATCGTTTCCCTGAAAGCTATTTTAGGTTTTTCAAAACGTGCTTCCACTCCGTAAATATTGTTTAAAGTCCAATCAATAGTGGCAAGATGCAGATCGCCTTGGCAGGAAAGAATGAGTTGTTTTGCTTCTTTTGAAAAGGAAATTTCAACCGTGGGGTCTTGGCTATGGATTTTCTTTAAAGACTCACTGAGTTTTTCTTCATCTTTTGTATTTACGGCAAATACGGCTTTTTTAATTCTTGGCTGCGGAAATTTAATGGGTTTTATGGCAATCACATTTTTTGGTGAAGCCAAAGTATCATTGGTTTCAGTGTATTTAAGTTTTAGGGTGGCGCCAATATCGCCAACCGTTAATTTGGTGACGGGTTGCCTTTCCTTTCCGTCCATTATGAAAAGTTGGTTAATAACCTCCGTTTCGCCGTTTTGTGAATTAATTAGTTTATCGTTCAATCGCACTTCCCCACTCATTACTTTGAAAAAGGTAATCTGCCCTAAATTGGGCTGATAAACGGTTTTAAAAACGAAGAGTGCCGTGGGACTTTCTTTTGAAGAAATTACTTCTTTTCCTTCTGTGCTTTGTTCGGGTTTTAAATCGGCAGCGGCCGGAGCTACATTATCAATAAAACCCATCAATCTACCTGTACCCATATCGTTTAAGGCAGAAACACAGAACACAGGGAAAAGCTCGTGGTTCAACATTCCAGCTTTGATACCGGCACGCATTTCATCTTCATTCAGAGTTCCCTTATCAAAAAAAAGCTCCATCAATGTTTCATCATTTTCTGCAGCTTTTTCTATCAATTCATTATTTAGTTCGTTGGCCAATTCCTTTTGATCTTCAGGAATTTCCAACTTCTCGGGCTTTCCTCCATCTGGGGAGAATTTGTACATTTTCATCTTCAGCACATCAATTATGCACTGTGCACCATCCACAACCAAGGGATATTGGATTTTCACGGCATTATTGCCCACCAAACTTTTAATGCTCTTGAAACTTTCACCAAACTTTGCATTAATATGATCTATTTGGTTTATTACAAAAAGTGTTGGTTTGTGGTATTTATCGATATAATTCCAGATAATCTCTGTGCCCACTTCCACGCCTTGTTGGGCGCTCAAAACGGTAACGATGGTATCGGCCACGCGAATGGAGGAGATAATTTCACCTATAAAATCATCCAAACCGGGAGTGTCAATAATGTTGATTTTATAATTACGCCATTCGGTGTGCAGTGGAGTAGCGAAGATAGAATTGCCTCTTTCGTGCTCAATGTCGTGATAGTCAGAAACTGTATTTTTATTTTCAACCGTGCCACGACGGTTTATGAGGCCTGCTTCAAAAAGCATTGTTTCCGCAAGGGTAGTTTTGCCGCTGTTATGAGCGCCTACAAAGACTACGTTTTTAATGTGTTTGTCGTCATATATTTTCATCTGTACGGATTTTTGGTTAGTACTTTTTTCAGATGCAATGCGCCAAACAATTTTTTTGAGGTTTGGACTTGCTTAATTTCTGTGAATCATATTGTTAAATGTGCTTTATTTACATTTAAAGATAGGAAATAATTTCAAGAAAAATTTTAGGATGGTTTTTATTTATTGGAATATAAATTCAAAAAGAAATGATTTTTTAAAAACTTCAGAATATAGAATTGTGAATACTTTATTAAATCAAATCTTTAAGTATTAAATAAATACTAAAGTAGATTCAAAATTATAAGAGAGACTTCCAAAAGCGTATCTTTATATAAACAAAAAAAAACAACATGAACAATAAAGGAAAAGGATTATTAGCGCTGTTAGGAGTAGCAGCTGGCGCATTTGCATTTTGGAAATACAAAAACATGTCGCCCGAAGAAAAACAAAAACTTAAGGATAAAGCAAACGAAACTGGCAGAAAAATAAAAGAGAAAGCCGGAGAAGTTGAAGACACTATTTCTGAAAAATATGAGCAGCTTAAAAATGCTGCCAAAAAAGAAGTCAATGATATTACTAATTAATATTCTGGTTATTTAAACAAAAAATCCCGCTATAGCGGGATTTTTTTTGCTTATGCTTAAATATTTAAATTTTAGTAACCTTCACAGCGTTCATTCCGCGTTGGCCTTTTTCGAGCTCAAAGGAAACATTGTCGTTTTCAGAAATTTCGTCAATAATACCGCTTACGTGGGTAAAGTACTTCTCGCTATTTTCATTATCTATAATAAACCCAAAGCCTTTGGATGAGTCGTAGAAGGAAACTGTTCCTTTTCTAACAGGATCAAATGCTTCGCGATCGCCTTCTTCTTTAGGAGGAATGCCAAGCACGATGTCTTCAGCCTCAATTTCAACTTTCATTGATGGGTCTGGCGGGGTATCTACCAAGTTTCCATTATAGTCAACATAAACAAAGTCAATTCCGGGAGTTTTATCTGCCTTACGAGCTTCTTTCTTCTTTTGCTTTTCTTCCCGCTTTTTCAGCTTTGCTTTTTCTTTTTCTTTCTTACTGTATGTTTGTTGCGATTTTGCCATTTGTTTTTTTTAAAATAAAAAAAGTCATCCACGGTGAGCAGATGACCTTTGAATTAGTTAATATGTAATTAGTTGTTTTATTGGTTTACCTAGCTGGGGTTTAAATTTTGCTCACCTTAGTGGCACAAAGGTACAGTAAATTAAATAGTTAAAATCATAAAAAGGGTTAAAGGTTTTAGGTTCAAAAAATCATTATTATAGTTTGTTTAATTTTCTAAAATGAAAAAAATCTCCCGAAGGAGACTTTCCAAGCATAACTATAATTGGGGAATTAGTACTGCTTTATAAACTTTAATGCTGCAGAATTCATACAGTAACGCAAATGCGTAGGTGCGGGCCCATCATTAAAAACATGGCCCAAATGCAATCCTGTTGATTTTTCAACAATTTCATCACGAACCATACCGAGACTGTTATCTTTTATCCAAACCACCGCGTCATCATTGATTGGTTTTGTAAACGATGGCCACCCGGTTCCAGATTCAAATTTATCTTCACTGCTGAACAATGGCTCTCCCGTTGCAGCACTTACATAAATACCTTTTTCGTGATTGTCATAGTATTCATTTTTAAAAGGAGTTTCCGTTCCTTTCTTTACCATTATTTGATATTGTTCCGGTGTAAGCTCTTTTTCCCATTCGGCATCGGTTTTTGCCATGGGAAATTGGTTGTCCATTTCAATTTCTTCTGAAGCATTTACTTTTTCCGAAGTAGAGAGCATTGATTTTTCATCATTTTTCGTTTGGCTATTTTGACAAGAAACTTGTGAAAGACTTACCAATAATCCGAAAGAAAGTGAGACTGTTTTTATTAAATAGTTTTTCATAATCTTGATTATTTAAATAGTGTTTTTAAGGTGTACTATTAAAATATACGAAAACTAAGTCGGCATGGTTTTATATAACTAACTACCGAAAAACATAAAAAAATGTTATTGTTTCAGCTTATCTGCGTGCATTTTTCGAAGTCTGGCCAATTTTGGAGAAATAACAGCTGTGCAATAGCCTTGTGATTTGTTATTGGCATAATAATTTTGATGGTTGTCTTCAGCAGGATGAAACTTTTCCAAAGGACTTAACTCTGTAACAATTGTGTTTTCATAATAGGGTGCCATTTCATTTAGCACAGTCTCGGCAATTTTTTTCTGGTTTTCATCGTGATAAAAAATAACTGAACGATATTGCGTACCTGTGTCTGCCCCTTGCCTATTTAAAGTTGTGGGATCGTGACTGGTCATAAAAATAACAAGCAAATCTTCAAAAGAAATAACTTTTGGATTATAGGTTGCCTGTATCACTTCGGCATGGCCAGTAAGTCCAGAACACACTTCACGATAAGTTGGTGTTCCAGGAACACTCCCGCCAGAATAGCCGGAAACCACTTTCTCAACTCCTTTTATTTGGTCAAAAATTGCTTCGGTACACCAAAAGCAACCTCCACCAATAGTTAGCTTTTCAAAATTATTGCTATCAATCATTTTTTTTATTTTTTATAACCCAAAGATACTTACTGTGTCTTTTTAGCTCCCTAAAGTATTGTTAAAGCTATTCTGGTTTTTTTTATTTAATTTTTTTTAATTCTTGTTGAAATTTATATCTTCGAAAAGATATAAAATTATCCAAAATGCTAAAAAAATTACTCTTCATCTTTATATTTACAATAAGCTGCACTCCATTATTTTCACAAGAAAGACCCATAGAAATTGTTGAAGAAGCAAAGGCCAACCGACTTTTCTTGTATGCACTCAACAAAAACGAACAAGACTTAGACGTTTCCATAACTGTGGAAGGCACTAACTTTCGTCAAAGTAAAAGTGTGCCAAGAGCGGTTCGAGTTCCAGCTGCATCAAAAGTTATGTTAGCTAACTTGATTGTTGATAGAGGTAAAAAAGCCCATTACACATATGAGTTAAATGTAAGTGATAGTCTTTCCAGCCGTGCATTACGAAAGGAATTTGAGCCTATTAAAATTGAACCCCGAAAAAGGGTTATTGTTTATATTCCTGAAAATTGCAGCAGTTGCGATAGCCTTGTTTCTGGTTTAGACAAAAGCCGTTATTTATACACTTCTTATCGTTTTTCTGAAAAGCCCGACTTGAAAGCCCAATTGGCACCAGCTTTTGCAAATGCTATAGTCAAGATTGATTCTGTTACTACCCCAATAATCAGTTTAGGGGGTGTGCTTCACATAAAGATTGAGGATTATGACCAGCTATTGGAGGAGATGAATAAATAGTCCGACAATAACTTAAACCTATTTCTTATCATACATCAATGCAAGGGCCAGTTGTGCGCCTTAATTTTGTCCTATTAAATAATTAATAACAAAAAAATTATAAATATGGACAATGCAAAGACAGTTTGGAATATTGATACTACACATTCCGAAATCAATTTTAAGGTAAAACACATGATGATTTCTACCGTAACGGGTAGTTTCGAAAAATTTGATGGCAAGGTTGAAGCTTCAAATGACGATTTTAAAAACGGTAATTTTTCATTTTCAGCAGAAATTGATTCCGTGAACACAAACAATAAAGATCGCGACAATCATTTAAAGAGCGATGAATTTTTTGGAGCTGAAAAAAATTCGAAGTTAACTTTCAAATCAAAATCATTTGACGGAAATAAAATGATAGGCGATTTAACCATAAAAGGAGTTACCAAAGAAGTTGAATTGGAAACTGAATTCAACGGAACTGCAGTAGATCCCTACGGACAGACAAAAGCTGGTTTTGAATTTGAAGGCCAAATAAACCGTAAAGATTTTGG
Source organism: Aequorivita nionensis (assembly GCF_046352995.1). Taxonomy (GTDB): domain Bacteria; phylum Bacteroidota; class Bacteroidia; order Flavobacteriales; family Flavobacteriaceae; genus Aequorivita; species Aequorivita nionensis. Next base: position 2,691,808 of record NZ_CP130281.1, on the reverse strand, counting down.
TTTAACTTGGAACGCAGTGACCGAAGCTGGAAGCGTGGTTGTAAGCGACAAAGTGAAATTGATTGCTTCACTGCAATTCATAAAACAATAATTTCCCAAGATTTTACTGTTCCCCTTTTAAGAATCGAGGGCTTTGTTTATTGAAAAACAAAGTTCTCGATTTATTTTTCCAAAGAACTATTTCCTTTTCGTTAATAACAGTTCTTAACATACATCAATGTAAAACAATGTTTTAAGGCGTAATTTTACTATATAAAATAAAAAAGATTAAAATGAAAACAAGACAAATTGAACGCGTATTTACACCTCCCGCTCCACACATGGTTGGTGACGGATTTAGGGTACACCAATATATTCCTTCCGGAATTCAACAAGGCTTTGAAAGAATGGATCCATTTATTATGATGGACTATAACAGCAAGTTTTACTTCCCACCCACTGATCAGCCCCGGGGTGTGGATGTGCATCCGCACAGAGGTTTTGAAACGGTAACGATTGCCTATAAAGGAAGTGTTGCCCACCACGACAGCTCTGGAAATAGTGGCATTATTGGTGAAGGCGACGTGCAGTGGATGACAGCCGCATCGGGAATTCTTCACAAAGAATATCATGAAGAAAATTTCAGCAAAACAGGTGGTTATTTTCAAATGGTGCAATTGTGGGTAAATCTTCCCGCGAAGGACAAAATGAGTGCCCCAAAATATCAAGGAATCACAAATGCTGAAATGAAAAAAGTCCAACTCCCAAATAATGCCGGTATTGTTGAAGTAATTGCTGGCGAATACAATGGTGAAAAGGGGCCTGCTTTTACTTTTACCCCCGTTCATATGCTAAACGCAAAGTTGAATAAAGGCGGAAAAGCAAACTTCAATTTTCCGCAAAATTATAATACTACGGTTTTAGTAATTGAAGGGAATGTAAAAGTGAACAATCAAAATGAAATAAAAACCGATAGCTTGGGATTGTTCGCAAATGATGGCGAAGAATTTACCATTGAAGCAACGGATGATGCCGTAGTTTTAATACTTAGCGGCGAACCCATAAATGAACCGATTGCAGCCCAAGGCCCATTTGTAATGAACACACGTGGAGAAATTATTCAGGCAATTAGTGATTTCAATATGGGAAAATTCGGGTATTTGGAATAATTAAAAAAAAAATCTTTTAAGCCTGTTGAAGTGATTTGACAGGCTTTTCTTTTTAATCTTAACTAGGCTTAAAATTTTTATGCGCCAATTCCTTACGGACACGACTCAAACTTTCGGGTGTAATCCCCAAATAGGAAGCAATCATCCACTGTGGAACACGAAGCAATAAATCTGGATACATTTCAATAAAACTTAAATACCGCTTTTCCGCAGTGGCGCCCAGTAATAAATTTATCCGCTTTTGCATTTGCCGAATATGGTTGTGCAACAATTTATCATTGTAGCGACCAAAAGTTTGGCTTACTTCGGCGGCGTGGCACATAAAATCTTCCCCGATAAAGACCACATCCGTATCTTCAATGGCTTCAATATAACTTTCTGAAGGATCATTAAAATAAACACTACTTCTATCCACAATAAACCAATTCTCAGGGGCAAACTGAATAACGTGCTCCTTTCCGCTTTCATCAAGCATATAGGACCGCAGCAATCCTTTTTCAACAAAAAAAGAATGTTTGCAAACATCTCCTTTTTTTAGAAGAACATTCCCTTTTTCATAGCTCATTCGCGTTAATGGAAGGGATAGTTTTTGTGCTTCAGGTTCAGACAAACCAACAGTTTCCATCAAATAGTTAGTAAAATCTTTCGGAATTTTATGGTTTTCAGATTTAATCATTTCAAAAATTTGAATTTCTAAGTTACGCTTAAAATTAAAGTATTCTTTTGAAAGATGTTTCAGAAGTGAAAAAAACTGTGGCACTTTTTTTGTTTTCTTACAAGAGAACACTAAACCACTTTCAATTATGAGAAATTCAATGCCCTCCGTAAACGCCGGCAGCATGGCCGACATCGCCTTTTTGCTTTTAATCTTCTTTTTGGTAACCTCCATGATTCCAAATGATAAAGGGATGACACGTGATCTTCCACAACCCTGCCCTCCCGGTGCAGAATGTAATATTCCTATTAAAAAGAACAATCTTTTTGCTATAAGCCTAAATGAAAAAGGAGAAATAATGGCCAATAATGAAATAACAAGTATTGAAGGCTTAAAAGAAAAGTTGAAAGATTTTATAGACAACGATGGCGATGGAACCTGCAAATACTGCAAAGGCGAAAAACTTCCTGCATTTTCAGACAATCCAAAGAAAGCCTCAATTTCTCTATCAATCCATCGTGAAACACCCTACCAAAGCTTTATTTCCATTCAAGACGAAATTGCAAAAGCATATTTTGAACTTCGTGAAAAATACGTCAAGGAAGTTTTGAAAACCACTTCTGAAAAAATTACCAAAGAGGAATTGAAAACAATGCAAGAGGCTTATCCATTTAGGGTTATTGAAACGTCTTTATAAAATTTCCTTTTGAATGAGCCAATTAAATATTAATTTAGAAAAAATATTGCTTTCTATAATGAATTAAACATTCAAAAATTTCAAATTTATGGAAAAAGAAAATTCAAGGAAAATAACTTCAAAACAAAGTGAAGAACTTCTAAAAACCTTAAAAACACGTTTTGAAAAAAACTCAAAAAGACATTCAGAAATGGAATGGTCAAAGGTGCAAGATAAACTAGAAGCAAATCCCCAAAAACTTTGGTCGTTACACCAAATGGAAGAAACCGGTGGCGAACCCGACGTTGTTGGTTTCGACAAAAAGACAAACGAATATATTTTTTATGACTGCTCAGCAGAAAGCCCCAAAGGCAGACGAAGTTTTTGTTACGACTCTGAAGCCTTGGAAGCAAGAAAAGAACACAAGCCCAAAAACAGTGTTATCGGGATGGCTGGCGAAATGGGCATTGAACTTTTAACGGAAAAACAATACCGCGAATTACAGGAAATCGGAACGTTTGATACCAAAACCTCGAGTTGGCTGAAAACGCCAGATAATATCCGAAAGTTGGGCGGGGCTATTTTTGGTGATTTTCGTTTCAATACCGTATTTATTTATCACAATGGGGTACAATCGTATTACGGGGGAAGAGGTTTTCGTGGGATGTTGAAAGTTTAATTTATTGTTTTATTATTATTTTTTGAACAGCGCCAAGGCTATTTTTTACCTCGAGAATATAAATTCCGTTACTTAAATGGTCAGTTGAATATTGAATATCCTTCCCTATCACTTCTTGCTTATAATATTTCCTGTCAACTAATTTTCCTTCCACAGTGAACAAAAGAATCTCAGTGTCATCTATCCCGTCTGTATAATTGAAACGTATATTCAAATAATTTTTAGCTGGATTAGGGAAAACAGAAATAGAAATGATAAAATCTTCTCCATTTTCAGAAATATTTAGATTGGCATCCATACTGAACAATTTTACTGTAAAGGGATCTTCAGCATAACAACTAAAATAAAGTTTATCACCAAATGTAAAATCATAATTAAGAAAAAAATAATTTGGTATTTCCACTTGCGTAAAACCTGAATCATCTAGCGCATAAAGCAAATAATTAGGTTCGGGAGTTTTATACCTGAAAAAAAGCTTATTACCGTGGGAAATTACATATATATCCAATTCAGAATCCGAGGGTGCATTGGGAACAAGCGTAACTTCATTACTCCCAGCGACAAATTCATATAATATTTTACTGGTATTGTCGCTGTTTGTATAAATTATATATAACTTGTTATTGATACTACCTGCATAATCCCATGGTTTTAGGTTAGTAGGACCTGTAATTAAATTTAAAGTATTTCCATCATAAGAGTAAAGATCAGAAATTTGACTACCATCCGTTCTATAAAAACTTAAAAAATCTTTACCGCTAAAAGTTCCTAAATAGCCATAGCCTACTCTATCTGTTGAAGTTGAAACAGGCGTTAAGTTATTTCCGTCATAGGTATAAAGAAGTCCGTGTCCGGTATCAAAATCTCTGAAACGCACGTACATTTTGTCTACTGTTTTTCCGAATGTAAAATAAAAATATGTGTTTTGTGGAGATTCTATTTCAGTTAATGTAGTACCATCACATTTAAACAAAGTTAAATAATCTTCATTTGATGGTGAGGAAAAATCATAATAACTAACTATAAATTCATTGTTTAATTCGTGCTCCAATGTTGCGAGGGTCATATCTGGAGGGCCATCAAAATAAGTAAATTGGTCTCCATCAAAACTCCATAAAGAGGATATGTTTGGACCGCTGGCCAGTCTGAAATAGATCAAATTCTGAGATTTTGCAAAATAAAAGTTTCCTCCTCCAAAGAGTATTTCGGGGATTTCATAAGTTTCCAAAGTGTTCCCGTCATATGAAATCATTCTCGGTGAATTCGGAAGTACTTGTGTGGCAAAATATATTTTATCGTTAATAGTTCCCAGATAAACAACCGCAAAATACGATTCGGGAAAGGGTATCTCGTTAACCTGCGAACCATCATATTCGTATAAAGTGTCTATTCCACCATTAACAAAATAAGATTTTCCATTTACAGAAACCATAAACCGTTTATCTGGCAGGTTGTCTGAAAATGGTATTGCATTTATATCAGTCCCGTTGAAAGTATAAAATCCGGAATCGTCATTGGAACTATAATCCAACAGATAGGTTGTTTCATCTGCTTTATGCGCTTCGTAATAATTATAATCGGGTTGGTTTGGTACCAGAGATAATTGCTGTGCAAAAAAAGAATTACAGATTGATATGGTAACGAGGAAGAAAATATAATTCTTCATAAGATTCTATAAATTTGATATTTCGACTAAAATAACAAAAAATAAAGAAACTATAAATTTAAATAGAATATCGAATTAATAAATTCTAATATCTTACTCCCGTTGGTGTTCCTCCAAATCCTTCCGCAGGTCCAGTTTTCGTAGTTTTGGGAAAAAGAATCCTGTGCCAATTACTGTAAGTATTGTCATTCCGCCACCAAAAACCACGGCGGTAACAGTTCCCATTAATTTTGCGGTAAGCCCGCTTTCAAAGGCACCTAATTCATTGGAAGATCCAACAAACATAGAGTTAACGGAAGCTACTCGCCCACGCATTGCGTCTGGAGTTCTTAGTTGTAAAATAGTTGAACGGATAACCATGGAAATACCATCTGTAGCACCACTTAGAAAAAGTGCAATAACTGAAACCCAAAACCAGGTAGAAACGCCAAAAACAATAATACAGATACCAAAACCAAAAATGGCCGCGAGCAGTTTCATTCCAGCATTTTTATTTAACGGAAAATGTGCAGAAGTAAACATAATAATTAATGCGCCAACTGCTGGGGCTGCACGAAGTATTCCAAAACCTTCGGGACCAACTTTAAGAATATCCTGAGCATAAATAGGAAGTAACGCGACCGCCCCTCCAAAAAGAACAGCAAACATATCTAAGGTAAGTGCACCTAAAATTACCCGAGTATTCATTACAAATTTGATTCCTTCTTTTAGACTTTTCATAACTGGCTCCCCAATATTTGGATTTAAAATAGGCTTCTTCGGAATTTGTAGCAAAAGCAACAAAGCCATTAATGAAAAGGCAAAAACAAAGCACATGGACCAATGCACCCCAATCCAATGGATAAAGAAACCTCCTGCTGCGGGACCAACCACGGAACCCATTTGCCAAACGGAACTACTCCAAGTAGCAGCATTTGGATATATTTTTTTTGGAACCAATAAAGAGAACAACGAAAAAATTGTAGGTCCTAAAAAAGCCCGAACAATTCCGCCGAGAAAAACCAAAAAATAAACGGAGTAAAGTATCGTGTTTGTAGAAAGATCGCTAACCACGCGTGGCCAAGTAAGCAGAAAAAGGCCAAGACTAACTACAGAAAAACCAAAAATACATTTAAACAAAAGACTACGCTTCTCCCGCTGATCTACAATATGGCCGGCAAAAAGAGCCATGGAAACCGCAGGAATTACTTCCATTAAACCTATTATTCCTAAGGAAAGTGGATTTTTGGTAATACTGTAAACTTCCCATTCAATAACAACAAACTGCATACTCCACGCAAAAACCATTGCAAAACGGACTAACAGAAAAATATTAAACTCCCGAAATCGTAATGCAGCGTAGGGATCGTTTTTCTTCATTGAAAAGAAGGGTGAAGTTTTTTAATGAAAAGTAATTTCTTTCAAAGCAAAACGCTTTGGTAAATCAAAAGTACTACACCAGATTGAATATGGCAATGGCATAAAGATAAAACCTCACAAAACGAAGCAAGCCAAACAACAGATAGTTTCTAAATTTATAGTGAATGGTTCCGGCGGCCATACTTGTTATGGAATATGGAATTGGCAACAATGCACCAACCACAATCAAAAAACCACCCCATTTGCGAATTTGTTTAAGGTGCTTCTTCATTTTTCCTTCCATATAAGCATAAACCCTTGGAATAGTGAAAATCCATTTACCGATAAAGTAGGAAATAATTCCCCCAATATATGAAAGCGTTGCGAGAAGCGTCAAATACAGAATTGGCTCTGGCATTTTATCACTCCAAGCAATAAATATTTCAGGTGGCACAAGTCCTAAAAGTGATTCGGAAGCAAGAAAAACCAATAGAATATTTATTGGCGCATAGGTTTCAGTAATATATGTGAAAAGATTACTGAAGTCTATTACATACAAATCAACCACAATAAGGGCCGCAATAATAAAAACTATTGGAATAATAGCTTTCTTAAGGCTTTGTCCAACAAAAGAGTAAAACCCAGTGTATTTATAATACAAATGGGCACGCTTTAATTTATTTGTTTCGGTTTTTTTAACTGTGTTCATGGAAACTTGAAGGGCAATAAAATGTGACTTAAACTATTTCAGGCTGCAAATATATACTGAAAACACCTACCCTGCAACCATTTGGCAAAGCGTTGACGGTTAATGCTATGTTAAACAAATAATTATTAATGATTTTGAAGATCTATTTAAGGATAAAAGTTAATATTACGTTAAATCATTACTTTGCATTGCATAGTACTGTAACAAATTTGAAACTGTTGCGTCTTTTAAGTATAACCCAAAAAACTATTTTATTATGAGAACTTTAAACAGCAACCAATTGTCAGAAAAAATGAAAACTTCAAGATCATATTCTTGGAACTTGAAAAGAAGATTTCGCTAAAAATTAATTACTAAACTTTTAAAACTTAAAAATCATGAGAACATTAGACAGTAACGAAAAACAGCACAGACCACAAAATTCCAAAGCATATAGTTGGAATATGAAAAGACGTTTTAAATAACGCCAATTAATAAAACCAAAAACGATTGACTATGAAAACCTTGAGAAACATTCAAAAGAGAATTAAATGCGGATCACAAAAGCAGCATACGCTAAATTACCTAAATGGAAACCAACACCTCTTTGAAGATCCCACAATCAGAAAAACATGCAGATACGTGTATTGAAAAATAAAAACCCGAAAAGCAACTGAAGCTGGATTGAAGAAACGCAATTCAGCTTTTTTATTTTTTGGGACTTGTTTTATATTTCGGACTTGGATTCGGTTTAGTTTTCGACGAATCTTTTGCAGCTTTTACTTTCTTTTCCGGCATAGGTCCACGAAGATGGATGACCAATCCGTTTAGAAAATTACGAAGAAACTGATCGCCACACTCCATATATTTTTCGTGGTTTTCATTTCTAAAGATGGCTCCAAGTTCACTTTTTGTTACAGCAAAATCCACTAACGAACATATTTTTACTATATCCTCATCACGTAGTTTGTGAGCCACGCGCAATTTTTTCATTATATCGTTATTGGTTAAAGCCATACTTAAATTTATTTTTTTCAAAGGTAAGTTTATTTATTCACCTTATAAAAGCAACTCACTTCCCTCCTATTTTTCTCCAGTTGGCACCATATAAACGGGTATTTTTGTATGCTCCATAACACTTGAGGCTACAGTTCCCAAAAATATTTTTTCCAAAGTACCATGACTATGGGTTCCCATAACAATTAAATCTGCTTGCCATTCTTCAGCGTATTCCAAAATCATATTAGCGGTATCTCCCTCTGCTAAGTGAGTAGAAATATTGTTTCCCTTTAAGTGCGCTTTTGTTTTGTCAAGATAATCCTGTGCCACTTTCACAAATTCCTCTTGAATTTTATAATCCACAGGAAAAGCATATCCTTCATAACCCATAAAAGGTTCGTATTGCATTCCGTAGTAACGTACTTCAGATAGTACGTGAAACAAACAAACTTCAGCTTGCATCAATTGTGCAAGTTCATAGCCCATTTTCACAACTTTTTCTGAATTGGGGTTATAGTCGAGGGTGATCAATACTTTTTTCATGATATTTTGGTGTTTCCCGTAAAGTTAAAACACACTTTTGAGAAACTCCGATCTTTTAAAAAATATTTTGAAAAAATAGAATTAAAAAAATTATTGCTTAACCAAAATGGCAGTAGCCTTATTACCCGTTAACAGATTCCATTCATAGGTGGCGAGCAAATTGCCAATTTCGTCATAAATATTCAATTGGGCAGTATTCGGGCCAGAAGTGCCTTGGTTTAATGCTTCAAAATCTATTTTATTAAAACCCGATTGTAATGGAAGGTCAAATCCTCTAAAGCTCCCTTCCAGCCTAGCATGGGGTATAACAACATCTCCATTCACATAAACGCGAATCATATCGCCATCCACAAACTCGTGGTCTCGATACATTATGGTGGCAGTTTTTGCAGTGGTTTTAAAATCACCTAAATATTGGTCTTTTCCATATTCGGGTTTTTCTTCTTTATCTTTTGAAAAGTATTTTGGCGCTTTGTTTGTTCCAGTATATTCAAGTAACCCATCTCCATTTTGCATATCAATTTGCTTCTCTTTTTCAGTTCCCAAATCAGAATTGTTGGGAGTGTTGGGATTCTTTGTGTTTGAAAGTGTTGGTGCTTTAATTGCTGGAATCTCAAATCCGGTAGGACTGTCCATATTAGATTGAGAAGAATCAAACCGAACGGAATTATTGGGCAACTCTATTTGGGCAAACATGTTTGCAGTAATTACAATAAAACCAACTAAAAGGAATTTCTTCAACATAATTATAAAATTATCAAAAGTCCATAACAACAATTGCACCAAAAATAGTATTCAAACTATTACAAATAATAGTTAAAACTTAAATGTGCTATTTTTTTCTTTTTTTTTGCTTTCCTCTCCAAATAAAAAAGAGCAGGACCGCGCATAATGGCAAAATAATATAAATTATTACATCGGCAGGATTAGTTAAGTCAATTGGTTTTTCACTAGGTTTTGGAACCTCCGTTGGCTTTTGCGCATAAGTTGTTGTCATTATTAACAAAAGCACTGGAAAAAATATACTTTTCAAAATTTTCATTATTCAATTTTTATTCAAAATAAGGAAAAAAAATTGATCAGGAAAATTTTAACAACTTCTGTTAACTATTTGGAAATTACCACAAAATGTCTTACTATGCCGTGTTATTATAAAAAACAGAGAGAATATATGAGACAACTTAAGATCACGAAGCAAGTAACCAACCGGGAAACAAAATCTTTAAACAGTTATTTACAAGACGTTAGCAAGATAGATTTGATAACTGCAGAAGAAGAAGTAGAGTTGGCACAGCGCATTCGTGAAGGAGATCAGGCTGCACTAAATAAATTGAGCAGAGCAAATTTACGATTTGTGATTTCCGTAGCAAAACAATACCAAAACCAAGGCCTTAGTCTTCCTGATTTAATTAATGAAGGAAATGTGGGCTTGGTTAAAGCCGCAAAAAGATTTGATGAAACAAGAGGTTTTAAATTTATTTCGTATGCCGTTTGGTGGATTCGTCAAGCCATTTTGCAAGCAATTGCGGAACAGTCCCGTGTTGTGAGATTACCGTTGAATAAAATTGGCGATATCAATAAAATAAAGAAAGCATCTATTCATCTGGAGCAAAAATTCCAGCGAATTCCAACTGCTTTAGAAATAGCAAACGAATTGGATTTTAGTGAATCTAAAGTGAAAAGTTCGCTTAAAAACTCAACGCGAAGCCTTTCTATGGATGCGCCATTTCAAGAGGGCGAAAATGATAATAACCTTTATGATGTTCTCAGTTCTGGCGAAAGCCCGAATCCAGATAAAAGTTTGATGCACGAATCTCTTCGGATTGAAATAAACCGTGCGCTAGACACATTAGCACCCCGTGAAGCTGATGTTGTAAAATTGAATTTTGGACTTTGTGGCCAGCCCCCAATGACGCTTCAAGAAATTGGAGATACTTTTGATTTGAGTCGTGAGCGCGTTCGCCAAATTCGCGAGAAAGCAATCAGAAGGCTGCGCCAAACTTCCAAAAGCCATATTTTGAAGAAGTATTTGGGATAGACAAAAATGTTAAAATATTGGTATCCCCAATATTTTATGAAATTCTTAGGAGCGAGTTTTATTTCTGCGGTTATCTTTATAAGACCAACCATCAAAACAAATGACCACAGAAATAATACTCGTTTTTTCTATTCTGTTCATTACCATAATCCTTTTCGCTTTTGAAGTCTTTTCAGTAGATAAAATAGCGATGTTGATTATTGCTTCCCTTGCCCTCACAGGTTTGGTGGAACCGGAAGAAGCAATCTCAGGATTTTCAAATACTGCAACCATAACGGTGCTTTCATTAATGATTATTGCCCTAGCGCTCGAAGACAACGGCGTTATTGCTTCTTTGGCGCGTTTTCTGAAAAACCTACATGTATTACCGCTGTTCCTGCTTTTACCCGTTTTTATGTTTATTACGGGTGGAATTTCAGCATTTATAAACACCACGGCGGTTGTGATTGTTTTTATAAAAATTATTTCAGAACTGTCCAAACGTTTCAATCTGCCACAATCAAAACTTTTATTGCCCATTTCGTTTGCTGGAATTTTGGGAGGAAGTTGCACGCTGATGGGAACCTCCACCAACCTCATCGTAAATTCAGTCGCAAAAGATTTGGGGGCTGAAAAGTTCAGTTTTTTTGAATTTTCCTTTTTCGGGCTAATCTTCTTAATTGTTGGGATTATTGTTGTAACAATAGCTTCACGCTGGCTTCCGAATGATTCCAAAGAAAATTTACATGACGCTTACGATTTGGAAAATTATGTAACCACCGTTGTAATCAGCAAAGACTCTAATTTAATTGATAAGAATATTGAAGATACCTTTCTATATACCAACCCTGAAATTTCAATATTAAAACTTACCCGAAACAAACAAATCACAAACGCCCCAGGTCGTTATATTACCTTGAAAGCGAATGATAAATTGGTTTTAATGTGTGACATTGAAAACCTAGCAAAACTAAACGATGCCGAAGGTTTGAGTGTGCATAAAACACAGGAGAAAGACAAAAAAAGACAGGTTATAGAAAATGATGAAGAAAATAAAAACGCAAAGAAGCAAGACGACTTAGGCTTTGTTGAACTTTTGATTTTACCCGGTTCCATCCTTATTGGAAAAAACTTGAAGCAGCTTAGAAAGCAGACTTTTCAAAGTGCATTGCCAATTGCCATTAGAAAACGAAGAAATATCAGAAATACCAAAGAGCGCTTGTTTAGAAAGGATATTGACCAAATAACCCTAAAACCGGGAGACAGGTTGCTTGTTGAAGTTCCCAAGAACGAAATAGGACAACTTTATGACATGGAAAACGTAGCAATTCTTCAGGAGCACAAAACAAAACCATCTGTCAATAATAATAAAAGAACCATTTCCTTTGCTATACTGTTATTGGTTGTTGGTTTAGCCGCAAGTGGTCTTTTACCTATTCTTATAAGTGCTCTCACAGGAGTTTGCTTGTTGTTATTGACCCGCTGTTTGGACCTGAACGATGTGTATCACCGCATCAACTGGCAAGTAATATTTTTACTCGCCGGAATGATTCCCCTTGGAATTGCAATGAATAATACGGGTGCGGACAAATGGATTTCAGATCATTTATTGGCTATTTTGAGCGGACAATCAAACTTAGTTGTAATCGGGCTCATATTTTTAATAACGATGCTTATGAGCAGCGTGGTGAGCAATAATGCAACCGCCATTATAATGACCCCTATTGCTATTGCTGTTGCCGTAGGTTTAGATTTATCTATGAAACCATTTATACTTTCAGTCCTGTTCGGAGCCAATTTTAGCTTTTTCACGCCTATGGGGTATCAAACTAATACTTTAATTTATGGAATGGGCTTTTATAAGTTCAAACATTTCTTTATAATTGGAGGCATTCTATCCATTATTCTGTGGGTTTTGGGTACTTTTATGCTTTCCACTCTTTTTTAAACTTAAAATATTATGTCAGAAAAATTTTCAGTAAGCAACTCTATATCAAATTTATGGGACAAATTAGATGGCTGGCTTGATGCCATCATTTTAAAACTCCCCAATTTTGCCGTTGCTGTTCTTGTTATGGTGGTGTTCTACTTCATCGCAAGAGGCCTCAAAAAATTATCGCATAAAGTTCTTTTTAAAAAGCTTAGCGATGAATCTATTAAACAGATTCTTTCCAAATTAGTTTATACCATCGTTATTCTAATTGGCTTTTTTGTAGCATTGGGAGTTCTGCAACTCGATAAGGTATTGACCTCTATTTTGGCAGGTGCGGGAGTTATGGGGCTGGCCATTGGGTTTGCGCTTCAAGGAACTTTAAGCAATACGGTTTCAGGATTTATGCTTTCCTTCCAACCTAAAGTGCGCATTGGCGACTTTATTGAAGCCCAAGGCAAAAGTGGTTATGTGGAAGAAATTGATTTAAGAGCCGTTTCCATTCGCCAAACGGATAATGACTATGTAATTATTCCGAATAAAATATTTGTTGATAGCCCTTTCACCAATTATTCTTGGACAGAGCGTGCCCGTATTTCCGTAAGCTGTGGTGTGGGCTATGAAAGTGATCTTCAACAAGTGGAAGATTTGGTCACAAAAATAATTTCAGAAAATTTTGAACAACAAAAAAATGAAGGCATTGAATTCTATTTTACTGAATTTGGCGACAGTTCCATAAATTTCATCACACGTTTTTGGATACAAAGCCAACAGCCAAGACCAAAGTTTGAAGCACAGCACAAAGCCATCAAACTAATCAAGAAAAACTTTGACGAAGCAGGCATCAATATTCCTTTCCCAATCCGCACCTTGGATTTTGGAAAGAATAAGCTGCAGATGGCGCCGCGCGAAGAGCCTTCCAACGGAAAAAGCTCGGCTGGAGATAAAGAATAAATTGACTTTAAATAACCACGTAAAACAAAAAAACTATGAAAAAATTGCTCAGAATTTTGCTCGCCGGTTGGGGAGCAAAAAAAATTGGCGGCGGAAAATGCGGCTGCATTGGCACCATCGTTGTTTTTATTATTCTTTATTGGTTGTTGGGATATGTGTTCAAGCTTTTCTAAAACTTCTTTTAACAAAACAATAGCATGCGTTAACTAATTTTTTGGTGTGGTTGCCTGTTATATTTGCCTAACAAACCCTTAAAACTTAGTATTATGAAAAAAGCTATTGCACTAACCATGCTGGCGACAGCAATTTTTGCTACCTCATGTGTATCAAAAAAGAAGTATGTAGAACTGGAAAATCAATACAACGATACCCGCTCTACCCTATCTAAAACCCAGCTTGAAAAAGAAGAAATTGAAGCCAAATACGCCAAGATTGAAGAGCGCGTTGCCAGCTACAATTCAAAAATCCAATCTTTGACTGATAGTAACAACAGTCGTCTTCAAGAAATTGAAGGAGTTGTAGTTTCAGAAAATGATAAGGAAAAAATGAGAAAAGCCCTAGCCAATGTAGATCCCCAAGAATTGGCACAGGCAAAGACCCTTAAAGATTCAATGAATCTTATCGTTTCCCACAATCTTAAGAAAAACTTGGACAACAGTTTAGTTGGCGAAGGTGAGGAAGATGATATCAATATTGATATTGATGAAACTGTGGTAATGATTACAATTTCTGACAAGTTATTGTTTAAATCAGGAAGCGCAAGCGTTAATTCCAAGGCTAACCCTTTATTGGAGCGTCTTGCAAATGTAATCAACAGCGAACCAGCATTGGAAGTTATGGTTGAAGGCCATACAGATAGCCAAACCGTAAAACCGGGCGCTTACATTAAAGACAACTGGGAGTTGAGTGTTGACCGTTCAACAGCCGTAATCCGAATTCTACAGGATAAATATGGTGTTGCTCCTGAAAAGTTGATTGCAGCTGGACGAAGCAGTTTTCATCCACTTACTGAAAACGATACCAAGGAAGGTCGCGCAACTAACAGAAGAACGCGTATTGTAATTTTGCCAAACCTTGATAAATTTTTGGCTATGCTTTCTGCCAACTAAAAAAGAAAGAAAATAACCATTTTAAATGCGGTTCATCTTTGTGATGAACCGCATTTTTTTGTTGAAGTTTCAGAAGTTTGCTTTTATTTTGAAGGTGGCATTGTAGGCCGAACCTCAATCTTGCTTGGCAACGCGCGCGGATTCATTTTCAATAGATCCACAACCAACTTCCCAATATCTTCCTTTTGTATTTTCCAAGCATCTTTGGCATCCGGCTCATTCCCGTTGAAGTGTGTAGAAACCGATCCGGGCATAATAGTAGAAACCTTCACGCCGTGATCACGTAAATCGAGCATTGCTGCTTGTGTGAAACCCGTTAAGCCAAATTTACTTGCGTTATAAGCACTTCCTCCTTTAAAGAAATTGGTTCCCGCCAAACTGGAAATACTTATAAAATATCCCTTGTTTTTTTTCAATTGGTCCACGCTCGCCTTTAATGAATAGAAGGGGCCGGACAAATTTGTGTCAATTGTTTCCTTCCATTCTTCAATAGTAATATCTTCCACCGAATTAAAATGGCCCAAACCGGCATTTGCAATTACAATATCAACGCCTCCAAATTTATCAATCGCAGCTTCAACTGCATTTTGTTGGCTTTTATAATCACGGACATCAGCCTCCAAGCCTATAGCCTGTGCTCTATCATTTCCTTTGGAATTTAAATTTTTGGCGGCCTTTTCTGCCGTTTCCTTTGTTCTTCCGGTTATTGCCACGTTAATGCCTTCTTTCAGCAAAGCTTCTGCGATTCCGTAACCTATTCCTTTTGTACCGCCTGTAATGAGCGCGGATTTTTTTCCTAAATCATTCATAGTTTTTCGTTTTTCCCAAAGTTACAAATAGCGAAAGCGAATGTTATTAAATTCTGCTTAAATTTGAAAAATGAAATTGTTGCCAATTCTACTTTTAACCATTTTATTCTTCAGTTTTTCTTCGGAAGAAAAATCGCAAGACCCCCTCGTTGATCTTGAAACACTTTCTACTGAATTTAGTTATGAAATCCGTTACGCCACGCCGAACAATTTTATTGGCGAAACATTATACGACTGTCCAAAATGTTTACTACAACCCGAAGTTGCCGAAGCACTTTTAAAAGCCAACCAATATTTCTGTGAAAAAGGTTTTCGCATAAAAATATACGATTGTTATCGGCCGCTGGACGTGCAGAAAAAAATGTGGGCTAAAGTTCCTCGGGCAACTTATGTGGGCAACCCTTATGGCAATGGCTCCATTCATAATAGAGCTGCGGCAGTAGATATAACTTTGGAGACCTTGGACGGCTGTTATGTTGAAATGGGTAGTGACTATGACTACTTCGGGCGTGAAGCGCATATAGACAACTATAACTTTTCAAAGGAAATTTTAGCCAATCGCAAGCTA
Organism: Aequorivita nionensis; assembly: GCF_046352995.1. GTDB lineage: Bacteria > Bacteroidota > Bacteroidia > Flavobacteriales > Flavobacteriaceae > Aequorivita > Aequorivita nionensis. The sequence continues at coordinate 2,676,029 of NZ_CP130281.1, read as the reverse complement.
CTTTTTGAAGGGATGCGAAAATTCGGCTTCAATACAATACGTACGGAATGGTGGCATTTCAGCTTCCGAAAAAACTGGAGCTACAAAACCTTGAACGTTCCCCTTCCCTGCGATTAGATCAATCTTCCTTTTTAGGAACTTCACTTTGAACTTCTTTACTCATCTTAAAAGGAATTTCAGGTGTATTTTTATAAAGTTTCAATTCAACAACATCTGATGGCAGATTGAAATCATTTGCAGCCAATGCTTCTTTTACTTCTTTGATTATCAAACCGCGCAATACTCGCGAAGCCCTTCTATAATCAACTGTATCAACCCAAAAGAAAACTTTTAAATTAACGGTACTTGCGGCAAGTTCGTCTTCAATAACAAAATTTTCGTGAAACTCGTCTCTAATAATCTCTGCATTGCGGTCTAATATTTCCTGTATCACTTTTTTTGCAGCTTCAATGTCATCTTCATACCCAATGCCCACGGTAAAATCTACTCTGTAAAAGCCATCGGCGGTGTAATTTTCAACCGGTTTTGTGAGCACATCGCTATTTGGAATATAGATATCGCGCCCATCAAAGGTTTTTATATGTGAATACCGAAAACTCAAAGCCATCACTTTTCCAAAAATATCATCTACCTTAATGGTGTCATTAATATTAAAAGGTCTATTGAAAGCGAGAATAACTCCTGCAAGAAAGTTTTTCCCAATATCCTGAAAAGCAAATCCCAAAATTATTGCGCCACCACCAACTGCAGTTAAAAGCCCTGTGGCAATTCCATCCAATCCAGCAATTCGCAGTGCGAGCATAATGGCAATAATAATAAGCACGATCTTTACAGCTTGCGCCAAAAAACGGGACATTAATGGATCTTCAGATTTTTTCTGAAACTGTCTTTTGTAAAAATTGGTAAGCAATTGCGCCAAAAGAACACCCAAAATTATTACTAAAATAGCTAAGGCTATGCGAGGCAAAACCTTTAAAAATTCTTCGTAATAAGTTTCCAAGGAATTTTGAATTGTTTCCGTTGGCGATTGTATAAGTGCAAGCATATATTTTTCTTTTAAAGATAATCATTCTTCACAAAACAATTCTGCGTTTAAATTAATCTTAAAATTTAGCAGGGCATCCTGCAACATGTATCTTTGCAAAAAAATAAAACAGTGGAACTTTCAATTAAATCTTTCAGACTTATTAGCACTTTGGAGGCTATTTCTTTTCTCGTACTTTTAGGAATTGCAATGCCGCTTAAATATATCTGGCACATGCCCGAAATGGTTCGCATAGTAGGTATGGCACACGGTGTGCTGTTTGTGCTCTATGTGGGCGGCGCCATTTATATGTTCAAAAAGCTGAAGTGGTCAATAACCGATTTATTTATCGTTATTATGTGCTCCGTGCTGCCCTTTGGTCCTTTTTATGTGGAACGTAAATATCTATAATGAATAAAGAAACGCTACAGCATTACAGTTGTTTGCTTCAGGAATATCTTGTTAGCGAGGGAATGACCTTGCAATGGGCTATTTTTCTGAATGTGGTTGTAAACTGCATTATTGCTTTTATTGGCGTTTTTATTCTGGATGTGGTTTTTAGAAAATTTATAATTGAAGCTTTTAAAGCTTTCAGTAACAAAACCAAAACCACTTTCGACGATTATTTGGTGAAAAGTAATTTTCCTAAGTTCGTTGCCCATATTTTGCCCTTGGTCATTTTATGGAACATAATTCCAATAATTTTTATTGAATCTCCTTTTATGACAGAGCTTTTGCTGATTGTGGCGAAAGTTTTTTCCGTAATACTTTTCATCTATATTTTCAGAAGTATTCTTCGCAGTACCCGCAAATTTCTTGAAGAAAGCGAGCGTTTCAAGGACAAACCAATGGAAAGCTATGTACAGGTAATGATGATCTTTGCCTGGGGAATTGGCATCTTTTGGATTATCCAGCTTTTAACGGGATTTTCGCTTGTAAGCCTAACAACTCTGGGAGCTGCTTCAGCCGTATTGCTTCTTATCTTTAAAGACACCATTCTCGGTTTTGTGGCGAGTATCCAAGTTTCAGTGAACGATATTGTTCGCATTGGCGATTGGATTACGTTCAGCAAATTTGGCGCAGATGGTTATGTAACTGAAATAAATCTTGCAACGGTTCGCGTGCAGAATTTCGACAATACATTTACAACAATTCCAACCTATAGCTTGATTGCAGATTCCTTCCAAAACTGGCGCGGAATGCAGGAAAGCGACGGAAGAAGAATAAAACGCGCTATTTTTATAAAACAATCTTCCATCCGTTTTCTTTCTGAAGAAGATGTTGAAAGATTAAAGAAAATTCAGTTGATTAAACCTTATTTGGAGCATCGTCAAAAAGACGTTGACAAATTCAACCGAAAAAACGAAATTGATAAGGAATTGTTGATAAACGGCAGAAACCAAACAAATCTGGGTGTTTTCCGTTATTACGCAGATGCGCTTTTAAATGAAAACTCAGCCATCAATAAAGATCTGTTTTTAATGGTTCGACATTTGGCGCCTACCGATAAAGGAATTCCAATAGAAATATTCTGCTACAGCCGCGACAAAAGTTGGGTGAATTACGAACACATTCAAGCAGATATTTTTGACCATCTACTGGCCGCTGTCCCCTATTTCGATTTGGAGATTTTTGAATTGCCAACGGGAAAAGATCTTCAAGCCTTGGCTTAAAATTATTTAGCCAATCGATCCTTTACGTATTCTGTTTCAGTCTTTCCGTGCGGAAAAGGGTTTCCGTCTTCGTCCAAACTTACCATCGTAATTCTATCAATACTGATAATAACTTCGCGTGTCATTTTGTTACGCACTTCGCAAGCGAGGGTCAATGAAGTTCTTCCAAATTTTGTTACTTCTAAGCCTATTTCAATAATATCGCCCTTTTTCGCGGAGCTTCTGAAATTTATTTCACTCATAAATTTCGTGACCGTGCGCGGATTTTCAAGTTGAATTATTGCATAAAGTGCCGCTTCCTCATCAATCCATTCCAAAAGTCTTCCGCCGAAAAGCGTTCCGTTGGGGTTTAAATCTTCTGGTTTAATCCATTTTCTTGTATGAAAGTTCATTTAAAATAAAGTATCTGGGTTATCCATTTGTGGTATGTGAAGATCCGTTCCAAAACGTTCATTCGCTTTTTTAATAAAATGTGCAGAAAGCAAAGGCGAAGCTTTTTCAAGATTTTGGTGAACGAAAAAGTAAATGTTCTGCAAACCTTGATCAATCCAAGTTTCCAAACGGTCTATCCAATCATCGAGACGCGTATAATCGCTTTTGTGGTTTGCGCCATTATAACGAATGAAAGCAGTGGGCGTTGTTAGCCGCATATGAAGCAAATCGCGCCTTCCGGCGGAATCTACAATGGCGTTTGTAATGTTGTAATTCTCAAGAATTTTATACAATTCATTAGCAACTTCTTCATTGTTGAACCAATCGGTATGCCGAAATTCAATAGCTGGTTTTATATCCTTCGGAAGCATTTTAAAGAATGGCTCCAATCTGTCTATATTTTTAGGACCGAAATTATCTGGCAGTTGCACAAAGGGCATTTCCAGTTTTTCCTTCAAATTTGATGCATTCAGAATGTATTCGTTGAGGTTATCTTCACAATTTTGAAGTCTTCCCCAATGTGAAATTCCCTGAAAAAACTTCGGAAAAAACCTGAAATCGGGCGGCGTCTTTTCATACCATCCCGCAAATGTATCTGCCGGAAAAATTCGGTAAAAAGTTGCATTCAATTCAATACTATTAAATTGGGTTGAATAATACGCAAGTTCATCTTTTGTGCCCCGCGGATAAAATCCCTTTAAATCAGCTTTGTTCCATTTTGCGCAGCCCACATAAAGATTTGGCTTTTTGGCCTTTTTCTGTTTTGAAAGAATTTCCTGCGTTCCTGGATGATCTGGAGGAAGCGTAAAATCTATATTGCCGGGATCTTCAACTTTTCCGAATTTCATGTTTTATGATCTTTTTAAGTAAAGATACTTTTAAAAAATTCACCTTCAAAAAATAATCCTTTGTAACTTTTAATTATGCTGTTAGTCTTATATTTACTAAAATTTAAAAAATGTTTTATGAAATGCCCAAATATAAAATTTCAAACAAAATGAAGAAGGAAACGGGGCATTCCAACTTCCATTAAAAAACAAATATTCTATACAGATGAAAATTTTAAAAACACTTACCATCGCTTTTTTATTGACTGCAATTGTGCCCGTATCTGCACAAACGGCAGATGAAATTATTAACAATTACCTAGAAAACACGGGCGGTAAAGCTGCTTGGGAAAAACTGCAAAGTGTAAAAATGACCGCCACAGCAAACGCTCAAGGAATGGAAATTCCCGTGGAAGTATATCAAACCAAAGATGGTAAACAACTAATAAAAATTAATTTCCAAGGACAAGATATTACTCAACTTGCTTTTGATGGAGAAACTATGTGGAGCACGAATTTTATGACGATGGCTCCTGAAAAGAGCGATGCCGAGGCTACTGAAAATATGAAGAAACAAATGAAGGATTTCCCAACTCCTTTTATGAATTACAAAGAAAAAGGGTTTACTGTTGAAATGATGGGTAAAGAAACTAAAGAAGGGACTGAAACCTATAAAATAAAACTAACCCAAGAGCCTATTATGGTTGATGGTGTGGAAGAACCCAACGTTTCCTATTATTATTTTGACACTGAAAACTATGTGCCAATTGTTACTGAAAGTGAAATAAAAAGTGGGCCAATGAAAGGACAGATGAACGTTAGCACGATGAGTGACTATCAAGAAGTTAATGGTCTTTATTTTCCTTTTGCCCTTTCAATGGGAGGTCAGGGAATTCAACTAAAGGAAGTGATTCTAAATCCTGAAATGGATGAGGCAATGTTTGCTTTTCCTGCTGTAGCAAGTGATACAGAAAAGAAAGAATAACAATATTAATTTTGAAAAAATCCCTGCTCGGTCGGGGATTTTTTTTTCAAAAAAAATAACGAAACCACAAAAACCAATAAAAATGAAAACGTCAATCTTTACTTTTCTTGCAATCGTTTTGTCGTTAAATTTTGTTCAATCCCAAGAAACTTCTTTAAAAGGAAAAGAACTCTTCGGCAATATGAAAGCCCGCCATATAGGCCCTGCACTTATGAGCGGGCGTGTAAATGATATTGAAAATCATCCCACAAATGCACGTATAATTTATATGGGAGCTGCAGGCGGTGGTGTATGGAAATCTGGAGATGGCGGCGCAACCTTCGCTCCTATTTTTGATGAACACGCGCAATCCATTGGTGTTGTAAAACTGGATCCAAAAAACCCAGATGAAGTTATTTGGGTTGGAACAGGCGAAACTTGGACTCGGAACTCGGTTTCTGTTGGAAACGGTTTATTCAAAAGTACGGACGGCGGAAACAATTGGAAAGAAATTCCAGGTTTTGAAAACTCAGAACGCATTTCTTCCATCGTTATTAATCCAAACAATTCAGACGAAGTTTATGTAGGTGTTTTGGGCGCTCTTTGGAGCGATAGTGAAGATCGGGGTATTTATAAAACTACCGATGGCGGAAAAACTTGGAATAAAGTTCTTTATACAGGTCCATCGACTGGTGTTTCTGATATTTTGATAGACCCAAAAAACCCAAATATATTACTGGCTTCAATGTGGGAATTTCGAAGAACCGCTTGGGGATTCAATTCAGGAGGTGAAAATAGCGCAATTTATAAATCAACTGATAGTGGAAAAACTTGGAATAAATTAACCAAAGATCTTCCTACTGGAAAGTTGGGAAGAATCGGGATTGCAATGGCACCAAGCGATAGTAAAATTATCTACGCAGTGATTGAAACTGGAGAAAAAAACACAAATGGCCTTTGGAAATCAAGCGATGGCGGAAATTCTTGGGAACATTTAAACAGTGATTTCGGCTTGACAGTTCGTCCTTTTTACTTTTCAAGAATAACTGTTGATCCTAAAAACCCAGACATTATTGCCAAAGGTGGTCTTACTGGTTCAATAAGCCGGGATGGCGGAAAAACCTTCAAGAATCTTGGCAACATGCATAGCGATATCCATGATATAGTTTTCGATATTAATAATAGCGACATTATATATTCAGGAACAGACGGGGGCGTTTATCGCTCTTGGAATGGAGGTTCTACTTTTGAAATTGTTGAAAATCTTCCACTTTCACAATTCTACCATATAAGTACGGACAGCTCCGAACCTTACAATGTTTATGGCGGTTTGCAAGATAACGGCTGCTGGTATGGCCCTTCTTCCGCTCCCGGTGGTGTTACGGCCCGCGAATGGAATAGCATTGGTTACGGTGATGGGTTTAGGGTTTTGAAACATCCCACAAAAAATATTATCTATTCTGAAATGCAAGGCGCCGCAAATGTTTGGCGATATGATGTTGACAGAAACAGAACTACTACCGTACAACCACAACCTAAAAAAGGCGACCCAGAATTACGATTCAACTGGAATGCGCCAATGGCAGTGAGCAATTTCGCTCCCGATAGATTTTATATGGGAAGTCAATTTGTGCACCGTTCGGACGATATGGGCGATAGTTGGACAATCATTTCACCAGATTTAACCACAAATGATAAAGCGAAACAAGACCAAGCCAACTCCGGCGGGCTTTCAGTTGACAATAGTGGCGCGGAAAAATACACTACAATTTTCACTATTGCCGAATCGCCTTTGGATGAAAATATCATTTGGGTTGGTACGGATGACGGAAACGTGCAGCTTACAACCGACGGCGGAAAAACTTGGAGCAACCTTACCCAAAATCTTGTTGGTATTCCAAAAAACACATGGGTTTATCACATTGAAGCAAGTGTTCACGGAAAAGGCACGGCCTATGCAGTTTTTGAAGGCCACAGTTCGGGTGATATGAAACCATATGCTTTAAAAACAACTGATTACGGCAAAACTTGGAAATCTATCATTTCAGATGATATTGATGCAAAAGCCTTCGTCAGAAATATTCAGGAAGATTATGAGAATGAAGATCTACTTTTCCTTGGAACTGAATTCGGTCTTTACATCACCATTGATGGCGGAAAAAATTGGTCGCAGTTCACCAATAATATGCCACCTGTTGCAGTTCATTTTATCGATCTTCAAAAGCGAACAAACGATATTGTAATGGGTACCCACGGACGCGGCGTTATTATTATTGATGATATAAGTCCGCTGCGGGAACTTACACCGGAAGTAATGAGCAAAGAAGTTCACTTCTTCGAAACAAAACCTTTTACAATGACCGAAGCGAGTGATTTTAGCGGAAGTTTTGGTGCCGAAACACAATTCGTGGGAGAAAATAAAAACACCAATGCCCGAATTGTTTATTACTTAAAAAAGCGCCACACCTTCGGAAAAATGGAAATGGAAATCCAAGATATGAACGGAAACAGAATAACAACAATTGCTCCTGGAAAATCCAAAGGGATTAATGTGGTTTCTTGGAATTTTACGGGCACGAATCCCAAAGTGGCCCAAGCAAAAACCCTTACTTACGGTGGTTTTGCATCGCCAAGAGTTCCCGCTGGAAAATATAAAGTTGTTTTAACAAAAGGAAATGAAACTTACACACAAGAGATTGAAGTGAAATATGACGATAAATCCATCACAACTTTGGAACAACGCAAAGAACAGGAAGCGCTCACCAAAAAATTGTACAATATGGTAGAGGATTTGGCATATATGGTTTACGAAATAACCGAAACCCAAGCAAAAGTTTCGGAAGTAATTGCCAACAATCCAAAAGGAAAAAAAGATGCCCAGAAATTATTTGACGCTTTGGAAAATCTTCGCAAAGATTTGGTAATCACAACGGGTGATAATTACGTAGCATCCGCAGATCCTGAGTTACGTGAGAAAATGGCTGACCTTTACAGCAATGTTGCAACAAATTTCAACAAGGTTTCAGGTGCGTCACAAGCAAATTTTGAATTGATCGCTGAAGATTTTTCCAAAGAGAAAAAACGTTACGATGAAATAATGGCCAAAGAAGGAAAGAAATTCAATTCATTTTTGGAAAAAAACAATATTCCCAAAACTGAACTTCAAAGCAAAGAGGATTTTTTAAAGAAAGGCTAACTGTCTGGTCGAGCTAAGTCGAGACCTATTCGTAAAGAATCTTGAGTTCTCGACACCGCTCGAACCTACAATTTTAAAGTTTATCTATTTATTGATAAAAACTGTTTTTCGGTTCACAAATTCACAAATACCATGCTCGCTTAGCTCGCGTCCGTAACCGCTTTCTTTTATTCCACCGAAAGGTAATCGCGGATCACTTTTCACCAATTCATTTATAAAAACTGCGCCCTCGTCAAATTGAAATGCGAGCTTTTCGGCTTCCTCAATATTTTTTGTGAAAATAGAAACTCCCAATCCAAATTTTGAATTGTTTGATAATTCAATCGCCTCTTCCACAGTTTTAAAAGTGGTAACAGAAAGTGCAGGTCCGAAAGTTTCTTCTTTAAACACAGCCATCTTTTCGTTAACATTTGTAAGCACTGTGGGCTCAAAATACGCTCCTTGCCGCTTTCCTCCTATTGCAATTTTTGCGCCTGCTTTTACAGATGATTTCACTTGCTTTTCTAAATCTTTTGCTAAATCTTCACGCGCTAAAGTTCCTACATACGTTTCCCCATCCATTGGGTCGCCGCTTTTAAGTTCACGAATTTTCACAAGCATTTTTTGTACAAATTCTTCTGAAATAGATTCTTCAATAATCAATCTTTTTCCCGCAATACAACTTTGTCCCGTGTTTTGAAAACGCGCTTTTACGCAAGTTGCAATCGTTTTTTCAATATCGCAATCCTTCATCACAACCAAAGCATTATTGCCACCAAGTTCCAAAACCGTTTTCTTAATATTTTTACCAGCAATGGAAGCTACTGAAGAACCCGCGGGACCGCTTCCCGTGAGCGTTACGGCCTTTACTTTTTCGTTTTCGATAATCTCTTCTACGCCGTCGCTTCCCACCAATAAAGTAGTAAAACAATTTTCAGGAAAACCTGCTCTTTTGAAGACTTTTTCAATATTTAAAGCACTTCCAAAAACGTTTGAAGCATGCTTTAAAATTCCAATATTTCCCGCCATTAAAGCTGGGGAAGCAAAACGGAATACTTGCCAAAAAGGATAATTCCAAGGCATAACAGCCAGTACAACACCCAGTGGTTCATAACTCACGTAACTTTTGTAAGCATCAGTTTTTATCACTTCATTTTGAAGCTGTTTCTCCGAATTTTCAGCGTAATACTCGCACACCCAAGCACATTTTTCAACTTCGGCGATGGCTTGTGAAATAGGTTTGCCCATTTCCAAAGTCATCATTTCGGCGTATTCCTTTTTGTTTTTTTTTAATTCCGAAGCGGCGGCGAGCATTAATTTTTTTCTTTCGGAAAAAGATGTTTCGCGCCAACTATAAAATTGCTTGTTGGCTTTGTCGATTATTTCCGATACCTCCTTTTTTAAGTGGTTTTTATAGACTTTCAATTCTTTCCCGGTGTAAGGGTTTATCGATATTGTTTTGGACATATTTCAGATTTTAGAAAACAGCAAGATATTCAAAACCTAAAGTTATAGATATGTTTGCTAGGCTATTAGAAATTGGAAAGAAATTAAGTTAATTTGATGATTTGGATTTGGTTCCAATATATAATTAATTTTTAATTATTTTTTTTATTGAAGTGCCATTTGGGGTATAAACGCTAATAAAATACAATCCGGATGACAAATCTGAAAGAGAAATTCGGGAAAGGCCGGCGGGCACTACACCTTTTCTTATTTGAGCCCCGTTGGAACTGTATAGGGTAAACTCTGTTGGCGTGTTTACGGAAATAGTGATGTGCTCTTGGGCCGGATTTGGATACATCAAAAAACTATCCTTGTTAAAAACGGAAACGTCTAAAGCATCGCACTCGGCCTCATTGTTCACAAAAGTTGTAAATGGATCTTTAAACCAATCTTCTAAATAAGGAGCACTGGCATCATCCACAAAAATACATTGCAAATCGTCGGTACCGAAAACATTCACACTTCCAAGAATCTCATTGTTACCGTTGCGCATATCCAAATAAGTTAATTCCGGAATGTTGGCGGCTAAAAAAACACCTAATTCCACATTTAGAGAGATGTTTAAATTTTGAATGTTATTATAGCTGCAATTTATGTATGTCAATTGTTCATTATTGGAAACATCTAAACTTGTTAAAGCATTGGCCCAAATATTCAATTGTGTCAAGTTGCTATTTTGCGAAATATCAAATTGTGTTATTAGATTTATATGGCAGTCCAACATAGTTAGTGCCGTGGCTTGGGAAACATCCAGTTCGGTCAACTGGTTTTCCCAACATTCAATGACCGAAAGGTTTTCACTGTTGAGCAACAATGTGCTCAATTGGTTGTTTTGGCAACTAATCCACTCCAATTGTGTATTATTGGAAAGATCTAAAATGGTTAATTGATTAAAAATACAACCAAGGGTGGTCAAGGCAATATTCTGTGAAAGATCTACTGATACTACATTGTTGGCACTAAAATCCAAAAACTCCAAAGCACTAAAATCCTCAATCCCTGTTAAATCGGAAATCCCTGCAAATGAGGGCAAATCCAAAACGGTAACGTTTTCAATATTTGCCGTAAGCACTTGCCCATTGTCAGGGATACCGTCCCCCATCCCATTGGCTTCCAGAAAGGCCTCAAAGTTGGGGTCTGGAACAGCAGTCACTTGGGCAAATGTCTGGCTTGCCGTTAAGCATCCTATAATTAAAACCAATAATTTTCTCATAACAAATGCTTTACTGATGGTCAATAACAATCTGTTTTATTGTTAGCGTTTCACCTTCATAAAAATGTAAGTAATAAACACCTTCCTCTAAATTTGATGTGTCAATCGTTTCCAAAGCGTTGGGGCTTTCACCCACTATAACTACTATTCCATTGCTGTCATAAAGTTTATAAACATATAATCCTGCTGGTTTATTTGTTAGATCTAAATTTAATTCATCACTTGCTGCATTAGGATAAAAATTTAATGGTGAGGTAATTGAATTGCAAGGATTGTTTGGCGCGGTTGCAATAGCAGAAACTTCTTGCAAAAAAGGAAGCATTGCCAAAGCGGTTTTCATCCTTCTGCTTTGATAAGGCGTAAAATATTCCATACAGCCGGGATGGGTGTAAGCTAAGATATTTAATTCATCTGGATCATACGGATCGCCGTTGGCATCTACTCCGCTACCTGTCCACTCACAGGTGTTCAAATCTATATTAAATGCAATATCAGGATCTGCTGGTGTATCCAAAATATAATCTCCACAAATCCAACCATTGGAGCCGTTTACCAATTCAGGACATTGATTGGGATCACCTGACTCAAAAACGGTTCCGTGCCGGGTATGCCATAAATTGAACACGTGGCCCATCTCGTGCGCCAAGACAAACGACCTAACCAAAGGATAGGCTGGGTCTCCAAAATAATTACCAGTGACCATAAGTTTCGGAGAAAGGCCTACACCCTCTGTCATCCCATATCCTCCCCCAGTTATTGGGTGATTTGTTGTGTCATCAAAAAGATAGAGGTCCACACCGTCCGTATGGTCATAGGTGGTAATATTCATAATTCCCGAAGGAGAATTAAAAAGTGTAGTATTATTAATATAATTTATCGGACCCTTCCGTTTAAAAAAAATAAAATATGGATTAAAAGCGTCATTAAGATATGTCATTGCGGCATTCACATTGGCTGTAGATTGTCCTCCAGTTCCATCACTTCTTCTTATAACATGGATATAAAGAGTAACACAAAACGAATTATTGCTATAATCGGGGTGCCTACCATTATCAATGATAAAATCTTTATGGGGTGAATATGATGGCGATTCGCAAAACGACTGGGAAAAACAATCATCAGTAAAAATGAATAAAAGAAGAATGGAAAGTAGTAGTTTTTTCATAATTAAAATTTTAAATAGACCAACTAATATTAATTCTAAATTTAGATAATTAATTAACAATTATTAGATATTTTTTACAATTTTATAACCATTTATTTACAAGTGTTTTAAAAAGTATTAAACCTTTCAAAAGATTAAATTACTATGCTTTCTTTAGCAGCCTTTTGTCAAAAAAATTAATTGCACAAACCCATTCTTTTTTATAGTTTGTAATACATTTGCCAAAAATCAGATTTAAAGTTATTAATTAAAAGATCCCCGCCTTCGCGGGCATAAAGATGAAAAATACAGCTCTTTCCCACATTCACGAACAATTGGGCGCCAAGATGGTCCCATTTGCCGGTTATAATATGCCAGTTTCATACGAAGGCGTAAATGCTGAACACGAAAACGTTCGCAAAGCAGTTGGCGTTTTTGATGTTTCCCATATGGGCGAATTCTTGATTACAGGTCCAAAAGCATTGGATTTGATTCAAAAAGTATGCAGCAACGATGTTTCAAAACTTGTGGATGGGCAAGCGCAGTACAATTGCTTACCAAACGAAACAGGCGGAATTGTGGACGATTTGATTGTTTACAAACTAAAAGATGAAGAATACTTATTGGTAGTAAATGCTTCAAACATTGATAAAGATTGGGATTGGATTTCAAAAAATAATTCCTTTGGCGCAACTATGCGAAATCTTTCCGAGGATTATTCGCTATTGGCAATTCAAGGTCCAAAAGCCATTGAAGCTATGCAGTCATTGACTTCTGAAGATTTGAGTGCTATAAAATTCTATCATTTTAAAGTTGCTGATTTTGCTGGAATTGAACACGTAATCATCAGCGCAACTGGTTATACGGGAAGCGGTGGTTTTGAAATTTATTGTAAAAACAACGAAGTGGAACAGGTCTGGAACAAAGTAATGGAAGCCGGAAAAAGCTTCGGCATTAAACCAATTGGTTTGGCTGCCCGCGATACACTTCGCCTTGAAATGGGTTTCTGTCTTTACGGAAACGATATAAACGACACTACTTCGCCTTTGGAAGCTGGATTGGGTTGGATTACCAAATTCACGAAGGATTTTACAAATTCAGAAAATCTAAAAAAACAAAAAGAAGAAGGTGTCAAAAGAAAATTAATAGGTTTTGAACTAACAGAACGCGGCATTCCCCGCCACGACTATGAAATTGTTGATAAAGAAGGTAACAACATCGGAATTGTAACCAGTGGTACAATGGCGCCTTCATTAAACAAAGGCATTGGAATGGGTTATGTAACTACTGAAAATAGTGCTCCCGATACCGAAATATTTATTCAAATTAGAAACAAGCCCGTTGCCGCAACGGTTGTGAAAACCCCATTTTACAAAGGTTAATGCAGGATTACCAAATTATTTTAGAAGAAATTCACGAGTCACTCAAAAAAGTTGAAAATAACGGGGAAGTTGCGAGCTATATTCCAGAATTGGCCCATATCCCAAAAAATAAGTTTGGAATTCATTTGCAATTGATTACGGGTGAAAACTACGCTGTTGGCGACGCTTCAGAAAAATTTTCAATCCAAAGTATTTCAAAAGTACTCTCACTTGCCAAAGCTTTTCAATTGGTTGGAAACGATCTTTTGGAGCGGGTTGACGTGGAACCTTCGGGAAACCCTTTCAACCATCTTTCGCTTTTGGAACTTGAAAACGGAATCCCCAGAAATCCGTTGATTAATTCGGGAGCCATTGTTATTGCTGATATTTTACTTTCAAATTTAAAGAACCCGAAAGAAGATTTTTTAAATTTTGTTCGGGAATTGGCTCACGATGAAACCATTTCTTACAACGAAAAAATAGCGGAATCTGAGCGGATTACAGGTTTTAACAATTACGCTGCCGCCAATCTTTTGAAAGCCTACGGAAATCTAAACAACAAGGTTGAAGACGTTTTGGATTTTTATTTCCATCAATGCTCAATAATGATGGATTGCAGGCAACTTACCAATGCTTTTTTCGTTTTCGCTAACAAAGGCAAGTGTATGAAAGATATTCAGCACTTAACTTCAAGCCAAGTGAAACGAGTCAACGCAATTATGCTCACCTGTGGCTTTTATGACGAAGCGGGCGAATTCGCTTTTGAAGTAGGTTTGCCAGGAAAAAGCGGCGTTGGCGGTGGAATTGTGGCGTTATTGCCACATTGTTTCACCATTGCAACTTGGGCTCCGGCATTGAACCCAAAAGGAAATTCGTATTTGGGAATGCAGGCTTTGGAACAATTCACCACAAAAACGAAATTGTCCATTTTTTAAAAGTTTGAAACGGATTTTAATGCGAAAGAAAGTAGAAAAGCAACGGATTTTGATTTTGGGCGGTAGCGGTTTCATTGGAAATGCGCTCTACAAAGAGCTTCTCTCCTATTTTGAAGTTTATTGCACGTATTGCCGACAACACGGGGCATTTTCCGAAAACCAGATTTTCAATAAATTCTGTGTTGAAGAAGATTCAATGCTTTTATTGTTAAATGAAATACAACCTACGGTTATAATTTCGGCAATAAGCGGAGATTTTAAATGTCAATTTGAAGCGCATCAACAAATTGTAAATTACGCTTTGATTAATGATTATTGCTCGGTTTTGTATATTTCTTCTTCAGAAGTTTTTGATGGAAAATTTAGGCATCCGTCCTATGAAAATGATTTAACACTTTCGGAAACTGCTTTGGGGAAATTCAAGATTTCAGTTGAAAAGTTATTATTGGAAACAATTCCGAAGCAAACCACAATCCTAAGATTACCGATGGTTTTGGGAATAAATTCCCCAGAAATTATACATTTAAGACAATGTATTCGGCACAACGCCAATTTTGAGGTTTTTCCAAACTTGATTATTACCGCAACCACAATTAACAAAGTTTCGCAACAAATTCATTACATAATAAACCAATCACTTCGTGGAATTTTTCATTTGGCGAGTAACGATATGGTGCACCACGAAGATCTTTTTCGGGAAATCACTTCAAAAATGGGGGATAAAATGCCTATCTTTAAAAGTGTTTTTAGCAGTAATGAAGACACCTACAACGCAATTCTTCCGAAGGAAAATAAACTTCCTAACTCTCAGCAAATTACTGTTTCACAGGTTATTGAAGAATGTAGCCTAAACGAAGAAATTATGTCAATTAAATAAAAAAAATACTATGAAAGCTTTATCAGAAAAACAAATCATTGAAAAATTAAAGGAATTTGAAGGTTGGGATTATTACGAAGGTGCCCTGCATACCATTTTTGAATTTGAGGATTTTAAGGAAGCATTTTCAGCAATGACCCGCATTGCCTTTGAAGCCGAAAAATTGCAACACCATCCCGAATGGAGCAATGTTTACAATTCTTTGGAAATTTATCTTTCAACCCACGATGCAGATGGAGTTACTGAAAAGGATTTTGAACTGGCAAAGATTATTGATGAGCTTATTGGTTGAAATTCCAAAACACAAATGCCAAATAACAAATAAATTCCATTAATCAACTGCCAAGCACCAAATCGTTTGAATTTTGTGGCTTGATATTTATTTGGAATTTATTTTTTTGTTATTTGGAATTTGTCTCAGAGATTTGGATTTTTTTATATTTGAGCCATTCTTTAAAGAATAAATAATAACAATAGAAATAGATAATATTTATGGGAAGAGCTTTTGAATTCAGGAAAGCAAGAAAAATGAAGCGTTGGTCTGCAATGTCCAAAGCGTTTACGCGTATTGGTAAAGATATTGTAATGGCCGTGAAAGAAGGCGGTCCAGATCCGGACGCCAACTCTAGACTTCGCGCGGTAATCCAAAACGCGAAAGCTGTAAATATGCCCAAAGAAAACGTGGAACGTGCCATAAAACGTGCAAGCGACAAAAGTTTGGGTGATTTTAAGGAAGTTCTTTTTGAAGGTTACGCGCCACACGGAATTGCTATTTTGATTGAAACTGCTACCGATAATAATACCCGGACCGTTGCAAATATTCGCAGTTATTTTAACAAATGTGATGGTAGCATGGGAACTTCAGGTTCCGTTTCGTTTATGTTTGATCACACTTGTAATTTCAGAATAAACCCAGAAGGTTTGGATATTGAAGAACTGGAATTGGAATTGATAGATCACGGCGTTGACGAGATTTTTGAGGATGAGGATGGAATAATGATCTACGCCCCTTTTGAAAGCTTCGGCTCCATCCAATCTTATTTGGAAGAAAACAAAATTGAAATACTTTCATCCGGTTTTGAGCGTATTCCCCAGGTAACAAAAAAACTTTCTGAAGAGCAAGCTGCAGATGTAGAAAAACTTTTGGAGAAGATTGAAGAGGATGATGACGTTCAGAACGTCTATCATACTATGGAGGAGTCTTCGGAAGAATAAGATCTATTATATATTAAAAAATGCCATCTGAAATAAATCAGATGGCATTTTTTTTATTTAGTATTAACCTACTTTATTTATTATCAAAATAAAGCGAAGATGCTCCAGGAAGCTCTGCACTTAAAGTGGGGCCTATGTTTCCTCCTGCCCCAATTTGGTCAAAAAACAAAACCTTTCCACCTCCATTGGCGCGTTCGGAAATAAAAATTGTTTGACTGGAATTGTCATATTCAACCGCCACGGGATTTCCCATTTCGGTCAAAGGGCCCGATACTCTTATTTGGTTTCCTGCGAGCGCTAAAGTTCCGCCATCGGGAATAGCATTGAATCTATTCACAAAATCTCCAATAAAATGAAACCCTCCATCAGTATCGCTTTGGGCATCTCCAATATCGGTAAGAATTACGGTTCCACCATCATGAGTAATTCCGTGGGTTCGCGTTATACCCTCTATAACAATTTGCTTGTCTGGAGTGGCAGTAACATCTGTTGTGTATGTTGAAATGAAATTTTTAAGTACAGCCACATTAGAAGTTTTATCAACCACGGTGTAAAGATCATTTCCAATTAGCTCTATACCCCAAACAGCATAATTCACTTTTACTTTATTGCGCAGCGTATAGGCGTTGGTGTCTTTTGTGAAAATAAAAAAAGTTCCATCATCTGTATTAGGGTTTCCATCTGTATCTGCGTTATCGGAAATAATATAAAAATTATCCTTTACAGCAATATCTCGAGGACTATTAAGCAAAACACCACCAGATGCCAAAAGGCTTAAATCTCCATTGGAAGGTGTATCATTAATATTGCGATAGGTATTTATTACTTTTTGTTCTCTGGAAACAACTGTTAACTCATCTGCAACATCATCATAGTAAATCCCTTCATTATCATTTGAACTACTTTCCATAGGGCGGATAAAAATACCATTTGTAGTAATATCATATGAAGTAATTGTATTGGTTGTATTGCTAGTTGCGTAAAGGTTTGCCAATATGGTCGGAGGAATTTGAGATCCACCTCCAGAGCCATCGTCAATACTACAGGAAATAAAAAATGGTGCAATGACCATAAAGGATATTAAATATCTAATATTTTTCATAACTATTTTTTTTTATAAAAATAAAAGGAAAACTTAATTAAAATTAGGAATGTTTGATGGTTAACTATTATTTAACAAAACAATTTTAAAAATCAATTGATTCTTAACAATGAAAGCTTGTTTAATGATTTCTTCAAATTATGAATATTCAGCTTTTTTACCAACAACCCCTTTAAAATAAGTACGAAGTTTTTCGGTATCAAGATCAATATCTCCTGTTGGATAAAACGGTTCATTAATAGTTATTGTCTTTTTGCTATAATCAAAAGGAACACAAATTATTGGAACATTTGCCGCAAGAGCAATATAGTAAAATCCTGTTTTCCAATTTGTTACTTTTTTTCTCGTGCCTTCAGGTGCCATTGCTAAACGGAATTCTTCTTTATTCTTAAAAATTTCAGCAATTGCTTCTACCTTGTTCTGCCCAGGCGTTCGGTCTAGCTTTGCACCTCCTGTCCAGCGGAAATACCAACCAAAAGGCCACTGAAATAGTTCCTTTTTGGCGATATAATTAATTTGTGTCTTTGTAATTCTTCGTGTAAATAACCCAAGATAGAAATCATGCCAACTTGTGTGTGGAACTACAATTATGACGGCTTTTTTTACAGCTGGATCAAAAGATCCTACTATTTGCCAGCCCATCATTTTTTCAAAAATAAATTTTGTAATTCCCATAAACAGCTTTTATACTGAAGCTACATTTTTAGATACAAATGTTTCAGTTTTTCGCGTGTTATTATTGTTTCCCAATCAGTGCCAATTGCATTTTCCCAAAGCGGAACCATTCCTAACGCCACAGTAATCATTGTATCCATCTGTTCTTCGGAAAGGTTTTTACAAATTCCTTGTGGAATTTCAACTCCGTGTTTTTCTACCATTCTTTTGAAGATTGCGACATCTTTTGGATAAAACTCATCTAAAAATTGAAAAACAATACAGTTGCCCACACCGTGTTTTGTGCCCAAGACATAACCGAGCCCATAACTCATAGCGTGCGCAACTCCAACTTGTGAATAGGCAATACTCATGCCACCATGCCAAGAAGCCATCATAAGTTTGGCGCGCGATTCTTCTTCAGAAAGTGTATCACTCAAAAATATTTCCATACAAAGATCGTAAGCCTTTTCGCCATAACTCTGGCTAAAAGCATTTAGAAACGTACCATTCAAAGATTCCACACAATGAATAAAACAATCCATTCCTGTAAAAAACCATTGGTTTTTGGAAACTCCTTTAGTAAGTTCCGGATCTAGTATTACTTGGTCAAAAGGTGTAAAATCACTGTTGATGCCTAATTTTCGTACAGGACCAGTTAAAACAGTTGTTCGTGAAACTTCGGCTCCTGTGCCTGAAATAGTTGGAATGCCCACGTGATAGACCGCTTTGTGTTTTACCAAATCCCAGCCCTGATAATCAGCGGCACTTCCTTGGTTAATCAACATTATGGAAACGGCTTTTGCCAAATCCATTACGGTACCGCCGCCAATGCCTATAATTCCAGAGGGTGTGTAAGTGAATTCAGTTTTAATGTCTTTTACCAAATCATCAACCTGTGAGGTTTTTGGTTCTTCTTCAGCTGAAATGAAAATTAATTTATCGTTGAAACGAAGGTTAATTCTATCCAGAAATTCAGTATTATTTTCAAAAATATCATCCACTAAAAATATGAAAGGTGCCTTTTCCTTTTTTTGTGGAGTAAGAATTGAGGTAAGCTGATCAAAACAGCCTTCCCCGAAAACCACTTTTGGTACCATCGGAAAGTTTCTGAACTTATTGTTGACGGTATCTGGTTTGTTTTCTTTCAATAACTTATTAGCTCTTGCAAGATCTTCGGGAGTATCTATTTCTACACCGGTAGTGTTTGAAATGGCCATTTTTATATTTTTTCCGTATTCCAAATAACGGATACATTCTATTTTTTCCACAGCTTCCAGAGAACGCATTGGCAGGCGGTAAAAATCCATAATGGCCTGTTTTCTGAACGCATAAATACCTTTGTGCTTATAATACTGCATCGCCACGTTTTTATCGCGCGGGTAAGGAATGGGTGAGCGTGAAAAGTAGAGTGCAAAATCGTCTTTGTCAACGATTACCTTCACACAATTGGGATCACTTATCTCTTTCCAGTCGTGGATTTCGGTCATCAGCGAGGCTAAGTCAATTTTGTCAGCATCGGGTTCGTTGAAAACTGCCAAAACTTTTTCCAAACCTTCACGGTTTGTGAAAGGTTCGTCGCCCTGCACGTTCACAACAATATCCACATCCATATTTTCAACAGCTTCGGCAATGCGATCGCTGCCGCAATCGTGTTCTTTTATGCTCATAATAGCTTTTCCGCCATTCATTTCAATTTCTTGAAAAATCACATCGCTATCTGTTACTACATAAACTTCATCAAAAAGATTTGTTGCTTTCGCGGCTTCGTAAGTTCTGACTATCACGGGTTTTCCCCCTAAATCCTGCATTAATTTTCCTGGAAATCGAGATGCGCCGTAACGCGCGGGAATCATAGCTATTATTTTCAAGACAAAGGTTTTAAAATGATTTCAAAAATAAGAAGTTTAAGTTCTTGGCAATCGTTTTTTTCGAAGCTTTTTATAAAACCTAAAAATTACGAAAAAAAGAAATAGAACCAAGACAAAAGCAATAATAGGTATAAAGATGGACGCTACCGCCATAACAATTGAAGTGCCTGTTTCTACAGTAGTTAAAACTGGATTTGCCATTCCTCCTGTTGTAGTACTGGAAGTAAGTCGAGCTGCAGAAGTATTCCCTTTTATTGCCGCTGCAGTTCCCCCACCCGCAATTATGGCTAAAGCCCAAGTTACAACCGGACTCAAATCTGTTACCGTTGCAACCATTACTGCTGTTCCGGCTAAGGTGGCTAAAGGCAGGGCAATTGTGTCTAGTAAATTATCCAACCACGGAATATAGTAGCCAAAAATTTCAATCACAGTAGCAACTCCCATAGTAATAACCGCGGTAAGGCTTCCAACCCACTGCCAACTTTCGTTTAAAGGAATAACATCATAAAAACCCGCCAAGCTTAGAATGAGCAATGGTAGAAAAACTCGGAAACCAACGGCCGCAGCAAGGCCGATGCCAAGAAATATGCTTAATATTATATCAAAAGTTTCCATGATTAGTTGATGAGTTTAGAAAAATTTTATCAAAACTACCACAGTGTAATAATTACTGACTACTAAAGAACTAATCTACAAAAAATTCATCCTTAAAACCTATCAAGTATAATTTTTCCTGAGCGCGAGTTACCGCTGTATAAAGCCAGCGAAGGTATTCTTTGTCTATTCCGTTGGGAAGATAAGGCTGTTCAACAAAAACGGTTTTCCATTGTCCTCCCTGACTTTTATGGCAAGTTATGGCGTAGCTGAATTTCACTTGTAATGAATTGAAATATTTGTTGTTTTTCACCGCCAAAAACTTTTTGTATTTGGATTTTTCAGAAGCATAATCCTTCATTACTTCTTGATATAAATTGTTTGATTCGTCATACGTGAGGGAAGGACTTTCAGATGTTAAAGTATTTAAGAGCAATACAGTTTCCAAAGGTTTCATATTTGGATAATCAACCATCCTGATTTTCACTTCGGCAAAACGGAAACCGTACAATTCCTTAAAAGCGAAAATTTCCAAAACCTCTATAATATCTCCATTGGCAATAAAACCGGCCTCACTGGCATTGTCCACCCAAAAATAATTGTTTTTCACCACCATTAAATAATCGCCCGCCGATAGTTCAGATTCCTGAAACAATATCCGCTCTCGAATACTTTGGTTATACAAATTAGCTCTCTTATTTGAACGTACAATAATAACTGTATCTTCATTTCCCAAGGAGGAATAGCTATCGTTTATTGCATCCATAATTTCCTGACCATCTATTGGGCGGATAATATCGGGAAAATTGGCTCCAGAAAATTTAAATGCCTCAAATAGCTCATCGTCCAGACGTTCCCTAATTCTGGTAGCATTTTCCAAAATACCGCTGTCTTTTTGCTGCCGAACCACTTCGTCCAGTTCCAATAGGGTTACTTCCCTGTTGTATTGGTTTTCCAAAACTCTAGCGTCCAGTGCTGGGCTGATGGAAAGGTGTACTGGTGGCAACTGTGCCGAATCACCTATCAATAGTAGTTTGCAATTATTGCCGCTGTAAACATATTGCATCAAATCATCCAAGAGAGAGCCGTTTCCAAAAAGTTTGGATTCTTGGTTAATATCTGGAATCATTGAGGCCTCGTCAACTATAAAAATAGTATCTCTGTGTTTATTTTCCTGAAGAGTGAAGGAAACAGCTCCTTTTTCAACCTTCGGAAAATATATTTTTTTGTGAATTGTAAACGCCTGCTTGTTTGAATAATTACTGATAACCTTTGCAGCCCTTCCCGTAGGCGCCAAAAGGATTGAACGCTTTTTTACTTTTCCCAGATTTTTCACCAAAGAACCAACAATCGTGGTTTTTCCGGTTCCGGCATATCCTTTCAGTAAAAAGGTTTCATTTTTGTTCGTGCTCAGTACAAATTTCGCCAACAATTGAAGTGCAATATCCTGTTTGGTGGTGGTGTTATGTGGGAAATCATTTTTTAAAAAACCGTAAAATTCTGATACATTCATCATTCACTACTATCAATGAGGGTTTAAAGATAGGTATGATTTTTTCGGAATATACTTTTACGAACAAAAAAAAATTGTAGATTTGCGATAGACCTTTTAGTAAATCAACACTTAAATTAAATCAATAATGAAATTAGTAATTCAGATTGTTCTTTGGATTGTCATCATCTTTTTGGGCTGGAAATTATGGAACTCGGTTATGGGCCCGGTGGAATTCAACAAAATTAAAGAAGCTCGCTACGTCAAAGTAATTAAGAATTTAAAAGACATTCAAGCCGCAGAACTTGCACACAAAGAGATAACAGGAAGTTTTACTGGTGATTGGGATAGTTTGGTAAGTTTCATAGACACTGCAAAATTTGCAATCACACAAAGACGTGACACAAGTTATGCCGATGTTGCTAAAAACAAAGCTTTCGGAATCACTGATGGTTATTTTATTGAAGAATCATTAATTGACACTTTAGGTTTCACACCCGTTAAAGATTCACTTTACGGAACTACAGGCCGATACAAAACAATGATGAATATTCCGGTGGAAGGTGTTAACGCAAAATTTGACCTTAAATCTGGAAAAATTGTGAAAAATGATGCCTCCTACTCCGTTTTTGAAGCAAAAGTTTCAAAAAAGACAATATTGTCAGATCTTGATAAAGACCTTATAATACAGGAAATGCAAGTGCAGTCTGTAGATGGTGTTAATGGACCAGATATTAAAGTAGGTTCATTAGAAGAAGTAAACACTTCTGGAAACTGGCCAAAACTTTATGATTCTGCAAAAGACAAATAACATACAAAATACTTTAAATAACAGACTGTCCGTTCAAGTTTCTTTGAACGGGCTTTCTTTTTTGGTAACAAACCCTGAAAGCGAAGAAGTTGTTTTTTTTCTTGAAAAAGTACTGGATCATAGCACCACTCCAGAAGAATTATTAATGGACATTGAGGCTATTATGTTCAAAAACAATATACTGAACGAAGCCTTTTCAGAAGTATCTGTTGTTTACACTACACCTGTTTATAGTTTGGTCCCCACCTTACTTTTTGATGAAACGAAAGCCAGTGAGTATTTAAAATTCAATTCAAAAATCTTGGCCAATGATTATATGGCACACGATATAATTGAAAACCATGACATCGTTGTAGTCTATGTTCCTTTTATGAACATTAACAATTTTTTCTTTGATAAATATGGCTCTTTCAGCTATTATCACTCCACGACCATTATGCTGAAAGCAATTTTGGAAAAGGAAAAATATACACTACCGAAAATGTATTTGCATTTTCAGAAAAATAATTTTGATTGTATCGTTTTAAAAAATGGCGAACTTCAGCTTTGTAATAGCTACACCTATAAAACCCCAGAAGATTTTATCTATTACACACTTTTCTGTATGGAACAGTTAAATCTAAATCCCGAAAACCTTCCTGTAATACTTTGTGGTGAAATTGAAAAGGAAGATGAAAACTTCCAAATTGCCTATACATATATCCGCAACATTGAATTTTTAGATTCAAATTTATCCAGCATGAAAAGTCTGAACAATGAACTGCCTCACAATCATTTCATTTTAAAAAACGCACTCTAATGCGAATAATTTCGGGTATATATAAAGGAAGAAGGCTAACAGCACCAAAAAACCTTCCCGTGCGGCCTACGACTGATTTTGCAAAAGAAGCGCTTTTCAACATTTTACGTGTTCGGTATTATTTTGACGAAATTACAGTATTGGATCTTTTCAGTGGCACCGGAAACATTAGTTTTGAATTTGCTTCGCGTGGCGTGCCAAACATTACAGCGGTAGATGGTCACATTGGTTGTGTACAATATATAAACAAAATTTCAGAAGAATTTGAATTTCCCATCACAACAATAAAGTCTGACGTTAAAAAGTATTTAGAAAACGCCTCAGGAAAATATGATGTTATTTTCGCAGATCCGCCGTATGACTTCACTTCGGAAACTTTAAAGGATCTAATGGAAAAAATTTTCGAAAATTCTTTGTTGAACCCCGAAGGATTGCTTATCATTGAACACGCAAAACAAAATGATCTTTCCTCACTTCCACATTTTGTAGAAGCTCGAAAATACGGAAGTTCCGTATTCAGTTTTTTTAATTAAATTAAAATACCTTGTCGTTTTCAAACAAAACTATTGATTTAGATTTCGTTCGTATGGACCTTTCTGAACATTGTGTAATTGCCACAGTAAAAGAAGGAGTTTTGATTGAACTAGAGCATATTGCAGCTCTCCACGAGGTTTTTGCCGAATATTATTCCGATAGGATTTTTGGATATATTGATAATCGTGTATACCAATATGCTATAAATCTAAGCCCCGAACTTTACAATTCTCGCTATCCTAAAATGGTTGGAATTGCCATTGTCTGTTATACGGAAAACTGTGTTAAAAATGCAAATTTTGAAAAAACCTTCTACAATTGGCCCTTTGGGGTTTTTATAAGTTTAGAGGAAGCACAACAATGGATAGCTACTTTAATGAGTGAATAAGAAAGAAAAAAAAAGCAGGCCTATAAGCCGGGTTCTGTATCCATCAAATAATGGATCCTTATCATTTATCTAGGCGTTAAGTTACCAAAACGCTCAATCTGCCTACCCTCCTGCATCGGGCGGGTA
This sequence comes from Aequorivita nionensis, assembly GCF_046352995.1. GTDB lineage: Bacteria > Bacteroidota > Bacteroidia > Flavobacteriales > Flavobacteriaceae > Aequorivita > Aequorivita nionensis. The sequence goes on along the minus strand of NZ_CP130281.1, from coordinate 2,651,312 downwards.
CCCTCAAGCACAGGTTTACGTGGCATTTCACCGCATAGAGTTTACCTGGTTTCACTACAGCATTACCTGTACATACTTTCTGCTGCACTTGTCCTATCCTCCTAAGCTTAAGCGAAGGAGAACGACGGCCGTTAGCCGCTATGCTTCCCTATGGTGTCCGGACTTTCCTCTCCCGAATTTAAATTCGGCAGCGATAAGGCGGCCTGCTGCGCAAAAGTACTCCAATGTTAATAAATATGGGAAAATACGAACAGCTATTTTTTTAAAACCCGTTGTACATCTTTATATTTGTTTCCGCACTATGGAACACTTCATTGTATCAGCCCGAAAGTACCGCCCCGCCGTTTTTAAAGACGTTGTGGGGCAACAGGCAATTACCAATACTTTGGAAAACGCCATAGAAAACAACCATCTTGCCCAAGCTTTGCTTTTCACGGGTCCACGTGGCGTTGGAAAAACAACCTGTGCAAGAATTCTTGCCAAGAAAATAAATTCTGATGGGAATGAAAAGGAAGGCGAAGATTTCGCTTTCAACATTTTCGAATTGGATGCCGCATCCAACAATTCCGTTGACGATATTCGCAATTTGATTGATCAGGTTCGAATCCCACCACAAGTTGGAAAATACAAGGTTTATATTATTGATGAGGTGCATATGCTTTCATCAGCGGCTTTCAACGCATTTTTGAAAACGTTGGAAGAACCGCCAAAACATGCCATTTTCATTTTGGCAACTACCGAAAAGCACAAAATAATTCCAACCATACTTTCACGCTGCCAAATTTTCGATTTCAGGCGTATTGGCGTTCGCGATATAAAGGACCATTTAGCTGAAGTTGCAAAGGCAGAAAATATTGAAGCTGAAGACGACGCCCTTCACATAATCGCCCAAAAAGCGGACGGCGCTTTGCGTGACGCACTTTCAATTTTTGACAGAGTTGTTAGTTTCGCCGGAAAAAACCTTACTCGCGAAGCAGTTACCGAAAACTTGAACGTACTTGATTATACGTGGTATTTTCAAATAACCGATTTGCTTTTGGAAAATAATATTCCGCAGGTTTTGGTTACCTATAACGATATTCTCTCAAAAGGTTTTGATGGGCACCATTTTATAATGGGGCTTGCCTCCCACTTCCGCGATCTGTTGGTTTGCAAAAATCAGGAAACCATTAATCTTTTGGAAGTTGGTGAACAGGTGAAAACAATGTATTTTGAACAATCGCAAAAAACAAGCACACAATTTTTGATTGATGGAATTGACATTGCAAACACTTGCGACCTAAAATATAAAAACAGCCAAAACCAACGGCTACTTGTTGAACTTTGCTTGATGCAACTTGCTTCCCTAACTTTTCAGGGCGAAAAAAAAAACTCTAGTTCCAACGAACGTTTCGTAATACCTCCCTCCTATTTTAAAAGCGAAAAATTTACTTCGGAAAAAATTACTTCTGCGGGAAGTATTGTTCCTAAATCTATAGAAAAGGTTGAAAAGGCTCAGGAACTTTCCGAAGAAATAGAAATTACCAATGTCAGCGAACCTTCGGAAGAACTTTCCAAAGTAAGTATTCCTTCTGAAAATAATAATTCCGAAGAAAATCCAGATGGCAGCGAGCCACAAAAAGTAATTGAACGCCCGCAGATTCTCGCTGAAAGAAACGCCAAAAAAGTTTCCGCACTTTCCCTGAAAAGCATTCAAAAAAAGCAGGAAATAAAGCAGGAAATGGTTGCAAACCAACCCGATGCTGAAAATCTTCCTTCAAATGAATTTTCTGAAGAAGAAATGCAGGCAGCTTGGACGGAATACACCACAAGCGTTGAAAGCGACGGAAAATACAATCTGCTTTCACATTTAACAATGGGCGTTCCAAAATTGGATGGCTCCATCATTCATCTTGAATTTCCAAACCAAACCATTAAAACTGAAGTGGAACGTGCCAAGTATGAATTACTTGGGTTTTTACGTGAAAAGCTTCAGAATTACGATATAGATTTAGACATCACAGTAAACGAAACCACCGAAAAGCGCTACGCTTACACAACACGCGAAAAGTTTGAAAAAATGAAGGAAATGAATCCGATGATTGAAAAATTGCGGAAGGAATTTGATTTGGATATTTAATTATTTAATCGTTTCGGGCTTGCACAACGACCGAATTCTTTTAAAGAAAAACTTGAAACCTGAAACCTTGAACTTGAAACAATTTTTATGCTTGGTTTAAAACTTCCCACAGACCCGCGCTGGGTAAACATTGTTGAAAAAAACATAGAAGACATTCTTACCGATCACGCTTGGTGCGAACAAAAAGCAGCTTCCACTGCAGTCTCTTTGATTGTAAGCTTCCCGGAATATACAGATTTGATTCAGGAAATGATTGCTTTGGTAAAGGAAGAAATAAGCCATTTTAAAATGGTGCACGACAAAATTCTTGAAAACGGTTGGGTTTTGGGTCGCGACCGAAAAGACGAATATGTAATGCAGATTATTCAATTTTTTCCAAAAGGCGGAAGCCGAACCACGCAATTAGTTCACAGATTACTTTATGCAGCTCTGATTGAAGCACGAAGCTGCGAGCGATTCAGACTTTTAAGCGAAGAACTTGAAGACAAAGAATTGGCAGAATTCTACCGAAAACTGATGGTTAGCGAAGCAAACCATTACACAATGTTTCTCGGTTTTGCGCGACAATATGGCGATAGAAAAGAAGTTGACCAAAAATGGAACGACTTACTTGTTTTTGAAGCTGAAGTAATGAAAGATCTCAGTAAACACCAATCTATTCACGGATAACATTTAAATTCTTCGAGATGAAACTTAAAAGAAGAAGAAAACTGGTTAAATATGCCGACATATTGGATAAACCCATTCGGTTCAATCCTTTTGTATTCAGCAGAATGTTTATTCTTTGGGCCGTTCTCGGGCTGATTGGTGGAATAATTTCAGGCGCTTATTGGGTTGTGTTGATGTATCTTACCGATTTTTTAGCCGTTTATCAAGGTTGGCTCGTTATTCCCGTAATGGCCGTCTGTGGACTTTTAGCGGGTTTAATAATCTATTTTATAGGCGATCCGGGAGAAATGCAACTTATTGTAAACAACATCCGTTTTAACAAAGGAAAGCTGGATCCAAAAAATAATCCTTCCATGATTTTGTCTTCGTTGCTCTGCGTTGCTTCAGGCGGAAGTTTAGGTCCGGAAGCACCCTTAGTTCAAGTTACTGGTTCTACAGGTTCTTGGATGGGCAAGATTTTCAGATTAAAGGGCGAAGAATTACGCTCACTAAGCATTGCTGGGATGGCTTCCGGGTTTACGGCATTGTTTGGCGCACCTTTGGGCGGAAGTCTTTTCGCTTTGGAAATTTTGCACCACAAACACGCTGTGGAATATTACCAAGCCATCATTCCAGCCCTTGTCGCAAGTGGTTTCAGTTATATTGTTTTTGCCCTTATTGTACATTTGGGACTTGGCCCCGCTTGGGATTTGCCAGCCTATGAAATGGCAACTGTTTTCGACTTTGCTTGGGCATTCCTTTTCGCCGTTATAGCTACCATTGTGGGCTGGGGTTTTATCTTCTGTACCAAATTCTTTAAAAATCTCTTCGGAAAACTGAAAACGCCAATTTATGTGAAAACATTAATCGGTGGTCTTTTGTTGGGAACCATCGCTTTTTACATTCCATTAACCAGATATTTTAGCCATTTTGAAATTGAAGAACTGCTTAAGGGCGATCTTACCATGGAATTCTTGGCAGCTGTCTTGATTTTTAAAATCATAGCTATCGCCATAACCGTTACCTCTGGTTGGCGCGGAGGATTTATAATTCCGTTGTTTTTCTGCGGGACTGCGCTCGGGCTTTTAATCCATAGTGTTTTTCCTTCTATCAGCCTTTCATTGACCATTGTTAGCTGTATGGCAGCCATAAATGCCTGCGTAACGCGAACGCCTATGAGTACAACCATTCTTTTGGCAACGCTCACGGGTTTTACCTATTTTATACCCATACTTTTTGCTAGTTTAACGGGTTATTTTCTTGCACCACGAATTCCATTTATTGGCGCACAGATGGAGGAAAAAGAACGAAAAAGCACACAGAAAAAATTTCAAAAAACCAAAGAATAAAAGTCAGCTATTATTCATTTGTCATTAATAATTATACATTATGAAAGCAATTCTCACCATCTGCCTTCTCGTACTTTCCAATTCCTTTATGACTCTTGCCTGGTATGGCCACCTAAAATTTGCTGAATGGAAATGGTTCAGCAAGCTAGGTCTGGTTGCCATCATTCTTATAAGTTGGGGTATTGCACTTTTTGAGTACGTCTTCCAAGTACCAGCAAACCGAATGGGTTATAGCGGTAACGGCGGTCCCTTTTCACTGTTGCAATTGAAGGTGATACAAGAGGTAATCACGCTCGTTGTTTTTGTAGGTTTCACACTTTTGGTTTTTAAGACCGAAACGTTTCGTCTTAACCATGTTATTTCCTTTATATTGCTCATTCTCGCCGTATATTTTATGTTCAAGAAATAGTAACTTTACTACAAAAAATGATAAAACTTTAACCCATGAGCACCTTTTCAATTATTGTAATAAGTGTTATAATACTTCACTTAGTTGTAGGTTTCGTCTGGTTAATCTATAAGCTCTCCCCGAGAAAAGAAGATAAAAATCCAAATGATAAATAACAGAAAAAACAACCTTTGCTTAATGTGAAAATTTTGTATAAAATCGCGCCCAATGAAAACCCTCATCACCCTGTTAATAATTTTCAGCACCCAATTCGGTTTCGGTCAAGCCATTAAAGTGGATAACACCTTTCAGTTAGAGGTAAAAAAGGTTGACCAGCGGTCTAGACTCTTCCAAATGCATTTCAAGGGATATTATATAAGAATACCCAAGGACAGCAAAAAAATTCAGTTTAAGATAAAAGCAGAATCCTTAACCAACGAAAAGGAAACCTTCAACCCCAATAATCTTTACGTGGTGTTGAGAGATTTAAAATTAAGACTTCGCCCTTTTGATGGCGATTTCATTCAGCTTGTAGATGCAAAACCTGATGATAATACCCCTTACTATGGCTACCAGTACAAACCAGAGGTTCCAGATTCCTTTAAAGACTATCAAATGGAAGGTTTTAAGGATATTGAAACCTGCCTAAATTATGGTACTGAAAGAAAACCCCATGAAAAACCCATTTACTTTAATACCAGAGAGTTTAAATCGGAAACATTTAATCTTTATTTTGCAATGCCCAAAGACCAAACGTATGGGGAGTTGTATTACGGTAATGTGAAGTTAATGAATTTTATATTGGAGTAAATTCTAGTTTTTGAACTATAATTGAATTTATATATAGTGTTTTAATAAAAAATTCTAAGCCATATGAAGTACTCCATATTTTTATTACTACTTATTTCTAGCACAATTTGGAGATCCCATTTATGTGGGTTTATACCATCAATTTGATAACAGACTTAAACAAGAAATACACATACAGGATATAAACGAAGATGGATATCTTGATATAGTAATGCCGGGAAGTAATTTTTCATATTATTTAAACAACGGTGACAGCACATTTATTTTAGAGGCTATAAATTTTGAATCTCCCAATAATCTTGAACTAGGTACACCAAGAATGGATTTTGCAGATTTTAATAATGATGGAGAAATGGATATACTCTTAGATAGAACAGACTATATCCCAAATGCTTCTATTCTGCTTCTTAAAAATAATGGTATTGATCTGTCAAACTTTCCTAAAGGAACTTATCTTTTCAAGATTAGCGACAACCAAAACGCAAGCAGTCAATTATTTATTAAAATGTAATAATCTTCACAGTACAAACTAAGTGTCCGTGTTTTCCATTTAAACACTAAACTCTGCAATTTCACGTCTTATGACTCATTTCTATATTCGTTTATAGTATTTCACTTTCAAACTACACATAACTGACCACGGAAAACCTAAAACACCTATATATAAATCCCTGATATTGTGTATCTTTAATGGTAACTAATCAAGATGCTACCATGAAAACATATACAGTGAAAAGCGGTGATTCCTTAGGTTCAATAGCCTTCAAACAATTAGGGGCCACAGCCAAGTGGCGTGAAATTGCAGAATTGAACAATATTGTAAACCCAAGCAAAATTCAAGTAGGTCAAGTATTGCAACTACCAATTGAAAGCGAGCCCACACCCAGCACCGAACGTGCAGACGTTGTTATTATCGAGGAAGATCCACGTATATATTATCAGTATCAAACCGATACAACCCGAAAGTATTTAGGCAAAAAGTTCCGAAAAGGAATTTTTAGGCCTGGCAGTCAGATCACCGAAACATTTATTCAGCAAAATCCAAACCTATTAGCGGACCTAAAAATCAGTAAATCTGAAGTGAACGCTTTATTGGCAACCTCAGAAAACGAAGGTAATCTAGATGCCGTAAACACTTGGGACAATTCCTTTATGAGTTTCGGTATGTTTCAGTGGACATTAGGTGCGGGAACTGGCGAAGGAGAGTTACCAGCCCTTATTAAATTAGTAAAAGAAAAGTACCCAGACGCTTTTCAGCAATTTTGTGGACAATTTGGTGTTGATGTTTCCGCAGATACAAACGCCACCTATGGTTATTTAATTCATAACAACAACAAAGTAGATACTGCAGCAGAAAAACAATTCTTCCGAAGCAACATTGTGGCCTATCGTTTTGTAGCCGCAGGAATGGATCAACGGGTTTGCGCCGTTCAAATTTTGCACGCCATTAATCGCTTTAATCTTTTCTATTTCAATAAAACAGATAAACTAGGAGGTAATTCATTGTTTGATCTGCTCTCTTCAGAATATGCGGCAGCACTTTTTTTAGATAACCACGTAAACAGGCCGGGCTATCTTTGGCCTTGTGTTTCAAAGGCAATAAGCAATTCTGGAATTTCTTATGAGCAACTAAAAAATGGTGGAGACAGAGAAGAGATGAAGGTGATCAATCAATACCTTAATGTGCGCGAAACCTATGGCAATTCCCCAATGACTGACGCCAGAAACAGAGCCGCAGTAACCAAACGGTATCTTGATGCGGGTAAGATATCTGCTTCAAAAGGGAGTTTTAAATCGAATCGGGCATTACGATAATTTTAAAAAAATTACCATTCATCAATCATTATCGAACTTCCAGTTCCGCAGCAACCTTTTCATTATAAAGACTCCGCACAATTCCATCACTTAGTCCTATCTTGGGGACAAACATGCTTTTAGCCCTGCTCCATTTCATTGCAGATAGATAGATGCGCGTGGCGGGAACCACAACGTCTGCACGGTCTGGATTCATATCCAGTTCTGTAATGCGCTCTTCAAAGGTGAGCGATTTAATTAATTCATAATAAGAAGAAAGGTAAAAATAGCTAAGTGGCTTCCCTAGTTTCTTCCCGCTCTTTTTAAAGATGGTATTGATGTTTCCACCGCTACCAATCATAGAAACTCCTTTAAAATCCTTGGTTTCATTTTTAATCCAAGCTTCCATTTCTTCCCAAACGCAATCATCAACAAGGCCTTCCAGCATCCGCACTGTTCCTAACTTAAAGCTTTGGGAACTTACATTGGCGCCGTTAGCAAAAACAGTAAGCTCCGTGCTTCCGCCACCAACATCTACATACAGAAACACTTTGTCGTCCTGAATCAAGTTCTTTAAATCAGTCGAAGCAATAATAGCGGCCTCATCGTTACCGTCAATAATATTTATAGATAACCCTGTTTTTGCTTCAATAGTTTCAGCAAGTTCCCTTCCATTGGAGGCTTCACGCATTGCCGAAGTAGCACACGCTCGAAAACGATTAATATTGTGGGTTTTCATCAAGAGCCTGAAAGCCATCATTGTGTCAATCATTCTATTGGCGCTGTTATCAGAAATTTTTCCCTCAAGAAAAACTTCCGCCCCCAAGCGTATGGGAACACGCACCAAAGAAGTTTTTTTAAAAATGGTATCCTTGCCTTCTTGCTCAATCACAGTAACCACAAGCAAGCGAATGGCATTACTGCCAATATCTACCGCGCCGTATTTTTCTATATTTAACAAATCTAGTTTACTTCAAGTTTTTCTAAATAATAATCATACATTTTGAACTGGGATCGCACGGGCGGTTTGTTATTTTTTAGGTAAGCATTGTCATTTTTAATACTTATAACACGCGCTTTTACATTATCACTCCAACCAATTTCAAAATTTTCGAGTATTTCTTTCTTTATGTCTTCTTCGTAAATGGGGCAGGAAATCTCTACTCTGTTATCTAGATTTCTTCCCATAAAATCTGCGGAAGAAATATATACCTTGGTGTCACCTCCATTTTCAAAAATAAACAATCGCGGGTGCTCCAAAAATTTTCCAACAATACTGATAGCTTCTATATTCTCGCTCATTCCCTTTACTCCAGGAATTAAACAACAAATACCGCGAACAATCATTTTTATCTTCACCCCTGCCCGGCTTGCTTCATATAGCTTGTCAATCATTTTATAATCGGAAAGACTGTTCAGCTTCAATTTTATGCCACTGGGCAGTCCTGCCTTTTTGTTTTTTATTTCAATATCAATCAAATGATTTATTGCCTTACGTGTATAATGTGGTGATACTATTAAATGGTTGTATTTGCGCACTTGATAGTTCACTTCAAAAAATTCAAACACTCTGTTTATTTCTTTGCAAATTCTTTGGTCTGCTGTAAAAAGGGTATAATCAGTATAAAGCCGTGCCGTGGATTCATTGAAATTCCCGGTACTAATAATGCCATAACGCACCATTTTTTGATTTTCCAGTCTTTCTACAATACAAACCTTAGTGTGTACTTTTAACCCTTTAACTCCAAAAATCAAACGAATGTCTTCACTCTGTAATAATTCAGCGTATTCAATATTTGCCTCCTCATCAAAGCGGGCTTGAAGTTCAATCTGAACAGTAACATCTTTACCGTTTTTCTTGGCGTTGATAAGCGAACTAGCTATGTGGGAAACTTGGGCAAGACGATAAATCGTTATCTTGATGGTTTTCACCTTTGGGTCCAATGCAGCTTCCCGTAAAAACTTCACAACATACATAAACGTTTGGTAGGGTGTATGCAACAAATAATCCTTTTCAGCTATCTTATCAAAAAGACTTCCCTGAAGACTCAAACCAGGAATGGGCAAAGGTTCCTTAGGTTCATATTGTAAATCTGGCCTTCCCAAACGTGGAAAATTCATATAATCACGGCGGTTGTGATAACGGCCACCAGGAATGATACTGTCTGTTTTATCAATCCCCATTTTCTGCAATAAAAAGTGAAGTGTTCTTTTGTCAATACTGCTGTCATACACAAAACGAACGGGGTCGCCCGTGCTTCTATCCTTAACACTTTTTGAAATTTTGTCAATAAAACTTTTACTCAAATCGCTATCTATGTCCAACTCTGCATCGCGTGTAATTTTAATCATATGCGCCGAAATAGTTTCATACTTAAAAATGCTGAAAATATTGTGCAAACAATGGCGAATAAGATCGTCCAGAATGATAACATATTGTTTGTTTCCTTCCTGAGGAAGTACTACAAATCTATTTATGGTACGTGGAATTTCAATAAGTGCGTAATTGTGCTTTGCTTCAAAAGTATCGTCTTCTTTGCTCATCACCATCGTTACAGCCAGATAGGCAGCACTATCGCGCAAACTTGGAAATTCATCCAGTTCTCCTATCATAATGGTCATCATGGCAGGACTCACCTGTCTTACAAAATATTCTGAAATGAATTTGCTCTGCGTGTGTGTAATTTCAGTTTCATTGATGATAAAAATATTCTCTTTCCGAAGCTCTTTCTGAATATTGCTTAAAATTTTTAAACTGTGCGCCTGTTGGTCTATTACTGTATGCGTAATTTGCTCTAACAGATCTTTTGCTGAAATACCGCCCAAAAAGCTGCGTCCTGTTTTTCCGGCTTCCACAATTCTTCTGATTGTGGCATAGCGTACTTTGAAAAATTCATCTAAATTGTTTGAAAAAATTCCCAAAAACCTAAGTCTTTCCAATAAGGGTATTTTTTTATCGTTCGCTTCCTGCAAAACGCGGGCATTAAACTGAAGCCAGCTTAACTCCCTGTTGTTGTATTGGTTGCGGGTATGAGTATGTGTGTCAACTTTTTCGGTCATTATTTAAGATCCCTTGGGAAAATTGTTTTCACGGTTTTGCCCGTGGTTATATTGCTCCATTTTTTTTCATTGAACTGCAACATTACAAAGCCACAGGTTGGAACATTGTCAATATAGCGGTTTCCAAGCATATTTGCAACGGATGTGAAGGCATGGTTATGGCCAACAATCATAACGCTATCCAAATCATCAGTAAGTGATTTTATGATTCGCATCACGTTTTGACCGCTAAAATCATAAAGATCGTGATTGATTTCAAAGTTTGCATCGGAAATATTTAAAGCTTCCTTAAAAAATTGGGCCGTTGAGAAAGCCCGCGTAGCATCGCTACTGATTATTTTCTGAGGTGGCTCAATTTCTTTTGAAACTTTATTTGAAACCAATTGCCCATCACGCTGACCTCTTTCTTTTAAAGGCCTTTTATGATCGTCAACATCATGTTTCCAAGATGATTTTGCGTGGCGGACCATGTATAGTGTTTTCATAAAAAAATTTCTAGTTTCTGATTCCAGGTTTCAAGCTCTGAAAATTGTGCATTGAATATTGAACATTGAGTATTGAACATTGAACATTGAGTATTGAACATTGATTTATGGTGCCAATCTTTCAATCAACCAATCATTTTCTTCTAATGCATATCGAATTCTGTCGTGCAATCTGTTGGGCCTACCTTGCCAGAATTCAATAGAAATAGGCTTCACTATAAAACCACCCCAATCAGCAGGTTTGGGTACTTCTTGGTTTTCATATTTCTTTTCAAGCTCAGCCAAGTTTTTTTCCAAAATCTCTCGTGAAGCTACAACTTCACTTTGGTGTGAAACTGCTGCGCCCAATTGACTTCCCTTAGGTCTTGAATGGAAATAATTGGTTGAATCTGCTTCCGAAGTTTTTTCAACGGTTCCTTTTATAATAATCTGACGTTCCATATTTGGCCAAAAAAAAGAAAGTGAGACCCTGTTGTTATTGGCTATGGATTTGCCTTTTTCGCTATTGTAATTAGTATAAAAATAGAATCCGTTTTCGTCATATTTTTTAAGAAGAACAACTCTGCCTTTCGGGAAACCATCTGTGCCGATTGTGGTCAATGTCATTGCATTCACTTCATCTACACCGCCATTATCCTTCACCTCAAAAAACCAGGTGCGGAATTGCTGCATTGGGTTTTCATCTACAGATGTTTCAGAAAGTTCTCCCTTTTCGTAAGATTTTCGGTAATGGTGAAGCTTTTCAGCCATAGTTCAAGTTTTAATGCAAGTTAAGTGTTTTAAATTTTTTTTGAAACACTGACATATTAAATATGTATTAAACTTTAAAAAGAAAAATGCTTGCCGTCTTCCGCCAATTCAACGTTTTCAAAAACATCTTGCGCTTCTTTTCTGAAAAGCTCCAAATTTCCATAACGGCCAGAATAATGGCCAAGAATTAAGGTTTCTACTTTTGCCTTTTTAGCTATGACCGCCGCCTCTTTAGCAGTACTGTGCTTGGTTTTATCACAAAGATGGTGGTGTTCTTCCAAAAAGGTTGATTCGTGATATAAAACGGTTGCATTTTCAATCTGCGGAACCATCTGTGGATTATAGGCCGTATCACTACAATATGCATAGGATTTTGTTGGTGGCGGATCAAAAGTAATGTCTTTGTTTGCAATTAGCTTTCCAGCTTTATTTTCAACATCAAAGCCTTGCTTTATTTTGTTGTAATAGCTTAAGTCGATATTGAGTTTTCGGGCTTTTTCAATATCCAATTTTCGATCATCCGGCTTTTCCCTAAATAGAAACCCATTTGTATAAACCCTGTGATTTAATGGGATTGTCTCCACAAAAACTTTATCATCCTCAAAAATCATTTGGGGCGAAGTGTCTTCCAATTCGTGAAAATATAACGGATAATTCGTGTATGTTTTTCCAAGTTTTAGAAGAAGCAAAATAGCTTCTTTAATACCTTTTGGCCCATAAACATGAAGCTCAGCCTCTCTTCCCAAAAGAAGAAATGTAGAAATAAGCCCTGGCAATCCAAAAAAGTGATCCCCGTGCAAATGTGAAATAAAAATGTGCTTAATCCGCGAAAATTTAATCCTGTATTTCCGTAATTGGGTTTGGGTTCCCTCACCACAATCAATCAAAAAAAGATGGCCCTTCATTTCCAAAACCTGCGCCGTTGGGTGCTGTGAGACTGTTGGTGTTGCGGAATGGCATCCTAGGATTGTTATTTTCATTTTAAATTGTAAGTTTTCAGTCGCAGTCGCAGTTTACAGTAATGTTCAATTTTAAAATATAGACTGTGACTGTTTACTGCGACCGCATACTTTTTTAAAATCCCAAGTCTCTTTCAATTTCCTCCATTTCAACAATGTCACCCGCTTCTTGCAGGGTTGGAACAACGATCATCTCAAAAGGAACATCGTCAATTTCAATAGCATCATTTACTATAACAAAAGATTGCTTGGTTTTACGGTGAAGATTAGACGTTTTAAGGAACTGCAATAGTTGCGAAAGATCTAATGAATCGTATTTCAAAAGATTTAAAATTACATTTTGTCCTTTGTATTTTGAAGGAACCTGACTTTCTATAAACGATGCAAAGTCAATGATATCGTCCTTTTCATCTTCAAGGACCACAAAATTTGGGTGATTCTCAATCTTCATGATGTTTAATTTTTGAAGCCAATAAATAGATAACTGCCATACGTATGGCAACACCGTTTTGTACTTGTTCCAAAATGATGGATTGTTTGCTGTCTGCCACGTCACTTGTAATTTCTACCCCGCGATTTATTGGCCCTGGGTGCATTACTACAATTTCTTTATTTAGAGAATCGAGCAGCTTTTTGTTTAATCCAAACTGTTGTGTGTATTCCCTAGTTGTAGGGAAATAACTAATGTCCATCCGTTCGTTCTGCACGCGAAGCATATTTGCTACATCGCACCATTCCAAGGCTTTGCGAAGGTTGGTTTCAACTTCAACATTAAGTTTGTCTATATGTTTCGGAATAAGCGTTTTAGGGCCACACACCTTAACTTTAGCTCCAAGTTTTTGAAGGGCGAAAATATTCGATAAAGCAACTCTTGAGTGAAGAATATCCCCTACAATCACAATCTTTTTTCCGGCAACATCACCCAACTTTTCACGAATGGAATAAGCATCTAGCAATGCTTGCGTTGGATGTTCGTGCGCACCATCTCCAGCATTAATTATACTTGCCTCAACGTGTTTTGAAAGAAATACGCCTGCGCCAGGATTTGGATGGCGCATCACCACCATATCTACTTTCATTGAAAGAATGTTGTTTACGGTATCAATAAGCGTTTCGCCTTTGGTTACCGAAGAATTTGATGACGCGAAATTTATAACATCTGCCGAAAGCCTTTTTTCAGCTAATTCGAAGGATAGTTTAGTTCGAGTGCTATTTTCAAAAAATAAATTTGCAATGGTAATATCACGAAGCGATGGGACTTTTTTGATTGGCCGATTGATTACTTCTTTAAAATGATCTGCCGTTTCGAAGATGAGTTGGATATCGGCTTCGGTGATGTATTTTATTCCCAGTAAGTGGCTTACACTTAGTTCCATTTCTTGGTTTCAGGTTTCAAGTTGCAGGTTTCAAGTTCCTGAAACACTACTCTTTTGATTATGTTCTCGTTTTCAAATTCTTTTCCAACGTTCCCCTTCGGGGGTTAGCGGGCTACTAAATAAACAGCATCTTCCCCGTCATTTTCCTTCCAACATACTTTTACTTTTTCACCGTTGATAGCATCTACCTGCCTTCCGCGATAATCGGGCTGTATGGGTAAATGACGGCTAAAACGGCGGTCTATCAACGTCAGCAATTCTATTTCCAAAGGTCTTCCGAAAGATTGCATCGCTGTTAATGCTGAGCGGATGCTTCTTCCTGTGAAAAGCACATCGTCTATAAAAACAACATTTTTATCTTCTACAATAAAATCAATTCGGGTTTTGTTGGCTTCCAGCGGTTTTTCACTTCTTCGGAAATCGTCACGGTAAAATGTGATGTCCAAATAGCCAAGCTTTATATTTTTGATTTTGTATTCGTTTTCCAACAGCGTTTTCAACCTTTCTGCTAAAAAAACGCCACGAGGCTGGATTCCGATAAGTACTGTTTTTGAAAAGTCGTCGTGTTTTTCGATCAATTGGCAAGCCAAACGGTTAAGCGCAATGTTTATCTCGGTTGCGTTCAGTAACACTTTTTGGCTCATAGGAAGTTCTGAATTGTATTCAGAAAGCAAAAATACATTTTTTTTGGCTTTTTAATGTGAAGTATTTGAAATTGATTAAATCTAAGTCATAAAAAAAGCCTTTCGGAAACGAAAGGCTTTACTTTATTTATAAATGAAACGATTATTTTTTACCGTCCATTTTGTCTTTAAGCTCTTGTAATTTAGCGTTAGCATCACCAAGGGTTGGTTTTGCTTCTGCTTCAGCTGCTTCTTGTTTTCTCACAGCTTCTTTTACAATTTTAGCTTCTTCTTCTTTGTGGATAGCCATGTGTGAAGCAACCACTTTCTTGAATTCTTTGTTGAATTCAATAATTTGGAATTCTGCTTCATCACCTTTCTTCAACATAGAACCATCTTCTTTTTCAAGGTGACGGCCTGGTACGAAAGCTACAATATCATCGTTGAATTTTACAGTTGCCCCTTTGTCAACTACCTCGTCAATAGTGGCAGTGTGCTTAGATCCAACAGTAAATTCGTCTTCGTATTTATCCCAAGGATTTTCTTCAGTTTGTTTGTGACCTAAACTAAGTTTACGGCCTTCAACATCCAATTCCAATACAACCACTTCTAGTTCATCACCAATGTTAGTGAATTCACTTGGGTGCTTGATTTTCTTGGTCCAAGAAAGATCGCTAATGTAGATAAGACCATCAATACCTTCTTCAAGTTCAACAAAAACACCAAAGTTGGTGAAATTGCGAACAATACCTTTGTGGCGTGAACCAACTGGGTATTTTTTAGTAATATCGGTCCATGGATCTGGAGTCATTTGCTTAATACCAAGGCTCATTTTGCGTTCTTCCTTATCCATTGTAAGGATTACCGCTTCAACCTCGTCACCAACATTTACGAAATCCTGTGCGCTGCGCAAGTGCGTGCTCCAAGACATTTCGCTAACGTGGATAAGACCTTCAACGCCTTCAGCAACTTCAATAAATGCACCGTAGTCTGCAATAACAACTACTTTACCTTTTACTTTATCACCAACTTTCAACTCTTCTCCAAGTGCTTCCCATGGGTGCGGATTCAATTGCTTAAGACCTAATTGGATACGTGTTTTATCTTCATCGAAATCAAGAATTACAACGTTCAATTTCTGATCAAGTTCAACGATCTCATTTGGATGGTTGATACGTGACCAAGAAAGGTCTGTAATGTGAACAAGTCCATCAACACCACCAAGATCAACAAATACTCCGTATGAAGTGATGTTTTTAACAACACCTTCAAGTACTTGACCTTTTTCAAGTTGGCCGATGATTTCTTTTTTCTGCTCTTCAATATCCGCTTCAATAAGCGCTTTGTGCGAAACAACAACGTTTTTGAATTCGTGGTTGATCTTAACCACTTTGAACTCCATTGTTTTTCCAACGTAAACGTCGTAATCACGGATAGGTTTAACATCTATTTGCGAACCTGGCAAGAAAGCCTCGATACCGAAAACATCTACGATCATACCACCTTTTGTGCGGCATTTTACGTAACCATTTACGATTGTAGCTTCGTCGTGGGCAGCATTTACGCGATCCCAAGCCTTAATGGTTCTAGCTTTACGGTGACTAAGAATTAATTGACCAGTGCTGTCCTCACGAACGTCGATCAATACTTCTACTTTGTCACCAACTTTTAAATCTGGATTGTAACGGAATTCATTCAATGAAACAACACCTTCACTTTTCGCGTTAATGTCAATGATTGCATCACGATCGGTGATGTAAATCACTTTTCCTTCAACAACTTCATCATCAAGGGTGTCAACGAAATTCTCAGCTACCAATTTTTCAAATTCTTCCAGCTTACCATCGTCGATAGGATCAATTCCTTCTTCGTAGTTATGCCAGTTGAAATCTGCAAGAAATTTTTCTGGATTGCTTTCCTTTAGGGAAACTTCCTTTTGAGGCTTTGTAGTTGCCTCGTTTTGAGTTGCAGTATCTTCTACCTGCACTTCTTCTTTGTTTGCTTTATCAGCCATTTGCTTGTAAAATTAATTTTTTCAGAAATACAATTCCTAAAAAAACCAATGCTTTGTATTCTGTGCTGTTACAAGATTTTACTGCGACTATCCCACAGAAGGGTTTGTTTTTGTTTTGTTTCAATTCCTCTTATTCTTGACTCGTCGCTAAGAGGGGTGCAAAAATACTATTTCTCTTTTGATTTTCAAAACTTTAAATAAATTGTTCTTTAAAGTTTTCATAAAATTATTTTAACTGATAATCATCTATTTAACTTTACGCTTTCAAACTGAAACAAGACAACTTATGAAATTTCTACTTACATTCTTCATTTCGGCCATTGCACTAAGCACATGTGACAATAATTCCTCAGAAAAAATTGCAGAAACAATCCTTTTTGTGAACAGCTCAAAAGTAGAATGCACCGGAGTTGGAAAAATGCAATGTTTACAAATACAAGAATCCGAAACATTCAAGCCAAACGGTTGGAAAAATTTCTACGGAAACATTGAAGGTTTTGAATTTGAACCTGGATACATCTATAAAATTTCAGTGAAAAAAGAAAAATTGGATCCCACAACCGTTCCTGCCGATGCTTCAACTTTAAAGTATTCTTTGGTAAAAGTGATGGAAAAAAACAGAGATGAAAAAATGCGAATCAACGATATTTGGGCGTTAAAGGCAATGAATGGCGAGGCTATTGACGGTAATAATTCCCAAAAACATCCTGTTTTGGAAATTCATTTAAACGAAATGAAAATCTTCGGAAATGACGGCTGCAACAATATGTTTGGTAGCATTGAAACTTTGGATGAAAAAAATATAGCATTTGGAGCCATTGGCGGAACCAAAATGGCCTGTCCAAATATGGAGCTTTCCTCAAAATACACTTCAGCACTTGGGAAAACGAAAACCTATAAACTTGATGGTTTACAGCTTTATTTTTATGACGCTGACGGGAATGAAGTTTTGAAATATCAAAAGGTAGATTAACGGGAATTTAAAACAACAACCCTTGCCCGCCTTCATCTATTTTTGAGTCGTTTTCATCATCAGATTCATCGTCAGATTTATTTTCATTCTGGTGATTTTCATCTTCTGAATCAATATCTTCCTCATCTACAACGTCAATCTCCTCGGGCTCTACGGGTGCTGGTGGTTCATAAAGAAGTGGCTCCATCGTATTTATTTCTAGGACCTTTTCTTTGGTTAGCTGGTTGCCCATTGCGGTAATTCCTTTTACGGCGATGAATTCCTCTAAATTGAGCTCCATATTTTCTTCGCGCTCCTGTCCTCTTTTTTTGGCAAAAACTATTTCGGCCATTGGACGGTAATCCGTGAATATTTTTTCCAAATAGGAATTTGGATGGTCAGTAATAATAGTCTCCTCTCGGTCGGGATGTTCTATGAAGAAGCGTTTCACATAAAATAATTCCTTTTCGCCTTCCCAATAAATGGCGCTCAAGGGTTTTTTTGGATCCCATTTCTCCAAAATAATCATATCGTCATCAAAACGAAGTTGAATGTCTGGAACCACCGTTTTTACCGTGCCTTTCTGATTAACGATAAGCAGTCGATCTTCTTTTCTGAATTCGCCCAAAAGTTCACCGCGCTCGTCCACATTTAAACGTTGCACGGAATCATCAAACCATATTTTTCTTGGTTTTAATGTTGAAAGACCTTTTTCTTTTAATTCAATTTTTTTGATGGAATACTTTGTAACAATATTTCCTTTTGAATTTCTTCCTTTTACTAATTGATCGGCAAAATCGAGATCAAATTTTAATTTTTTTATACTTCCGGTTTGGCGAAGAAAAACACTTACAACCTCAGCTTCACCATTGGGGTTAGCCGTAAAATAAAGCACCTTGGAGCCTTTCGTTTCATTTGTCATGTCATACTCCTTATCCCTCGTTGTGCCAGTAACCGCAAAGCGTTTCACGTAATTTGCACCACGCGCCCCGTCACGATAAACCATATTATAAATGGTGCGCTTGTCCTTTTTCTTGAAAACCGCGACATGGATAATTCCTTTGCCTACAAATGTTTTTTGATCCACCTTAGTGACCATCATTTTTCCGTCTTCAGTGAAAACGATAATATCGTCAATATCACTGCAATCTGCCACGTATTCATCACGCTTCAGGCTTGTACCCACAAATCCTTCTTCACGGTTTACGTAGAGTTTTGTATTTCGAATTACAACCTTGGTCGCTTCAATATCATCAAAAGTTCTGATTTCGGTTTTACGTTCCTTTCCGGTACCGTAATCCTTTTTTAGTCTTTTGAAATAGTCAATCGCATATTCAATCAAATTTGCTAAGTGATGCTTTATTTGAGCAATGCTATCTTCCAAAGCATCAATCTTTTGCTGCGCTTTATCTATGTCAAATTTTGAAATACGTTTGATTCGAATTTCTGTTAAACGCACAATATCTTCTTCGGTAACGGCACGCTTCAAATGCTGAATATGCGGCTGCAAACCTTTGTCGATTGCAGCAATAACTCCTTCCCACGTTTCCTCTTCTTCAATGTCACGATAAATTCTGTTTTCTATGAAAATGCGTTCCAAAGAAGCAAAATGCCATTGTTCTTCCAGTTCATCTAGTTGAATCTGCAATTCACTTTTAAGCAATTCAACTGTTCGATCCGTACTTACGCGGAGCATTTCAGAAACGCCCACAAACAAAGGTCTGTTATCCTCAATCACACAGCCCAAGGGCGAAATTGAAGTTTCGCAAGCCGTGAAAGCGTAAAGTGCATCAATGGTTTTATCTGGAGAAATTCCGCTGGGCAAATGAATTTGGATTTCTACCTCAGCAGCGGTATTATCCTCAATTTTCTTAATTTTTATTTTTCCTTTGTCATTCGCTTTCAGAATGGTATCAATCAACGAAGAAGTATTTGTTCCAAAGGGAATTTCGGTAATTATAAGCGTGGTTTTATCGAGCTGGTTGATTCGTGCACGGCTTCTTATTTTTCCTCCTCGCAAACCATCGTTATAGTTGGCAACATCCATAATTCCACCCGTTGGGAAATCTGGATAAATAGTGAACTTCTTGCCTTGCAAATGCTTGATGGAAGCATCAATCAATTCAATAAAATTATGTGGAAGTATTTTAGTTGAAAGTCCAACCGCAATTCCTTCCCCACCTTGATTTAAAAGTAACGGAAACTTAACTGGAAGATTTATAGGTTCTTTTCTACGTCCATCATAGGAAGCTTGCCACTTGGTTATTTTTGGGTTGTAAACTACATCCAACGCAAATTTTGAAAGTCGTGCCTCAATATATCGTGAAGCCGCGGCGCCATCGCCGGTTAAAATATTTCCCCAGTTTCCTTGGGTGTCTATGAGTAAATCCTTTTGGCCTATTTGCACCATTGCATCTGCAATACTTGCATCTCCGTGTGGGTGATATTGCATGGTATGCCCAACGATGTTCGCAACTTTGTTATAACGCCCATCGTCCAAATCTTTCATGGACTGCATAATACGGCGCTGCACAGGTTTAAAACCATCCTCAATTGCGGGCACGGCGCGTTCCAGAATTACGTAGCTGGCGTAATCCAAAAACCAGTCGCGGTACATTCCGGTTACCTTTTTTATGGATTCGCCGGAGGTATCGTCGTTTACGCCCAAATAGTCCGGGCCTGTGTTTTCTTTTTCTTCGTTATTTTCGAGTTCGTCACTCATTTAGTATTCTCTATTCTTTATTTTAATTTTTTATTCTTTGCGGCTTTGTGACTTTGCGAGCTAATTTTTCACGCAAAGCTGCAGAGACGCAAAATTATATTGCCAACTGCGACTGTAAACTGAAAATTTTTCATTCCTCCACCCTATCAAGTTCCACCTTCAAATTATCAATAATAAACTCTTGCCTATCCGGTGTGTTTTTTCCCATATAAAAAGAAAGCAATTCCTCAATACTCATTGATTTATCAAGCATCACGGGATCCAAACGAATGTCATTCCCAATAAAATGCACAAATTCATCCGGCGAAATTTCCCCCAAACCTTTAAATCGGGTGATTTCTGGCTTTGGTTTTAGTTTTTCTATGGCGTTTACTCTTTCTTCTTCGGAATAGCAATAAATGGTTTCTTTTTTATTTCGAACACGGAATAGCGGCGTTTGCAGAATGTACAAATGTCCTTCCTTTATCAATTCAGGAAAAAATTGGAGAAAAAAAGTAATCAGCAACAAACGAATGTGCATTCCATCAACATCAGCATCCGTGGCGATTACGATGTTGTTGTAACGCAAATCTTCCATCGAATCCTCAATATTCAGCGCGGCTTGCAATAGATTGAATTCCTCGTTTTCGTAAACGATTTTCTTCGTCATTCCATACGTATTCAACGGCTTTCCACGCAGTGAAAAAACGGCTTGTGTATTTACGTCTCGACTTTTAGTGATGCTTCCACTCGCGGAATCTCCCTCGGTAATAAACAAAGTGGATTCAAGATTTCGTTCGTTTTTAATATCGGCCAAATGCACCCGGCAATCGCGTAATTTTTTATTGTGAAGATTTGCTTTTTTAGCACGGTCTTTTGCAAGTTTTCGAATACCGCTTAATTCTTTACGCTCACGCTCTGCTTGAACAATTTTACGCTGTATAGCATCCGCAGCCTCTGGATTTTTATGTAGATAATTATCCAACTGCGTTTTTAAGAAATCATTTATAAACGTTCGCACTGTTGGCAAATCCCCGCCCATATCTGTAGAACCTAGTTTTGTTTTTGTTTGGCTTTCAAAAACGGGTTCCATCACTTTTATACTGATTGCAGAAACGATTGACTTTCGCACATCGCTTGCATCGTAATTTTTATTGTAAAATTCTCTAACAGTTTTCACTAATGCTTCGCGAAAAGCGGCTAAATGCGTTCCACCCTGCGTGGTGTTTTGACCGTTTACAAAACTGTGATATTCTTCGCTATATTGGGTTTTACTGTGTGTTATGGCAACTTCAATATCTTCGCCGCGAAGATGAATTATCGGGTATGCCATATCTTCATCACTGATGGTTTCCATCAAAAGATCTTTCAGACCATTTTCTGAATAAAACTTTTCGCCGTTGAAGTCTATCGTCAATCCCGGATTGAGATAGACGTAGTTTTTCAGCATTTTTTGCACATATTCCGTGCGATACTTGAAGTTTTTGAAAATACTATCATCTGGAACAAAAACTACTTTGGTTCCTTTTCGCTTAGTGCTTTCTTCTATTGCGGAGTCATTCGTGAGTTCGCCTTGCGAAAATTCGGCAACTTTCAATTGGTTTTCGCGAATGGATTCCACTTTAAAAAATGAGGAAAGCGCATTCACTGCTTTGGTACCCACACCATTCAAACCAACAGATTTCTTAAACGCGCGGCTGTCATATTTACCACCCGTGTTCATTTTTGAAACAACGTCTATCACTTTTCCCAATGGAATACCACGGCCAAAATCGCGAACTTTTACTTCTTTGTCCTTTATGCGAACCTCGATGGTTTTTCCGGCGCCCATTACAAATTCGTCAATACAGTTGTCAATAACCTCTTTTAGAAGGATATAGATACCATCGTCGGGCGAAGAACCGTCACCAAGTTTCCCAATATACATGCCTGGACGCATACGGATGTGTTCTTTCCAGTCGAGCGAGCGTATATTGTCTTCGGTGTATTGTGTTTCGGCCATGATAATTTATGTAGGGTTGCTAATATAAATATACGCTAGCACTTGTGAAACCAATACTTCGGAAAGTAATTAACAATAAATTAGTTGTTATTGTTAGTAATTCCTTCTTGATAAGAATTATTAAACTTTTGCTAAGATTGAGCATTGTCATAGACTTGTTGAAAATCATTTCATAATTTCATACCACAAACAAAAAAACCGTAATGGAATTTATAGATTACTACAAAGCTCTAGGACTGGATAAAAGTGCCACTGCTGCCGATATAAAGAAAGCATACAGGAAGCTTGCCAGAAAACTTCACCCAGATTTAAACCCGAATGACAAAACAGCGCAACAAAAATTTCAACAAATAAATGAAGCGAATGAGGTTTTGAGCGATCCTGAAAAGCGAAAAAAATATGACCAATACGGAAAAGATTGGCAGCACGCTGATGCATTTGAGAAAGCGAAACAGCAACAATCCTCGCAAGGTTTTGGTGGCCAGCGAACTTATTCCGGAAGCGGTCAAGGTTTTGATGAAAGCGAGTTTTCAGATTTTTTTGAATCAATGTTTGGCGGCAGTGGCGGATTTAGTCGCAGTGGCGGAAATAGACGACAGACTTCACAATTTAAAGGCCAGGATTTAGCTGCTACACTTCGACTGAATTTAACCGATATCTTGGAAAGCCAAAAGCAAACTATCAGTATTGGGGAGAAAAAAATCAGGCTTACCATTCCCGCAGGTGTTGAGGACGGGCAGACCATAAAAATAAAAGGCTATGGTGGTGAAGGAATGAATGGTGGCCCAAAAGGTGATTTGCTAATCACCTTTGAAATCTTCAACAATACACGTTTTAAAAGACTGGAAAGCGATATCTATTCTACTGAAGAAATTTCGCTATACACAGCGCTTTTGGGTGGGGAAATAACTGTTGAAACGCTAACGGGAAAAGTGAAACTAAACGTAAAACCAGAAACCCAAAACGACACTAAAGTTAAACTGAAAGGCAAAGGTTTGCCAAAATACAAAAAGGAAAATCAGGTCGGAGATCTTTACATTACCTATAAAATTATGCTACCAAAAAACCTTTCAGAAAAAGAAAAAGAACTTTTTACAGAACTTTCAAAACTTAGATAATGGCAAGGGAAAAATATATATCAGTAATTCATTTTTGCAATCAGACACATATTGAGGTTTCATTTGTAGAAAACCTTCATGAATATGGTTTGGTGACTTTTGAAGAAAAAGAAAACGACGTGTTTATTGACGAAAAGGATATCTCAGAAATTGAACGTATGTTTCGTCTTCATAAAGATCTTTCAATAAACTTTGAAGGGTTAGATGTAATAAATCAAATGTTAAATCGAATCCAAAAAATGGAAAATGAAATTAATCTGTTTAAAAAGAGACTAAAGTTATACGAATAGACGTTTATAAAACATATTTAGTCTACACTATTAACTTTTCATTTATTACATGATTAAAACAATTTTATTGTTATTTCTTTTTTTTCCTGCGATTATTTCTTCACAACAAATAGCTTTTATTCAAAAAGACGATTCAGCCTTACTTTTTAAGCGAGCAATTGATACGAGTAATACTACATCCCAAAGTTCTGGGTACGATTTCAACACAAAAAGTACATTTAATAATTTAAATACCAATCCTGTTTACGAATGGAAATGGACTCGCGATGGCATCTGGACCGGAACTGGTATTGGTGTTAGTATAGCTGGTTTAATATTATCAAGGAGTAAAAAAGGTATATTGTTGGAAGATCAAGATAGATTTTTAAATAATGAAAAACTTCAAATAGAGATTGACAAAATTCCAGCTATAAATAGATGGGCCGCCGGTAAAAATTCTGAAGATGCCCGTTTAATAAGTGATGCTATACTTTATACCTCTTTAACCGCCCCTATTGTATTGCTTTTTAATGATAACATTAATGAACAAGCAGGGGAATACATTGCTATTTATATACAAAGTTTGGCAACCACTTGTGCACTCTACTCATTAACAGCTAGGTTTGTGGATAAAAGTCGTCCTTTTGTTTATGATAACAGTGGTAAAACATCTGAATACAAACGTTTTAAAAACAACGGACAGCGTTCCTTTTATTCGGGTCACGTAGCAGCAACGGCAACAGCTACTTTTTTTGCAGCTAAAGCATATTGTGATTTTAATCCAAATATGACAGGGAAGGGATTTGTCTGGGCAGGAGCTGCTGCAATTCCTGCTGCAATGGGGTTTTTAAGAATAGAATCCGGGCAGCATTTCTTGACTGATGTATTAGTAGGATATACGCTAGGAGCAGCCACGGGGATTTTAGTGCCAGAATTGCACAAGAAAAAGTATGAAAATATTGATATCTACCCAAGCGCTAGCACAAGCTTTAATGGAGACAGACACGCGGGAGTGTCATTTAGATATACTTTTTAATATATTATTAAATAAAATGAAGGATGTTTAAACATTAAACCTGAAGTGCATAACATCGCCATCTTTAACGATATACTCCTTTCCTTCTACCCCCATTTTTCCAGCTTCTTTTACTTTTGCCTCACTGCCGTAGGTTACGTAATCATCATATTTTATTACCTCGGCACGAATAAAACCTTTTTCAAAATCTGTATGGATTACTCCGGCAGCTTGTGGTGCAGTAGCGCCAACGGGAATGGTCCACGCACGGACTTCTTTTACTCCAGCGGTAAAATAGGTTTGAAGATTTAAAAGTTTATATGCGCTTCTAATAAGTTTTGCGGAACCGGCTTCGTCAAGGCCTAAATCTTCCAAAAACATTTGGCGTTCTTCAAAAGTTTCAAGTTCGGTAATATCTGCTTCTGTACCTACTGCTAAAACCAAAACTTCGGCGTTTTCGCCTGCAACGGCTTCTTTTACTTTTTCAACATAGGCATTTCCAGTTGCTGCTGAGTCTTCATCAACATTACAAACGTACATTACAGGTTTGTCTGTAATGAATTGTGCATTTACAATAAATTCCTCACGTTCGCTTTCGGTTAAATCAATAGCGCGAACAGAAATTCCAGCTTCCAAACCCGCTTTTACTTTAAGCAGAGCAGCTTCCTCTTTTTGGGCATCTTTATTTCCGGTACGGGCGGCACGTTTCACTTTTTCAAGTTTTTTATCCACCGTTTCCAAATCCTTCAGTTGAAGTTCAATATCAATCGTTTCCTTATCGCGGATTGGGTTTACATTCCCATCAACGTGAACAATGTTATCATTGTCAAAACAACGCAAAACGTGAAGAATTGCATCCGTTTCGCGAATGTTGCTCAAAAACTGGTTGCCCAAACCTTCGCCTTTACTGGCGCCCTTTACCAATCCAGCAATATCTACTATTTCAACAGTTGCAGGAAGAACGCGTTCTGGGTTTACCAATTCTTCCAATTTCAACAAACGTTTGTCTGGCACATTCACCACCCCAACGTTTGGTTCAATGGTACAAAAAGGGAAATTGGCACTTTGTGCTTTTGCGTTTGACAAACAATTAAATAGAGTGGATTTTCCTACGTTTGGCAATCCTACGATACCTGCTTTCATTAAATATTTTTTTAAGAACAAACCTTCGCTGAAAATTGCTTTGGTTTTTGAAGGTGCAAATATACACCTTCAAAGCAAACTTTTTACAATTGATTTGAAATGCTTTTTTGAAAAAAGATTGGGTTTTATTTCACTAAAGATTTACAAGAATTTAACTATAATAGCATTAAGTTTACAATTGAAACTATAAATAACCAATAATTATGAAGAAATTAATGATGAGTCTGGCTGTTGCCGTTTTTACTGTTGCGGGAATTCAAGCACAAGTAAATAAGTCAGTCAAAGAAGAATCTACTACTAAACGAGTGGTTACAAGAGTTGGCAGTGATGTTATAGTAAAGGAAACAAAAAACATCGATACTGAATCTGGGGCTCTAATTATAGAGGACAATGATAAAATTGATAGAAATTTTAGTGAAGTAACCTCAAAGGACAGCGATAAAAAAGTTTTGGTAGATGATGAATATATTGATCCTCAAAATGAGGCTTTAATTGCTGAAAGGAAAGCACAACAGCAAGCACAACTTGAAGCTTCCAAAAAAGAACAAGCAGCATTAGCGGCCAAAAGGAAAATGGAATATGAAGCAAAGCAAGCACAGATGCAGAAAGAACTTGCAGAAAGAAGAGCCAAATTGGAATCAAGGCCAAAAGGAATGTCTAAACTTAAAAAGGACTAAACACTTTTTTTGAATATTTAAAGAAAATCCATCGATGGTTAATCCTCGATGGATTTTTTTATTCTAAAAAATGGTATCGAGTGTTTTTTTATAGACTTCAGAATTATCCAAATTATGGTGCGTGCCTTCAGGAATTGTAATTAATCTAAGCTTTCCATTCGTTTGGATTTTTGAAAGTTTCACGCTGTTTTCATAGTTTACCACAAAATCATCCGTTCCATGAAATATTGTAATGGGACAAGAAACTTCTTTGAAATATTCATAAGTGGGAAAATGAAACTTCAAAAACCAATTTACGGGGTAGATGGGAAAACGTTGGCTTGCCACATTATCTAAACTATAGAATGGCGCTTCAAGAATTAATTGTCTTGGATGGTTCTGCGAAGCAACATAAGTGGCAAATGTAGTTCCCAAGGACCTTCCATAGACAACAATTTTATCTTCTGGATATCTTATCAGCAAATAATTATAAAATAGCTCCGCATCGCTATACAATGCTTTTTGGCTGAGTTTTCCCGTGCTTTTTCCGTAGGTTCTGTAATCCATAACCAAAACATCATATTGCCGTTCAATAAATTTTTGGACCACAATTCCCCAGCGAGACAGTTCACCAGCGTTTCCGTGGAAATAGAGCACTACGCCTTTTGGGTTTTCTACTTTAAAATGAAGTGCATTTAGCTTTGCGCCATCTTTAGTATTCAAAAAGATTTCCTCAAAATTATTTTGAAAGGAATAGCTATAATCCTGCGGAAGTGAATCTGGCATAAATATCATTTTTTCTTGCAAGAAATAAAGTCCAACAAAAATGATAACATACAAGGAAACGAGAACAATCAGAATTTTTTTTAGTCTTCGTTTCATTTTTTGGAAGAGTGTTTCACGCCGATGCTGGTTGTGGAAAGATCTATTTTCTTTTCCTTAGATTTGATGATTTCGGTCAAAATTTTATGATAAGATTCAAAATTATTCAAATTTTTATGGCCGCCATCTATAATAGGATGTAGTCGTGTGAGTTTTGGATTTACCTGTGAAAGTTTCACACTACTGCTGAAAGGGATCAACTTGTCTTTCGTACCGTGGATTATATGGATTGGACACTTTACGTATTTTAACCATTTGTAAGTTGGCATTGGGTATTTCAATATAATTGAAAGTGGCATAAACGGCATATAACGGCCAGTGACCTTGGTTAAACTATAATAAGGCGCATCAAGAATCAACATTTTCGGGCTATTCATAGAGGCTAGTTTTGTTGCAAAACCGGAACCCATGGAACGACCATAAATGATAATGTATTTTTCACTGACTTTTTCTCTGATTTTATTATAAATAAATTGCAAATCGTGCTTTATGGCTTTTTGCGAACGCTTGCCAGTGCTTTTGCCGAAACCCCGATAATCTACCATTATAACGTCATAGTTATTCCGTGTAAAATCCACAGCGAACTTCCCCCACCCTTTAATACTTTTTGAGTTTCCTTTTAAATAAAGCACCACGCCCAATGGTTTTTCTACACTAAAATGAAGTCCGTTGATAATGGCACCATCACGTGTTTCAATATTATACTCTGAAACAGTTTGGTTTTCGTAATAAAAATCAAAGTCCTTCGGAAGTTTTTCAGGCTTAAACAAAAAATAATCCTGAAGATAATATAGCAAGATACTTATAACAGCATAAGCCACAAAAACAATAAGCGCAATGTGCAACCAAAGAGGCATAAGTTTCATTTCCTATAAATGTACAAAATATGGTAATGTTATCATTATAATGAGAGTTATGCGCAATTAGCTGTTTATAAATTGTTAATACAATCGATTAATGGATGTATTAAAAGATTAACTTTAACAAATAACTAACACTTAAAACAACAAACCAATGAAAAAAATTACAATTCTATTATTTTTTATCTGCGGAATTGCATTTTCGCAAATAAACGTTTCCGGAACGGTAATCGATGATTCCGGACTTCCCCTTTCTTTTGTGAATGTAGTTGAAAAAGGAACTACAAACGGAACCACTACAACAATAGATGGTGACTTTACAATTGAGGTTAAAGATGATGCCACATTAATCTTTAGCTATGTTGGGTTCAATACCCAAGAAATTGAAGTGAATGGACAAACCAACATTCAAGTCACTCTTTCTAGTGGAGAATCTCTAGAAGATGTTATGCTTGTTGGATCGCGAAGTCCAAAAAGAACCGCCGTAAACTCTGCATCTCCCATTGATGTTATAGATGTTGAATCTACGACACTGCAAGTAGGAAAGGTAGAAATTAATGAACTTCTGCAATATGCAGCCCCTTCTTTTAACGCCAGCAAGCAATCTGGGTCAGATGGAGCGGATCATATTGATCCTGCATCCCTGCGCGGTTTAGGGCCAGACCAAACCCTAGTTTTAATAAATGGAAAAAGAAGGCACCAATCTTCACTAATAAATGTTTTTGGAACTCGAGGCCGTGGAAATACAGGGACAGACTTAAATGCTATTCCAGCATCTTCCATCAAACGAATAGAAATATTGCGCGACGGCGCTTCTGCACAATACGGTAGTGACGCTATTGCGGGCGTTATAAATATTGTTCTAAAAGACAATGTTGATGAATTGTCTGGTAGTGTCTCTTATGGAGCCTATAGCACAAATGCTGATGTTGACACAAGCGCATTTACTGAAGATGCATACGGTCTTTGGAATACTGACGGATACCGTCTTGATACTGAAAAGGACGGAAACGCCATTGGAAAAGACCAAAACTTTGATGGAGGCTCTGTAAAATTTGGTGCTAATTACGGATTCGCTATTGGTGAAAAAGGTGGGTTTGCAAATTTTACAACTGAATACATCAACAAAAATAAAACCTTACGCCCTACTTTCGATTTCAGAAAGGGTTTTGGCGAAGCTGCTATTGAAGGTTTCAATTTAATGGGAAATGTTGGAATTCCTGTAGGTGAAAAAACAGAAGTTTATGCATTTGGCGGCAGAAATTATAGAGATACCGATGCATATGCATTCACCCGAAACGGAGGAAACCGCGTTGTGGATTCAATTTTTCCAAACGGATATACACCTAGAATTACTTCAATAATTACAGATAATTCAGTAGTGGCAGGTGTAAAAACCGAAACTGCCAGCGGATGGAAAATTGATATAAGTAATGCGTATGGAATAAATAACTTTCATTATTACATAAAAGGAACATTAAATGCTTCTTTACTTAATAATTCTCCAACAGAGTTTGATGCTGGCGGGCACAGCCTTTCACAAAACACCGTTAACTTTGACTTTTCAAAATATTATGAAGATATTTTAAGCGGAATGAACTTAGCTTTTGGCGCTGAATACAGAACAGAGAATTTCAAAATATTTGCAGGCGAGGAAGGCTCCTATGCAACTTATGACGTAAATGGCGTTGCAGTAAACGCAAACACTCCCGAAGAAGATATTGTAATTTATAGAGATGAAAATGGAAACCCAATTCTTGATGATGATGGAAAAATTCAAATAAGACCTGGGGGTTCTCAAGGTTTCCCTGGGTATGGACCGGCAAATGAAGTTGACAGAAGTAGATCAAACGTCTCAATATATGCAGATGGAGAGTTTGATTTAAGCGAAGCATTTTTAATTAGTGCCGCTGGACGGTTTGAAAACTACAGCGACTTTGGCAGCACGATAAACGGAAAACTTGCAATGCGTTTTAAAGCTACTGAAAACCTAAATTTTAGAGGTTCTATAAGCACTGGCTTTAGAGCTCCATCATTAGCACAAATTTATTATAACCTGCGCTTTACCAACTTTATTGGCGGTGTGGCTAGCGATCAATTATTATCACCTAACAATAGCCCCGTAACGGCTTCTTTTGGTATAGGCCCATTAAAAGAAGAAAAATCTACAAATGCTGGTTTGGGTTTTACTGCAAACTTCTCAAAATTTACTGCAACGGCAGATCTTTATTACATAGATGTTAGGGATAGAATTGTACTAACGGGAAATTTTCCAGCACCACAAATTGAAAATGTGGACTCTGCCCAATTCTTCGCAAATGGAGTAGATACCGAAACAACAGGACTTGACTTGGTGTTGACGTATAAAGATAATTTTGATGATAATATTATTGGGGTTTCACTTTTGGCGAATTTCAACAATATGGTTATAAAAAATGTGAAAAATGGAGATTTGGACGAACAAACATTTTTTGGGGAAAGAGATAAAGCCTTTTTATTGGCCTCAGCACCAGAAAGTAAATTGGTTGGAAATCTTACCTATGAAAGAAACTGGTTAAGTGCAGGAGTAACAGTAACACGCTTTAGTGAAGTTG
Organism: Aequorivita nionensis; assembly: GCF_046352995.1. Classification (GTDB taxonomy): domain Bacteria; phylum Bacteroidota; class Bacteroidia; order Flavobacteriales; family Flavobacteriaceae; genus Aequorivita; species Aequorivita nionensis. The sequence continues at coordinate 2,620,745 of NZ_CP130281.1, read as the reverse complement.
AGCTTTTGGATTTCCAAATGTTTGAAGATCCTTCAGATTATGGTGGTTTCCAAAATCAAATTATTGCAGCGACAGATACTTATACTGCTAAATTTGTAACAGATCTAAATCTTGGTTTCGCTGTTTCAAAAAATATAAAATTGAACATTGGCTCAAACAATCTTTTCAATATTTATCCTGACCAGCAAGATGATTGGACAGAAGGAGGCGGCTATTGGGATTCTGTTCAAATGGGTTTTAGTGGCTCATTTTATTATGCACGTATTAATTATAATTTCTAAAAAAATATTGTTTTAACTGCCTCATTAAAATTTTGATGGGGCAGTTCATTTTATAAATAAATTTAAAACAGAGTTTTTTTAAGTTTAAGAAATGATTATCAGCGTTTTGTGCTTTTTTAACATTTATGGTTTATAGCTTTGTAACAAACAATAAAAAAAACAACCATTATGAAAAAAATTTTGATAGTTTTCGCATTAGCAGGATTTACCTCTGTTTTTGCACAGGAAAATAAAAGTGAACAAACTGAAACTGTTACTACAAAAGTAAAAGTTAAAGACAATACAGGTATTCACACAGATGTTAAAGAGGTTACCAGAACAGAGACCCAACCCATTAAACTAGACCCAAAAGATGCTGGTAAAATGGATCAGGATTATGATTTAGGGCCTACAAAAGTCCAAACAGATGTTAGTTATAATTCTAGCGATCATAACTATATGTTTGAGAATGAAAAAAACGGATATAAAGTTTATGACACAAAAGCAGGAGATAAAAAGGATTTTGCGATCTTGCGTCCCACTTCCGTTAAAGGATATTATATAATGTCACAAGAAGGCGATAACGCTTTTGGTTATTTTAATGAAAATGGAAGTTTTGTAGTAGAAAGGTATAATCCTTCTACAGATGCTGTTGAAAAAACAATTTACAAACTGGAGATGCAAAGTAAAACGTCCATCAAGCAGAATAAAATGTAAATTTATTTACTATCCCCACAATTGAAAACGTCCCTCAGACATATTGCCTGAGGGACGTTTTTTCTATCTGAAATTTATACTATTACTCTTTGTGCATAAATGCTTGCTTTGCCAATAATTCTTCCTCCGTTTCCACGTGGTCATCATCTGGCACGCAGCAGTCCACAGGACATACTGCAGCACATTGCGGCTCGTCGTGAAAACCTTTACATTCGGTACATTTATCTGCTACAATAAAATATATTTCATCACTAACAGGTTCTTGAGGTTCGTTGGCATTTACTTTTTTTCCATTTGGAAGCACAACTTCTCCGTCTAGGTCTGTTCCATCGGCATAACGCCAATCATCCGCACCCTCATAGATTGCTGTATTTGGACATTCAGGCTCACAAGCTCCACAGTTTATACATTCATCCGTTATAATAATTGCCATAGCTTCTACTTTTTCTAACTTTGCGCAAATTTAAACCCTATTCGGGTAACTCCAAAATAAGTATGCAATTAAAACAAAGAATTAACGCTTTTGTCCATTTAGGTGAATTCCTTAGGAAAATCGATACTTCTGCTTCGCTCAGTAGCCAAGAAGAAATAAATGTTGAAAATGTATTTAGAAAAGCCGAAGCAGAAAACGGATGGTTTACTCAGGAAAATATTAAATTTTCGCTAAAAAGTTGGGCAGATGCGCTTTCCGAAGAAAATTTGCAGCAGTGGATTTCAAACTATAAAATTGAAAATACAACTGCCAATGCCCAGGCAGAGGAAAGAAAAACTATTGCAGTTATTATGGCTGGAAATATTCCGCTCGTAGGTTTTCACGACTTTATTTCGGTATTGATTACTGGCAACAAGGTTTTGGCAAAGTTATCTTCAAATGATAAAACCCTTCTTCCCTTTCTAGCTGAATATTTAATTTCTATTGAACCGGAATTCAAAAATTATATTGAATTTACCGAAGGAAAGCTTAAAGATTTTGATGCAGTAATCGCCACTGGCAGTAACAATACTGCGCGCTATTTTGATTATTACTTCGGAAAGTATCCAAATATAATCCGTAAAAACCGAAACTCGATTGCTGTATTAACGGGAGATGAAACTGAAGAAGATTTAAAAAACCTTGCCGACGATGTTTTTAGATATTTTGGTCTCGGTTGCCGCAATATTTCAAAAATATATGTGCCTGAGGGTTATGATTTTGAGCCTTTTTTTAAGGGAATGTTCAATTGGAAAGAAATAATACATAACCACAAATACATAAACAATTACGATTATAATAAAGCGGTCTATTTAATGGATAGTTTCCCATTATTGGATAACGAATTTATGCTATTGAAAGAAGACGCCGGTTTCTCCTCTCCTATTTCGGTGGTTTTCTATGAAAAGTACAGTTCTTTGGAAACCTTAAAAAAAGAATTGAACTCGCAATCTGAAAACATTCAATGCGTGGTTTCAAAAACAGGCATTCCGAATGAATTTTCTTTCGGAAAAGCACAAAACCCAAAATTATGGGATTATGCAGACGGTGTGGATACGGTTGATTTTTTGTTGAAACTTCATTGATAAAATAATCATAATTCATACATATTTAGTAGCATAATTCACATCTTTGCACTATAAATTTTCATAAGATGAAAAAACATAATTTTAGTGCAGGACCCTGCATTTTGCCGCAATCTGTATTGCAAAAATCTGCTGAAGCAGTTTTAAATTTTAACAACTCAGGCCTTTCCTTGATAGAAATTTCCCACCGTAGCAAAGATTTTGTCGAGGTGATGGACAATGCCCGTAATCTTGCTTTAGAGCATTTGGGGCTTCAAAATAAAGGTTACCAAGCCTTATATCTTCAAGGTGGCGCAAGTCTGCAATTTTTAATGGTAGCCTACAATCTACTGGAAAAGAAAGCTGCCTACTTAAACACGGGAACTTGGAGTAACAATGCCATAAAAGAAGCCAAATTACTGGGCGAAGTTGTGGAAGTGGCGACTTCAAAAAGTGAAAATTTCAACTTTGTTCCTAAAAATTATAACATTCCAGCAGATGTAGATTATTTTCACTGCACCAGTAACAATACCATTTTTGGGACGCAGATGCATAGTTTTCCTGAAACCGAAGTCCCAATGATCTGCGACATGAGCAGTGATATTTTTTCGCGTCAGCTTGACTTTTCAAAATTCAGTTTGATTTATGCCGGAGCACAGAAAAATATGGGGCCAGCGGGAACAACTTTGGTTGTAGTGAAAGAGGATATGCTAGGTAAAGTTTCACGCGCCATTCCTTCAATGCTCAACTATAAAGTTCATATTGACAAAGAAAGCATGTTCAACACTCCTGCGGTATTTCCAGTGTATGTTTCAATGCTAACATTGGAATGGTTAAAGGATTTGGGCGGTATTTCAGCAATCGAAAAAGTGAACAATCAAAAAGCTGAACTTCTTTATAACGAAATAGATCAAAACCCTTTATTTGAAGGTTTCGTGTCTAAAAAAGAAGACCGTTCAAAAATGAACGCCACTTTTAATTTAATAAATGACGAACTGAAAGCAACCTTTGACGACCACCTAAAACAAGCAGGAATAAATGGTTTGAACGGTCATAGAAGCGTTGGCGGTTACCGAGCCTCAATGTACAACGCCTTGCCTTTGGAAAGCGTTAAGGTTCTTGTGGATGTGATGAAAGCACTAGAAAAGGGAGCATAACCCTTATCATAACTATGATGAAGAGTAAAATAATTTTAAAAAAAATAGTCAATAAATTATATGAAAGTATTAGCAAATGATGGAATTTCACAAAGTGGAATAGATGCACTGAAAGATGCAAATTTTGAAGTGTTGACAGTACAAGTGGCGCAGGAACAACTTCAAAACTACATCAACGAACATAAAATTGAAGTGCTTTTAGTGAGAAGTGCTACAAAAGTTCGGAAAGATATTATTGACAATTGCCCTTCACTCAAAATCATTGGACGTGGTGGTGTAGGTATGGATAATATTGATGTTGACTATGCAATTGAAAATGGAATTAATATAATAAATACTCCAGCAGCATCATCAGAATCTGTAGCAGAGCTTGTTTTTGCGCATTTGTTTGGTGGTGTAAGATTTCTTCACGATTCCAACCGGAATATGCCTTTGGATGGCGACACCAAATTCAAGGAATTGAAAAAAAGTTATGGAGCAGGCCGTGAACTACGTGGAAAAACATTAGGTATTATTGGTTTCGGGAGAATAGGTCGCCAAGTTGCAAAAATTGCTTTAGGTTGCGGCATGAAAGTAATCGCCAGCGATCAACAAGTGGGAGAAGCAGATATTACACTTGATTTTTACGATGGGCAAAAAATTACTTTAAAAATAAAAACAGCACCAACAGATAAACTAATCAAGCAGAGTGATTTTATAAGTCTTCATGTGCCTTCACAATCTGGCTATTTGATTGGCAAGGATGAAATTTCAAAAATGAAAGACGGTGTGGGTATTATTAACGCTGCCCGTGGAGGAATACTTGATGAAAGCGCACTTTTGGAAGGTATTGAAGATGGAAAAATTTCATTCGCAGCTCTCGATGTCTTTGAAAATGAACCTACTCCGTCAATAAAAGTGCTTATGCATGATAAAATTTCGCTTACACCTCACATCGGAGCCGCAACAGAAGAAGCACAAGACAGAATTGGAACAGAATTGGCAAACCAGATTATTTCAATTTTGGGTAAGTAGTATTGTTTTTTACTCTTTTTTCTCAATTATTGTTGATTTTGATTAACTTACATACTTAATTTTAATTTAAAGTAAATGTCAGGAATTTTAGATTTATTGAACAGCGACCTCGGGAAACATATTATTAGTGGCATCAGTCAAGAAACCAATCAACCCGTTGACAAAACAGCTTCAGTTGTAACAATGGCAATGCCCATCCTTTTGGGCGCTATGAAGCGTAATGCAAGTAATGAAAGCGGTGCAGCCAATTTAATGAACGCTTTAAACAACAAGCATGACGGCAGTATTCTGGATAATTTAAGTGGCCTTTTTGGTGGTGGAGTTAATGAAGATGTAAAACAAGATGGTCTTGGCATTTTAGGACACGTTTTGGGAGGCTCACAAAACAATGCCGTACAAGCTCTTTCTCAAAAATCAGGTTTGGACACAAATTCTGTTATGCAGATTTTACAAGTAGCAGCGCCAATTTTGTTGGGTTACCTGGGAAAACAAAAGCAACAGAAAAATGTAAACTCAGAATCCGGAATTGGCGATTTACTAGGTGGCCTTATGGGTGGTGGCAACAAACAACCAAAACAACAATCTATGATTGAATCATTACTTGACGGTAATAATGACGGAAGCGTTATTGATGATATTGCAGGGATGGTTCTTGGGGGCAGCAACCAAAAGAAAGGTGGACTCGGCGGTCTTTTGGGAGGTTTTTTTGGAAAATAAAATTATTATTTGTTAAAAAAAATGCTGTCCATTTTTATTAAGGGGCGGCATTTTTTTTTAAATGAAAGTTAAATGCCTTCCGCTTTCTTCTACTTTGCTTAACTTTGTAAAAATGAAATATATGAAAAACCTTCTACTCATAGCTGCTTTTTGTGTTGCATTATACAGTTGCGGAACTGGCAATGAAACAATGAAAAATACTTCTGGAAATTCTAATACCGAAAAAGATACCATACGCATTGCTAATGATAGTCTGGAATATGAAATAATGATAATTGAACCAGGTTTTGAATCCTGGCTTGCTACCCAACCTCCTCGAGGCTTTTATGGCCAGTCGCTGTTGGAATCTAAAAACTATTCGTTCGTTTCTGAATATAACAACCGCGTACTTCAGCCCGCCAAATATTCCCATAATTTATATGCTGAGCAAATAAACTATGACCCAGCTCTAGACTATGGCTACGAAGTAAACTATCTGCTCTATAATTACTTTATATATTTTCAGGATAAATACAATCAAAAATTCATAGGCGGAAGAAATTGAAAAAGCTTAAAAAACGTTGGGGAATAAAAACCAACGGACAACTTTTTATTATATTTCTTGTTTTTGCCATCACAGGAAGTTCCGCAGCAAAGCTAGCGTCACCAGTCACGGATCTTTTTGAAATAAAGAAAGAAATGGGCTGGTACATTTATTGGCCATTCAGAATCTTGATTATATTTCCCATATATCAAGTACTTCTGGTTTTTTTCGGATGGGTGTTTGGAGAATTTACTTTTTTTTGGAATTTTGTAAAGAAAATGCTGCGCGGGATGGGTCTCGGGCATTTATTTAATAAATGACATTTTTTAAAAAGAAAATATTACAGATTATTACGGTTGCGTTATTCTCATTCGCACTGTTGCTTCCCACAGCCGTAAAATTTGCGCATACACTTGAAGGTCATGAACATTTGGCCTGTACAGATTTTTCTGTCCATCTTCACAAAAAACAATTGGATTGCTCCATTTGTGATTTTCACTATTCAATCTTTGATTTTAAACCGCAGGAAATTCCTGATTTTGTAGTATTTCACAGTTTTCAGCACATAGATACTGTTTACTTAATTCCTGGGTTCAATCTAAACCCAAAACATTACTTTCTCAGAGGACCTCCTCTATTTTCTTGATTTTTAGCATTTTATTTTAATCTACAATTAATTTTAAATCAAGAAAGCATGAAAAATATTCTATGCTTGCTTGCGGTGCTCTTTTTATATACTGCAGCGAGCTCTCAAAATTCCTTAACGGGAACCATAACTTCAAAAACAAATAACGAACCGCTCATAGCAACAGTTTACATTCCACAACTGGAAAAAGGCACAGTTGCGGATTTTGATGGGAATTATGAATTAAAAAATATCCCTGATGGAAAATACAACGTTGTTATTTCATCTTTGGGATACGCCACTATTTCAAAAAAAATAAATTTTTCGAATAATGAAATAGTTCCCGAAAACTTTCAAATGGAAGAAAGCGCTGTTGAGATGGAAGAAGTAATCGTTTCCACTCCATTTCACAAACTACAAAGCGATAATGTTATGAAGGTAGATCGTATTTCCACAGATGATTTAAATTCTTCCGGTGCAGTAACCCTTGCTGATGGCATAAAAAACATTGCAGGAGTTGACCTTATTACCACTGGAACCGGTATTGGCAAACCTGTTATTCGCGGATTGAGCTCCAACCGTGTTTTAACTTACACGCAAGGCGTTCGACTTGAAAACCAGCAATTTGGTGATGAGCACGGACTTGGAGTTAACGAGGCCGGTATTGAAAGTATAGAAGTTATAAAAGGCCCAGCTTCCCTTCTATACGGAAGTGATGCTTTGGGCGGAGTGCTGTACTTAAACCCAGAAAGGTTTGCACTTTCCGGTGAAACACACGGCGATTTAAGCAGCACATATTTTTCAAATACTTTGGGAACTTCAACAAATTTGGGTGTAAAAACTTCTGGTGAAAAGTTGAAATTTTTGACTCGAGGCTCCTATTCAACTTTTAGTGATTATAAAGCTGGAACTGCCTATCGTGTGACCAATACGCGTTTTAATGAAAAAGATTTAAAGGCGGGCGTACAATATGCAGGTGCAAAATTTAAGTCAACATTGCGTTACAATTACAATCGTTCCAATATTGGTATTGCCGAAGAAATAGGCGAACAAACTCATTCAAAGGACCTTCAACTTCCTTTTCAGGAGATTGACAACCATATTTTAAGCTTTGATAATACCCTGTTTTTTAATAATTCAAGTTTGGATGTAAAAGCAGGCTATTTGTTTAACGATCGTCGTGAATTTGAAGATGATCCTGCTTTGGCAGCACTTCGGTTAAAATTAAACACGTTTAATTATGACGTAAAATACAATCTGCCAGAATTGGGAAAGTTTGAAACCATAGTTGGTTTGCAGGGGATGTTTCAGAATAACAAAAACGAAGGTGAAGAAATCCTTATTCCTAACGCAAACACAACAGACATAGGTGTTTTGGCAACTTCACACTATCATTTGGAGAAAGTGGATTTACAAGCTGGAATCCGTTTTGATTCACGAAAAATTGAAAGTGAAGCAGCACGGAACCCTTTGGATGTGGATTTTATTCCAGCATTAAACAAAACTTTTACAAGCTTTACCGCAGCTTTGGGTGCAAAACTGGACTTGGTTGAAAATCTTTCCGCACGAATAAATTTTGCGAGCGGTTTTCGGGCACCTAATTTGGCGGAATTAACTTCTAACGGAGTTCACGAAGGTACAAATAGATATGAAAGAGGAAACGCAAATCTAACAAACGAGCAGAATTTTCAAACGGATATATCACTGGAATACAGAAACGAACACGTAGAGTTTTTCGCAAACGGTTTTTACAATGTTGTGAACAATTACATATTTATTTCGCCCACTAATGAAACAATTGATGATACACAAGTCTATGATTATCTTCAAAACGATGCTACGCTATATGGTGGTGAATTTGGTTTTCACTTGCATCCACACCCTTTGGATTGGCTTCATCTTGAAAGCAGTTTTGAAACCGTTACCGGGAAGTTGAATAATGACGTTTATTTGCCGTTGATTCCTGCCAACTCAATCCGAAATACATTCAGAGTGGAATTGCACGATGGTAAAATTCGAAAATTCAGTTCTGCATTTGTAACCCTAGATAACACTTTTGATCAGAAAAATATAAGTGATTTTGAAACAAGAACTGGTGGTTATTCACTTTTAAGCACAGGTATTGAAAGTAGCTTTCAACTTCAAAAAATAGTGCTGAAATTAGGTATAAATGGAACAAATCTAACCGATAAGGAATATACTTCACATCTTTCACGGTTTAAACCGGATGGTATTTTCAATATTGGGCGGAGTATAAATGTGAATTTAAAATTAGAGATCTAAAAAAAAAGCCCCAATCGGGGCTTTTTTTATTCGTTTACTCTAACTTCAATAGTTTGTGGTGTGGGTTGTTTTTTCCAAACAAATGTGTAAAGCCACATTAAAGTAAAGGTTGGAATAACATCTGTGAAAGGCAATATTTCTTCCAAGAATACAAGGACGGAAGCTATTTTTCCCTCGGTTCCTTTATACATATCGCTCATTTTTTTTGCGGCAAACGGCGCCCAAAGAATATCTAAAAATGGGCCAATAACTGGAATTGTCATTGTTATCATACCAACAACATCATATATAATGCCTTGTCGTAATAGTTTATATTTTTCGTTTTTCATTTTCGTTGTTTTTAATCTTCTTTTAAAAGAAATCAAAAAACATTCCAAAAAATAGTTATGCTAAATCACTACTTATCAATTTCAGAAATTCATTACGTGTTTCAATAGCTTCAAACTGCCCACGAAATCCGGAAGTTGTTGTAACACTATTTTGCTTTTGTACGCCGCGCATCATCATGCACATATGTGAAGCTTCAATAACCACAGCCACTCCCTTGGGCTTTAAAGTATTGTTTATACATTCCAAAATATCGTGGGTAAGCCTTTCCTGAACTTGAAGCCTGCGGGCAAAAACATCTACAATTCGAGGTATTTTGCTTAACCCAACAATATATCCATCAGGAATATAGGCTATATGGGCCTTTCCAAAAAAAGGAAGAATGTGATGCTCGCATAAGGAATATAGTTCAATATCCTTAATAATCACCATATCGTGATAAGCTTCTGCGAACATGGCGCTTTTCAAGATTTTTTCAGGATCTTGGCAGTTGCCAGATGTTAAAAACTGCATTGCTTTCGCAGCTCTTTCAGGAGTTTTAAGTATTCCTTCACGGGAAACATCCTCACCGATTGTCCTTAAAATATTACTGTAATTATCAACTAAATTATCGGTTACAGGTTGGTCGTATTCCTCAAAGTATCTATATGATGACATTCTTCTTTTGTTTAAGAGTTTCAAAACAAAAATAAACACATAACTTCATATAAAAACAATATAACCCATCAGATTGCATTATAGCACTATAAATAGTACTTTCACGGTTTAAATTTTTGCTATGATCGAAGCCCAAAACATTCACAAGTATTATGACAATCTCCACGTTTTAAAAGGTGTTGACCTTCATATTAAAAAAAGTGAAATTGTTTCAATAGTTGGTGCTTCCGGTGCCGGAAAAACTACCTTATTACATATATTGGGAACGTTGGATGCTTTTGATAATTCCAAAAGTAAATTAACAATAAACGGTGTAAACATTGGTTCCCTTTCGGGGAAAAAGTTGGCAAAATTCAGAAATGAGAACTTGGGGTTTATTTTTCAGTTCCATCAGTTGCTACCCGAATTTACGGCTCTTGAAAATGTTTGCATCCCAGCATTTATAAAGAACACCCAAAAATCTGAAGTTATTAAAAGAGCAAAGGAACTACTCACATTTTTAGGCCTTTCGCATCGTGAAGACCACAAACCCAATGAACTTTCGGGCGGAGAGCAACAAAGGGTAGCCGTAGCACGAGCTCTGATTAACAATCCGGCAATTATTCTAGCCGATGAACCTAGCGGAAATCTAGACACAGAAAGCGCCGAAAATTTACACAATCTGTTTTTTAAATTGCGGGATGAATTTGGACAAACTTTCGTAATTGTTACCCATAATACAGAGCTTGCAGATATGGCTGATAGAAAGTTGGTAATGCAGGATGGGGTAATTATGAAATAAACTTCAAAAAACAAATGCCAAATGCCAAATGCCAAATGCCAAATTCCAAAAATTCACTCTTATGAATAAAAGTGAATTAAAATTATTCCTCGATGAAAAAGTCATCCTTTACAACAATCCAAAGTTTATAGATAGCGATCCAATACAAATTCCACATTTATTCACTTTAAAGGAAGATATTGAAATTGCGGCTTTTCTTGTGGCCACAATTGCTTGGGGAAACCGGAAGAGTATCATTAACAACGGACATCGATTAATGGAAATCATGGGCAATTCGCCTTATGATTTTGTGATGGATTTTTCCGAAAAAAATGCAGAATCACTTTCTCCATTTGTTCACCGAACTTTTAATAACGATGACTTATTTTACTTTTTAAAATCGCTTCAAAATATTTATAAAAACCACGGTGGGCTGGAAAATGTTTTTGCTCAATATTCCGAGAGAAATTCAATGCAAACAGCAATCCATCATTTCAAAAAAACCTTTTTTGAACTTCCACATCTTACGCGGACCCAAAAGCACATTAGCGATCCCTTAAAAAACTCTGCTGCAAAAAGAATAAATATGTTTTTGAGGTGGATGGTCCGGAATGACAATGCCGGTGTGGATTTTGGAATTTGGAAAAACATCTCCCCTTCCCAACTTTCATGCCCGTTAGATGTTCACAGCGGAAATGTGGCACGAAAACTCAAATTGTTGAATAGAAAACAAAACGATGGCAAAGCCTTGAATGAACTCGATAACTCACTTCGTAAATTAGAGCCAAAAGATCCCGTAAAATATGATTTTGCACTTTTTGGCTTAGGTATTTTTGAACGTTTTTGATTTAAAAATTAACCCATTTCACATTTTTTTTTTCGCTTCAACAAGTCTTTATAAAATGTTGTACATTTACGTTTAATCCTTAAACACCAACCTTTCTCGGGTTTAAGATAATGAAAAATAAACCTTGATAACACCACAATTTCCTGTTGATGAAGCGCAACGACTGGCTGCAGTTCGGTCATACAATCTATTGGATACTTTGCCTGAAAAGGATTTTGACAATATAACTGCTTTAACGGCAAGCATTTGTGATGTTCCTATTTCTTTGGTGACCTTGCTTGATGCAGACAGGAATTTCTTAAAATCATACTACGGTTTAAACTTTAATGAATCGCCGCGCAACACTTCTTTTTGTGGACATGCCATTTTGGAAGAATCAAACATTTTTATTGTTGAAGATGCCAGAAAAGATCCTCGTTTTATGGATAATCCGCTCGTAAAGGATATGAATGCTATTTTTTACGCAGGGGTTAGATTGATTAACTCTGATGGCTATCCGCTGGGAACACTTTGCGTTTTTGACACCAAACCCAGGGTGCTTTCAAAATCACAGAAAAAGGCACTCATTTCAATGGCTTATCAAGTTGTGAATCTTTTTGAAGCACGAAAACGCAATAGAACCTTATTGGCTGTGCAGCAAGAGTTGAAAGATAAAAATGAAGAACTTAAAAACTTTGCAGGAATTGTATCTCACGATATGAAAATGCCGCTGGCAAATATGATTATAACTTCAGATATGCTTCGCAGTAAATATGGTCACCACTTAGACAAACAGGGCCAAGAATATTTGGAATATATAAAACAATCTTCGTTTACATTGAGCGAGTATATTACAGGACTTCTGGAACATTATGAAAGCGATAAGACAGCTTCCTTAAACGCTGAGGTTTTTGACAGCAATGACCTTTTGGAGGAAATAATTGAATTGTTGAACATCAATATTGATTGTGAAATAAATCTTCCAGAAGAAAATATTGAAATGCAGGCCAATAGAGCAGCCTTGGAGCAAATTATTCTTAATCTCGTTGGCAACAGTTTAAAATACAACGACAAGGAAAGAATAAAAATAGACATTGAATGCACCGAAAAAAACGGGTTTTATCATTTTTCAATTTCTGATAACGGTATGGGAATTCCAAAAGACAAACTTTCGAATATATTTGATCTGTTTGTTACCACGGGCAAACTTGACAGAAATGGAAAGAAAGGCAATGGCATTGGGCTATCCACAGTTAAAAAACTTGTAACAAAACTCGGTGGGGAAATAAAAATTTCTTCAGAATTGGGAAAAGGGACCTCTTTTCAATTTAACATTAAAAAAAACTAACTCCTTTTAGTTCAAATCCTGTTAATTATTCAATAAATAAGTTATATCCAACTATATTTATGCGAATAAAAAATACTCATTGAAATATTTTTATGATTTTCCCGAAATTCCCCGACAATGAAAAAGAGCGGATTGCCGAATTAAAGAAATACAATTTACTCGATACCCTTTCTGAAAACGATTTTGACAATATTACTGCACTTATTGCGGCAATTTGTGAAGTACCCATTTCATTGATTACCCTTCTGGACAGCGACCGAAATTTTTTTAAATCGCATTTTGGGCTTGATTTTAACCAATCTCCCTGAAACATTTCATTTTGCGGACACGCTATTTTGCAGGAAGAAGAAATATTCATTGTTGAGGACTCTACAAAAGATGAGCGCTTTAAGGACAATCCCTTAGTTACGGAAATGAAGGCCATATTTTATGCAGGGGTTCCTCTTGTTAGCAACAACGGTTTCAAACTTGGTTCGCTTTGTGTTTTTGATCACAAACCTAGAAAACTCAGCAAGGTTCAAATTACATCTTTGAAAGCATTGGCAAAACAGGTAGTTATTCTTTTTGAACTTCGCAAAAAAAATAAATTATTGACAGAGTTTCAAAAAGAATTGCAGCAGCGCAATGAAAGATTAGTGAAATTTGCCCACGTGGTCTCACACGACTTGAAATCTCCATTGGCAAACATTACTTCGCTTACCCGCTTGCTTCGCGAGGAAAATATTCAAAACCTCTCCGAGGATTCAAATACATATCTCAATTACATTGAAGAATCATCATTAACATTAAAAAACTACATAAACGGTATTTTAAAGTTTTACAAAGCTGATGAATTGATAGATGCCCAAAAACAGGACGTTGAGCTAAAAAAACTATTTGAAGAAATAAGTGAAATTTTAATGACAGACGATATTGTTTTTAAGTTTCCTACCGAGGGTGTGTTGAAAAATGTGAATAAGGCAGCGCTCTCCCAGATTTTCCTCAATTTGGTTGATAATAGTTTAAAATACAATTTAAACCAACAAAGATTGGTGTCTATAACATACAGTGAAGAGCCTGATTTTCATAAATTTTCAATCAAAGACAACGGAATGGGAATTGACCTTGGCGTACAGGAAGAAATATTTACTCTTTTTAAAACCACAGGTATAAAGGACAGAGATGGCAAAGAAGGAACAGGAATAGGTTTGGCGACAGTAAAAAGCTTGGTTTCAAAGCTTGGTGGAACTATTTTTTTGGAATCAGAACCCGGAAAAGGAAGTATCTTCACGTTTACCATTCAGAAATAGCTTTAATTACGTTCCATTTTTTATCTTTGGGCAATATTTATAGGAATGCAGTTTAAAAACCCCGAAATTCTTTACGCCCTTTTCCTGCTGCTCATCCCAATATTTATTCATCTTTTTCAACTTCGGCGTTTTCAAAAAGTAGATTTTACCAACGTTGCTTTTCTTAAAAAAGTGACCATTCAAACCCGAAAAAGTTCGCAGTTAAAAAAATGGCTCACTTTGTTGATGCGCTTGTTGGCACTGGCTTGTATTATCATTGCTTTTGCACAACCTTTCACAGCTTTAAAAACAGCTCTAAACTCCAAAAAAGAAACTGTAGTCTATATTGATAATTCGTTCAGTATGCAAGCCAAAGGCCCCAAAGGACCAATACTGGAGCGAGCTTTAAAGGATTTGTTTGATAAAACTGGTGGAACCGAAAAATTAAGCTGGTTTACAAATAATTATGAACGGAAAAATGCTTCACCACAGGATTTTAAAAATGAAGTGCTTTCTGTGGAATACTTTCAAAATCAATTAACTCCAAGTCAAGTATTATTAAAAGCCTCTCAGCTTTTTTCCAATGAAAAAGATGTGTTGAAGCAATTGGTTTATATTTCAGATTTTCAACAAAAAGAAGCTTTTCCGGAGATTCCAGACGATCTAATTTTGGAGGCCGTGCAACTAAAGCCCGTGAAAGCTTCAAATATTTCTATTGACAGCGTGTTTGTTGCTTCAAAAAATGCCTCTACCACACAGTTGAAAGTGAAGGTTTCAACACTTCAACAAGCTGAGAATAGCAATGAAACTTCCAATGTGCCAATTTCCCTTTTCAATAGTGAAAAATTAATTGCCAAGACAGCACTGGACTTTTCAGAGAATGCAAACGGATCCGTAATTTTCGACATCGATAATTCTGAAGAATTTATTGGGAAACTACAACTAAACGACCCTAATCTTCCTTTTGACAATTCATTATTTTTCAGCATCAACAAACCAGGGAAAATTAAGGTTTTAGCCATAAATGAAGCCGACGGCAATTTTCTTCAACGTCTTTTTGAAAAAGAGGAATTTCTATTTACACAGCAAACCTTCAAAATGCTGAACTATAATGAAATTCCCGAACAAAACTTTATTGTATTGAATGAGTTGAAAGAAATTCCAGCTTCACTGGCCACGGCTTTAAAATCATTTAGTGATGAAGGCGGAAGTGTACTTGTTATCCCTGCTTCAGAAGTAGATTTGAGCAGCTACAACAACTTTCTGCAAACAATGTCTTTGGGAACGTTCACTTCTGAAAGGGTTCAGGAAAAAAAGATTACGAAAATCGTTTTCTCGCATCCATTATTTAAAGATGTTTTTGAAAAGGAAGTTGCAAATTTTCAATATCCAAAAGTTAATTCCTTTTATGATATTTCAACAACTGCAACATCTGCAATAGGTTTTGAGGACAACCAACCTTTTTTACTTCAGAAAAACAAAACTTATTTACTCACTGCGGCAATAAATAAAGAGAATTCAAACTTTCAAAATTCGCCTTTGGTGGTGCCGACCATTTATAATATGGCTTTGCAAAGTTTGCCTTTACCGCGATTGTACTATACGATTGGGGAACAAAATTCAATCGCCATTCCAGTGAAATTAAGTGCAGATGAAATTCTGACTATAAAAGACAGTACAGCGCAGTTTATTCCACTTCAACAAACAAAGGCTAATTTCGTTCTGATGTCAACCACAGATGAACCCGGCAAGGCTAACAATTACCAAATTGTAAAGGAAAACGAATTTTTGGAAAATATAAGTTACAATTACGCCCGAAATGAAAGCCAGTTGCAATATTTGAATCCTGAAGACTGGAAAGGCGCAAAAGTTTATAAAACCATTGATGCCCTTTTTGATTCAATTAATGAAGCCAATTCAATTAACAGTTTCTGGAAATGGTTTGCTATTTTTGCATTGCTCTTTTTAATTTTTGAAATGCTTATCTTAAAATTCTACAAATGAAGCTATTACTGAAATCTGCCACTATTGTTGATGCTTCCAGTAAGCACCACTTAAAGAAACGGGATGTTTTAATTGAAAATGGTAAAATTTCAAAGATTGCCGGAACTATTCCATCTTCAGAAAAAATAAAGGAAGTTTCATTAAAAAATCTCCACATTTCGCAAGGTTGGTTTGATAGTAGTGTTTCTTTTGGGGAACCCGGTTTTGAAGAAAGGGAAACCATCCAAAACGGTTTAAAAACGGCAGCCTATAGTGGTTTCACAAGTGTTGCGGTAAATGCGAACAGTTTTCCTGTAACCGATAGCAAAGGACATATCAAATTTTTGAAAAGCAAAGCTGAGGGAAATGCAGTGAGCCTCTACCCTATTGGCGCATTAACGGTTGGCAGTAAAGGAACAGATTTGGCAGAACTGTATGATATGCAGAATGAAGGTGCGATTTCTTTTTACGATTACAAAAACCCAATTGCAAACGCCAACCTCTTGAAAATTGCATTGCAATACACCCAAAATTTTGATGGCTTGGTGCAATCATTTCCTTTTGAAAAATCTGTCGCTAGAAATGGAATGGTGAATGAAGAAGAAAACAGCACCCGATTGGGATTGAAAGGGATTCCCGCACTTTCTGAAGAACTTCAAATAATCCGTGACTTGTATATTTTGGAATATACAGGCGGAAAACTTCACATCCCGACCATTTCGACCAAAAAATCTGTTGAGCTTATTAAAGATGCCAAAAAGAAAGGATTAAACATCACTTGTAGCGTAGCCATTTTCAATCTAATATTGACAGATGATGTTTTGGAAGGTTTTGACACGAATTACAAATTACTTCCACCATTGCGGACAAAGGAAGATACCAAAGCTTTACTGAAAGGCTTAAAAGACGGAACTATAGACGGCGTAACCAGTGACCACAACCCAATAGATGTAGAACATAAAAAAACTGAGTTTGAGCACGCATTTTTCGGAAGCATTGGGCTTGAAGGATGTTTTGGAGCTTTAAATACCGTATTGGGCATTGAAGAAGCTGTTAGAGTACTTACTGGTTTAAAAAATACTTTCGGAATTCCTTCAGAAAAAATTGAAGAAGGAAACATAGCTGAACTCACCCTTTTTAATCCTGATGAGAACTGGGAATTTTCTGAAAAAGACATTATTTCTACTTCAAAAAACACTGCTTTATTGGGTATGAAACTAAAAGGAAAGCCTTACGGAATATTTTCAAATAACAAATTGGAGCTTAATAAATAATGAATACTAATCCTCCTTTAGGAAAAAACACAGCTTTAGTTGCCTATGCTCCATTTGTGGGCTTCATGATTGCATTTTTCTTAAATAAAGAAGAAAATCATGACTTTGCAACTTGGCATATAAAGAATATGTTCGGCTTGTTTATTCTGTTTATTGTTTCACTTATTGTTCAGTCACATGTTGATGTGACCATCGGTGATATTCTATGGGGTATTTGCTTCTTGCTTTGGCTATATTGCTGGGCTATGGCTTATTTCAATAAAGAAAAAGGCATACCCTTCTTAAGTGAAAAATTTCAGGTGTGGTTTACCTTTTTGAATTAAAGTAATGGCTATCTTTAGCTTATCAATAAACTAACCTAATTTCAAAAAAAATGGAAACAACTACAGACAACGGAAAGAACGTGGCCATCATTGCATATATTTTTTTTATTGGATGGGTTATAGCTTTGCTAATGAACAATGAGAAAAAAACTTCTTTAGGTTCTTATCACTTACGCCAGTCATTGGGAATTATGTGTGTAGGAGTAATTTTGGTTATTATTACTTGGATTGTTGGCATTTGGATTCTTTCAACAATTATAAATTTAGCAATATTTGTATTTTGGCTTCTCGGCTTTTTAAGTGCCATACAGGGCGAAATGAAACCCGTTCCAGTTTTCGGCGAGCAATTTCAAGAGTGGTTTAAGGGAATTTAGATTTTAAACAATATTTAACGAGACCTTTTAAGTTGAACGACCTTCAGTTTAAAAGGTCTTGCTTATTTTTGCAAGCTATGGAAAAACAGACTTTACTTTTAGAACACAATTTTAGGCCCGCTAATAACTCTTCGGAAAATCCACCGGCCATAATCATGCTCCACGGGTTTGGTAGCGATGAAAACGATTTGTTTTCCTTCGCGAATGAATTACCAGAAAAATATGCAATTTTTTCACTTAAAGCACCAATTAGATTGGAGCCATACGGAAATGCTTGGTATAACATCTATTTTGACAATTCACAGGGAAAGTTTAGTGATGACGAACAAGCAATTGCCTCACGGGAATTGGTTTCGAAATGTATTGACGAAGTGATTGAAAAATACAAAGTTGACAAAAATAATATTACGCTACTTGGTTTCAGCCAAGGCACAATTTTAAGCTTCGCCGTTGCTTTGAGCTATCCTGAAAAAGTTAAGAATGTAATTGGTTTAAGTGGATACATCAACGTAGATATTTTAAAAGAAGGCTATACCAAAAATGATTTCAGCAAGCTTAAAATTTATACATCCCACGGAAATGTAGATCAAGTAATTCCTGTGGAATGGGCTAGAAAGACCCAGCCATTTCTTAAAAATTTAAATATTGATTGTACGTATTCGGAATTTCCGGTTGGTCACGGTGTGGCACCACAGAATTTTTATGAATTAAAAAACTGGCTAGAAAACCAATGATAATTAGGACAAGGTTCAGTAACTCAATTTGGATAAAGAAGTGAAGCAATTGGGGTTAATTCAAGTTCTTTCTTTTCATTAAAGTAATATTCCAAAATCATTTCGCCCCAATATTTTCCATCGGTAAAATCTGCTTGTATCCACTTGTGGTTCAAAAATTTCAATTTGTTTATTTTCATATTGCCGTTCATTCCTTCAAAAGGAACCAATGGATTGTTGCCTTTTTGTAAGTTGAAATCATAGATTTGGTCAGAAACCATCGCTTCAACATCTGCTGCTTCAAAGCCCATTTTTTCTAAATAGGTCATTGCATTTTCATTTCCCAAAAGTGTAAAATAATTTAAATCGCGAACCTGATTCTGCAAACTGTCAATAGAATTATTCCCAGTTTTAATAGTTGCTTCAAGTTTTTCTATTCTGGCATCTTGTGATTCAAAAATTTTCTTTTCATTCATATATTGATAAAAAATGAAAAGCAGTGCGAAAAAAAATAAATACATGAAAATTTTATTCCTCATAATCAAATAGTTATAGTAAGTGTGTCATAAGCCAAGTGAACGTTTTCCGGAAGCTTTTTTTCAACCTCTTCGTGAAAACCCATCAAGTGGCTAATATGTGTAAAATATGTTTTTTCTGGCTTCACTTTTTCAACAAAATCAAGTGCTTCCGAGATATTAAAATGTGAATAATGCGGTTCTTCCCGAAGGGCATTTATAACCAAAACCTTTGTTCCCTTCACTTTTTCAATTTCTTCTTCTGAAATGGTTTTTACATCAGTCAAATACGTAAAACCCTCTACCCTAAAACCCAAAACAGGAAGGGTATCATGCATGGCTTCAATGGGAATTACCTTTTTTCCTCCAATAATAAAAGGAGCGTCCTTATCAATTTCAATTTCTTCAATACTTGGCGCTCCCGGATATTTATTCTCTGTCTCAAAAATATATGCGAATCGTTCCCTCAAGGATTTAAAAACCCGTTTGTGGGCATAAAAAGGCATATTGCCCTGCAAAAAATTAAATGGGCGAATATCATCCAATCCAGCTGTGTGGTCGCTATGCTCATGGGTTAAAAGGATCCCGTCAACTTTTGAAACATTTTCGCGCAACATCTGCTGTCTGAAGTCTGGTCCACAATCAATTACATAAGAAAAATTGTCCCAACGCAATAAAACTGATACCCGCAAACGTTTATCTTTAGGGTCAGTACTTAAACAAACTGGGTGTTTACTACCAATTACGGGTATTCCCTGCGAAGTTCCAGTGCCGAGAAATGTAACAGTGAAAGTTGAATTCATTCCAGCAAAAATACTGGTATTTTTTTTGTTTACCTATTGTAATCGCTACCTTTGTTATATAAAAAATAGAACGTTGTTATGCCAGAATCCATAATAGGAGACAAGGAATTTGAAAATATTCCTTCCATAAAAAGTAAGGCTTTACGAATTAATCTGAATGAAAATATTTACGGCACTTTTGCCGAAATTGGAGCAGGTCAGGAAACAGTGCGTAATTTTTTCAGGGCTGGTGGCGCTTCTGGAACCATCGCCAAAACCATGTCAGCCTATGATAAGGATTTTAGCGACGCCATCTATGGGATTGAAGAAGACAACAGATATGTAACAGAATCGAGACTTCAGAAAATGCTTTCTCACGAGTTCAACTTGATTGAGGAACGCATAAATCGTGACAAGCATCCCAACAGACTTTTCTTTTCGTATGCCAACACCGTTGCTACGATTGATTTTGCCAAAAAATATAAAGGTCACGGCTGGGTCGGGATTCGATATCAAATTGATCCGAAAGAGCCCTATAATGAAATAACGCTTCACATTCGTTTTCACGAGAACGATGCACAATTACAGCAAATTACACTTGGAACTTTAGGGGTAAACCTAATTTATGGAGCATACTAT
Source organism: Aequorivita nionensis (assembly GCF_046352995.1). Taxonomy (GTDB): domain Bacteria; phylum Bacteroidota; class Bacteroidia; order Flavobacteriales; family Flavobacteriaceae; genus Aequorivita; species Aequorivita nionensis. The sequence continues at coordinate 2,600,124 of NZ_CP130281.1, read as the reverse complement.
AAATATGACCAGCCAAACAAGCTGTTGCGCTATCTTTATGATCACATCGATAAAGATAAAATTGAAATTGACACTATAAATTTTTCAGGACCACGTTTTGCTGAAGTTGACAATAGATTGATGAGTCTTCAATTAATTAAAAATGGAATGACGGATGCGGTTATGTTTGATCCTGAAGGACACAACATTCTTCCCGCAAGAATTCTTTATAAAAAGAATATATTGGCACTTCGCGGAAGCTTTAGACCAGTAACAAAGGTCAATATAGATATGTTTAAGCGTTCTTATGAAATGTTTCTCAATGAAAACAGGGTAGAAAAAGATAGAACCGAAGTTATTTTTGAAATTACCCTTTCAAACCTTCGTGCTGAAGGTGAAATTGACGAAGAGGATTTTATGGACCGAGCAAGATTGCTCTGCTCCTTGGGATATACCGTTATGATTTCAAACTTTCAGGAATATTATAAATTGGTGGAATACTTTTCCAGATATACCAAAATGCGCATGGGTCTAGCAATGGGCGTTAACAACTTAGTAGATATTTTTGATGAAAAATACTATCGCCATTTGAGTGGTGGTATTTTGGAAGCCTTTGGGAAATTATTCTTTAAAGATCTGAAGGTTTACCTCTACCCAATGAAAGATCCAGAAACTGGAGAATACACCAACAGCGAAAACCTAAAGGTTCATCCACGAATGAAGGAATTGTACAAATTCTTTAAATACAATGGAAAAGTAGTTGACATTACGGACTATAACCCTGAAAACATGGAAATATTTTCACGCGAAGTCCTAGCAATGATAGAAACTGGAGAAGAAGGTTGGGAAGAAATGTTGCCTCCTGGAGTTTCAGAAATTATAAAAGACAAATGTCTTTTTAACTACAAGCCAGTGCCAGCAAAAATAAATAATTAATCCAGTATTTGGGCCGCGTGGTCTTTCGTCTTTACTTTATCAATAACCCGCACAATGGTTCCGGTTTTGTCCATTATAAAAGTTTTGCGATGAATGCCATCAAATTCCCTTCCCATAAATTTTTTAGGTCCCCAGACTCCAAACGCATTGATGACTTCTTTGTTTTCATCAGCCAATAACGGAAATGGGAAATTATATTTTTCTTTAAAATTTTTTTGACGTTTTTCACTATCGGCGCTAACTCCCAATAATTCAAAGCCCTCTTTTTGAAGTTCTTTATAATTATCACGAAGATTGCAGGCTTCAGTTGTACATCCTGGCGTACTGGCTTTTGGATAGAAAAAAACAACCCACTTTTTACCATCGTAGTCTTTTGATGAAATTGTGTTTCCATCTTGATCATTCACTTTAAAATTTGGAGCCTTATCTCCTACCTGTAATGTTTTCATTATCCTTATTTTTGTTTAAAAGTACTTAAAATGACCAAACAAGAAAAGGTTACGTTTGTTATTGATACGTTAAATAAAATCTATCCTCAAGTTCCCATTCCTTTGGAACATAAGGACCCATACACATTGTTAATAGCTGTTTTACTTTCAGCTCAAAGCACGGACGTTCGTGTCAACCAAATAACACCACTTTTATTTGAAATTGCCGACAATCCATATGATATGGTAAAGCTTTCTGTTGAAGAAATAAGGGAAATTATAAAGCCTGTGGGCCTTTCCCCTATGAAATCAAAGGGTATTCACGGACTTTCAAAAATTTTAATTGAAAAATATAATGGCCAAGTACCCGCAGATTTTGAAGCGCTGGAATCTTTTCCAGCAGTTGGCCATAAAACAGCAAGTGTAGTTATGAGTCAAGCTTTCAACGTTCCTGCATTTCCTGTAGATACGCATATCCATAGGTTAATGTATCGTTGGGGATTTACAAACGGTAAAAATGTGGTTCAAACTGAAAAAGATGCAAAACGCTTGTTTCCAGAAGATTTATGGAACAAACTTCACCTTCAAATTATATGGTATGGAAGACAATATTCTCCTGCAAGAGGCTGGAATTTGGATAAAGATATAATTACCAAAACAATTGGCAGAAAAACTGTTATTAATGATTATTTGAATAAAAAAAGTCGATGAGTTGAGGCGTTTAAAGATTGAGTGTCTTAAACCAACATTTTCTAAACTCATCAACATCTAAACCATTAAACTTTCTTTTAAAAAAAAAACCCCGAAAAGCTAATTCCAGGGTTTTTCCAAAGTTTAGTTTAGAAGTGCTTCAAACTTCATTTTATGGTAATCTATAACACTTAAAGCCATCGAATAATCCAGAAGAAACTTAATGGTTTCATCTTTTGGAACAAGTTTTTTATTCACGTCGTCCAACCGTGATGATTCAGTGTAAAATTTTTGCATAGAATGTTATTTTGAGGTTTATTTCCAAATAACGTAGCAAAAATTAGTTTATTGTATCAATTGGTTAATATAATATTATGTTTATCAATTACTTTGCGCAAATTGATTAGCGCATAACGCATTCGTCCCAGAGCAGTGTTGATGCTAACACCGGTTTGCTCACTTATTTCCTTAAAGCTCATATCTTTATATATTCGCATCATCAAAACTTCTTTTTGATCATCTGGAAGTTCTTCAATCAATCTTCTTACATCACTTTCAACTTGACCTTTGATAATCTGCTTTTCAATATTTAAAGCATTATCACTCAAAACCGAGAATATGTTGAAATCGTTATTGTTTTCAAATTTCGGCATACGGTTGTTCTTTCTGAAATGGTCTATAACCAAATTATGCGCAATACGCATAACCCAAGGAAGAAACTTGCCTTCTTCATTGTAGGCGCCTCTTTTAAGGGTTTTAATAACTTTAATGAAAGTGTCCTGAAAAATGTCCTCAGCAACATCTCTATCAAAAACTTTTGAATAAATAAAACTGTAAATTCTTTGCTTGTGTCGAGTTACTAGCTCGCTTAGTGCAGATTCTTTACCATTCATATAAGCGTTCACTAAAAACGCATCAGAGGAGTTATTACTTTGCTTCATATCAATACTTTTTTTAAAAAATAAACAACGATGTATTTGGTTGCTTAGTTACAATGTTTATTTGTTAAAAGTAATGATCAGCTATAGGCAATATTTTTTTTATATGACGTTAAGAGCCGTAAATATAACAACAAAGATTTTACAAATGCAAAAAAAAGGTTAAATTTTTCAATAAAAAATATTAATAAGCTTGAAGGCGCATTGCTGAAATCGATATAGTATCTTTGCGAAAAGCTATAAAACAAGGAGAAAATAAATTGAGTACAGAAACTTTAGATACCAAAAAAAACATCCTGATTCAGGGTGCAAAACTTCACAATCTTAAAAACATTTCAGTCGCTATTCCGCGAAACAAATTGGTTGTTATCACCGGTCTTTCCGGGAGTGGAAAATCCAGTTTGGCGTTTGATACACTTTACGCAGAAGGACAGCGCCGCTATGTGGAAAGCCTTTCCAGTTATGCCCGCCAATTTTTGGGAAGATTGGACAAACCCAAGGTAGATTCAATAAAAGGTATTGCTCCAGCTATTGCTATAGAGCAGAAAGTAAATTCAACAAATCCTCGATCAACTGTTGGCACCTCCACTGAAGTATATGATTATTTGAAATTGCTTTATACCAGAATCGGGAAAACCATTTCACCAATTTCAGGAAAAGAGGTTAAAAAAGACACCACAACCGATGTTATAAATTTTATAAAAAAAAATTCTGAAGGAGAAAAGTTACTTCTCCTCGCCCCTGTTCTTTTAGAAGAAGGACGAACCATGGAAAATAAAATTCAGGCATTGGCACAGCAGGGCTATTCAAGAATTAAAATAAATGGCGAAGTTTTAAGGATTGATGAATTAAATGGGAAAAAATTTCCGAAGAAAATAGATTTGGTCATTGACCGGATTATTACTAAAAACGAAGAAGATTTTTACAATCGGTTAGCAGATGCAATTGAAATAGCCTTTTTTGAAGGAAAAGGTGAATTGTATATTGAAGAACTTTCTTCAAAAAAAATAACAGAATTCAATAATCGTTTTGAAGCAGATGGAATGGTCTTTATGGAACCAAATGCGCACCTTTTTAGTTTTAATAATCCTTACGGTGCTTGTCCAACTTGTGAAGGCTATGGTGATGTTATTGGTATTGATGAAGACTTGGTGATCCCAAACACTGCGCTTTCAATCTTTGAAAATGCAATATTTCCTTGGCGTGGGGAAAGTATGAGCTGGTATCGAGATCAATTGGTCAATAATGCCTATAAATTTGATTTCCCAATCCACAAACCTTGGTTTCAGCTTACAGATGAACAAAAACAATTGGTTTGGGATGGTAATAAATATTTTGAAGGATTGAATTCTTTCTTTTCGTTCTTGGAATCGAAAAGCTATAAAATCCAAAATCGCGTAATGCTTTCCCGTTATCGCGGAAAAACAAAATGTGCAACTTGTAAAGGAAAACGCCTTCGCCCCGAAGCTGGTTTTGTAAAAATAAACGATACTTCAATCCAAGAATTGGTAGAGCTCCCATTAGATAAAGCTGCAGAATTCTTCAACAAACTAGAAGTTTCAGAATTTGAAGAAAAAGTAGCAAAGCGTTTATTACTTGAAATCAACAATCGCTTGGGAGTTTTGAGAGATGTTGGTCTAGGTTATTTAACATTGAATCGAAAATCGAACACACTTTCCGGCGGCGAATCGCAGCGTATCAATCTTGCAACCTCTTTGGGAAGTAGCCTTGTGGGCTCTATGTATATTTTGGACGAACCCAGTATTGGGCTTCATCCAAAAGACACGGAAAGGCTTATCGTTGTTTTAAAATCCCTTCGCGATTTAGGAAATACAGTGATCGTTGTAGAGCACGATGAGGACATCATGAAAGCTGCCGATGAAATTATAGACATCGGCCCCGAAGCCGGAACTTTTGGTGGCGAAGTGGTTGCGCAGGGAAACTATGCTGAAATTTTAAAATCAGATTCGCTTACTGCAAAATATTTAAATGGCGAAATGGAAATTGAAGTTCCCAAAAAACGACGTACTTCAAAAAACAAAGTTTCTATTACTGGTGCGCGTCAGAATAATTTGAAAAATATAGATGTTACCTTTCCCTTAAATATATTCACTGCTGTTACTGGCGTTTCGGGAAGCGGGAAAAGTACATTGGTCAAAAAAATTCTCTACCCTGCCCTACTTCGTGAAATTGGCGGTTATGGCGAAAAGCCTGGACAGTTTTCAGAAATAAAAGGTGATTTTGGGACCATTAAAAGTATCGAATTTATTGATCAAAATCCAATTGGCCGTTCCAGCCGAAGCAATCCCGTAACCTATATTAAGGCTTATGATGATATTCGGAATCTGTATGCCTCGCAGAAACTTTCGGACATCCGCGGCTACAAAGCAAAGCATTTCAGTTTCAACGTTGATGGCGGCCGTTGCGAAACCTGTAAAGGCGAAGGTGAAGTTACCATCGAGATGCAGTTTATGGCCGATGTTCATTTGGTTTGTGATACCTGCAATGGCAAACGTTTCAAAAAAGAGGTGTTGGAAGTAACTTTTCAAGGTAAAAATATTGATGACATTCTCACGATGACTGTTGATGACGCCGTTACTTTTTTTGGAGAGAACAAACAAGATAAAATTTCAGCAAAATTACAGCCCCTGCAAGATGTGGGGCTTGGCTATGTGCAACTGGGGCAAAGCTCCTCTACCCTTTCTGGTGGCGAGGCGCAGCGTATTAAGCTTGCTTCATTTTTGGTGAAAGGAACTTCAAAGGAAAAAACCGTTTTCATTTTTGATGAACCAACAACAGGGCTTCATTTTCACGATATCAAAAAACTATTGGCTTCCTTTTACGCATTGCTTGACAGAGGGCATACAGTGATTGTGGTAGAACACAATTTAGATTTGATTAAATGTGCAGACCATATAATAGACCTTGGGCCAGAAGGTGGTGAAAACGGAGGTCGAGTTGTAGCGGAAGGCACTCCGGAAGAAGTTGCAAAAAGCAAAGAGTCTTTTACCGCTTCCTATTTAAAAGAAAAACTTTAAGAGTTAAGTTTTTTTGGCACACTAATTGAAATCAAAATAACAGAAAATAAGACTTTTAGTTTTTTGGTTGGTTAGTTTTTTAAAATCCGTTGAAATGGTAAAACACTTCAGCGGATTTTTCATTTAAACACATTCAAAATATCTTCTCTGTTTTATTAAACTTCAAAAATACCACTGAAAATCAATGATTTAAAAACTTGGCACGGTCGTTGGTTATTTAAAATCGTACATAGCTAACCAAAAAATTTAAAGCGAGTACAAACCTTAAATTTTGAAACTTATGAAAAACATAGCATTAATCTTTAGCATCCTTTTAATGGGATTTTCAGCAAATGCAACTTCCAACGAAAGTGAAAACAATAACAGACGAGGTTATGATGGTAACGCATATATTTTTGTGGAAGGCGATGTGGAATTCTCCGTTTTCCCCGATGGGCAGTTTGACTTTGTATATGTTGGGCCACAAAAAGGCTCAAGTGTTACTATCAATACTCCCAATGTCAATATAAGTTTCAATTCTGGTTATGATTATGATGCTTACGTTCAATATGATGACTACGGCGCGGTAATTCAAGTTGAAAGTGTTCCTATTTATTATGATTATTACGGTAGAATAATTCAAGCGGGAAATGTTGACATTCAATATAATGACAGAAGATTAGTTAGAGTTGGTGGATTACACGTAGTGTATAATAACTACGGCTATTTTTCACATTGCACTGGCGTTATAAATATGTACAACCCATATTATGTTTATCGTCCTTGGCACGTGTATTACGCACCTCCAGTTTACAGTCATTGTGTAGTTTATGATATGCCCTACAGAAGATACTACAGCCCTGTAAGGTATAGCTATCACGATCACATCGTTTATTACAAAAAAAGAAAACACGTAGCCTACCATAATGGAAGAAGAGATTTTTATCGTCCCGGAAGCCGTGTTTATGACAAAAAAGGAAGGTCTTCCATAAACAAAGAATACAATCCAAATAGAAGAAACACTATGGTTGCTTCAAATAACGGTCGCAACAATAGCTCAATCCGAAGCAATAAAACACAAGCTAGTAATACGAGAAGTAATACTGTTTCAAGAAACAGCAGCACCAATAGCAAGGGAGCCACAAATGTGGATCGAAACACACGTAACACTCGAAATACTTCAGGAAACGTTTCTAGAGAAAACACCGTTACCTCACGTAGTGGAAACACAACAAGAGTGAATGGCAACAATACAAATAGAAATGTAGAAAAAAGAAATTCCCAAAACAACGTGAAAAATAATAGAAGTGCGAATACAACTCGCCCAACTAATTCACGAAATGTTTCAGCGGACAGAAATGTTCAAAAACAACAAACCCGCACTACTTCGTCAAACAACAAAAGTAGATCGGTAACAAGAAATACAACACAGGCTCCCAAAAGAGAAACTGCGAGCCGTAGTACAGTAAATAAATCCAGCGCTCCTTCACGAAGCAGTTCAAAAGCGAACACTTCTTCAAGAGGCACTTCTTCTAGAGAAGTTAGCAAAAGAGGAAGAGGATAAAGATAGTTTTTTGGTTGGTTGGTTAAACCTCCGTGATTCCTTGGATGATCGGGGGTTTACTTTTTTTAATTCAGAATTAAAGAAGCCATTTTCTTCGTCAGTTCCCTTCTACTGTATTTTTCAATCCCTTCGGAAGAAACATTTAAATTTTCTTTTTTAAAATCTTCGTATAAGTGAAGGATTTCAGATTTCAGTGTATCATCGTCCCAATAACTGAAAAATTTCCCCGAATTGGTTTCAGCAATAATTCCCTCAATATCACTTTCCTTAGGCCCCAATGCAATTATTGGACGTTTTGCGCTTAAATATTCAAAAAGCTTTCCAGGAATAATAGCACGGGTTTCCGCACTGTTTATTTCAACTAAAAGCAACACTTGGCTTTGGTGCTGCATTTTTAAGGCTTCGGAATGGGAAATGTATCCCAAAAATTTACAATTTTTCAAAAGATGAAAATCTTCCAAACTTTGATTCACTTCATCACTTACCGCACCAGCAAATTTCAACTGCAAATCATTTTTGAAGGAATTGTTTTCCTTACAAATTTCCGCAAGGACTTTCCATAAAACTTCAGGATTTCGCTCACTCAAAAGCGAGCCAATATGAGAAATTGAAAAGCTGGAATCCAACTCAAAATCAATTTTTTCGGAAACATCAAAACCATTTGTAACTACTTCAATCGGAGTTTCGGTAATCATTCCAAACTCTTTTTTTGTAGTTGGGCTCGTAACCGTTATTATATCTGCTGCCTTTAAAACGGAAGCTTCCAATGCTTTGTGTTTTCGTTCCGAAGCTTTGTTTAATCGAAGTGATTTGTGATAATGGATTGTCGTCCAAGGATCACGAAAATCGGCAATCCACTTTACATCCATCTTTTTTTGAAGTTGCATCCCGATCAAATGAAGGCTGTGCGGCGGACCGGTTGTTATTATAACATCCACGGCATTTTCAGAAATATATTTTGAAAGAAATACAACAGAAGGTTTCACCCAGCCAACACGCGCATCGGGAATAAAAAAATTGCCGCGAACGTAGAGCATCAACTTTTCCATTGCAGAAATTTCCTTTTTTGAAATAATGCCACTACTTATCTGTTTGGTCTTCTTTTTTGAAAAAAATTTCGCGAAACGATAGGGTTCGCTAATTGGCTGTTTCAAAATTTGAATATCAGAAGGAATTTCCGAAGAGAAATTTTCGTCAATTAAGGGATAGTTGGGATTTTCGGGAGCATAGACAATCGGCTCTATTCCGAATTCCCTAAAATATTTTACAAATTTCAACCATCGCTGTACGCCCGGACCGCCCGCTGGAGGCCAATAGTATGTGATGATTAGGGCGCGTTTCATTTATTCCTTCACTTCTTTTTTCCGAAAGGCAAAATACAAGCCGCTCAAAAATATTAAAAGAAATATAATGCTACTCGCCAGTGAAATGGTGCTTCCCGTTTGAATAACTTTCGGTTCAAATATGAATTCAATTTTATTGTTTCCGGGAGGAATTACCATCGCTCTCAACAAGTAATCTGCCCTAAAATATTCAGCAGGTTTACCATTTATGTATGCGTTCCACCCTTTTGGGTAATACACTTCAGAAAAAATTGCCAACTGTGGCGATTTTGTGGAGGTTTCATAAACCAATTTATTCGGTTGATGACTAAAAAGTTCAATAGTTGCAGTGCTATCCCTTTCGGTTTTTTGACTCGGGATTTTTGAAAGAAATTCTTTATTTACAACCGCAGTCTTTTTGGTGTCTAAACTGTCCAAAAGTTGGATTTCCTCATTTGCATTTTCTGCAGGAAGCACATTTTCTACAAACCAAGCGTCGCCATTTGCATACGGATTGCGTTGTGCTACGGGTCCACCATTTTTAGATTGGGTTATGATGTAGCGAACATTCATCATATTCAAAATTCCAATATTACCCTGACTGATGTAAAATTCAAATAAGTCCTGCATTCTGCCAGGTTTTGCGGCGTGATAACCGCCGAGAGCGTTGTGATAATAACTTGCGCGACCACTATTAAAAGCATTTGTAGTGGCGTCATAAACACGGTAATGCCCATCGTCTTTCAGAATTTGTTCATCAGCGCCGTTCTTTTGGAATGGTTCATCAACCAATTTGGCTTGTACAAAAGCATCTTCATTTACATATCTTCGGTCAACGCCCACTAAATCTACTATAACCAAAAGGGAAAGCGCAACAATGGCAAATCCTTTTTTTAGTTTTCCTTTCATAAAAAACCAAAGCACAGCCGCTGTAAAAACAACAAAAATCAAAGAGCGGATTGCATCGGAAGTGAAAAGTGACATTCTATCCTCGCGAATTGCTTCTAAAAACGGAAGCCCCATTTCATCTCTAAAATAGCTATCATACGGACTTGCAAAATCAAAAAGAGATGATTTAAAAAGAATGAAAATTATCGTAAGACCACCAACAATTCCTGTGGACCACAACAAGGCTTTTTTCTTCTCTTCTTCTCTTTCAAATTGATTGAAAAATTGATGCAGCCCAACGATGGCCAGAATAGGAAGAATCAATTCAATAATTACTTGTATTGAAGAAACCGCGCGGAATTTATCATATAACGGAACATAATCTATAAAGAATTCCGTGAGGCCACTGAAGTTTTTTCCCCACGACAAAAGCAATGTCAAAACAAAGGCCGAAACCGCCCACCATTTTAATCTTCCGCGAAGTAAAAACAGAGCTAAAACTGCAAGAAATATAATGATTGCGCCAATATAAGCGGGTGCCCCCACAAAAGATTGGTCTCCCCAATACATCGGTATTTGGTTTAAAACCTGATTTGCTTCCTGTGAAGAAGCGCCCATTCGCATTAAACTTTCAACAGTTTTTGAATCTTTTGGAAACGCCTCGGTGGAGCTACCGCCCATAAACCGCGGAATAAATAAGTTGAAGCTTTCCAGCCTTCCGTAGCTATATTCGGTGATGTAATCAAAATCAAGCCCTGTTTTGTTGTCCTTTGGCGTACCGTCTGCATTTATGGTCAGTTCTGTTTTTCCGCGGGTCGAAGTATCAGCGTATTCTTTGGTCGCCAAAATATTTGTGGCGTTCAAACCTACGGCAATTAAAACACCGACGGCCATAATTCCGACAGCTTTAAAATAATGCGGCAGTAATTTCTTTTTGAAAGCATCTATCAAATAAACGATACCTATGATTAGCACCAAAAGCATTAAATAATAAGTCATTTGAAAGTGGTTTGCAACCAATTCCAGCGCCATTGAAACCGTCAACAATAAAAATCCCCAAAGATATTTTCCACGGAAAGTGAGAAATATTCCACTTAAAACAAAGGGCATATAAGCTATGGCGTGGGCTTTTGCGTTGTGGCCAACGCCGAGAATAATTATCAAATAGGTTGAAAAACCAAAGGCCAAAGCACCGAGAAAAGCGAGTTTATAATCAACTTTCAGCACCAAAAAAAGTATGTACATTCCTATAAAATATAGGAAAAGATAATCTGCCGGACGCGGCAAAAAACGAATGGCGAGATCGAGTTGTTTTATGTAATTGTTTGGATATTTTGCACCCAGCTGATAGGTTGGCATTCCGCCGAAAGCCGCATCAGTCCAATAGGTTTCCTCTCCCGTATTTTTTCTGAAATCGTTTTGCTGTTTTGCCATTCCTGAATATTGCACAATATCACTTTGGAATATTTTTTTCCCCTGCAAAACTGGGTTAAAGTAAGCCAACGAGGCAACAATAAACAAAACGAAAACAACTAAATGGGGAAAGAATTTTTTATAGTTGGGCTGCATAATTTGGTGGATGGATTTGAAGTGGGGAAATTAGGGATTTTTTTTTGGAAACACCACTGAAAAAGGAAACACGAACCATGACGTTTTGATACACGACTAAAAAAATGTCTATTTGTCGTGAGTCAAAACGTCTTGGTTCAAAACGTCTTTATCAATCCACCTCCTCAAACTCCACATATTCCCCAACTTTTTTACTGGATCGGGAATTTTGGGATGGGTTTTTATCGATGGTAATACTTCCCTCCTTTTCGCGTTGGGCATTCATATTTGGATCATTTCCGAAGAACTGTTCAAATTGCTGGCCAGCTTTTTTGGAAATATAGCGCATTAAATAAGGAGTTGCGAGCCTAATTAAAAACTTAAGCCCAAAATATACCAGAAGAACGATTAAAATCGTTTTTAGGAATGTCATCATAACTGTAAAATTCTTTTCAAAAATAAGGATTGATGCAGAAAAAGACGAATATTGACTATTAAATAAATGGTAAAATCTTATATCTTTGAACTAAACCCAACTTTCCATGAACATCAAACTTCCCTTTCTATTTCTGCTGAGTTTCATAACTTTTTCAAATGTTTCGGCACAATATACCGAAATGATAAACACCAACCGTCCGGGCGGTTCGCAGGGTGCATTTTCAGTAGGCACAAACGTGCTTCAATTTGAATCTGGAATAAGCTACGGAAAAGAAAAACACGATTTATTGAAAACCGAAACCAACGGTTTGGCAATAGACTATTCCATTCGTTATGGTTTTTGGAAAGAACGTTTGGAAGTGAGCCTTATGGGAGAGTTTCAATCGAACAAAATTACCGACAATCGTTCTACAACGGCAAGAGAATACAGCCTTTCAAATTTTAAAAGCAACACTCTTGGAGCAAAATATTTAATTTATGACCCATACCGAAAACGCGATTTAGAAGGTCCAAATTTATACAGCTGGAAAGCAAACAACAAAACACAGTGGGCAGATTTAATTCCAGCAATTTCAATCTATGCAGGTGCTAATTTTGACTTTGCGGACAATCCATTTACACCCGAAGCCGAAGGCAAAATAAGTCCGAAATTTGTTCTTTCAACTCAAAACAATTTTATTGGCGGATGGGTTTTTGTAACCAATATTATTGTAGATCGCGTTACTACAGATTTTCCAACTTATGGCTACATTGTAACATTAACACACGCAACCAATCGTTGGTTCTCTGTTTTTCTTGAAAACCAAGGCTTTAAAAGTGATTTCTATTCAGACCAACTGCTTCGTGGTGGTGCCGCTACATTGATCAATGAAAATTTGCAAGTAGATCTTTCCCTTACTTATGGCTTTAAGGATACTCCTTCAAAGTTTTATGGACGTGTTGGAGTAGCATATCGATTTGATATGCATAATAAGGATGAATATTTAGAAGACAAAGAAATTAAAGAGGAGAAGAAAGAAGAAAGAAAGAAGGAAAAAACAAAAGACAAAAAACAAGAACGCCAAGATGAATTAAACTTTGATGAAGATGGCAAATAATAACATTTTTGTATGATTACAATAAAACAACTAACCTCCAAAAGTGATCTTAAAAAATTCGTCACTTTTCCATTTAAGCTATACAAAGACAGCAAATATTGGGTTCCATCGCTTATTAAAGATGAAATGGAAACTTTGGATACTGCGAAAAATCCGGTTTTTAAAAATGCCGAGGCTTGGTATTATTTGGCTTATAAAGATGACGAAATAGTTGGTCGAATTGCCGTTATTCTGAACCATTTAGAAGTAAACGAACAGGGAAAGAAAAAAATCCGTTTCGGTTGGCTGGATATGGTTGACGATATTGAAGTAACCAAAGCCCTGCTTGAAAAAGCCTACGAAAAAGGGCGCGAACACAACCTTGAATATGCAGAAGGCCCAGTGGGTTTCAGCAATATGGAAAAGGCCGGCATACTCACTATGGGTTTTGAGGAAATGAACACCATGATTACCTGGTATCACTATCCATATTACGCTGAACATCTTGAAAAGTTAGGTTTTGAAAAACAGGCAACTTGGGTTGAATACACATTAAAAATTCCAGAAGCCATCTTTGAAAAAGTAGCGAAGTTTTCAAAAATTGTTCGGGAGCGTTATAAACTATCCGTCATACGTTTTAAGGATAAAAAAGAAATTCTGCCGTATGTTGATGATATGTTCGGACTGCTGAACAAAACATACAATACACTTCAGACTTTCGTGCCCATTCAACAATATCAAATTGATTATTACAAAAAGAAATATTTCAACTTTATTCATCCAGATTACATTTGCTGCATAAAGGACGAAGAAGGAAAATTGATTGCTTTTTCAATCGTTATGCCCTCTTTTTCAAAAGCATTGAAAAAAGCAAACGGAAAACTTTTTCCTATTGGTTGGAGCCATATTTTGAAAGCACAGAAAAAGAACGACACTGCCGCCTTCTATTTAATAGGAATTGATCCCGAATACCAAGGCAAGGGCGTTACTGCAATTATTTTTGAAGAAATGCAACACCTCTTCAATTCCAAAGGAATCCAAACGGTTGAAACAAATCCTGAATTAAAGGAAAACACTGCCGTGCAGTTGCTTTGGAAAGATTATAATCCTGTGCAACATAAGGAGCGGAGTACTTTTAGGAAGAATATTTAATCAAAAAATCCACCGCAAAAAGGTGGATTTTTAAATATCATAAGATTCCCGTCTACACAGGAATTATTAAATCTTCTCTCCCATCGCCTCAGCAACAGCTGCTGAAAGACGTTTGTAGGTTCCATTCTCCAAACGCTCACGGATTGCTGAAAAAGCTTCTAAAGTTTCGTCAATATCCTTCATTGTATGAGTAGCAGTTGGTATCATTCTTAAAAGAATCAATCCTTTCGGGATTACTGGATACACAACGATTGAACAGAAAATTCCATGGTTTTCACGAAGGTCTTTTACAAGCGCCATCGCTTCTGGAATGCTTCCTTTTAAATATACTGGCGTAACGCAGCTTTGGGTAGTTCCTATATCAAAACCTCTCTTTTTCAATCCACCTTGTAGTGCATTTACGTTTTCCCAAAGTTTTTCTTTTAGCTCGGGCATTGTGCGAAGCATATCCAAACGCTTCAAAGCACCTTCTACCAAAACCATTTGTAAGGATTTCGCAAACATTTGTGAGCGCAAATTGTATTTTAGGTAATTCATTATTTCCTCATCACCTGCAATAAAAGCTCCGGTACTTGCCATAGATTTTGCGAAAGTTGCAAAATAAACGTCAATTCCATCCTGAACTCCTTGCTCCTCGCCTGCTCCAGCCCCTGTTTTTCCAAGTGTTCCGAAACCGTGCGCATCATCCACAAAAAAGCGGAAATTGTATTTTTTCTTAAGCGCTATAATTTCTTTTAGTTTCCCTTGTTCACCGCGCATTCCGAAAACGCCTTCAGAAATAAGAAGAATTCCGCCACCAGTTTTTTCGGCAACTTTGGTTGCACGTTGCAGGTTTTTTTCGATACTTTCCATATCGTTGTGCTTATACGTAAAACGTTGCCCTAAATGAAGACGAACGCCATCAATAATACAAGCGTGTGCATCTACATCATAAACAATCACATCGTCTTTTGAAACCAAAGCGTCAATGGTTGAAACCATTCCTTGATATCCAAAATTCAAAAGATAGGCTGCTTCTTTACTTACAAAAGCTGCAAGTTCTCTTTGAAGTTGTTCGTGAAGATCGGTATGGCCGCTCATCATTCGAGCGCCCATTGGGTATGCAGAGCCCCATTTTTTTGCGGCTTCGGCATCTACTTTCCGAACTTCCGGATGGTTTGCAAGGCCTAAGTAATCATTGATGCTCCAAGTGATTACATCTTTGCCTTTAAATTTCATTCGGTTAGAAATTGGTCCTTCCAACTTTGGAAACACAAAATAGCCTTCCGCTTGTTCGGCCCATTTTCCCAACGGACCTTTATCTTTATAAATTTTATCGAATAAATCTCTCATCAACCTTTTATTGTTAAAATACGGGACAAAATTAATTAAATTATTTGTGAGATATTAGATTTTGGACATTAGATTTTAAACAACCGAAAACCGAAAACGTAAGCGTGCGATTAATCACGCGCCAACCCATAAAAATCATATAAATAAAAAAACCGATTGAAAATAACAATCGGTTTTTAAATCGTATATCTAAAATCGTAAATCTAAAATTACTTTACGTATTCAATCTGATGGATTTCAGCCGTTTCGGAATCAAAGAAACCTTGCTGTTGCATCCATTCGTCATTGTAAATTTTACTCATATAGCGAGAACCGTGGTCTGGGAAGATAACAACAATGTTGCTGTTTTCATCAAATTCACCTTCCTCCTCAAGTTGTTTTATACCCTGCATTGCAGCACCACTTGTGTAACCCACAAAAAGTCCTTCTGTTTTAGCAAGCTCACGTGCGGTGTGTGCACTACTCTCGTCTGTTACTTTTTCAAACTTGTCTATAATATTAAAATCTGTAGCAGTTGGAATCAAATTTTTTCCTAAACCTTCAATTCGGTACGGATAGATTTCATTTGCGTCAAATTCCTTTGTTTGGTGGTATTTTTGAAGAACTGAACCGTAAGCATCAATTCCGATTATTCTTATATTTGGGTTCTTCTCTTTTAGGAAACGAGCCGTTCCAGAAATGGTTCCTCCTGTTCCGCTGCAAGCTACCAAGTGTGTTATTTTTCCTGCTGTCTGCTCCCAAATTTCGGGACCGGTGGTTTGGTAATGTGCATCAATGTTCAATTCATTAAAGTATTGATTGATGTAAACAGAACCTTTAATTTCGCTGTGAAGTTTTTTCGCAACTTCATAATAAGAACGCGGATCGTCTGCACTAACGTGGGCTGGGCACACATAAACTTTGGCGCCCATAGTTTTCAGCATATCAATTTTATCTGCCGAAGATTTTGAGCTTACGGCCAAAATACATTCGTAACCCTTAATAATGCTTACCATTGCAATACTGAAACCAGTGTTTCCACTTGTGGTTTCAATAATGGTATCACCAGGCTTAAGAATTCCTTTTCTTTCGGCTTCTTCAATAATGTAAAGTGCAATGCGGTCTTTGGTGGAGTGCCCAGGATTGAATGCTTCAACTTTTGCGAAATAATTACCCTTCATATTTTGGGTAATCTTGTTAAGCTTTATCAACGGTGTGTTGCCTATAAGTTCCAACACGTTATTGTGGGCTTTTATTTCTTCTTTCATAAAGAGGGTATTCGTTTTAAAATGACTTCAGTTTGAAACTGAAAATTTTAACCGCACAAAGGTAAGGAAATATTTTAATTACTCCTTAATTCCTTCCAAATCCAATAGAAAGGCATAATCCATTGCAACTTCCTTCAAAGCTTCAAAACGCCCGGAAGCCCCGCCGTGGCCTGCATCCATATTGGTTTGCAACAATAAAATATTATCGTCGGTTTTTAGATCCCGAAGTTTGGCAACCCATTTAGCCGGTTCCCAATATTGCACTTGGCTGTCGTGCAAACCCGTTGTTACAAGCATATTTGGGTATGCTTTTGCCTCAACATTATCATACGGTGAATAACTTTTAATATAATTATAGTATTCCACTTCATTTGGGTTTCCCCATTCGTCATATTCACCAGTTGTTAAAGGAATGGAATCATCCAGCATTGTCGTAACAACATCTACAAATGGTACCGAAGCAATTACGCCGTGATATAATTCCGGTGCCATATTGGTAATTGCCCCCATCAGAAGCCCCCCAGCAGAGCCACCCGAAGCGTAAAGGTGCTCTTTTGAAGTATAACCTTCGGAAATCAAATATTTTGAAGCATCAATAAAATCTGTAAAGGTATTTTTCTTTTTCAGCAATTTTCCATCTTCATACCATTGTCTTCCCATATATTCCCCGCCGCGAATGTGCGCAATTACATATATAAATCCGCGATCCAAAAGACTTAAACGCACGGATGAAAAATAGGGATCCATCGTGGCGCCGTAGGAACCGTACCCATAAATAAGCAACGGGTTTTTACCATCTTTTTTAATGCCTTTTCTGTAGATTACCGACATCGGGATTTTTGTTCCATCCATAGAAGTTGCCCATAAACGTTCGGTTTCATAATTGTCTTTATCAAACTTTCCGCCCAAAACTTCCGTTTCCTTCAAAACCGTTTTGTCTTTCGTTTCCATGTTGAAATCAATCACGGAAGCTGGCGTATTCAAAGAGTTGTAGCCATAACGAAGTATTTTCGTGTCAAATTCTGGGTTTTGGGTCGTGAACGCCGTGTAGGTTTCATTATCAAAAGGAAGATAATAATCTTCGTTGCCATCCCATTTTTTTATACGGATTTTGGTCAGTCCATTATTCCGCTCACTCACCACCAAATAATCCTTAAAAATATCAATATCCTCCACCAAAACATCATTTCTGTGCGGAATCATATCCACCCAATTTTCCTTGGAAGTTTTATCTTCCGAAGTTTTCATCAGTTTAAAATTTAGCGCTTTGTCTTTATTGGTCAAAACGTACCAATTGTTGCCGTAATGTGAAATGCTATACTCCAATCCTCTTTCGCGCGGTTGAAAAATTTTAAATTCACCCATCGGGTTATCAGCATCCAAAACCCTGTATTCTGAAGTAAGCGTGCTGTAACAACCAATTACGATAAATTTCTTTGATTTTGTCTTGTAAACATAGGTTCCAAAAGTTTCATCTTCTTCCGTAAAAACGAGTTCGTCCGTGATTGGGTCGGTGCCCAAAGTATGGCGATAGATTCTATCGGCACGAAGGGTTTTTTCGTCCTTTCGCGTGTAAAAAAGCGTTTTGTTATCGCTGCCCCAAGTTGCGCTTCCGGTTGTTAAAGGAATTCGTTCGGGATAGATTTCGCCAGTTTTCAGGTTTTTTATGAAAATATCATACTTTCTTCGGCTTAATGTATCTACGCCGAAAGAAACCAAATTGTTGTCCTCGGAAACGTTCAAGCCTGAAAGATTGTAATAAGAATGACCTTTCGCCATTTCATTTACATCAAAAAGAATTTCTTCTGTAGCATCCAGAGAACCTTTTTTTCGGGTGTAGATTGGGTAATCCTTCCCAGTTTCGTAGCGGGTTATGTAATAATAGCCGTTTAATTTGTACGGAACAGATTCATCATCCTCCTTTATTCGAGCCTTCATTTCCTCAAAAAGATCTTCTTTGAACTTTTTGGTATGCGCTGTCATCGCTTCGTAATATTTGTTTTCATCCTTTAAATAATCAATGACTTTTTCATCTTCGGGATTATTGAGCCAATAATAATCATCTATACGAACATCGCCATGAGCTTTTAATTCCTTGGCAATTTTTTCGACTTTCGGGGGATTTATTTTCATAATATCTTTTGAAGTTTCCTGCGCATTTATTGAAGCGGCAAAAGTAAGGCTTGCAATTGAAACAAATACAAATTTTTTCATAATTGAAGGTTGTTGAATAGCCATACAAAGTAGTAAATTTGCATCAAACTAAAACAAAAAAAATATGTTTGGAGATTTAATGGGAATGATGGGCAAACTGAAAGAAACCCAAGAAAAAGTAGAAGCCACAAAAAAACGTCTGGACTCGGTGCTTATTGATGAAGCCAGCAGTGACGGACTTTTAAAAATAACGCTTACCGCAAACCGAAAAATAAAAACCATCGAGATTGCAGATAGCTTATTGGAAGACAAAGAGCAATTGGAAGATTATTTAATCCTCACTTTAAACAAAGCCATCGAAAAAGCAACAAACGTAAACGAAACCGAAATTGCTGCAGTTGCCAAAGATGGAATGCCAAATATTCCAGGGATGGATCTGTTTAAATAAATGATAAAATTATTATAAAAGCCTTCGCCTATTTTTAAAACAACTTGTTTTTCACGATATTGAACGCTCAAATATTCAGTAATCAATAAACACCTAATTATGTTTGAACTTAAAAAAAGCGGTGATAAATTTCACTTTACCTTAAAAGCGGCCAACGGACAAGTAATTCTTTCTAGCCAGATGTATGCAACAAAAGCTTCAGCAATGAACGGGATTGAATCTGTTCAAAAAAACTGTGGAAAAGACGAAAGCTTTGAAATGAAAACTGCAAAAAACGGTAAAATTCATTTTAACATTAAGGCCAGCAATGGGCAAATTATTGGCAGTAGCCAAATGTATGCTGCCGAGAGCGGTGCCAAAAACGGAATTGAATCCGTGAGAAAAAATGCTCCTGGAGCTTCCGTAAAAGAAGTTGAGTAAAATTAAATTCCTAAATATAAATCCTCGGAAATTCCGGGGATTTTTTATTTTTACCCACAACCTCAAAAAAGGAAGTCCGAATCAATAAATCACTTGAATGCAACTACTAAACAATTGGCGTATCATCCTTTTGCTCTGCCTCACATTGGGCTTAGCCCCTTTTTTTCCCGAACCGCACATCTGGGGTAAAATAAAATGGATTGCAGGTGGCGCCGAGGGAATGCTAGCTGCAGACTGGTTTGATGTTTTATTCCACGGATTGCCTTTTCTCCTCTTGCTTAGATTATTGATAATCAAGTTAGTTTCTTTAAAAAAGGATTAAACTTAAAAAACCTTCCCTTTCAAAAACTTGGTTGTGTATAACTAAGCATTGCGAAACACCCTCAATTTCGCTATTTTTGCAAATATAAAAATCCATTGTAATGCAGACAGACCCAAAGACCAACGGCGAGATTTCTTTTAACGATTTCAAAGAAACCGTTATTAACGATTATAAAATTGCAGTAACTAGCCGTGAATGTAGTCTTCTGGGCCGCCGTGAGGTACTTACGGGCAAAGCAAAATTTGGAATTTTTGGAGATGGAAAAGAAGTGCCACAGCTAGCTTGGGCCAAAGCATTCCAAAATGGCGATTGGCGAAGCGGATACTACCGCGACCAAACTTTTATGATGGCCATTGGAAAATTGACTATTGAGCAGTTTTTTGCGGGTCTTTATGCACATACAGACATTAAAGCGGATCCCATGAGTGCTGGAAGACAGATGGGAGGTCACTTCGCAACTCATAGTTTAAATGAGGATGGAAGCTGGAAAAACCTTACAACACAAAAAAATAGCAGTGCAGATATTTCACCTACAGCAGGTCAAATGCCGCGATTGCTGGGATTGGCACAAGCTTCCAAGATTTTTAGAAACGTAAAAGGAATTGAAAATAAAACCAACTTCTCCATCAACGGTAACGAAGTAGCTTGGGGAACAATAGGTAATGCCAGCACCAGCGAAGGCCTTTTTTGGGAAACCATAAATGCGGCAGGCGTATTGCAAGTACCAATGGTAATGAGCGTTTGGGACGATGAATACGGAATTTCAGTTCACGCAAAATACCAAACTACAAAAGAAAATATTTCAGAAGTACTTAAAGGATTTCAACGTACCGAAGAAGAAAACGGTTATGAAATCATTCGCGTAAAAGGCTGGGATTACCCTGAGCTTATTGAGGTTTACAGCCGTGCTTCAAAAATTGCAAGAGAAGAGCACGTTCCTGTTTTGATTCACGTGCAACAATTAACACAACCGCAAGGCCACAGTACCAGTGGCTCACACGAACGCTATAAAAGCAAGAAACGCTTGGAATGGGAAGCAAACTATGACTGCAATCTAAAAATGCGCGACTGGATTATTTCAAGCGATATTGCGACTGAAGAAACACTTGCCGAAATTGAAAAAGACATTAAAAAGAAAGTGCGAGACGGCAAAAAAGCAGCTTGGGAAGCTTTTGTAGCACCACAGAAAAAAGAGCAGGAAGAAGCTGTTTTGTTGTTAGGAAATCTAGCTGAAAGCAGTGCGAACAAGAACTTCATTGAAAAGATAAAAAATGAACTGGCTTCGGAAAAAGAGCCACTACGAAGAAATATTCTTGCCAGTGCCAGAAAAGCTTTACGCTATGCCATTGGTGAAGATTCTTCAGAAAAGAAGCAATTACAAGACTGGATTAATAATTATTTCGAAATAATTCAACCTAAATATAGCGCTCATCTTTATAGTGAAGCAAAAGAAAATGCAAAAACTATAAAAGAAGTGCTTCCCTCCTACGCCAACGATGCCGAGGAAGTTGATGGCCGTGTAATACTACGTGATAACTTTGACGCTATCTTCTCCAAACACCCAGAGGTTTTGATTTTTGGCGAAGACAGTGGTGAAATTGGCGATGTAAACCAAGGTTTGGAAGGTATGCAGGAAAAATACGGCAAACTTAGGGTTGCCGATGCTGGAATTCGCGAAGCAACTATTCTTGGGCAAGGAATCGGGATGGCCTTACGCGGACTAAGACCAATTGCCGAAATTCAGTATTTAGATTATATATTGTATTGTCTTCAGATAATGAGCGATGATTTGGTAACCACTCGTTATAGAACAAATGGCACACAAAAATCACCTTTAATAGTCAGAACTCGTGGCCATAGGCTAGAAGGTATTTGGCACAGTGGCTCACAAATGGGCGGCTTGATTCATCTGCTTCGCGGAATGTACATTCTCGTACCGCGAAACATGACCAAAGCTGCAGGTTTTTACAATACTTTGCTTGAAACTGACGAACCAGCTTTAGTTATTGAATGTTTGAACGGCTACCGTTTAAAGGAAAAAATGCCAAACAATCTAGGCGAACTTAAAACTCCAATAGGTGTAGTTGAAACCGTAAAAGAAGGAACAGACATAACCTTGGTTTCTTACGGAAGTACGTTACGAATTGTTGAAGAAGCTGCAAAAGAATTGCAACAAGCTGGTATAGATGCCGAAGTTATTGACGTGCAATCTTTGCTTCCTTTAGACCTTAATCACGATATGGTGAAGAGTGTAGCAAAAACAAACAGACTTCTGGTAATTGATGAAGACGTTCCTGGTGGAGCTTCGGCTTACATTTTAAATCAAATTGTTGAGGTACAAGGTGGTTATAAACATATGGACAGCAAACCCCAAACCCTTTCCGCCAAAGATCACCGTCCGCCTTACGGCACTGATGGCGATTATTTTAGCAAGCCTTCCGTGGAAGATGTCTATGAAAAAGTTTATGAAATTATGCACGAAGTAAACCCTTCAGAATTTCCGAAACTTAGATAATTCTGTCTTTCATCGAATATTTAATGCCTTTAGCCATTAATTGCATTTTATTCAACAAACATTTGGAAGTCTTAAATTAATTACTTTAAATTAGCAATTCATTATAAAAACAAAAAACAAGTTTATGTTTCATTTCAGCTTAAATACAAACAATAATAATAACGAGCTGCCGTAACAAAAACTTGTCGCGATATACAGCCCGTCAGGTTTTTTACCTGACGGGCTTTTTTTTGACTTAAAACGAACCATTAAAAAATAGAAATTATGTGTGGAATTGTATGTGCATTCAAACTCAAAGAGCCCGCAGAGGCCTTAAGACTTCAGGTATTGTCAATGGCAAAATGTATCCGTCACCGCGGGCCGGACTGGAGCGGAATTTTTAGTAACGACAAAGCAATTATGGCCCACGAGCGCCTCGCCATTGTTGACCCCACTTCCGGCAAGCAACCGCTTTTCAGCAGTGATGGCAACCTCGTTTTAGCAGCCAATGGCGAAATTTATAACCATATGGCTCTTCGGAAACAATTCAAGGATTATGAATTCCAGACCAAAAGCGACTGCGAAGTAATCCTTCCGTTATATAAAGAAAAAGGTGCCAGCTTCCTTGATGAAATGAACGGCATCTTCGGCTTTGCACTTTACGATATTGAAAACGACAACTATTTTATCGCCCGCGACCATATGGGCATTATTCCACTTTATATCGGTTGGGACCAAAACGGAACCTTTTACGTAGCTTCAGAATTAAAAGCTTTAGAAGGCGTTTGCACCAAAATAGAACTCTTCCCGCCCGGCCATTATCTGGACAGCCGCGAAGGCGAACTGAAACGCTGGTACTCCCGCGATTGGATGGATTATGAAAGCGTAAAAAACAACGCCACCGAAATTGCCGAACTCCGCAAAGCCTTGGAAGCAGCAGTACACCGTCAATTGATGAGCGATGTGCCATACGGAGTTTTACTTTCCGGCGGCTTGGACAGCAGCATCACTTCCGCAATCGCAAAAAAATATGCCGAAAAACGTATTGAAAGCGAAGACACCGAAGGCGCTTGGTATCCACAGCTTCACAGTTTCGCTATCGGACTTGAAGGCAGCCCCGATCTTGCAGCAGCGCAAAAAGTGGCAGATCATTTAAAGACCGTTCACCACGAAATAAAATTTACCATCCAAGAAGGCACAGACGCCATTCGCGATGTGATTTATCATTTGGAAACCTATGATATAACCACCATCCGCGCCAGCACGCCAATGTATTTAATGGCGCGCGCTATCAAGGCAATGGGTATAAAAATGGTACTAAGCGGCGAAGGGGCTGACGAAATTTTTGGCGGCTACCTCTATTTCCACAAAGCCCCCAATGCAGAGGAATTCCACAAGGAAAACGTACGCAAGTTGGACAAACTACATATGTACGACTGTCTCCGCGCCAACAAATCCCTAGCCTCTTGGGGCATTGAAGGGCGTGTTCCTTTTCTCGATAAGGAATTTATGGACGTCGCTATGCGCATAAACCCGCAGGACAAAATGATAAACGGCGAACGCATGGAAAAGTGGGTATTGCGAAAAGCCTTTGAAGACATGCTACCCGAAAGCGTTGCCTGGCGACAAAAGGAACAATTTAGCGATGGTGTGGGCTACAGTTGGATAGACACCCTAAAGGAAATGGTAAACGAAAAAGTAACCGATGAGCAGTTGGCAAACGCCAAATACAAATTCCCGCTACAAACGCCGAGCAGCAAAGAAGAGTTTTATTACCGAAGCATTTTTGCAGAACATTTCCCTAGTGATACTGCTGCGCTTAGCGTACCTTCTGTTCCCTCTGTGGCTTGTAGTAGCCCCATTGCTTTGGAATGGGACGCCAGCTTTAAGAATATGAACGACCCAAGCGGCAGGGCGGTTAAAAATGTTCATACAGATGCTTATGCAAAATAGTAAGTAGTAAGAAATTAAAAACGCCAGCGAAACACATAGCTGGCGTTTTTTTTTGCACTTTCCACAACCTTTCGTTGATAACTTCCTGAAACCTATTCTTTAACAACTTGGGTTTTGGGGTATATTTGAAGGGAAACAAAAAAGATATAATGGGAATAAACACCATATGGTGTTTATCCGCATGTTGTGCGTCAGTGTAAAAACCCGACCCGCAAATGGCACATTTGGTTTTTCCCGACACACGAGCCAACGCCCCAAGAACCAAAAGAGCCATTTTTTCCATCCCTTGACTGAAAATTAGAAAATTATTTTTAACTTTGACCAAATTTAGACAAGTACACAACAGGTCAATGACAATCGGACAAAGAATCAGACAACTCAGAGAAGAATCAGGTATGAAACAGCGTGAACTTGCTGCAAAACTTGACATTGGAGAAGGTTTCTTGAGCAAAGTTGAAAATGACCAGAAGTTATTAAAACGAGAAGACCTCAAAAAACTTAGCGAATTTTTCAATGTTGCTCATTCTGATTTAGAAACATTGTGGTTGGCAAACAAAGTCTACGACTTGATTAAAGATGAAAATCAAGGTTTGGAGGCTTTAAAGGTTGCCGAAGAACAAGCAAAATACGTGAGAAAATGATAAAAACATACAACAAAGACGGACACATAATTTATAATGGAGATGCAATTCAAGTCTTAGAATCAAAGATTGAAGATAAATCTATTGATTTGATTTTTGTTGACCCTCCATATAATATTGGTAAAGACTTTAACGGACGTAAGGACAAATGGAATACCGACCAAGAATATTTGGATTGGTGTTATATGTGGATAGATTTTTCCCTAAGAAAATTAAAAGATAATGGCAGTTTTTATGTTATGACCTCTACCCAATTCATCCCATATTTCGATTTATATCTTCGAGATAAAATCTCAATTCTTTCACGTATAATTTGGTCTTACGACAGTTCAGGAGTACAAGCAAAAACCTATTTTGGTTCAATGTATGAGCCTATTTTGTTTTGTGTAAAAGATTCTAAAAACTATACCTTTAACTCGGAAGACATCCTTGTTGAGGCTAAAACAGGTGCCAAAAGAAAACTAATTGATTACAGAAAAAATCCACCACAGCCCTATAATACGGAAAAAGTACCAGGGAATGTTTGGGATTTTCCGAGAGTTAGATATAGAATGGCGGAATACGAAAATCACCCAACTCAAAAACCAATAGCTTTACTTGAAAGAATTATTAAAGCAAGTTCTAATGAAGGAGATATAGTATTAGACCCATTTTCAGGAACATTTACAACTTCTTTTGTCGCAAAATCATTAAACAGAAAATCTATTGGTATTGAAATAGATGAAGATTTTACAAAAATCGGAATAAGAAGGGTTTTAGAAGAAACCTCATTAAACGGAGAGGATTTAAAACCCGAACTCAAAACGTATCAAATTAAAAATCAAGCACAACAAACATTATTTGAACCCAAAATATGAAGCATTCTTTTACAGATACAATATTTGAAATTCTAACCAAAAATTTTGGAGAAGATGCGGAAGCAATATTCAATAACAGCGAATTATTAAAATACATAAATCAAAAAACTGTTTCAGCTCACAAAGGGTCTAAAGCTCGTGGAAGTTTTGGAAATCTCTATGCAATTTATGTACTTGTTGAAGATTATATAAAGGAAGGATTTCACAAAAAAAGAGATTATTCTAAGTATGAAGGAGCCAAGTTCTCTGCCCTATTTAAAAGACAAAGAGAATTGCCATTTGGTAATAAACTTCAAAATCACGCCTTAAATCAGCGAATGAATCTTGAGTTTAGAAAATATTTTCCTACCTGTGATTATATCCCAATAATTAGAGTGGTTGTCACCCAGCGGTATTGGATTAACGCCAACCTTATAGAATTAGAAGTAAACAAAAAGGATGTCAATATTGCGGAATCAATAATTGAGATAATTGATGCTTATGCAGCTTCTAAAAGAAGTGCGTTCGAAAGCTTTATTGAAACCTGCGAACGATTAAAAGACATTGAAAATGAACAACCTGAAGAAATAAAAGCTTTCATTTTGGGATTGTTAGAACCAAATATTGATGCCAGAATTTTTGAAATTGTGAGCTATTCAATTTTAAAAGCTGATTACAATGACCAAACTGTTTATTTTGGCTTTACAGAGGAGACAATTGAACCGGAAAATTTAAAACTCTACAAGACAGGGAGAACAAATGCAAATGATGGAGGAATTGATTTTGTAATGAAACCTTTAGGACGTTTCTTTCAAGTTACAGAGACAACGGATGTTAAAAAATATTTTTTAGACATTGATAAACTCGAAAAATTCCCAATCACTTTTGTTGTAAAATCTACCGAAACAGTAGAAAAGCTAACTGAAAGAATTAAAACAGGTGCAAAACAGCAATATTCTGTTGATGCAATTGTAAATAAATATGTATCTTGTATAGAAGAAATTATCAATATTGACAAGTTAAAAAACAGTTTAGAATCAGTCGAGAGAAAAGGTAATATGCCTGACGTATTGAATGAAATAATTAAACAAAGTAAAGTTGAATTCAATTACGAAGTAGAAGAATAATGCCAACACTAAAAGCCATACACATTTACAATTCGCACCAGCCAATGCTCAAGCCAAAAATTGCAAAAGAGTATGTCTTTGCCAACGCTTACAGACGACTGAAAAAGAACACCGAACGCACAACAAAGAACTGAGGTAAAAAACAACACTTTTCTTCATTAATTTTTGACACTATAATTCTAGGCTTACAGATTGAAAAAATAGATCTGTAAGCTATTTTTTTTGTTTTTAATTCCAATTATTTTACCGCAAGCACCGAAACAAATTCCGCGTCATAGGGCAGGCCACTCGTGCTCAAGAAATAAATATTACCTTCCCCCCCAGCTAGCGCCCCTTTCCAAAATATACCAAAGGTCTAAACCTCACCCCTCGCACAAAACTTTCATCTTTTTACCCCATACTTTCACAAATTAGCTTCTTACTTTCATATTTTATTCAATAACTTTCATAAATTACTTTCACATTTTAAACTTTACATTTATCATTTTAACTTTCTATTTTTATACTTTCATAACCTAATAATAAACTTTCATATTTTATTTTAATTTTTTCACATTTTCCTTTCATACTTTCAAAAACACCCTTGCAACTTTCCAAATAAAACAATAATTTAGTAAAACAAAACCCAAGCAATATGATAGCACTAAACCTAGAACAAGTATTCAAGGCCCGTGGCATAGACAAAGGCTATTCATTTATGATAAAACACGGCATATCAAGCAGCGCAGCGGGCAACCTACTCTACAGAGCGCCCCGCGGCATCCGTCTAAAACATATAGAAATACTTTGCAAGCACCTAGTCTGTGAACCAAGCGACCTCTTCGCCTACACCCCAGAAAAAAATGAGACCCTAAACGAGAACCACCCCCTACAAAAACTCATCCGCGACCAAGCAGAGGCCAACCTAAAACAAGCCATCAGCAACCTAAGCTACCAAGAGCTCATAGCGATCACAAAAAACATAAACGATCTCAAAAAAGAAGACAAATCACATTAATTTTAAAAAACAGCCTTAAAATAATAATTAAAACTTCCGTATATTTAAGAAAACAAACAAATACAAAGCACTATGGGCATGTTTCACTATTACGAATTTAAAGAATCAGAAGTCTTCATCTTTGATAACTTCCTTGTGAACCAAATCAAGGAAGGAGTTACTGTAATCCCTGCTCATAATGATAAATTGCGCAAAGTGGTGGATGAACATTTTGCAAACAAAAAAATGGTCTATATCTCGAATAGATATTTTAATTACGCAGTAGATCCCCTAACCTATCTCGAAACCTCAAAAATCCACAACCTCGTGGCTATGGCTATAGTGGCTGATACAACAATGGCAAAATCAAATGCCAAACTGGAAAGCATGTTCTATAAAAAGAAATTCGAAATCTTTGAAACCCTAAGCGAAGCAATGGCCTGGGTGCAAAAAGAGTTAGCCGATAGCGAAATCTCTAAGGAAATTTAACTTCTACTTAAAAGCCATTAAATTTATTGCTCAAAAGCTTCTTCACGATTTTTTAAACACAACGATATCCTGATATTCTTTTTTGGCAGTATCGCGAACTTCATCTTTCCAAAAACCATCAATAATCTTTACTTGCTCAAAATGTTCCTGACTAAGCATATGAAAAAGTTTGTTTTTATGAATAGCGATATTTCCAGATTTCACACTGTCATTCATCAATCTATATCCATTCTTTTCCACCGGAAAACTAAAATCCTTTTTGGTTGAAATAAATTCTTCCGAAGCATCGTCATAAAGAAAAAAAGTAGAGAAACAAACCCCGCCAGGTTTTAACACGCGATAAACTTGATTAAAGTAATGCTGAATTTCTTCAATCTGCATATGTGTAAATACAGAAAAGGAAAACGCAACATCTATAGTATTATCTGCATATGGAAAAACAAACTCTGAAGCCTTAAGAGTAGCCGTATTGTATAAATCATTAAAAAGCGGAACATATTTAAACTTGAAATTGGTATGTTCTTTATGTATTCGTGAATTGCACCACTGTACGCCCCCTTTCCACTACATCAAAACCTTCATAACTTCCGTCTTTATTTAAATAGCTAGTTAATGCAATTGCAGTTCTGCCAATGCCACTACCAATATCCAGAACTTGATGACTTGGTTCAAGGTTGGCGTATTCCTTAAGCATCTGCAATTGATTTTGGCCTTGCATCAAATAATCTTTAGCACTCGCCGGCGATCCTGTATAAATATAACCACGTGGCGGAACATACTTGTGTCGTTTGCCCGTAATACTATCCAAAGTGTCTTTTGGCAAATAATACAATCTTCTAATAAAAAAACGCTGATTGGAGGAAAGCGAATACCAAATATCGCGTAGCTTGCTTGTTTTACTCATTGAAATTGATGCTTGTTTTTATATTTTTTTACTGCTTACTGCAACTGAATACTGAAAACTTTTTTACGGCAACCACTTTTTATCAAAATTCGGCTTCCTTTTTTCAAGAAAAGCATCACGTCCTTCTTTAGCTTCATCAGTCATATAAGCAAGCCGCGTAGCTTCACCTGCAAAAACTTGTTGGCCAACCATCCCGTCATCGGTTAAATTCATTGCAAACTTCAACATTTTTATGGAAGTAGGGGATTTCGCAAGAATTTCCTGCGCCCACTGGTAAGCGGTATCTTCAAGTTCAGCATGAGGAATCACGGCATTCACCATGCCCATATCAAAAGCTTCCTGCGCAGAATAATTTCTTCCAAGGAAAAAGATTTCGCGTGCACGCTTCTGCCCTACCATTTTTGCTAAATACGCACTTCCGTAGCCACCGTCAAAACTAGTAACATCAGCATCCGTCTGTTTAAAAATTGCGTGTTCCTTGCTTGCCAAAGTAAGATCGCAAACAACGTGCAAACTGTGTCCGCCACCCACTGCCCAACCCGGAACTACGCAAATAACTGCTTTCGGCATAAAACGAATCAAACGCTGCACGTCAAGAATATTTAAACGGTGATACCCATCATCCCCCACATAACCTTGATGGCCACGCGCTTTTTGATCGCCGCCACTGCAAAAACTATATATCCCGTCTTTCGAGGAAGGTCCTTCCGCAGAAAGCAAAACCACACCTATGGAAGTATCTTCCTGTGCATCGTGAAAGGCATCGAGCAATTCGGCAGTGGTTTTTGGGCGAAACGCATTGCGCACATCAGGCCTGTTAAAAGCGATTCGCGCCACGCCATTTGATTTTTTATAAGTTATATCGGTATATTCTTTAACGGTTTTCCAGTTGGGTGAAGACATAATTGTTATTTTTGTTTTCAAAGATATAAATTGTTTGTGGTTTATGGTTTGTTGTTTAACCGTTGAAGACCACAAACCTTAAACAATAAACTTCAAGCACAGATGAAACATTTTCTTCTTTCCCTCGTAATTCTTTTCACATTAAACCTAACTGCCCAAGAAGCCTACAAATTCACCACCATTACAGATTTGGAGGCTACGCCCGTAATAAGCCAGGGAATTACGGGAACGTGCTGGAGTTTTAGCAGTACTTCGTTTTTGGAAAGTGAAATCATTCGTCTTACGGGAAAGAAAATAGATTTGAGTGAAATGTATCAAGTTAGGAATACGTATCCATTAAAAGCCGAAAACTATATTATGCGTCAAGGTCGCGCGCAGTTTGGCGAAGGCGGATTGGCGCACGACGTAATGAATTCCGTTGAAAAATTTGGACTGGTTCCCGAAGAAGCTTTTAGCGGATTATTTACCGGAGAAACCACATACAACCACGCCGAAATGGTTGCGGTACTTGAAGCAATGTTGAAAACATACGTTGACAATCCGGGCAGAAAACTGAGCAAAAAATGGCGTGCCGCTATTGAAGGGGTTTTGGATGTATATATTGGAAAAAACGTGACTAATTTCACTTTTGAGGGAAAGCAATACAATCCGCAAACCTTTTTGGCAATGACCAAAATAAAACCAGAAGATTATGTAAACATTACAAGTTTTACACAAGCGCCTTTTTATTCAAAATTTATATTGAATATTCCCGACAACTGGAGCAATGGCAGTTTTTATAATGTTCCTTTAGATGAAATGATGGCGACAATTGACAATGCGTTGGATAAAGGTTTCACTGTAGAATTGGATTGCGATGTAAGTGAAAAAACATTTTCCTCAAAAGATGGCGTTGCGGTCATTCCCGAAAATATTGAAAATAACGTGAAAGCGCTACAGGGTATTTATCCCGAAAAGAAAATAACCCAAGAATATCGTCAAGAGGAGTTTGAAAATTATGACACTACCGATGATCATTTAATGCACATTACAGGAATACTTCGCGACCAAAACGGCACAAAATATTACAAAGTAAAAAACAGTTGGGGCACAGATGAAAGTCGGGTTGCCAATGGTGGTTATGTATATTTCAGTGAAGCCTATATGCGTTTGAAAGCAATAAGTGTTACAGTTCATAAAGATGCAGTACCAAAAAACACGGCCCAAAAATTGAGTATATAAAAAAGAAAATATTTTCAACCACAAACCATCAACTATTAACCATCAACTTATTTTGTTACCTTTGTTGCGATGAAAAACTTGTTGTTTCTAATTTTATTCCTTCCTATAATTGGTTCGGCTCAGCTGGATTATGAGTCCAATAAATTTAAATTGGATTTCGTAAAGCTACCTGAAGTTGAAAGTTTATTAACCACCTCCCTTCCGGTTGATGCTAGCTTTGGAACAAAAAGCTTGAAAAAACTTCCTTCTTTTAAGATGGATAAAAATAACTATCGCGAACCAGTGAGTATGTTTGATGTAATGGCAGCAAATCAAAATTATGTAAAATCTGATATCCAAATTTCATTGGATCCACGTGAATATGGAGTCTATGGCGGCAACACCACCTACACTGCAGATGGTTCTACTTCGGTTAAAAATATTGCATATAAAGAATCCCGAGGGTTTTTAAGACCAGAGCTAATGCCTTATACCTACGGCTATTATCAACGTCCTGCTAGACGGAGCGGTTTTTATGTAGATTATGGCATTTATACAACGCCTTCACAATAGCCCAAACTACAATCTGTTGACTTTATAGCGGTTACCAATTATTCTTTTGAAGCTTTTTAAAAATATTCTAAACTATATTTTATTTAGTTAGGATTCCTTACTATATTTGTTGAAGCAATATTGCTTTTAAACTTAAATACTTATTAATTATGAAAAAGTCTGTTTTTTATCATGCTGGTTGTCCTGTATGTATCAGTGCCGAACACGAAATTCTAGAACTTATAGACCCTTCTTCTGTTGAGGTAGTGCATTTAGGTGAAGAAAAATCAAAAATACAAGAAGCTGAAAATGCAGGAGTGAAATCTGTTCCTGCATTGGTTACACCAACGGGGAATGTACTTCATATTAACTATGGAGCTTCCATGGCCGATGTAAAAGGCTGAAAAATCAATTAGGATTACTAACTTTGCCTGTTAGGGTTAAACTCTTAACAGGCATCATTATGAAAAAAAGTGTTTTTGATACCTCCTTTCAGCAAGAAAGTGTGAGCAATAAAATAGTGGTTGGTCTTGAACGGATTTCAGAAGTTTTCCGAACGTTGCTTTGGGCAGAAGCTAAAAAATCTGGCGTAAGTCCCATCCAGATACAAATACTGATTTTCATAGCTTATCATAAAAGTTCGCTGTGCACCGTTAGTTATTTGGCAAAGGAATTTGACGTTACAAAACCCACCATCAGCGATGCCGTGAAATCATTGGAACAGAAAAAACTAATCTTAAAAGATTATTCAAAACCTGATAGCCGAAGTTATCTCATTGCGCTTTCAGAAAAAGGAAAAGAATTGGTTTCAGTAACCGAAAATTATGCGAACCCGTTAAAAAATCAATTCGACACTTTTGATAATGCGCAACTGGAAACTGTTTATGAAGCTATCGTAAAACTTATTTACAATTTAAATAAAGCAGGAATAATCAGCGTGCAACGAACGTGCTTTGCCTGTAAATTCCACAGTAAAAAAGAGGGTAGTGATTATTGTGAATTTCTTCAAAAACCATTAAAAACTGAAGCTATACGCATTGACTGCCCAGAATTTGAGGAAAAATCGAACTAACTAGAAAGAATTAAATCAATTCAATTCCATCTTCCTTAATTACAATCTGTTTGTCTTTATAAAGCGTGCCAATTGCTTTTTTAAAACTTTTCTTGCTCATTCCCAACATATTTTTAATTGAATCTGGGTCTGATTTGTCATGTAGCGGTAAAAATCCACCAGCTGCTTCCAGCTCTTCACGAATAAAATTTGCGTTAGGCTCAATGCTTTTGTAGCCCGGAGTTTGTAGCACAAGATCTATTTTATTGTCAGGGCGTATTTTTTTTATGTACGCCTTCATTTTATCACCCGTTCGTATATCCTCAAAAATGTCTTCAATATAAATTAAACCTTTGTGAACGCCATTCACGATTGCATTGGCACCTTTTTCTGTGAGGTGAGTAACCAAGATATCTACCTCCTGAAAAGGTTCGACGGTCAAAGTATCGTTTTGAAGAAAATGATTTGTTTTACTTGAACCCACCAAACGATTGGTTTTCTCGTCTATATAAAGATAGACAATGTACCAATTGCCCTTTTTCATTGGGCGTGCTTGTTCCTTAAATGGAACGAAGAGTTGTTTTTCCAACCCCCAATCCATAAAAGCGCCGTATTCCGTTACATCACTGCAGTGCAAGTATCCAAATGTGTTGAGTTGCAGAAAAGGATCAAGCGTTGTTGCAATCGGACGTTCTTCATTATCCAAATAAATAAAGACCGTAATTTCACCTCCTATCTCATATTCCTCGGGCTTATATTTATGCGGCAAAAGCACCACATTTTCCTCACCATCCCCCAAATATAGACCCGGTTCGGTTTCCCGAAGTATCTCTAAAGTATTGTATTCACCCAATTTTATCATAGCTGCAAAGGTACTGTATTATTGTCAAAAAAATCACCGAACACGTATATACAAATAAAACTTAAAATGTAAATTCACCCTGAAAATGCAAAAAACTTCTCCACATAACCTTCCTGCTGATTTCCAACTAAAAAAAACGTTGGATACAGATATTGGAATGGTTTATTTTTACGATAACATTGTTGTTTTCGAGGCAAAGGAAGGCATCATTATGTCCTATAAAACTGGTTTTTCCATTTTGCTTAAAGGCCTAAACTATCTTGGCCCCAAACGTTGGGTGTTAATTTCAAACCGTGTGCATTCCTATTCCATAAAACCTATGGATTATAAATACCTTAATAAAGTACCCACATTACGCGCCGTTGGTGTTGTAAATTATAGTGAAGTAGGTCATTCAAATGCCCAACTGGAAGCTAAGTTCTGCAAAAAACCCTTTCAAATGTTTGATGATCTTACTGAAGCCGTCATTTGGAGCAAAGGATTCTTATAGAATACATTTGAAGTAATCCAAAAGCACTTTATCATTCAAATTTGAAGGTGTGAAAATCTCCAACAAGGCCGGTCCATCATTTTTACTGAAAAAAATGTTCACGTTTTCTGTCAAATCCTCTTTCTTATCAATAGTTTGATATTTGAAACCGTACATTTCTGACAACTGTTTTGCCGTTAAATTGTGTTTTGTTTCAAAAAAAGTATCAAAAAGCTTTGAATCCTTTTCGCCAGGAAGTATTCTGAAAATGCCGCCACCGCCATTGTTCACAACAATTATTTTAAAGTTTTTCGGAATGTAGTTATTCCAAAGTGCATTGCTGTCATAGAAAAAACTTAGATCGCCCGTGATGAAAATTGTAGGTAATTTTGAGGCATAGCCTGCGCCAACTGCAGTGCTTGTACTCCCGTCAATTCCACTTGTTCCCCGATTACAAAAAACTTCTGCAGAATCGTGAATGTCAAAAAGTTGTGCATAACGGATAGTTGCACTGTTGCTCAACTGTAACTGAACATTTTTTGGAAGCTGCTTAAATATTTCAGAAAAAACCATAAAATCTGAATATGGAATTTCAGATTCGTAGATGTTATGACGTTGCAATCGATGACGTTTTATTGCTAGCCACTGGTTTCTGTAATCAGTTTTTAACGGTAGTGTCTTCGGAAGGAATTCAGCCAAAAATGAATTGATGCTTGTTTCAAAATGATGCTTTAAAACAAAAAAGGTATCATATGCTTTTTTGGAATCTACGTGCCAGTGTTCTTTTGGTGAAAAACTACGCAAAAATGCCTTTATCTTTTTGGAAACCACCATTCCGCCAAAGGTGAGTAAAATCTCAGGTTGCAGTTTGCTTAAATCCTCATCTGCTAAAGGAGCAATAAGTTGGTCAATTGCAACTATAAAATTTTCATTATGCAGATTTGAAGTGGTTTCTGTTAAAACCAAAACACTTTCGTCTTTTGCCAGTTGCTCTATAAAGCGCTTTTCCAAACTATTTGGAGGTAAAACCCCAACTAAAACCATTTTGCGTTTGCTACGATTCCATTTTTCAATAAAGGGATTTAAATCTTCCTTCAAAGCTTCAGTACCTAAACGCGGCGCTACGTTTTGTGGCCAAACTAATTGGTTTTCCACAGTATGGTATAAAGGTTCCGAAAAAGGAATGTTTATGTGCACTGGGCCCTTCAGCTCTAATGCTGTGTTCAATGCAATATTTATTTCGGTTTCATTTTTAATCTGAAACTCCTCGCCTTCAATACAATTAGCGCTGTAAAGAATATGGTTTTCAAAAACATTTTGCTGGCGGATTGTCTGTCCATCACCTATATCAATTCGATCTAAAGGTCTATCTGCAGCAATAACCACCAATGGAATATCGCTGTAAAACGCTTCCGCCACGGCGGGATAATAATTGAGCAAAGCCGAACCGGAAGTACAAATTACCGCGACAGGTTTCTGAAGCTGTTGCGCAATTCCCAAAGCGAAAAAAGCCGCACAGCGCTCATCAACAATGCTAAAACACTTAAAAGCTGGATGTTCCCCAAAACCAATGGTAAGTGGTGCATTGCGCGAGCCAGGGGAAATTATTATGTGATCTATACCCTTGTCCAAACATAATTGTACAAGCGTTTGTGAGAGAATCTTGTTTGAGAATTTCATGGATTACAAAGGTACAAAGAAGCCCAAAATATTATAGCATTGGCTTCAATACTTGTAGCATGGTTTGCATTTTATTTTGGGTTTCATTCCATTCTTCCTGCGGTTGCGAACCTAGTGTTATACCACCGCCAACAAAAATATGGGCAATATCCCCTTCAATTTTCATACACCTTAGATTAACCATTAACGAAGCGGATTGTCCATTTTCAAAAATTGGCCCTAAAAATCCTGTATAAAATTCGCGATTATAACCTTCGTTTTCAAGTATAAATTCTTTCGCAAATTTCTTTGGACTTCCACAGACAGCGGGTGTAGGATGGAGCGCGGTTGTTATTGTGGTTAATGTGGCTTTGCCATTTTTTAGAACGCCCGTAATGTCTGTGCGCAAATGCAACAAAGACCCTGCTTGATGTGTGTGGGGGTTTGAAACTTTTAATACTGAAGTAACCCGTTGCAGACTATCGATTATTGAATCAGTAACCAATTGTTGCTCTTCAAGTTCTTTTAAACCCCAAAATACGGATGCTTTATTTAAAAATGGCTGTGTTCCTGCTAAAGCCATTGTTTTAAAGGAATTATTTTCAATTTGCACCAGTGTTTCGGGTGTGGCACCACACCATAATCCAGTTTTGGGATGGTACCATATATATCTAAATGCAGTGGGATATGCCGAAAATAGACTCTCTGCAAGTTTTTCAATCGAGAAATCTTTTAGAAGGAAATCTTTTTTTCGGGAAATAACAATTTTATTCGCATTCTGTCTTTTGAAAACTTCAATGGTTTTATTGAGAAGTTTAATGTACCTGTTTTTCTCTTCAATATCACTTGAAACAGCAATTGGAGTTATTTCAATATCGCTCTTTATAAATTCACACTCCAAATTTTCAGAATCGTTTTCAGGAATAAAAAAAGAGCTGTTTTTATAATCAAAAGGGGCAAAAACAAAGCCGTTTTCAGTTAAATTATCAACTGTGTGCAATTGCTCACTTTTTTGCAAAAAAGCTACCAATCTATTGCTTTCAGGGAATGAAAAAACCACAAAAGGCAAATCCTTTTTATAGTGTCCCGAAATTTTTGAGATTAATAGTTTATAATCCATTATTTGGTCTTCGGTAAAGTAAGGGTAGTAAGTTTTACAAGTGAAACAAGTGCTCCTTCTTCATTTGTAATTTTTATTTGCCAAAGTTGTGTGGTTCTTCCTTTATGAACAATACTTGCGTGTGCATAAACATAACCATCACGGACGCTTTTAACATGGTTGGCAGCTATTTCAATTCCGCGGATAACTATTTCTTCTGAATTCAAAAAAAAGTAAGCACCAGCACTGCCTACACTTTCTGCCAAAGCTACGGAAGCTCCACCGTGCAAAACGCCGTCTGGCTGATGTACTCTTGATGTTACAGGCATTCTGGCAACAATAAAATTATCGCCTATTTCAGTGAATTCTATGCCTAAGGTTTCCATTAGGGTATTTTGGCACATTTTGTTGCAGCCGGCCAAAATTTCTTCTTTGGTGTACTTCATTCTATTGGTTTACATTTGTAAAAGTACAAAATTGATTTTAACAAAATGAGTCTCGAAAAAGAAGCTTCTTACCGCGCAACAAATACCTATTCCACCCTCAACACCTTAACTGAAAAAACTAAAAATATCTGGGTGGTTTTTCACGGAATGGGCTATTTGAGTAAATATT
This sequence comes from Aequorivita nionensis, assembly GCF_046352995.1. Taxonomy (GTDB): domain Bacteria; phylum Bacteroidota; class Bacteroidia; order Flavobacteriales; family Flavobacteriaceae; genus Aequorivita; species Aequorivita nionensis. Next base: position 2,562,395 of record NZ_CP130281.1, on the reverse strand, counting down.
TCATTAAGTATTTTTCAGAAATGGACGCTGAAGAAAACTACATCATTGCACCGCAAGCTCCTTCAAAATATTATCAAGGAAAGAATTTTAAACATGTGGGGGCTTCCTGGCTAACCCGCGAAAATACCATTGCAGATACACATAATATATTAAATTATGTAGATGCCGTTGTTGAGAAGGAACTTCCGGACTTTAAAGCCAATCTGATTGTTTTGGGCTACTCGCAAGGAGTTTCCATTGCCACGCGCTGGGTGGCAAGCAGAAAGATTCAGTGTGATAAATTGATTCTACATTCCGGTGGAATTCCAAGTGAACTAAAAACCCAGGATTTTGAATTTCTAAAATCCAGTGCACAGGTAATTTATCTCTATGGAAATAAAGATCAATACATAACAGAAGCACGAGAGACCGAGGAAAAACTAAAGGGCAGCAAACTTTTTCAAAGTCGGCTAAAAATTGAGGTATTTGAAGGAATTCATGAGGTTAATACAGCCATTTTACTAAAGCTTTCAAAATAACTCAAGGTTTAACGTGCATTTCATCGAATAAGTTTGTTCTTTAACTTGTTTTGTATTTCTTTTACTTCGCTTTAAAACTAATAGCCCCAAACTATGAAAAAGGCAATACTAACCTGCGGATTCATGTTCCTAGCTACTTTAATGGTGGCTCAAGTGAGTGAGAAAGAAAAACAAGTTCTTTTAGATTTTTATACAGCAACCAATGGACAGGCTTGGACCCATACTTGGAATGTGGAAGAACCTGTAGCAAACTGGTATGGCGTAACCGTGGAGAATAACACGGTAACAGAAATACATATGTTATTTAACAATGTTGATGGCATATTGCCAGCATCTTTGGGTCAATTAAAAAGCTTGAAAAGACTAGAACTCTCCTTCAATCCAATTTCTGGGAATATTCCTTCGGAATTGGGCAATTTGGAAAATTTGGAAGTTTTAGCACTAAATGGAACTGAAATTCATGGAAACATTCCGGCTGAATTGGGCAATCTTGCACATTTAAAACAGTTGCATTTAAGCAGTAACAATTTAAGCGGAAACATTCCTGAAAGCTTGGGCAATCTTTATGAAATTGAAGTTTTTAATGTTTTTGACAACAACCTATCGGGAATGCTGCCAAAACAATTGGCTAAGTGTCCGAACTTAAAGGAATTGATGGTTGCAGAAAATAATTTTAACAATCCCGATGATTTTTCAGTAGTGCTACTGTCTAATTCCGGAGCAAAAATAGACTTACTCAACAACTCCCCGCATATTGAACCCGCCCAGTCCATAATTGCTGTGGAACGGGACGAATCTGAAGATTAACACTATTCTATTTTCCTCATTTCCAAAGCGGCCTGAAAGGGTCGCTTATTTTTTTAAAAACACGGCAAAAAACACATTTTATCGTTAAAGAGCATTGTCAAGTTAGAAATTATTAGTAGATTGCCCCAGGTCTTTGAACCAAGTGGCCCCCACCCACTCCAGAGACCTTAAAGCTTAATATTTGGTTAAAATAGCTTTTAAACGGAGCGGCCCTTTTTGGGCCGCTCTTTTTTTAATATAAAAATGAGATGTGTTGATTTGAAAATCTCAATAAAAATTTAATTATTTTAGAGTATCAACATTATCATGTAAAATTCATAATTATGGAAAAGACAAAAATCACTGTGGCAAATACTGTAAACGCAGACACAAAAAAGGTTTGGAACTACTGGAACCAACCCGACCACATTACCAAATGGAACTTCGCCAGCCCCGATTGGCATTGCCCAAAAGCCAGTAACGACCTTCGCGTGGGCGGAAAACTTTCCTCACGAATGGAAGCCAAGGACGGCAGTTTTGGGTTTGACTTTAATGTTATCTATGACGAAGTAGAGCCACAAAAGAAAATAAGTTATACAATGGAAGATGGCAGAAAAGCCACTACTACTTTTGAAGATTTGGGCGACAAAACCAAAGTCACAACTTCTTTTGACGCTGAAAGTGAAAACTCTGTAGAAATGCAGCGCGATGGTTGGCAAGCTATTATTGATAATTTTAAGAAATATACCGAAAACAACTAATAGCAAAATTATCCGAAAAGACTTTCCTTATTATATTTATTTCGGTATTCCAAAGGCGTAAGGCCAGTGATTTTCCGAAATACTTCGCGGAAAGCTTTTACATCGTTATAACCAACCTCATACATTACTTCATTGATGGTTTTGCGTCCGGTTTCAAAGGCTTTTTTGGCAAGTTCCACTTTTACGCGTTGGGTGTATTCAACAGGCGTATTGCCAGTAGCTTTTATAAACCGCCGATCAAAATTTCTTCGGCTTACGGCAAAGTGGGAAGATAAATCCTCAATAGATAGCTTCTCTTGAAACTGATTTTCAATATATGTCTGCGCTTCTTTTACCATTTCGTCACCGTGCAATTTCTGTCCTTTAAAGATTATAAAAGGAGATTGACTTTTTCGGTCCATTTCAATCTGAAAAACCTTGGAACAAAAAATAGCAGTTTGCCTGTTGAAATATTTCTCTACCAGATAAATAACCAGATTTAAAAATGAATATGCGCCGCCATTGGTATAAATTCCATTTTCATCAGTAATCAGTTTGTCGGTTTGCAAGTTTACTTTGGGAAACATTTTTCTGAAACTTTCCTCGACTGCCCAATTAGTGGAACAGTTTTTTCCATCCAGCAATCCCGAAGACGCCAACAAAAATGCACCCGTACAGATACTCGCTACTTCTGCCCCATTTTTGTATAGCTTCGTTATCCAATCAACAAAAAGTTGATTTTCATTTATTGCCTGTTCAAAATTATGATTTAACGAGGGAATGATAATGAGATCGGTTTTCGTGATTTCTGAAAGGTTCCGTTGGGGTTTTACACTAAATAAACCTTCATAAAAATCCACTTCTTTTGAAATTCCCACCAATTCAATCTTGAACAATTCCCTGCCCTCTTTCTCTTTCCAATATGTATTTGCCCGGCTGAATATTTTATAAGGCCCCACAATGCTGCTGAGGTTGTTCTGCCCGTTGGGAACAATTATGCTTATATGCTTCATCTTCTATTTTTTTCAAAGATAAACAGTAATCCTGTCCAAATCAACCCATCATATAGTCCAAATTACAGACTTGTTCGCAAAATATAGGCAGTATCTTTGTATAGTAACATTAAAAAAGACAAAATGAAAACAGCAGATTATACCTCAACCCTTTTGGTTGACGAATCCCCAAAAGAAGCTTTTAAAGCCATTACAAATATACGTGGTTGGTGGTCTGAGGAAATTGAAGGCATTACTGACAAACTGAACGAGGAATTTTTCTATCATTATAAAGACATCCATTTAACAAAAATGAAATTGGTTGAACTGGTGCCGGAACAAAAAGTGGCTTGGCTGGTTTTGGATAACAGTTTCAATTTTATTGAAGATAAAAGCGAATGGGTTGGAACAAAACTCATTTTTGAAATTTCAAAAGAAGGTGACAAAACGAAAGTAAAATTCACCCACGAAGGTTTGGTGCCACAGGATGAATGCTTTGAAGTGTGCAACGAGGCGTGGACCAATTATATACAAAAGAGCCTGAGAAAGCTAATAACCACCGGCAAAGGCGAACCAAACCCGAAGGAAGGTGATGGCTTTAATGCGGAGATTGCTGAAAAATGGAAGTTGAATAAATAACTTTATCATTACCCGCGAATAATACGCAAAACTCAATAATTTATTAGACTAATATAGAATTTAAAATTATATTTCTCTAATTTTATTAGACTACTATAGAATTTTATACAACTATTGTGAGATTTAATTAGACTTTCTCTAAAATAAATTAGTCTATTATAAAATTTAATTAGACTGTTATATAATTTTATTAAACCATAGTCTATTTTAATTAGGCTGCTATATAATTTTATTAGATGTTGGTTTAATATTTTGAACAGCCTGAAAATCATTCTCTACATACCATTTTTTAATTATATTTATACTTCCTCCCCATTCCGGCGCCTTTAAGGGTTTTTCTTTGAAGGTGTATATAAAAGTTCTCCATAAACATCCAAAATACCATGATTGAAGCTAATATTATTATAAATTACAAAAGACTAAAGAGGCATTTTGATTTAAATATTATTGGGTTTGATGAAATTGCTCTTTACGACTTATCCCATGCATTAAGAATGTGGGTTGACATGAAAGAAAATGTCTCTGAATATTTAAAATTAAAACCAAAATCAAAAAAATTCAAATCATACAATGTTTCAAAACAATTAAGTAGACTTGTTAATAACAAAGAGTATATAATTGCTGGATTATCAAATGGAATTAGAACTTGGAGTGGAAACACCGATATAGCTTCTTCTTCTCTAGGACACGATTCTTCAGTTCCGTTTCTTCAACAAATCAAATTCATGCGAAATGAAGATAATAGTTTCACGATAGCTGATTTTATATTAATTTATGGTACAGTTTTTACAGATGAGCAAAGAAAAACAGTAAATAAAGGATTATCCGAAAAATCATATGATTTTTCTCCTTGGCTAAACTCAGAAGCTATAAGATTAAATTATCCCAATTCAAATGGTAAACTAGAAAGAAAAATAATATCACGAGAAATATTTGTTAGAAGAGTTGCAAATATTTTGGGAGGCAGTCATCCCATTGGTATTGATGATTCTGAAAATAAGTATAATGATGCAATAAAGTATTTAATGAATGTCAGTATATTAGGACTACCCGCCCCGTATATTATAATATTAAAGATTGCAAAAGATATACTAGATAATATTGAGATTCCTAAAACTTACATTTGAATTAGATAAAAAACCAAAAATTAAACTCATCACTAATATAAAAAAAACTAAAAAACCGCAACCCTCTCAGGTTGCGGTTTTCACATTAATCTATTTCTAAAAGCTTACTTTACCTCTTCAAAATCTACATCCTCAACATCGCTATTTTCCTCTCCGTTAGAAGAAGCATTGCCAGCATCCTGTGAAGCATCACCCGTTGGAGCGCCTTGCTCTGCCTGGGCTTTGTACATTTCTTCAGAAGCGGTTTTCCAAGCTTCGTTTATTTTATCCAAAGCAGGTTGAATAGTTGCAACATCTTTAGATTCGTACGCTTTTTTCAGTTCTTCCAAAGCATCTTCGATTGGCTTTTTCTTATCATCAGATAATTTATCACCAAACTCTTTCAGTTGCTTTTCAGTTTGGAAGATCATTGCGTCTGCTTCGTTCAGTTTTTCAACTTTCTCTTTTGCAGCTTTATCACTATCAGCATTTGCCTCAGCATCCGCTTTCATCTTTTTGATTTCCTCTTCGGTAAGTCCAGAAGAAGCCTCAATACGGATGTCCTGCGTTTTGTTGGTAGCCTTGTCGGTAGCGCTTACTTTAATGATACCGTTAGCATCAATATCAAACGTTACCTCAATCTGTGGCGTTCCGCGCTGCGCTGGTGGAATACCATCCAAGTGGAAACGACCGATTGTTTTGTTGTCATTCGCCATTGGGCGCTCTCCTTGCAATACGTGGATTTCAACACTTGGCTGATTGTCAGCTGCAGTAGAGAAAACCTGACTTTTCTTGGTAGGAATGGTTGTATTGGCATCTATCAATTTAGTCATAACACCGCCCATTGTTTCAATACCAAGGGAAAGTGGCGTTACATCTAAAAGAAGTACGTCTTTTACGTCTCCAGTCAATACACCGCCTTGAATTGCAGCACCTACGGCAACTACTTCATCTGGGTTTACCCCTTTGTGTGGTTTCTTTCCGAAGAATTTCTCCACGGCTTCCTGAACAGCAGGAATACGGGTAGAACCACCCACAAGGATTACTTCGTCTATATCACTTTTGCTTAAACCAGCAGCTTTCATTGCTTTTTCGCAAGGTGCGATGGTTCTCTTTACAAGATCCTCAATCAATTGCTCAAACTTTGCACGTGTCAACGTTTTTACCAAGTGTTTTGGTCCGCTAGCGGTAGCTGTAACGTATGGCAAGTTGATTTCGGTTTGTGTTGAAGAAGACAATTCAATTTTTGCTTTTTCAGCAGCTTCTTTCAAACGTTGCAGAGCCATCGGGTCTTTACGAAGATCAAAATCTTCTTCAGCCTTAAACTCATCTGCCATCCAGTTTATAATTTTCTGGTCCACATCATCACCCCCTAAGTGGGTATCACCATCTGTAGCTAATACTTCAAAAACGCCATCACCTAATTCAAGGATACTAACGTCGTGCGTACCGCCACCAAAGTCAAACACCACAACTTTCTGGTCTGTACCTTTTTTGTCAAGACCGTACGCAAGTGCCGCAGCAGTTGGTTCGTTAATGATTCGTTCTACTTTAAGACCGGCAATTTCACCCGCTTCCTTGGTTGCGTGGCGCTGGCTGTCGTTAAAATATGCTGGAACAGTAATTACCGCACGGGTTACTGGCTGACCTAAATAGTCTTCAGCAGTTTTCTTCATTTTTTGAAGAATCATCGCGCTCAATTCCTGTGGCGTGTATAAACGACCGTCAATATCAACACGGGCGGTATCGTTGTCACCTTTCACCACTTTATAAGCTGCATATTCCGCTTCTGTTTTAGATTCAGAATATTTGTTCCCCATAAATCTTTTTATGGAGCTGATAGTTTTTGTAGGGTTTGTAACAGCCTGACGTTTTGCAGGGTCACCTACTTTAATTTCGCCGCCTTCCACAAATGCAATTACGGAAGGAGTTGTTCTTTTTCCTTCGGCATTAGGAATAACCGTTGGCTCGCTACCTTCCATTACGGCAACACAGGAGTTGGTTGTACCTAAGTCGATTCCAATTATTTTACTCATATCTATAGTTTATTGTTATTATTTATTTCTAAAAATTTTTATTTACGGTCTGTATAAGACAATGATTGTGCCAGCGGAAAACTACTGCCATGATGGCAGAAACTTTTTTTGAATATATTGTTGGCAGTAGTTAAGCACCAAATCTCAAATTCCAAATTTCAAGAAAAAATAGGTCAACACTTTTGGAATTTGGAATTTGAAGATTTGGAATTTACCCGCAAAAGTTCCCCCCACTGCGTAGTATAACGCGGACTTCTTTCCTTTTTAATGAGTTCCCATTCAATTATGCGCGTACCCACTAATCCTGAAGAAATGGTCGCTTTTCCAAATTTTCGGTTGATGGCGTCAAAGGTTTTGATAAGCTTTTCATTGTTCAATTTTGATGGCTGGTGAAACAGATTTCCCTGCACATAATCCTGCGGAATGATGCCAGTAAGGTTCACTCCTACTTTTTTATAGCGATAACCAGGTTTGTAAATTTCAACTAACGCTTTTCGCGCTGCGGAAATAAGTTTGAAGGTGTCATTGGTAGGAATTTCCATAGTCACGGTCCGGCTGTTGGAATATTGCTTATCTACATCGCTGTGATAGTTGGTTATGATGAAAACCTGAACATAAGTAGCGCATGATTTTTGGGCGCGAAGCACTTCGCTTACTTCACTGATGTAATACGCGCAGGCTTCCTCAATACGCTCTAAGTCAGGTAATTTTCTACCGAAAGATTTTGCGGTACCAATACCTTTTTTAGGCGGGGGCTGTGTTACAAATTCCATGCAAGGTTCGCCTCTTAGCTCGCGCCACGTGCGTTCGCCCACAACTGTCATTTCTTTTCGGACCCACTGAAGTGGGATTTCCGTAAATTGAAGTGCATTGAAAACTCCAATATTTTTCAACCGCTCAGCATGCTTTCTGCCAATGCCCCACACATCGCCAATCTTGCACCATTTCAATGCCTCAATTCTTTTTTCTTCGGAATCAATTACAAAAACGTGATTGTTATCAGCAATTTTTTTTGACATTTTGTTCGCCAGTTTTGCCAATCCTTTGGTGGGTGCAATTCCAACGCCTACCGGTAAACCTGTATTCTTGAAAATAGTATCTTTAATTTCGTGTCCGTATTTATTTAGAGAAGCCTTTTTCATTCCTGAAAGATCCGCAAAAGCTTCGTCAATACTATATACTTCTACATTTGGAGAAAATGTTCCGAGAATGTTCATCACCCGTTGCGACATTTCGCCATAAAGGGTATAATTCGAAGAAAAGAAATTCACTTTATGAGCAATTAATTGATCCTTTATTTTAAAAACCGGCTCAAACATTGGAATGTCTGTAATTGCTTTGGCCTCTTTGTTTGCCGCAATTACGCAACCATCATTATTGCTAAGCACCACGACGGGCTTTCCCAAAAGATCGGGCCTGAAAACCTGTTCGCAGCAAGCGTAAAAACTATTGCAATCTACCAAGGCAATCATCGGGCGTAGTGGATTATATAAGTGATAATTCCCCAAACGGTGAACTCTTCCTCTTTTTCGGAGAAACCAAAGGGAATACGCCGTATCTTAAATTCTCCTTCTTGAACCACTAATGCCAAAGCGTCAAAATTCAGAGAAAGCGAACGATCAATAATCAATACGTCTTTATTGAGAATGTTGTGTTCTTTAAAAGCATCTCCATCTACCCGAACAAAAAAAGTAGCATCGCGATTCACAACAAGTTCTTGGTTCAAATCGATGGTGGGTTCCAAATAATGTGTGGCTGGGCTTGTAAAGCCCGTCTGTTTTGAAACGCCTGGCTCATGCCTGCTTTTTACTTTTGTAAGTTTTCCTGAAGTGAAGATTTCCATAGTTCAAAAATAGGAATATTTCCTATTTTATGGATTATTTCCAATAATAATTATAAACAAATCTACTTTCAGTTTAGCGGGATAACACAAAATTTCTTAGGTTTGAATTAAGATTAAATTTATGGAAAGTATCAGCGTTTTTGACATGCTAAAAATAGGGGTTGGCCCGTCCAGCTCACACACTCTAGGCCCGTGGCGCGCCGCGTTGCGATGGATTGAAGAATTGAAGGAAAAAAAACAGTTTGAGGAGGTAGCTGAAATTTCAGTGGATCTATATGGTTCGCTTTCGCTAACTGGGAAAGGACACGCTACTGATATTGCGGTAATGCTAGGCCTCTCGGGTTTTGACCCTGTAACTTTTCCTATTGAAAATATTGAGAAAGAGATTGATTTTATCACTTCAGAAAATAAATTGAAGCTGAACGGCGAATTGGAAATTCCATTTATTCCGAAGCAAAATATCATCTTCAACCGAAAGTTTTTGGAATTCCATCCAAACGGAATGACTTTTAGGGCTACATTGAAAAATGGTTCCAAAAAATCCTCATCATATTACTCAATTGGCGGCGGTTTTACAGTGAAGGAAGAGCGAAAACGAAAAAAAATAAAACTTGCAAAATTTGCCCAATTCCCCTTCCCTATTGAAAAAGGAACGGAACTTTTGGCATACTGCAAAGCCGAGGGAAAAAGCATTTCTGAAATAGTGCTCGAAAACGAAAAGTCGTTGCGAAGCGAAGCCGAAATAAACGACGGTCTAAAGAAAATTTGGCATGTAATGCTAGACTCAATGTACGTTGGTGCACACACCGAGGGAATTTTGCCCGGCGGACTAAATGTGACGCGCCGTGCTTTTGAGATGAACAAAAACCTAATTGGCGACCACAAATACACAAATGCCGAAGAATGGATTGCGGCCATTAGAAACACTGAAGTGAAATTCCGTCAAATTCTGAAATGGGTTTCGTGTTTTGCACTCGCCGTAAACGAAGTAAATGCTTCCTTAGGCCGTGTTGTTACGGCACCAACCAATGGAAGTGCAGGCGTAATTCCTGCCGTAATGATGTATTATATGGTGATTGAAAACCACGATGCCAATTTTGAGGATGTCCGTAAGTTTTTGCTCACTTCGGGTGAAATTGGGAGTATTTTCAAAAAAGGCTCTACCATTTCCGCTGCTATGGGCGGCTGCCAAGCTGAAATTGGCGTATCATCCTCAATGGCTGCTGGCGCACTCTGCGAATTGATGGGCGGAACCCCGGAACAATGCCTAATGGCCAGCGAAATTGCAATGGAACACCATTTGGGAATGACCTGCGACCCAATTGCTGGCTTAGTGCAGATTCCTTGTATTGAGCGTAATGCAATGGGCGCCATAAAGGCTATAAATGCTTGCGAGATGGCCCTGGACAGTGATCCAAGCAAAGCAAAAGTGCCATTGGATAAAGTGATTGCCACAATGTGGGAAACGGCGAAAGATATGACTTCAAAATACAAGGAAACCAGTGAAGGAGGTTTAGCGGTACAGGTGAATATAAGTGATTGTTAAGTAAAGCAATACCTATTCTTTATCACAACTTCCTATACGAACGGAATCTATTAAATTAAAGATTTTCCAGCTTTCATCAGTATATATTAATGTGAAAGAATTTGCACCACAATGACTGAATTTTCCATCCGTATAGAATTCATATGAGGCCCAAACATGAGCTACATTTCCATCGCTATTAACAACATAATCCATTAACTTTTCATCCCATTGTTGGTTTTTCGAAGTAGTAGCGGCATATTTTAAAAAATCAGATGGTTTTATGTAAATCAACACATTTTGCTGCTCTTTATTAAGATAAGCCCGCTGCATGGTCATATTGGGATGCATTACAGATTTCATCTTTAAAGTATCTCCGGCTTTATAACCATCCATAAAAATACCCACAATTATCTTTCCATTTTCCGTGGAAAGTGATTCTTGTGAAAAACAAACGGTGCTAACAATTACTGAAAAAAGTAACAGTATGGATTTCATAATAAAAATTTAAGTTGATACTACTCAAAAATAGTACTTTTACACTTTAATATATAGATATTTTAGAAATATGTCAACAGCCAAAAAAGAATACAAGCGTATCACCACCAAAACTTTGGTGGACATGAAAAAGAAAGGCGAAAAAATTTCGATGCTTACCGCATACGATTTTACAATGGCCAAGATTGTGGATAGTGCAGGAATAGATGTTATTTTGGTAGGCGATTCGGCTTCAAATGTAATGGCTGGTCACGAAACTACTTTGCCAATTACCTTGGATCAAATGATTTATCATGCAGCTTCAGTAGTTAGAGCTATTGAACGCAGTTTGGTTGTTGTTGATTTACCTTTCGGAAGCTATCAAAGTGATCCAAAAGAAGCGTTGCGTTCAGCCATTAGAATCATGAAAGAAAGTGGCGGACACGCAGTAAAACTTGAAGGCGGTAAGGAAGTAAAGGAATCAATAAAGCGAATTTTGAATGCAGGCATTCCTGTGATGGGCCATTTAGGGTTAACGCCACAATCCATCTATAAATTCGGAACTTATACAGTTCGTGCAAAAGAGGAAGAAGAAGCTGAAAAACTTATAGAAGATGCCATTTTATTAGAAAAAACAGGCTGTTTTGCAGTGGTTTTGGAGAAAGTTCCTGCCAAGTTAGCGCAAGAAGTTGCTGAAAGAATAAGCATTCCCGTAATCGGTATCGGTGCTGGAAACGGCGTTGATGGCCAAGTTTTGGTAACGCACGATATGCTTGGAATGACCCACGAGTTCAATCCACGTTTTCTTCGAAGGTATTTAGATTTATATACAGAAATGAAAAATGCTTTTAGTCAATATAGCACAGACGTGAAAAGCGGCGATTTTCCGAACGATAGTGAACAATATTAATAGATTGTTGGATTTTTAGAATAATCCAGCAATCCAACAATCCAACAATCCAGAAATCCAAATCACATAGCACCAAAGATAATCTTCAAGTTCTTTTTGAAGACAATCATTTAATTGTTGTCAACAAACGTCCAGGCGATATTGTGCAGGGCGATAAAACAGGCGACCCTCCACTTTCGGAAGTTGTAAAAGAATATATTGCTGAAAAATATGACAAGCCAGGAGCTGTCTTTCTTGGCGTTGTTCACAGATTGGACCGTCCCACAAGCGGAATTGTGGTTTTTGCAAGAACTTCAAAAGCTTTGGCACGGTTGAACAAAATGTTTTCTGAAAGGGAAACCGAGAAAATATATTGGGCTATTGTTAAAAACGCACCTCCAAAAACGGAGGACACACTTTCGCATTATTTAAAAAGAAACCCAAAACAAAACAAATCCTACGCTCATATAAAAGAAGTGCCAGACAGTAAAAAAGCGGTGCTTCATTATAAGCTTCTGAAAAAACTGGATAATTATTATCTATTGGAAATAGTTCTTGAAACTGGAAGACACCATCAAATACGGTCACAGCTTTCGGCTATTGGTTGCCCAATAAAAGGAGATTTGAAATACGGTTTTGACCGAAGCAACCCAGATGGAAGTATTCATCTTCATGCAAAAAAGTTAACGTTGGTTCATCCGGTCCAAAAAGAAGAAATTACAATAGAAGCGCCAACGCCAGACGATTCGGTTTGGAATGCTTGCAGTTAAAGCTTTATCAGGTTTTTCTTCAAGGCAAAAATTACCAGTCCCACCCTATTTTTAATTTTTAGCCTATTAAAAAGATCATGCCTATACCCGTCAATGGTTTTTGGGCTCAAACCCATTATATCTGCTATTTCCTTGTATGTCATTTCAGAACAAGCTAATTGAATAAAGGTGAGTTCATTCTCCTTAAAATCCAGCAAAGCAAAATCATCATCAGGGTTTAAGGAATGTAAAAGTGTTTCGGAAACTTTCTCAGAATGGTAATATCCTTTATCAATCAATTCTTGCAAGGCGTGATTCAAGATTTCTGGATGAATGTCTTTCAAAAGATATCCCTTTACACCTTTGCGCAACATTCTCAGAATAGTCTGTTCATCATCTTCCATTGAAAGTGCAAGCGTTTTTATTTTAGGATGGTTTAGCGTTAACCATTCGGCTGTTTCAAAGCCGTCCATGACCGGCATATTGATATCGAGCAAAACAATTTCGGGTAAATCACTTCCGTTTTCAATATACTCCTGCAATTCAACGCCATTTTTTGCGTGGAAAAGCACCTTAAAACTAGAAAATGAATTGATTAATTTTTCCAAGGAACCTGCAAAAAGGGAATGGTCGTCAACTATGGCTACGGTATGCTTTTCTACGTTAGTCATTATGTGCTTTTATACGGATACTTTATAAATAAGCGCGTACCTTTTCCAATCTCTGATACAATGGAAAAGTTAGCGTTCAGCAGCTCGGCACGGCTGTGCATTGTCTCCATTCCGGAACTGTCTGTTTTTTGTGAGATGTCAAAACCAACGCCATCATCTTCAGCAACTATTTCCAGTGCTTTTTCTTGATAATCTAAATGTACGAATAATTTTGAAGCCTTAGCGTGCTTAATCACGTTTGAAAGGAATTCCTGAAGAATTCGGAAAACAATTATTTCACTTGCATTATTCAGTGGCACTATGTCTCCAGAGATTTTAAAGGTAGCTTTCAAATAATCCAAACGGTTAAACCGGTCCAGTTCCACTTGCAACGATTTCAAGAGTCCGTTTTTCAGCACCACATCGTTATTGAGCACTTTAGAAAGTGATCGAATTTCCTGAACGGTTTCCTGCACCACTCCCTTTGTTTCCTTTATTTGGTTGTGATAGGTCTCTGGTATTGAGTTCATCAATACATTCAACTGAATATTGGCGACCGAAAGCAATTGACCAACATTGTCGTGAAGTTCCCAGGCAATGTTTTTTAAGGTTTGTTCCTGAATCTCTATTTGTGAATTGGCAAGTTCTCTTTGGTAACGTTTTTCAGCTTCAAAGCGTTCTTTAAGGAATTTGTTTTTTTTTCGTTGAAAAGCAATAAAAAAAACAACAACAAATAATACCAAGAGAAATATTATGGTTATAAAATAAACTAATAAAAGGATTTCTTCTTTTTTGAGCATATTAAAAAACCGAGGGTATAAGTGGAATAAATAAATATGTTTCCATACAATAGCACATTTGAGCGCAATGTAACGAATAAATCATTTCCGTCCTTAAGATTAAAATATTGACTAAATATTTCGATAGGAGTTACACAAAGATTAAACACAAGAACCCCAACAGAAATATAAAAAGGAAGAAGTCGCTTTAATTGGAGTAATAAGTCACTTCTAAGTAATTCAAAATAAAACAGCACAACACTAAAAAACAAAAGTAATGTTCCGGTAATAGTCATATATGGTGGGAACCCTTTGAAAAAAGTATCGCTAAAAATGAATATTAAAATTGAAGATATAAAAAAAGCTCCAGCTAAAATTTGAAAAATCAATTTCCAATACCTATTCTTTAAGAAGGATACAAAATACAATACATAAAAAGAAAAACTCAATGCCGAATAAGTATTATACCACCAATAATTATTTTCAAAAGGTGTTCCCTTTACAAAAGAAAATATTGTGTAGTCAGAGAAGTATGCGAAAGGGGCGTAAGAGCCTACTAATTCAACAAAGACAGTAAGCCATAAAAAAAGAACAAGGTATTTTGTGCTTTTAAATTGTGAAAAATTTTTGCCAAGGTAATACGTACCTGTAGAAGCCGCCAGTACTTCCAAAGAAAATATTGGAAGAACATAAAGCAAAAAATCGCTTAATTCCAATTTTTAGTAATTTTTCGGTGGCCAACCACTCACTCCTTTATTTAAAGGCTCCAAATTATAATTATTTGGCGACCCAGCTGTAATACCTGAAGTGGGTGCTAAAAAAACAGTTGCTTTATCATTGGTAGCGCTATCATAAGCTGCAAAATAAATGCGAACACCGGGTTGTGGTCCCAAACCAGTTCCTGCTTTTATATAATCCAAAAACTGCTGAAGTTCAGCAACACTGAATAAAAATTCACGCGTATCCACAGAGCCCATGGCCGCTTCAATATCTACAGCGCGGGTTGCTTTCCAGTTATCTTGCAATTGTCTTGCTTCAGCTACAGTAATACAATTTGAGGGTTTTGACATAATTGAAATTGTTTTATTGGTTATATAGGGAACGAATGTAGCAAAAACAATTAAATATGTATTTTTTAAAAGCAATAAACAGGGAAAATCCTTTTAAAAAAAAGGGTTTTTCCTGTGCCGATGTAAGGTCTTTACTTACATTAAAATATGTGTTTTTTTTTAAAATTTGTAAAAAAAACTACTGTAAAGCATATTAATCCTGAATGGGTTTATTATTCTTTAAAAATTATTTTCCGTGCAAAATATTCAATGCATAAATTGCGAAACTGCCCAGCCAATGGCCACCTTCATAGCTATCGCCCACTAAGTTTGGATAGGAATATACTATGTGTTCGTTGGCTAGATTTTCAAGGTGTTTATATTTTGGGTATTGCTTCGCCAAACCATAAAAAACCCAAGCTCTGCTAAAATTCAAACCGTCCAAATGCACAAGTTTGCCATCTGTGCGATCGCTCACCTCCCCTACTTTCAAATGATAATTTTCATCCGCAAGCTGGGGTAAAAATGTATCCATCCAACTTATAAATTCTTCCGAAGAAAGTACGCGCCGCATAATATCTACTTCTTCTAAGCAAGGAGAAAGAAAATCATAACCACTGGGTTCCCAAGTTATCGGGCAATTTTCGTCATTCATATAGAAATCGCGAGCACGCTTTTCAATAAGCTGTTTCAGTTCCAAATCTCCAATAGCTTTAGCATAATCATAAGCAAACGTTAGTCCAAATGCAGTATTGGTATGCTCTCCAACGCGGATTGGATAATTTAGTTTCGGCAGAAATTCTTTATAACGAAGTACAATTATGTCTGCCAATGGTTTTAAATTTTCTTCAAGTTCCCTTGCCATTGGGTCGTCCCAATTGTGAAGTTCTTCGGAAAGTTTTAAAAGCCAAGCCCATCCGTAAGTTCTTTCAAAGGATTTATTAATTGGTTTTTCAAAAAATGCTACTTCAGTTGCAACGTTTTTGGGAGTGATTTTTTCATTTAGCAATTTTCGAACTTCTTCGGCCCTATCCATTTTCGGGAACTGTTTTAGTAATGTAACCATAGACCAATAGCCATGAACGGCGCTGTGCCAGTCAAAACAGCCATAAAATATAGGATGAACAGCAATCGGTTCCACCAAATCTGCTTTGCTCTCCAGTGTTTCGCCTGGTTTATAAGGGTATTCTGTGCCCACGCAATGCATTGGAAGTTCAATCAATTTATTGGCTTCCGCTAAAGTGAAGGTTGGTTCGGAAAATGTTTTTATAGTGATTTCTTTTTCTTTTAATGTTTCTGATGTTCTGTTTTTACACGAAATTAAAAGTGCAAGAATTAAAGCAGAAAATATAAGTTTTTCCATTTTTAAATTAATTAAGCGGTTTACCATTTTCATATTCTGTTATAATTTCTTGCCCGTTTTTATCGATGCAAAATTCTCTACCATTCTTTTTATTTTTTACAAATTCACATCTGTATATAAGTTTATCATTCTCATAAATTTCAGAAAGTGTTTTTTTGCCAAGTTCATTAAACTGAGTAATATCAATTCTGGATTCTTTTAAACTAAATTGAATCTCCTTTTTTATTTTATGTGAATTTTCAAAATAAATAGACTCAATAGCTGGAAGGTTGCTCTTATTATAATAAACAATTCTTTTCAGTATTTTTCCATCTTGAATTACATCTTCATAAACAACATGTCCGTTTTTTCTAATTTTAGCTGCATTTCCAGTAAATAATTTATCTGGAAAATTTTCATAAACTAAATCATTCTCTAAAGTTAATTTATCAAAAGGAACTCTGTTTTGTGCAAAACAAATGTTCACTCCGAAAACAAAAAAAATAAGAATTTTCATAACTAATACTAGCTAAAGATTACATTTTAAATATAGTAAAATAAAAAAGGAATGCTTTTAGGCATCCCTTCTTTAAAAAATTATACGTGCTTAAAACTACATTTTCACATCCTCAAGTTTTACTTCCTCTCCATTTTTATCGAGAAGTTTCACTTCGTCAAAGCCCATTTTTTTGAATTGGGCAAACTGGGTTGCAGCATCGCCAACTACCAAATAAGCCATTTTGGAAGCGTCCAAATATTTATTGGCCAATTCCTTATGTTGTTCTAAAGTCATATCTTTCACAACAGCTTCTTCTTTTTCAATATAATCTGCTGGAAGGTTATACTCGTTAATTTCCTGCAACATTCCCAAAAGCGAACCTTGTGTTTCAAAACGACGTGCGTTCGACTTTATAAGTGCATTCTTGGTAAACTCTAGATCTTCGGGAGAAATACCTTCTTTGTATTTTGAAATTTCATCCTTAAAAATCTGGACAGATTCACCCGTTGTATTCGTCCTAACACTTGATGAAGCTGTAAAAGTCCCCGGGATTTTACTTCCGCTGAAATTGGTTCGGGCGCCATAGGTATATCCTTTTTCCTCGCGAAGGATTAAGTTCACATTTCCTGAGAAAGAACCACCAAGTTTATAGTTCATTACTTCTACAGGGTAAAAATCCGCATCAGTTCTTGGCAATGCGATGTAACCAATATCAATAACCGATTGTTTCGCGTTTGGAATATCCACAAAATAAAGAGAAGCCCTATCCCTATTGTTTGCAACCGGATATTCCGGAATGCTTACTTCTTTTGCAGCCCAACGTTCCTCAAGACCTTTTAAATCCTTTAAAACTGCATCTTTATCAATTTTACCAACAACTTGGAGGGTGCTTACTGAAGGGGAAAAGTTTTTGTTATAATATTCTTTTAAATCGTCCATCGTGATTGCTTTCACAGATTCCACAGTACCAATGGTTGGGTAACTGAAAATATGGTCTTCACCATATAGAATTTTGTTATAAACCCGGTTTGCAACAGTATTTGGATCGGCATCTGAGCGCTCAATTTGATTTATGGTTTTGGTTTTTATTCGTCCCAATTCCTCTTCATCCCAACGTGGTTCTAAAAGAATCTCAGTAACTAAATCTATAGTTTTATCGAAATTTCGAGTCAAGGTGTTTCCACGAATAACTATTGATTCGTCTGTAGTGTACATTCTGATACTTGCTCCCAAAAGATCAATTTCCTCTTCCAATTGTTCCGGCGTTTTATTGGCTGTGCCTTCCATCAAAATATCGCTCATTAAGTTGGCAACGCCATTCTTTTTCATATCGTCAAGCAAATGACCCCCTTCAATAACCAAACTGAAGTTTACTGTTGGGATTTCATTTTGCTCAATTCCAGAAACTTTTATACCGTTTTCTAAACTTGCATTCCACATTTCAGGAACATTAAGCTCTGGCGCTGGACCTTGTACAGGTGGTTTTGAACGGTCAAAGTTGGAAGGAGTTTTTACTATTTCAGTATTGGATTCCTCCACTTTTTTCGTAACGTTTTCCTTAATTTCTTCCTCAACAACTTTTGCTTTTTCAGAATTTTCAGCAATTAAGTTAAGCTGTCCTTTTGGAACAAAGCTGGTCATAACATAAGGTTTGTCTTTAATGTATTTATTGTAAACCCGCATTACGTCTTCCTTTGTAACTTTTTTGATGTTTTCAATATCTTGGGTAATAAAACCAGGATCACCAGTAAAAACATTATATCTAGCTAGCTGAAACGATTTTCCCAAAACACTGCTTATGCCGTTGTAAAATTGGGTCTCTAGCCCTGCTTTAATTCTTTCTATATCGCGATCGGTTACTCCGTCTTTTTCAAAAAGAACAAATGCTTCTTTGATTCCACTTTCTATAGAATCCAAATCCACACCATTATTCGCGGTTATTGAAATTTGAAAATCCCCAGCCAATTCGTTTGAGCTGTTGTAGGCAATCGTTCTGGCTGTTAAATCTTTTTCTTTTACCAATATTTTGTAAAGCGGTGCTTTTTTTCCCTGTGAAAGAATTTCACCCAAAAAGTCCAGTGCGTAAGCATCTTCAGTATATTGTTCTAAAGTTGGCCAAACCATATTCAGTTGTGGTGCGGTGGCAAAATTGTCCTCGTGGTAAAGTCTTTTGGTTTCAGCTAATGTTACAGGCTGTGGCTTTAATGGCTCCACTTCTTGACGACGCTTTATTTCACCAAAGTATTTTTCAATCATTTGCTTAGCTTCGGCTGTGTCAAAATCGCCCGCCAACACTAAAGTTGCATTATTTGGACCGTAAAAACGATCATAAAATTCCTTTACATCTTCAACGGTTGCATTTTGAAGATCTTCCAATTCGCCAATAACTTGCCAATTGTATGGGTGTCCTTCTGGATAAAGTGCTTTATCAATCACCCAACTCGTGTGCCCGTAAGGATTGTTATCCACACGTTGTCGCTTTTCATTTTGAACCACTTCTTGCTGATTTTCAAAAGCAGCTTCGGTTACAGTGTTTATCAAATAACCCATTCTGTCGCTTTCCAGCCACATCACGGTTTCCATTGCGTTTTTTGGAACAACTTCGTAATAAACCGTTCCGTCTTTCCAAGTTCCACCATTCAGCGTTCCTCCGGCATCTTGGATTGTCTTGAAGAATTGATCCTGCGGCACGTTTTCAGATTCCTGAAAAAGCATGTGTTCAAATAAGTGTGCAAAACCGGTGCGACCAGTTTTTTCACGGTTGGAACCAACACCATATTGAATAGCAAGAGAAACAATCGGGTCGCTTTTGTCTTGGTGAAGAATTACATCGAGCCCATTTTCAAGTTCATATTTTTCAAATGGAACAGAAAGTTTTGCGCTATCATCAGTGGTAGCAGCTTTTTCATTTTTACAGGAAATGGCAAAGAGAGCAACGGCAGCCAAAGCTATGAAGCTCAATTTAAGGGAAGTTTTAAACATAATGAATCGGATTTTTAAGAAAGTTTTAAAGATACTATGTGGAGTATGTTTAAGTCTTAAAAATAAGTTAAAACGAAAGGGAAAATAATTTAAGAATAAGCAATTAACCAAACCAACCATCCCGATCCAAACTTCTATATTGAATGGCTTCGGAAATGTGATTGCCGTTTATTTCTGCGGAAGCTTCCAAATCGGCAATAGTTCGCGCTACTTTTAAAATACGGTCATACGCACGGGCGGAAAGGTTCAACCGTTCCATTGCGGTTTTTAAAAGTTGAAGCGAAGCCTCATCCAGCTTACAAAATTGCCGAATCTGCTTTACCCCCATTTGGGCGTTGTAATGTATATTTTCAAATTCTGAAAACCGTTCTGACTGAATTTTTCTGGCATTTGTAACTCGCTCACGAATTACAATGCTTGATTCGCCACGGCGTTCGTCACTCAGTTTTTCAAAAGGAACGGGCGTTACTTCTATATGAATATCAATTCTATCCAAAAGTGGACCCGAAATTTTGCTCAAATAGCGTTGCATTTCCGCAGGCGAAGACATTACCGGTGCATCTGGGTCATTAAAATAGCCTCCGGGACTCGGGTTCATACTCGCCACGAGCATAAAACTTGAGGGATAAGTTACCGTAAACTTTGCACGAGAAATGGTTACATCGCGATCTTCCAAAGGCTGTCGCATTACTTCGAGAACACCACGTTTAAATTCAGGAAGTTCATCCAAAAACAAAACGCCGTTGTGCGCCAAACTTATTTCTCCCGGCTGCGGATATTGTCCGCCGCCAACAAGGGCAACGTCGCTAATTGTATGATGTGGACTTCGGAAGGGTCGCGAAGTCATAATACCACCTTTTTCCATGGTACGCCCCGCAACGCTGTGAATTTTTGTTGTTTCAAGACTTTCCTGCAATGTCATTGGCGGTAAAATACTTGGCAAACGTTTGGCAAGCATCGTTTTTCCCGAACCCGGCGGACCAATCAAAATAATATTATGGCCACCGGCTGCTGCAATTTCCATACAGCGTTTTATGGATTCCTGGCCTTTCACATCAGCAAAGTCGTGTTCGGGATGTTCCAAGTGCTCGTAAAATTCGGCCACCATATCCACCTCGGTTTTTTCAAGTTGAATATTTTCGTTGAAAAAATCTATTACTTCCTTTATATTCTCAATTCCATAAACTTCAATTCCTTCAACGATAGCAGCTTCTTTTGCATTTTGTTTCGGAAGAATAAATCCTTTAAATCCCTCTTCTTTCGCTTTTAAGGAAATGGGCAATGCCCCTCTAATGGGTTGCAGATTTCCATCGAGCGAAAGTTCACCCATAATTATATATTCCGAGAGTGGATTTCGCTCTTCAATCTGTTCTGTGGCAATGAGAATACCCATCGCCAAGGTAAGATCATAGGCAGAGCCTTCCTTCCGAAGATCTGCGGGCGACATGTTGAGAATTAACTTTTTTCCGGGAATTTTGTAACCGTTGTTTTGCAGGGCAGCGGCAATGCGGAAATTGCTTTCGCGAATGGCATTGTCTGGCAGTCCAACTAAATGGTACCCTACCCCAATATCAACATTTACTTCAACCGTAATAGTCGTGGCCTCAACGCCAAAAACGGCGCTTCCATAAACTTTTGTAAGCATAAATTAGTTAATATAAACGGGGAGTTTACAACTTAAAGATATGAAAAAAGTTGGAAGTTTGATGAAGGTAATAAGAAGTTAATGCTCGTTATTCAAAAAAATATTCAATAAATTTTTGGTTGAAAGATTTTCAATAACAGAAGAATCCTTTTTTTCAATAGATTGAAGTGTACTTTTTGCAACCGTTTTACCAAGTTCTACGCCCCATTGATCGTAACTAAATATATTCCAAATAATACCTTGAACAAAAAGTTTGTGTTCATAAATTGCAATCAGGCTTCCAAGGTTATTTGGCGTCATTTTTTTTATGAGAATGGTATTGGTTGGTTTGTAACCGTCAAAAAACTTGAAAGGGTTTTGAACATTTTTTTTATGAGTTCCTTCCCACAAAGCTTCGGTTTGAGCGAAAAAATTTGCCATTAAAATATTGTGGTTTTCGGTATTACCGTGCAACGGTTCACTAAAACCTATAAAATCCGTCGGGATTAGTTTTGTTCCCTGATGTAAAAGTTGAAAATAAGCATGTTGTGAATTGCTACCCACATTTCCCCAAACTATGGTTCCGGTTTGGTAATCAATTTTTTCGCCATTTCTGTCAACACTTTTTCCGTTGCTTTCCATTACGGCTTGCTGTAGATACGGAACAAGTTTGTACAAATATTGCGAATATGCCACAACCGCCTCACTTTCTGCTTTAAAAAAGTTATTGTACCAAACTGAAAGTAGAGCGAGAACAACTGGAATATTTTTGCCGAAATCTTCTTTTTTGAAATGGTTGTCCATTTCAAAAGCTCCTTTCAGCATTGCTTCAAAATTATTGAAACCTATGGCGCAGCAAATGGAAAGACCTACGGAACTCCAAAGTGAAAACCTACCGCCCACCCAATCCTGCATAGGGAAAATGTTTTCTTCGGAAATGCCAAACTCTTTTGCACCATCAACATTTGCCGAAACAGCAACAAAGTGTTTCTGAACATCCTCTTCACTTCCCTTTTTCAGAAACCAATCTTTTACAAACGCAGCATTCGCATTGGTTTCTTGGGTTGTAAAGCTTTTGGAAACTATTATAAAAAGTGTTGTTTCAGGATTTAAATCTTTGAGTATTTCAGCTACTCCATCGCCATCTATATTTGCAATAAAATGAATTTTTAAATGGTTCCGATAAAACTGAAGCGCTTCCGTAACCATTTCCGGTCCCAAATGACTTCCGCCAATGCCGATGTTTACAACGTCAGTAATCGCTTTTCCTGTAAAACCTTTGTGTGAACCATTTATTATTTCTTCAGAAAAACGTTCCATTTTTTGGAGTGTTGCTTTCACTTCTGGTTTCAGGTTTTCAAAATCGCGCAGAGCTGTATGCAGTACGGCTCGGTCTTCGGTCTCATTTATTTTTTCACCTGAAAATTGTTGTTTGATGGCTTCTTTCAACTTTACTTCCTCAGCAAGTTTTAATAAAAGTGAAAGGGTTTCATCGGTAATTCTGTTTTTTGAATAATCTATATAGAAATCCTGCCATTTAATCTTGAACTGATTTGCTCTATTGGCATCCTTTTCAAAAACATCTTGCATTTGCAGCTTTTTCATTTCTTGAAAATGGGTTTCAAGTGCCTTCCAAGCTTCGGTTTTTGTAGGATTTATTTTGGGTAAAGACATTCTGATTTACGATTGACGATTTTAAATTTACGAGTTGTGAATTTTGCTTTTATAATAATCTATTAGCCCATCTATTGGGCGTTGAACGATATTTCCAAGGTCAAGATTGTGTGCCGCAAAACATTCTTTTATAATTTCTTCTGAAAAATGTGCAATGGAGCCAATAAAATGAATAGGCACTTCGTGCGCCTTTTCATAACAAAGAATGCGGCATTCAATAAAATTTGAAATACCTTCTTTTATCAGCGCGTAAAAGTATGGGTTTATTTCTTTCTGCGTAAAAATGAATTGCGCAAATGACGCCAAATATGCGTTTGGGTTTGGCTTTTTGTAAAGATTCATCTTTATTTCATCTGCTTCCAAATTGAAACGGTTCTCAAATTCTGAAGCAATTTCCTTTGGCATTCGGTGATAATAATAGTCGCGGATCAATCTCTTCCCGAAATAATTTCCACTGGCTTCATCCATCAAAACATATCCCAAAGCTGGGATTGGCGCGTGAATTTCAGTTCCGTCATAATAACAACTGTTGCTACCCGTGCCCAAAATGCAAACAATTCCCGGTTCGGTAGTTGCGGCAAAAACCGCGGCCGCCATATCTTCGGAAACGTTGACTTTCGCTTTTATAAATAGTTCTTCCAAGACTTCCTTTAAAATACTTCGCGGCGTTGCAGTGCCACAGCCTGCTCCATAAAAATCTAAAATTTCAACACTATTGAAAATGTTTTTTAAAGTTTCGTTTGAAGCAATGCGAAGCAACAATTCCTCTTTTGGAACAACCGTAGGATTTAACCCGGAAGTAGCTGTTTTAAAAACGACTTCGCCAGAATTATCCAACAATACCCAATCACATTTTGTAGAACCGCCATCGGTTATTAGGGTCATAATTTATAAAGTTGCAACGTGAGCGGCCAAATCTACCAGTTTTGCGGAGTAGCCGTATTCGTTATCATACCAAGCCACTAACTTAAAGAAATTATCATTAAGTGCAATACCAGCGTTGGCATCAAAGGTACAGATATGCGGGTCTGAAACGAAATCCTGCGAAACCACTTCGGCTTCGGTGTAGTTTACGATTCCTTTATATTCGTTTTCTGAAGCTTTTTTGAACAGTGCTTTTATTTCTTCGTAGGTCGCGGGTTTTTCAGTGCGGACCGTTAAATCAACCACCGAAACATCTGTGGTTGGTACGCGAAAAGCCATTCCTGTAAGTTTGCCTTTTAACTCTGGAATTACTTTGGTTACCGCAACGGCAGCGCCTGTGGTAGTTGGGATAATATTACTCAGTGCACTTCTTCCTAAACGGTAATTTTTCTTTGAAGGCTGGTCAACCGTGGATTGTGTAGCCGTTACGGAATGTACCGTTGTCATTAAAGCTTCAACAATTCCATATTCATCGTTTATAATTTTTGCCAATGGGGCAAGACAATTAGTTGTACACGAAGCGTTGGAAATTATTGTGTCTGATGGTTTTACTTCATTATGATTCACGCCCATCACAAACATAGGAGCTGTTTTTGAAGGGGCGGAAATAATTACTTTTTTGGCGCCCGCTTTTAAATGTGCCGAAGCCGAATCAATTTCTTTAAAAATTCCCGTGCAATCGATAATAATTGTTGCGCCAACTTTGTCCCATTTTAAATTTTCAGGATTTTTTTCAGCAGTGACCCTTATTTTGTTTCCATCAACAATTAAATTTCCATCCTTCACTTCAACTTTACCGGGATATTTTCCGTGAACGGAATCGTATTCCAATAAATATGCAAGATGATCCACATCTAAAAGATCATTCACAGCGACTATTTCAATATCTTTTCTTTGTGATGCTATTCTGAAGGCTATGCGCCCTATTCGGCCAAAGCCGTTGATTCCTATTTTCGTTTTCATTTATAAATTTTTATTTTTTTTAATTTTAAATTGAAATGATATCTGCAACGCGTATCAAATCTTCGTCAATTTCATTACTTCCTTTTATTGCTTCGGAAAAAGGTACCGATGTTACTTTGTTGTGAACAATTCCAATCATAACATTTGTTTCGCCTTTCAGTAATGCATCAACAGCACCAACACCCAAGCGACTTGCAAGCACCCGATCATAACAACTTGGAGAACCGCCCCTCTGAATGTGGCCGAGCACGGTAACCCTAACTTCGTATTCTTTTAAATTTTCTTCAATATATTCGGCAAGGCCAAAGATATTCTTTCCTATTTGGTCTCCTTCAGAAACAACAACAATGCTTGAAGTTTTTCCAGATTTTTTACTTCGGCTTAAAGATTCAAGTAAGCGTTCGCGACCCATATTTTGTTCGGGAATCAATATTTCCTCCGCTCCTGCTCCAATACCCGCGTTCAAAGCAATATCTCCTGCATCGCGACCCATCACCTCTACTAAAAAGAGACGGTTGTGTGAATTTGCCGTGTCGCGAATTTTATCAATTGCTTCAACAACCGTATTTAAAGCTGTGTCATAACCAATGGTATAATCGGTTCCATTTATGTCATTGTCTATTGTTCCTGGAAGGCCAACAATAGGAAAGTTAAACTCTTTTATAAAAACCGAAGCTCCCGCAAAAGTTCCGTCGCCACCAATAACTACCAAAGCATCTATATTTTCATTTTGAAGATTATTGAATGCTTTTTTTCTGCCTTCTTTAGTTCTAAAGTCTTTGGAACGGGCAGATTTAAGAAAGGTACCACCACGATTGATTATGTTTTTTACAGATCGTGCGTTCAACTCTTTAAAATCTCCTTCTATCAAACCTTGTAAACCGCGGTAAACACCAACACATTCAAGGTTGTGATAGGCACAAGACCTAACTACCGCGCGGATTGCAGCGTTCATTCCGGGAGCATCACCGCCACTTGTTAAAACACCTATTTTAGTTGGTTTTTTCATATTTTGAAAGTTACTGTTAATGTTTATAATTCAAAATGATTTTAATCAGAAAAAATACGTGTAAGTACGTATTGTGAAAATTTAATAACCGACATATATTTGACTCATAGAATTAGTGGATAATGCACAAAGCAATATTTTTTGTGGGGATAGAAAATATTATTAGTGCACTTTAAAGTTTACTAAGTTAGGTTTGTTAAAGAATCTCGGCCAACGGTCGGGATTCTTTTTTTATATACATTCAATTCCAGAAAGTTATCTTCAAAATTCTTTTTGTATTTTCGGTTACTTTGAAACGGTCATCCATTCTGTGGCCAATTACCCATACTATTTTTTCATCACTTAAAAGCAGCCAAATTTTTTCCTTTTCATTTAAGGGGATTTTTTCGTCTTTGAAAAATTTACTCAATTTCTTTTTTCCTTTCATTCCAAAAGGTTGAAAACTATCGCCACGCTTCCATTTTCTGAGCTTTAAGGGGAAGTTTAATTTTTCAGAAGCAACATAAATCAGGTTTTTCTCAGTTTCGCCTATGTATTTTGATGGTTCAATTTTTAAGTTTATAGGTGAAGTTATTTCTTCTTCCGAAACCAAAAATTCATCATTCCGTTTTTCTAAATCAATTTCGGTAAGTACTAATTCTTCTCGATTTTTAATAAGTCGGTGGGTTTTTGAAAAAAGTTGTTTCCCCGTTTGTGCATCTAGTAAATTTGAAACATCTTCCCATTCCGTAAAACCGAAACCATTCAACAATTCATATAGCAAAGCATCTGTATGTGGAAGTTCTTTAATTTTTGGGATGTTGATCTTATATGAATCCACCGCTTCGCTAACAACTAAGTTATAAACCAAAGCCGTGTAATCTTCAATAAGGTTTTGTGATGCTTGTATGTTTCGTTGTGTTTTCTGAAAATTTTTCAAAAGTGTTTCATTGGTCTCCTTAAACTGCGGCAACACTTCCAAACGCAGCTTATTCCGAAGATAATCAGTCTTTAAGTTACTACTGTCTTCGCGCCATTTCAAATTATTTTCTTCCGCATATTTTAAGATTTCTTCGCGTGAAAAATTTAAAAGCGGTCTTATTATTTTGTTGTTTTTCTTCGGAATTCCTGCAAGTCCGGTTAAACCTGTTCCGCGGGAAAGATTTATGAAAAACGTTTCCAAAGTGTCGTCTAAATGGTGTGCAGTCAGTAAATAATCAAATTTAAAATCTTTTAAAATTTCGTCAAACCAAGCATAACGAAGATCACGAGCTGCCATTTGGGTTGAAATTTTGTGCTCTTTGGCATATTTTTTCGTGTCAAAGGTTTCAGCAAATACTGGAATTTGCATGTTTTTCGCCAAACCAATCACAAACATTTCATCTCCATCGCTCTCTTTTCCACGTAATGAAAAATTGCAATGTGCCAAAGCAATTTCAGAATTGAGATTTTTCATCAGGTGTGTGAGAACCACGCTGTCCAAGCCACCACTGCAGGCAATGAGCAATTTTTTTCCTTTCAAAAAAGAAAAATCGGTTCCAATATTTTTTTTAAAATGATTGAGCAATCTGATTGAAATTTAAAAGAAGTTAATAATTATTCCAGCAATAACAGCTATTCCGAAGCTGAGCATCGTACCAATGAGTACATACTCTGTTTTTAAGGTTTCATTGTTTCCATAACGGAGAATGGACTTGGCCGCAATCAAAAAACCGACTGCCGAGTATTGTGAAATGATTATAAATGTTAATGTTAGGATTCGCTCCAAAACACCGATAACCTTTCCAGCGTTGGGCATTTCATTGTCGCTGGACACTTGTATTTCGGTAGCTTTAAACACTTCCCTTATAAAAATGTTTGCTGGTTTTAAGCATACTAAGTATCCCGTGATTATTAGCAAATATTTAAAATTTATTGAAACATCAATTGAAGGATTAATGCCGTACCATTTGTCAAATAGAACAACTACTAATGTGAGAATGGCCAAATGAGCTGCTTGATCTATAAAAAAAGCATATCGGCCTAAGTACTTACTGTTATTTAGGTGACGTTTAAATCCGTCTATCAAAAAGTGGGTTATTGCAATTATTCCTGCAGCCAATACGAAACTTATTTGTAAAGAAAACAACCACGCCAAAGCAAAATACACCAATGCGTGCCAATACAAAAAGGGGCTCTTAAAACCGATTGTGTTTTTTTGCTTTGCCAATTTATCTGTCTGAAAAAAATAATCCAAGCACAGATGTGCAATAAATTGGAGCAGTAATAATTCCTTTATTCCCATAGTGTTTACTTTGAAATTACCATTTTAAAATAGTTTACCGCTTCTTCAATGGCATTCCAACCAACACTTGTTGAGTGTTGATTGACGGCAGACTGTCCAATGCCAAGGCGTTTAGCTATTTCTTCCTCTTGGTTATTCATCAGTTTTAGGTACAATACTTCACATTGTCTAGAAGTTGCCTTACTCAGCAAAACATCCAATAGCGCCAATAAAGGTTGAAAATTTTTATTTAATTTTTCATCTTTTGAAGCAAAAAACAAGGTGTTTTTTATAACGATGCGCTCTTTGTTGTACGTTGTTTCACCACTTATTTCGCGACCCGAAAGATAAATGGCCTCACCATCAATAACTCCTTCTTCGGGCTTGTAGCGGCTCAATTCGCCATAACCAATAGCAAGCCTTATTCCGTGGGTTTTGAATTGCTTTATTCTATTGTCTTCACTTTTATACGTTTTTATTTTTATTGGAATTGCCTTCACAAAACTCTTTATGGCCAATGCCACTTGCAGACCTTCTGCGGCATTGGGAACAACACATTCCAAATAATCGCCTTTTATAATACGGCCATAGACATTGAACTCCTGTTTCAGATTGTGGAGCAGATCATTGAGATTTTCTTCAACAAATTTGCGATCTTGAGTGTGCAAGCCTGTTGATGAAACAATATCACCAGATATAACCGAATAGTTCATTCCTTAAAAGTTTATTCAAATATATAAATTTATTAGCTTAAACACTAATAAATAGGTTTTATTAGCTTAAACACTAATAAATGGATTGTATAAGCTTAAAAGCTAATAAAGAAGGTTTATAAGTTTCTAAACTCATAAAGTATTGTTCAGAACTTCCCGCATTGCCTTTGCTTTCAATAAACACTCTTCGTATTCCTTTTCGGGTATGGAGTTTATTGTAATGGCACTTCCAACGGAAAAACTTACATATTTTTTTAAGGAATTATAAAGAATACTTCTAATAACAACATTGAAGTCAAAATCTCCCGAAGGAGAAAAATAGCCGATAGCTCCGCTGTATAAACCGCGTTTGGCGTCTTCTGTTTCTTCTATGATTTGCATAGCAGAAATTTTCGGGGCACCTGTCATACTGCCCATTGGGAAAGTGTTCCTTAAAATTTCAACGCTGGAAATAGTTTGCGCAACGCTACAGGCAACTGTGGAAATCATCTGATGAACTTGTTCAAAAGTATAAATGGTGCAAAGTTCTTCAACGGAAACACTTCCTTTTTCGGCAATTCGGGAAAGATCATTGCGCACCAGATCTGTAATCATAATGTTTTCGCTACGCTCTTTAGGGTCATTGGCCAATTGCTGCGCCATTTTTAAATCTTCCACTTTATTTTTTAGGCGCTTTGCCGTTCCTTTTATAGGTTGGGAAACAACAGCGGTTCCTGTTCTCTTTAAATACCGTTCCGGTGAAGCTGAAAGGGCAAAAATTTCATTCAGCTTAAGAAAAACAGAAAATGGCGGTATTGAAATTTTATTAAGCTGAAGAAATGTTTCCAGCGGGTTGATTTCAGAATCTTCGGAATAGAATTCCTGACAGATATTCACTTCATAAATATCTCCACGTTTAATATGCTCAAGTACCTCTTCAACTTTCTGAAGATAACTATCTTTGGAAGTCCGGACACTTATTTTTATAGGTTTTGAGATTTCGGATTCCTCGGATTGCTGAATAATTTCAGAAATAGCATTAAAATCTTCTTCCATTTCATCGGAAGCTATATTCAAATAATGCATCTCAACATTATTTTCAGAAAAAAGAAACAGTTTTTTAGGTTGAAAAAAGTACAAATCAGGAAAATCTAGGCCATCTATATTTTTGGAGTGAAGATTTTCAACATCATTTTTAAGATCATAGGAAAGATATCCAAAAATCCAATCTGCTGTAGTGGATTGGTATTCCTTCAACTTATTAAAAGCATCTTGGGAATCGGTTTTAAGGGCCGTAAAAGCATCAACTGCAAGAATTGCCTGATAGGTTTCATAGGTTTGTGAATAGTTATTGCTGTCCAGCCACACAAATTCCTGAAACTGTTGCGCCCATTGGAGTAAGCGGTTTTTAGAAGCTTCAGTTAAAGAAAAAGGGTATTTCTTTACGGTGCGCATTATTGTTCAATTTGATGCACAAAATTTTGAATAACATCTGTAAAACCCAAAAGTAAAACTTCGTTGGAAATAGATTGTGTTTCTTCAGAAAAGTTCTCTGAATAGGAAGGGAAACTAAAGCTTTCAACAACAATAGCACCAAATCTGGGCAAGACGTTTTTAGTATATTCCAAAGCGGAAGCAGCGCCACGTTTTCCATTGGAAGTACTCATCAACAGTATTTTCTTTTCTTTGAGAAAACCATAATCCAGTCTAGAAAGCCAATCCAAGGTGTTTTTAAAATATGCAGAAACTGCTCCATTATGCTCGTTTACAGAAATTACAAGTGCATCTGCTTCTTTGATTTTGTTATGGAGCATTTTCAAATCTACGGAATATCCTTTTTCACGTTCAATATCTTCTCCAAACATGGGAAGATCATAGTTTGTTAGTTTAATAACCTCAACGCTGTGGCCAACAATTTGAGTAGCCGCAAAACTTACTAATTTATTATTGATGGACTTACTGCTGTTACTGCCTGCAAAACACAAAATTTTTTTCATCTGCCAAAGTTATTGAAATGAAGTGTTTAAAAAAACCCACGTCAAAAAAATTGACGTGGGTTTAAAAAAAATTGAAAATTTAATTTATTATAGCTTCACGATGCGTTTTACAACACTTGTGTTTTCAGCATTTATTTTCACGAAATACATTCCTGTAGCAAGTTCATCCAATGAGAAATTGGTTTCAATGCCTGCTCCGGAAAGGTCTATGTTTTTAATAGTTCTACCTTTCACATCAGTAATGATTATGTTGTTCAATTGTGCTGTTGTATTATTTTTAAGTGTGATTTCACCAGTTGTTGGATTTGGATAAAGCAGCAAGTTGTTGGCAAATTCATTTTCGCCAATTCCTATTAATTCATCCACAGTAACTGTAAAAGTACACGTGTCTTCATTGCCTGCAGCATCTGTTGCAGTCATTGTCATAGTTGTAACACCTACTCCAACCATAGTTCCTGCAGCAGGATCCTGTGTAATAACTGGATCTGGGTTACAGTTGTCAGTCGCAGAAGCATCACCTGTATAATCTGGCAATGTATATTGCTGTCCGCTAGGAACAGAAACATTAACGTCAGCTGGGCAAGTAATCACTGGGTTTTCAGTTTCAGCGATAACTTCAGTAAGAGTACGCTCGCCTGGGCAGCCCGAAGCTCCTAAATTAATATCACTGTTTGGTGTGCCAAAATCTGAAGGTTCGCAAATTCCTGACCAATCTGCGGCAGAATCTGTATCACCAACTCTTCTAAAAGAATTAGAGCCACATGCTGAAACCAATGAGGCACCAACGCCAGACCAATCAAGATCGGCAGCGGTAATATTGAATCCTGAGACTGTAACATTAAAACCAGCAATCTCACCAGCACTGAAATTCCAGAATACAGAATCAACCACGTTTCCGCTTGGATCAATAATCAATATCCATCCAGTTCCAGAACTATCCCAGAATAAGTTATTACCCCAATATCCTGAACCTCCATCATCGTTCCAATCGACAACAGAATTTGCTGCCATATTTCCAAGGTTTTTTACTATTGAGTTTACAGTGTTAATGTTTGCATAGGGAGTGTCACTTACTGCAACTTTATATCCAGTATAATCTGTAGCTACACCTACGTTTTGAATTTCTAATCTGTCTGGTGTTTCTAAACTAATTTCTGAAATAACCAATTGTGATAATGGTCCAGGAGCACTTTCCTGAGCATATACATTTGTGGTTCCTGTTGGTGTAAACGTATATGAAGTACCTTCAAAAAGGAAGTTACCTCCAGTTGCGGCATCAAACCATCTGATAACATTGTTAGGGTCGTTAAGAGTAGCCGTTACAGTTACTGGATCGCCAACACAGAAATCTGAAGCTCCTGTAGTTGTAGGTCCAGCAGGTACTGCCAATACTTCAATAGTATCCGTAGCAGATGATGCTACAGAACATGGACCAGCTTGAACATCATAAGTTATTGTATGCACACCTACACCAGCTACAGCAGGGTCAAATGTGAATGTAGATCCATTGCCATCATCTGTAACTCCTGGTCCACTATAAGTACCACCATTTGGAGTTCCTCCTGTTAATCCAGTTTGTACTCCAGAAGTAGCGCAAACTTCTTCTAAAACAGATAATGAAGCTGTTTGCGAAGGAGTATCAAAAGCTTGAGTTCCATCGCTTCTACTACTTGAAGAACCTTGACTTGCACTAAAACCTAAACCTCTTTTTGCAAAAGCATCCCAAAGCAAGCATTCGTTTGCACCTCCATATAAAGCTTGGTCTGCAGCAAAAATTGCATCACGACCATCTATAAAACCAGGGCTACAAGGTTGTAATTTCATTCCTTCTGTAACCAATGCCAATGCTTGAATGTTTCCTGCATCTTGATTAATATCACCAGTAAAATTATAAGGATTTGGATCAAAACCGTGTTCGTCTATTAATGCCCAAGTTACTTCCCAAAGTGTTTCTGCCCATACAGAACCTACGCCGTGAGGTACAGCTGCTGTTTTAATAAAATCATAAGTCTGTGGGTTCACACCCATATCTGTACTGTATGGATAATCACGAATACCTCCACCTCCTTGGCCTTGACCAAAAAGATACGTTCCAACGGCACGTGCATCTGTTCCAACATCACCAGGCTCAATTGTCAATAATACTCCAAAAAAGTCACTCCATCCTTCTCCCATTTGCTCTTGGTTTTGCAAACAGCCAGATGCGGCAGGACCACCTGTTAAACGGTTTGATACACCATGTCCGTATTCGTGCATAATAACCAAATTATCAAAATCACCATCTTTATCATTACAAATGTACATTTGCATTGTTGGGTTACTACCATCTGGTGGAGTTCCAAAGTTAGCGTTACAACTACCCGAACCATCTTGAGCTTCTGCATTTACAGAGTCACTTCCGTTCCCGCCGTTTCCATAGTTATTTTCCTGAAAGTTACCACTCACTTCATCAAAACCATATTGGTACATAATATCGTGAAAAATATTGTTCATGTAGAAAAGGTTGGTTATTGCAGCATCCTCATATTGATTTCCACTAGTATAAATTTGACTAAAAGGGTAACCGGTAAATTCCAAGTTTGAACCTGCATCTGGCTGATAACCTGAATTATTTCCATCTTCATAAGCGTTTGCATTGTTTCCGCGTGTTGTAGTATATTCAGCACCGGCAGCGCCGTTGGTATCGTGCCATCCATATGGGGAAGCAGTTGGGTCTGCAGGTTGAACTTCAATGGTTCGCGCTCCATAGTATGGACTTTCAAGAGGCAGTGCAAATACTTCGTAACATTCTGTACAAGCAGCAGGTTTGTTAGCTATAATCTCGTCATAATTTGGAATATCATATAAGTTGGCATTGAAATCCATCACTTTCACGTCATTACTGTGATCGTGGTGCATTACACAGCTAACCATCCAGTTTGCTCTGTTTACTATTTCGCCTGTGGTTGCATTAACTCTTAAGCTCCACCAATCTTGCTGGCTTTTTTCCTGGATTGAAATATCCCAGCATAAAACCAATTGGTCAGTTTCTGTAAGTGCGTACATCAGTTTTGCAGGTATCGGGCTTAAAGAAATTCCACCATCGCTAAGCAATGTTTCCCTAGCAACCCCATTAGAACCTTCCAATACAGTAAGCGAACCATTTAAGGAATACCCAAGTTGCATAGCCGCAGCTTGTACTGCTTGTGCAGCTGTAAGGCCTGGTTGATTTGTGCCAGAAAGTTTTTCAGCAGTACTTTTTACAAATTTATTGTCTGATGAAATTACTTTACCATTCGCTAAAGTATGGATCCCTGATTCAGTTCCATAAATTTCTATATCGTTCAGTAATTGTCTGAAATATACGTGTTGAATACCGCTAGTCCTACTAACAGTTTCACTTGTTATTTGCCACTGAAGATCTTGTGGCAATAATTCATTTTGTTCTAAAAAATGATTCAATTGTTTGTTAATCACTCCTGAAACATTTTGCGCAATCATAGTGCCCGAAAACACCAACATAATTGCCAGGAAGAAACTCCGGGTAACTTTTTTCATTTTTGTTTTTTTTGGATTAATATTAGTTTTAAGTAGATTAAGTTTTTGTAAAGCTATTAAAAAATATATTTTTCACAACTTTTTCTTAAAATACAAAAAGAAATTTAACACATAAATCATGGAATACTTACTATTTAATGGAACAAACAGAACTATTTAAATTTCAAAGTAATAATTTCATTACATTTACTTTCAAAAAAAAGTTCTATGGAACAACCCAACGATCTCATCATAGCCATGCAAAATGGTGACGAAAAGGCTTTTTCAAGATTATACACTATGTATAGTGAAGCTATTTACGGAATCATTTACAGCATCGTTTTAGATGAAAACACTGCAGAAGAATTATTACAAGATGTTTTTATAAAAGTTTGGAACAATGCCTCTTCCTATTCCGTAAAAAAAGGCCGTTTTTTTACTTGGCTTTTAAATATTGCGAGAAATACCGCCATAGACGAAACGCGATCCAAGGCATTTAAGAACACTAGAAAAAACCTAAGTACCACAAACTTCGTAGATATATTATCATCCTCAGATAGTTTAAACAGAGCAACCAACGCTATTGGATTAAAAAAGTTCGTGGACGCTCTTAAACCTGCGTGTATCAAGATAATTGATCTTTTATATTTTAAAGGATTCACACAGGTAGAGGCATCAAAAACATTGGAATTACCATTAGG
Source organism: Aequorivita nionensis (assembly GCF_046352995.1). Lineage (GTDB taxonomy): Bacteria > Bacteroidota > Bacteroidia > Flavobacteriales > Flavobacteriaceae > Aequorivita > Aequorivita nionensis. Next base: position 2,527,452 of record NZ_CP130281.1, on the reverse strand, counting down.
AACAGTAAAAACAAGAAACAGAACCTGTATAAATGAATTACGGGCAATGGTTTTAGGATAAAAAAAATATGACTCCAGAAGAAATAATAGCATCAGGAAATTTAGAACTTTACGTTTGTGGCGCATTACCGCCAGAAGAAGTTACTGAAGTGGAAGAAGCAATTGCTGCCCACCCCGAAGTTAAGCGAGAAATTGAACTTATTGAAGAGTCTCTATTGCACTTAGCTGAAACAGTAGCACCACCCGTGCAAGCAATGACGTGGACCTATATTTTAAATTCAATTAGAAATGTAAAAGATATTGGGGACACCAAAATAAGAACCCTCAATTGGCCAGCAATCACAGGTTGGGCCGCTGCCATCTTATTTATGGGTGGAATTATGTGGATGTTAAAGCAAACCAATGATTTAAACAATTCACTACAAGTAACTACCACTGAAAACACAGTTTTAAAGGAAGAAAAAGCCACAGTTGAAAGTCAACTTGCTGAAAACAATAAAACCCTTGAAATTTTAAGGTCTAAAGATTATCAAGCATATACACTTCCAGGAAATCAGGCAGTTGCCCCTGAAGCTTTTGCAAAGGTTTATTTGAACAATAAGGAAAACGTGGCCTATATAGATGTGAATGGTTTACCTACTCCGCCCCGCGGAAAGGTTTACCAAGTATGGTCGCTTAAAATGGAGCCTTTAACACCAACCAGTGTTGGTTTGATAGATCCTGAAAACAAAGCAGGTGAAGGAATCTATAAGTTTGTAAATTTCCCAACTCCAGAAGCTTTTGGAATAACCTTAGAGCCTGAAGGCGGAAGCCAGACACCTACCCTTTCACAATTATATACTTTGGGAATGATTACTATTTAAGAAAAAATAATATAGAATTTAAAACCTGGACTCGCGTTCAGGTTTTTTTATTTGAAGCCAAATATTAATTAACTAGCATTTAAATTTCTTGAATTCATTATAAAAACAAAGCGTCCATCATTTCTGACGGACGCTTCAACTAACAAAAAAACTCTGAAAACCGGATATTTCCGGTTTTATAAAATCTATCAATCTCTTGATAGATAACCAACCTCAACTATATTTACGTAATAGTTTAAGAATTGGTTTTCAATTTTTTATAATTTTTCAATTTCTTTTGCCTTTACTGGGCCCAATTCATAAAAGGCTCCCATAAGTTCTTCTTTTAGTGGAGCTACTTTGTCTTCCATTCCATTTGCTTTATAAATTAAAGCTGAATGAAAAAGTGCTTTTGGTTCTGATGTTTTGCCCTCTACATATTCCGCTATGGTTTTTAGAGCAGCTTCTTTGTCGCCTGCTTTCAATTGGGCATATGCCAATAATTGATATGTTTCCGGAGTAGCTCGGTTTGTGATTTCCCTCGCAGCTAATTTAAGCGCTTCCTGAGGCTCGCGATCTGCGTAAAGATCTATAAGGTAAGCGTTATACATTCCACCATAGTCAGGGTTTTCTGTTGCTTTTATAAACTTCTCATATTCTTTGTTTGCTTCTGAAGTATCTCCATCAAATTCTGCCATTTGTCCTTTTAGGAGATAATAATCCGGCGCTTTGTGGTTTACCATTACGGAATCCAAAATTCGGTTTGCTTCCTTGGTGTCTTTCTCTGAAGAATAAACCATCCAAGCAAGTTGTTTTTTTACATAATGATTATCCGGTTCAATGGCCAAGGTTTTTAAATAACTATTGTATGAATCCTGAAGTCTTCCGGCATGGCCATAAAAATCACCAATATTGCTATATACCCAGAGCTTTAAACCTCTGTTGTCACGTTCTTCAGCTATCTGCTTGGCCTGTTCCATATATTTTATAGCCGCATCAAGATTGCCGTTGTGGTCGCTCCATTTTGCAAGACGTATCAAATAGTTGAAATCCTTTGGATCTTTAATTTTTCCTAAAAGGGTATCTGCGCGATTGTATTCACCCAGTTCCATAGCTACATCAAAAAGCATCATTTCGGTTTCCCTGTGGTTATCTGGATAGGTATATGCGCTATCCAACAATACTTGTGCTTCCTTAAAACGGTGTTGCGAAACGTAATTGTGTGCTAAGCTTCGCAAATAGGAATCTTTATTTCGTGCTGAAACATCATGTGATTTTTTAATAAGCTTTTCAGAGGTTTTTAATTCTGAAATATCTCCCGTAATTCCAAACATCGCAGTGTGTATGCCAGACATACGGCTCATTTCTACCAAATTGGTAGAATCGTTATCAAATTCTTTCTGCCAAAACTCAAACTCTTCGTGAAGCGCATTTTTAGAAGGGGTATTGTTTGTAATTAAATATGGATCGTAATCTTTGCTGTCAGTTATTTTTTGAGCCTTTTCTTGACACCCAAAAAGAACAGCAATACATGCTATTGTTATTATCTTTTTCATCTTTTTAAAAAATTTGTGTTGGTTTCGTTTTTTTATTAAAAACGTTTTTAAACCAAAAAAGAGAACAAACAGTTCTCTTTTTTGGTTTAATATTTACTAAATTAAAATGGTCCAGCCATATAAGGGAAGGTGCTGGAGAATGCAACATCATTCGCTGGTACTCCATCGCTGGTTAAACCAGGATTATCTGTTCCACCAGGTCCTCCGAAGATCAATAATAACGATACATCTATCACATCATCGCTCAATGTTCTACCAGTCAATATTTCGGTGCCGTTGAAATAGGTGGTTATTCCACTTTGCGCCAACCACAATACATCGTTTGAAAGTACTGTTGTAAATACTTCTGCATTTAGCCCTAAAGCATTTGTTGTATAACCTGCATTCAATGTAAGAAGGTTAGTTTGGAACTTGCTTTGGAAGGCGGCTTGCATTTCAGAAGGAACGGTTACATTAAAAGCGTCTTTAAAACCTGTAGTTCCAAATACGGTATTGATTCCTGGACGTCCCATTTGGTCTTCCTGAATAAAGGTTCCGCTGAAATCGAGTACTTCGCCACACGGTAAACAATCTGGACCTCCACAGTCAATGCCTGTTTCCTGACCGTTCAGAATTCCATCGTTACAAGTAGCATTAATAATTACGTTGTCATCTTCATCTTTACATTGCACAAACAATAGTGATGTTGTTATTGCGGCGAAAAGGGTTATATATTTAAATGTTTTCATCTTTTATAATTTTTATAGTTAGCAATTTTTATTGTTTTCTTTTGGTTTCCACCCAAACATTATACATAGGAGTGTTGGCAGCAAATGGATTTACGCCTGCAGTTCCATTTGGAAGCATTGATTTTGGAAACTCAACAACTACGCTCAAAACGTTTTTGCCCGCAAAAGTATCATCGCCGGGGTTATCAAAACCCGAAGCGGTTCCTGCAAGAACTTCGTTATATTTATTAAAGTCAAAGAAGAAAGGATCTTCCCGAGGTCCCGCAAAAAACTTCATTCCGTTTTTTTCCGCTATTTGTACATCAGCTTTAGTTGAAATCTTCACACTATTCGGCGCTGAAGTGGAAATAGTACTTTTAGTTCCTTCCGAACCACTAAAGGCTGGTGCCGAAGGACCGAAGAAATACATAGAATCGCCACGCTTTATAGCTTGGATCACTAAATCTTCCTTAAGGTCATTGTTGTAATCTATATTGAACTCAATCAATATAGTTTCGTCAAACGTAGCTTGCTCTGTAGGTGCGCCAGGTGCCAAAAGCCCTTGAACGTTGGCCACGAAAACAAAGTTACTGCTGTTGGAGCCTTGAAAGGCGTAAAAGTCTGTAATATCTGCTTTTGTGCCTGTAACGGCCGGTGCATCAATGTGATCAGCAGAAATTAAAAATATCGATAGTGTGGCTATGCCCAGTCCACCGATTATTGCAAAAAGTTTTGATTTTTTCATCTTTTTTGTTGGTTTTAATTAATTATTTTTACTTGTTCGCTATACTTACGTTTAATTGTAAGTGCATGGTTTTCGCAAAGGCGTTAATATTTTGTTAACAAGTAAAACTGTGATTTAAAAGCCCTAAAATAACCATAAATAATTCAATGAACCCTTCTGCATCTGATTGGATTTTAAAATTTTTGAATCTTTTTGAAAAAGAAGAACTTATAGATGCCTTTAAAAATGACCACGAGTTTTACGAAACATTAAAGCATACGGGTTTTATATATGGAGTTTCTGTTTCCGCAGTGCCAAAAAAAACTTTAGGTAATTTGAAACTTACCAAAGAAGAGCTTTCCAAAATAAATCTCTTCCATGCCTTGCTCTTTCAGTTTTTTCATACAAATGAAAATGGCACCTATGAAGAAGCCATCAAATCTATTTTATTGTTTTATAATCAACTTGAAAAGGGGAAAAAGGGTTTCTTTCAAAAATTCTCACTTTCGCAAAGCCCTTCAAATACATTAGAACATATATTGTCTGCTCGCTTGCAGTCCGCCAATTCGCTTTTAAAGAAAAACACAATTTCCCTGCTTACCCATGCCCTTCTCTATCTGGATGTGTTGTCTTATAAACATTGGCAAAAAGATTCAAATTCTGTAAAAAAATATTACAGACAGCAAGAAACCATTGTGCTAACCGCCTGTTTTTACACGTTAAAGTCCAAAAAGAAAAAAACAAAATACGATAAATTGCTGATTGAGCTTTTTGAGACCTCCTCGGAATATATAATTGATGAAAGTGAAGGAGGTTCTGCAACTTTTTTAGATAGTCTGAACTATTTAGACAATGATGTTGATTCTTTGGAAAAGAAATATATACTGGATCTTTGCTGTCTAACTGTTTGGGAAGATTTAAAACTTGATTATTCTGAACAACAATTTTTGCAACAATTATTAGTAACGCTAAGCCTTTCCGAAATAGAACTTCAGAATAGTTTATCAGACTTAGCTACGTTTTCAAAAAAATATACCGAAAAAATCCTGCTTTTTGAATATTCAAACCCTGTGAAGCAGTTTTACAAACAGTCTGCCGCAACGGTTAAACTTTTGATTATTCGCAACAAAGACCGCTTGACACGCGAACTGGAAGAAAGCGGTGAGTTGGTGGTTCTTTTGGGCCAATCTACTGTGCGAGATTTATCTACTGAGGAAAAAACTAAAGTAAAAGAACAGTTATTGGATATTTGCAAAACCATTCCATCGCTCACCATATTTCTGCTACCAGGCGGAACCGTCCTTTTGCCGCTTTTAGTGAAATTTATTCCGAAACTTTTGCCTTCTTCTTTTCAGGACAATAGAATTGAAGCTGCCAAAAAGAAAGGCTAAAAACTATTCAATCCACAATTTAAAATCCTTTACCCGCTCCCGGGCAACGATCACTTCTTGCTCCTTATAATTATTGAGCTTTAACTGAAGGCGCGAGTTTGTGTAGGAAATTATATCTTTTATGGAATTGATGTTTACATAAAATTTCCTGCTAATTCTAAAAAAGGTTTCAGGGGAAAGTTCCTGTTCCAACTGTTCCAAAGTGGTCTCCAACAGATAATCGCGTCCATCAACGGTGTGGGCGTAGGTGCCTTTGTTTTCGGAATAAAAACATTCAATTTCATCAACGGAAATCATTTTTATATGCTGCCCTATTTTGGTCGTAAACCGCTTTTTGTAATCGCGTTCCATCGGGTTTACAAGTAGTTTTTTAATATCCTCAAAATTGAACTGTACGTTTTGGACCGCAGGTTTTAACGACTTATATTTTTTAACAGCGGTATGCAATTCATCTTCATCAATTGGTTTCAATAAATAATCGATACTGTTCAATTTAAAAGCCTGCAATGCGTATTCGTCAAAAGCGGTGGTGAATATAATAGCGCTGTTCACTTCAACGGCATCAAAAATCTCAAAAGAAAGTCCGTCGCTCAATTGAATATCCAAAAAGATCAAATCTGGATGCGGATTGTTTTGGAACCAATTTACTGCTTCTTCCACACTGTGGAGCATTTGGTTTACAACAACATCCTGTTTTTCCAGCATCCGTTGCAAATAGCGGGCAGATGGTTTTTCGTCTTCGATGATTAGTACGTTCATTTTTTAGTTGATGGTTGATGGTTGATGGTTGATGGTTGATGGTTGATGGCAAAACTAAATAATTTCACTTTTCACTTTTACATTTTACATTTTGCATTTAAAATTCCTCTTCATCCAAAAATTGGTTGATTTTCTTCTCTTCCCAGCGTTTTAAAAAATTGTTTCGCACCTTCAGTACAAAGAACGCATAAATAGCGTGCGAGACCAATCCGATGCCCCAGAAGAATAAGGTGAAATAATTGCCCCAATCTTCAAAATTGGTAGGCCCCTTTCCGAAAACATTTGCATTTATTACTATAATTCCTGTATTGATTATAACAAATACTGCTAAATGGCTATAAAATCCTTTCAGTGTTTCCACTTTTTTCTTTGCTCTCAAATATGCCAAACTTCGCTTCGTTTCCATTTTTTTTCTAATCTTCTTCAATAAATTTTTTTAACTGTCTTTCTTCCCAGTTTTTAATAAAGGGAAATTTATACTGAAATACTTTTGAAGCGTGAAACAGTAAACCTATTCCCCAAAAAATAGGGACTATCAAAATATTCCAATCTACCCATTCTATGAAATTTTTATCGGGGGACTGGTTTTGAAAAAACTCCAAAACATTTCCTCTCACAATAAAAATAGCGATGTTCACAACAATATAAACTAACAAGTGTTTGTAAAATCCTTTTAGCGCTTCCAGCCTCTTTCGGGCCTTTCTCAATTGTGTGCTTTCTGAAAATTCCATTATTCCCAACGGTTTTGGTTGTGTTTTTCCTCTTCTTCCATAAATTGCTTCATTTTTCTTTCTTCCCAATCCTTGCCCACAAAAGGCATCCATTGGAAGGTTTTGATGGCTTGGAAAAAAATTCCGATACCCCAACCAAAAGCAGCCCATAAAAACCACGGATACTCCCATTGGTTGGTGTAATAATTAAGGGCAGCGAGCATGCTTATGAAAATGATATAAAACATTAAGCTGCTGTAGAATTTCTTTATTTCGGCAACACGTCTTTTCGCTTTAAAATACTTGCTGTCTTTCTCGTTAGGTTCCATAATTAAAATTGTTTTTTAAATTATAGTATAAAATTACTGAAGGCAGAGCCGAATATAAAATTGAAACTTCCGAACCGTAATTTTTGAGGGATGAACTGTTAATCCTCTTTATCCATCAATTCCCTAATTTTACGTTCCTCCCAATTTTTTCCGAAGAAAGGATTGTAATTAAATGTTTCCGAAGCATGGCTCGTAACGCCAATGCCCCAGCCCACAATGGGGAAAAGCGCCCACGGAAATCCCGCTCGCGAAAGAAAATTAAGGTAAATAAATACGGGCACACAAATACAATAAATAGCAAAATGTATATAAAACACCTTTAGTTTTTCCACCCGTTTTTTGGCGAGTTTGTATCTTTTTTCTGAAATAAATGTATCCGTTGTATTCATAATTTGAATGTTTTCTCCCAAAACGGGAATTGCAATTCGGAACTCTTTTTGGGTTTCGTTAATAAGTACCGGGCGTTTCGTTAAAAGCGCATATCGGTCGCGGATATTTCGCAAGCCAACACCCGTGCTTTCCTTTAAAACCTGCTTTGGCTGACTGTTGTTGGCCACAACCAAATTGCCATTTTCCTCGGAAATAGTTATGTGAAGTTTTTTGGAAGGCATAACCTGATTGTGCTTCACTGCGTTTTCCAACAAAAGCTGAAGCGATAACGGAACCACCTTTGCTTGTGGGTTTTCCAATTTTGAAGGTGTTGTAAAAACGATACTGTCCTCAAAACGAACGGCCAAAAGTGACATATAGAGTTCCGCAAATTTCAATTCTTCCTCCAACGTAACCAGCTCCTTGCTTTTCTGTTCCAAAACATACCGATACACCTTTGAAAGCGAAGTAGTGAAACGCGTTGCGGCTTCGGGGTTTTCTTCAATCAAACTGGTCAACACGTTTAAACTGTTGAAGAGAAAATGTGGATCCAGTTGGTTTTTTAACGCATCAAACTTTGCCGATGCCGTGCCCGCGATTATTTTCTGCTCGGTTACCTTATTTTCCTGTTTGAACTTGTAATAGTAAACAAAGTAAAAAATTATACTCACCACCATTGCAATAATGAAGGCAACGTAGTAATAATCAATTTTCTGCTCGGAAAGGAACTTTAAAAAATCCTCTCCTTCAATGATTACATTTAAAAAAACCTGAAGCACAAAAAGCCCCACTAAAGTTGAAAGAATGGCCCCAAAGAAGCTCTTCAGCAGATTTTTTAATTTGAAAAATTCACCTCTATGGGTTTTAATGAAATACCGAAACAACGGCACGTTCACCAAATAAAGTACTACGGAATAAAGCTGATTGTAACCAAAATTCACAAGCATTTCATGTGGCGTTCCCAAACTGCCTAATGAAATATAGGTGATGGCCATCAAAACCAAATAGATGAGAAAACCTATAAAAAATGCCTTGCCGAATTCTTTTAAAAAAAACTTCATTCCTAAAATTTATATTTTATTTACAGCTTTCTGCCTGTATCTGCTTTGCCCGTTCTTCGCCGTAGGTTGGGTAAAATTCACCCGCTGGTTTAAAGGTAGCGAAAAGATCTATGGCGCGTTGAATGTCTTTGCAGTAAGGCTCCACGGACTGTCCAAAATATTTGGCGCCACCCATATCCCATTCGGCTTTGGCCAAAATAATCCGCGGATTGTTGGGCGCCAATGCCAACGCTTTGTTGTAAAGTTCAGAAGCTTTCGCGGAATAGGTCATTCCATATTGTTGGCCGTCAAAAACAATCCAGGCCGTATATAATTGCGCCTGCAAAACCAATAAATCTGGGTTGTCTTTTGAAAGGGTGGTTGCTTGGTTTATAAAATCCTGCGCTTTATCCAATTGCGCCTTCAACTTGGTTCCGTCTTTTTCCGTAAAACTATTGATTACGTTAATTTGGGCCACGTAATAAAGCGGAAGCCAATTGTCCGGTTCTGCTGAAGCGATGCGCTCAAACACATTTGCGGCATCCCAGGATTTGTCTTCCTGCCACAATTGGAATGCTTTCCGCATGCCTTGTTGGTATTTTGTAGGTGCCGCATCTGCATTTACCGTGTTTTCAGTTTGGGCCTGCATCACGATGGCTGTGAAAAAAATTATTAAATAAGTGAATACATTTTGCATGACTTCTATTTTTAGTTAGTATTAATTGATATTCAAATTTCCTTTAAAATGTTTTCCTATTAAAATTGAAAAAACCGAACTGTTGAATTTTACTGCTGAAATGTAACCTTAAAGATTATCCAACTGATTGTCCTTTCCATCATCGCTAATGGTCCAGAAAAAGCCAACAAAAAAGAACTGGTCTGCCGCCGGGCGCAGTGCTCTTCGCGCAAAATTTCCATTGGCGTCGGGAGCATTTGCGTATTGATAGCCATTTATATTTTTTGTGGCCAGCGCATTATTTACGGAAACATACAGTATTTTTTGTTGTGAAATTAAATAGGCCCAATTCAAACTTAAACTATTGTAGCTTTTTGTTTTTTCCTGAAGAAAACCAGGCTTGTTCAAATCTGTATAAGGCCTGCCACTGGCAAATTGATAACTAAACCCAATCTGGCTTTTCCAATCGTTGATCCAGTATTTTGCAACCAATGAAAGATTGTGTGTGTTCGCAAAGGAAGGAGTGGCTTCAATTGGATAATTTCGGTATTTGCGCTCCGTATCCAAATAGGAATAACTTACCCAATAATCTATATTTTTTAGGGTTTCATTATCGCGCCAAAATAGATCCAAACCTTGCGCGTAACCGTCTCCATTGTTGGAAAAGGAGGTGTTTACATCAGGAAATTCGTCATTATAACTTACCAGATTACTGTACTGTTTTCTGAAAACTTCCGCTCTAAAAATACGGTTATTGGCCGAATATTGATAATTCATTATATAATGTTGCGTGTGTTGCGCTTCAACTTTATCGGTGAATTTCAAAATCTCGTTTTCTGGCTGTTGAAAAAAATCTCCATAAGCCAATGATAGTTGACTACTTTTTCCGGTTTTGTAAGCAAAAGAAGCTCTCGGTGAAATTGTAAACTCTTGAAACAATTCACTGTATTCTCCGCGAACGCCCAATTTTAAAGCCAGTTTTCGAGAGAAAATAATATCTGCTTCCGTAAAGGCAGCTGAAATATTATTGTTGAAGCCAAGCTTTGCGGCAAAATTTGGTTCATTATAATTTTCGTTGAAATCGGTTACAAACTGTTCCGCTCCAAAATTCAGTTTAAATCGGTTGCTAAAGCGTTTGTTCAGCTTCAATTTAAAATGTGCCGAATTTTCAACATCTTTTATATCGGCCTCATCAATGCCAACTTTTGTATTTCCGTAAGTATAACTTCCTCCAGCAAATAGGGTCCAATCATTCTCAAGCATTTCACTGAAACTCGCATTTGTATAAAAGTTTTTGTTGTTTAATTTAAAACGTGTTCCTTCGGGTTGGTTGATGTCTTCCTGCGTAAGTTCAAAATCGGAAGTGTCAAAAGCACCGTAAATTTTCAGTAGCCCATCCCCTATTTTCTGACGGAAAACGGCTTCGCCTGAAGCTGTTTCAAAAGGTTTTTGCCAATCATTTCTATCGGGAAGAATCGCTATGTATGGCGCCAAATTTATATAGGAAGCATTTAAGCTCAATGAACTTTTTTCCCATTTTTCGGTGTGTCCCAACGCACCGCCCACGCTCATAATGCCAATATCCGTCTTTTCCTGTGTGGGCTCGTCAATAGTATTCAAAAGCAAAACCGAGGAAAGTGCCTGCCCGTATTCTGCGGAATACCCGCCCGTGGAAAAAGTAATGCCGTCAAAAAGAAACGGACTGTAACGCCCGCGCGTGGGAACATTATTGGTTGTTGGGCTGTAAGGTGTAAAAACGCGGATACCATCAATAAAAATCTGCGTTTCGCCAGCATCGCCGCCCCGAACAAAAAGGCGGCCGTCTTCCGCGACAGTTGTTGTTCCGGGAAGTGTTTGCAAAGCGCCAACAAAATCACCCAAAGCACTTGCTGTTGTAACAATATCCAAAGGTTTTAAAACTGAAATCTTACTGTTATCGCCCGCAGAAAACGAACCTGCGGAAATGGTTACGGTTTCCAAGGAATTTACATCTTCGCGAAGAGTAATCTTTAAGTTTTTCATTTTTGAAACATCATCGGTAAGCTTGAATGGTTCAAAAGAAACGTATGAAATGGTCAATGTTTGGGTGCCTGTTTCAGAAGTATCAAAAGAAAACATTCCGTTATCTTCGGAAGTGCTACCATCATAAGTTCCTTCAAGATAAACATTGGCACCAAATATTGGGGTCCCGTTATTATCTGTAACTATCCCTGAAACCGTGGTTTGACCAAAAAAATAAGAGGGTAAAAGGATTGCTAGAAAAGTAATTGTAGAAATTTTCATGGATTGGTTGATTTTTAATTTCAGGTCAAAGGTGAAATTTGGTGGTATCATTTCAGAAAAAAACAAACCGAATTGTAAAAATGGATGTCTCAATTGTAGTATTTCGTTTTAGGAGAAATAATTTTTGGATAAAACTTACTCAACAAACTCCAAAATATCACCTGGCTGACATTCCAAAACCTCGCAAATGGCTTCCAGCGTGCTAAAGCGCACTGCTTTTGCCTTACCAGTTTTCAGAATGGAAAGGTTTGAAAGGGTCAACCCTACTTTTTCTGAAAGTTCATTCAATGACATTTTTCGCTTGGCCATCATCACGTCCAAGTTTACGACTATTGGCATAATTAAATTGTTAGTTCATTTTCGTTTTGAATTTCCACGCCTTTTTTAAAGACCAACGCTATAATGTAAATAATACCCGCAAAAAACAGGAATTGTTCAGCACCCCAGTCTATTTGCAGGGTAAGCCCCTGCCGCATTATACGGTTTGCATAATTTTCGGCAATTATGGCCACCACGCCAATGCTCAGGGCATAATGGCTCATTTGTGTAATTAGCGAAGCTGTTTTTTCATTAAAGGGATAATTTAAATCAAATTTTATAAAAAGTTTTATCACGAGATAGGCAAGGTAAGCCTTCATTGCTGTTATAGCAATTAAAAAGCTGGCCACGCCAATGTAATATTCCACGCTGAAACTGTAAACATCCAATAGGTCCAGCCCCATATAAGTATCTTCCGCACCATTTGAATTTATAAAAAGGGTCACAAAAAGAGAGACTAACAAAGCTCCAGTTTTTATGCACAAACCAATGAATACTATCCAAAATATAACATTCATAACTTTCATAATAATATTTGTTTTCATGTAAGACTGATTTAAAATTACATTGCGAAATTAGATAAATATTTATTGATAAACAATAAATTTATTTTAATTTTCAACAAATAAAAAAATTAATTCATAATTTTTCGGACTTAAAAGTGGCTGAATATTTGATTTTATTGGCACTTAATAAAAATTCAAACCTAATTTTTTCTGAAGCGAAAAATTTGAAAAATTGTATCTTCGGAAGAAAACAAAGCAAAATGACCGATTCCCAAAAAATAGATGCTTTTATAGCAAAGCAAACAAAGTGGAAAGGAAAATTGCAGCAACTGCGCGCGGTTTTTCAAAAAACAGAATTAAAGGAAGAAGTGAAATGGGGCAAACCCACATATACATTGGACGGAAAATTAGTGGCTGCAATGGCAGATTTCAAAAACCATATGGCACTTTGGTTTTATCAAGGTGTGTTTTTAAAGGACAAACACAAAAAACTCATCAATGCCCAAGAAGGTGTAACCAAAGCACTGCGCCAATGGCGTTTTGAAGAGGAAGATGAAATTGATTCCGCTCTTGTTTTGGAATATATTAATGAAGCCATCGCAAATTCCAAAGCTGGAAAAGAGCTGAAGAAAAGTCCAAAAAAGCCAGTTGAGATTCCAAGTTTACTGAAAGAAGCCTTTAAGAGTGATAAACAGCTTTCCGAAAAATTCAGTGCGCTTAGCCCAAGTTGCCAGCGGGAATATGCTGAATATATTGCCGAAGCGAAACAGGAAAAAACCAAACTGAGCAGGTTGGAAAAATGCATTCCTATGATAAAGGACAAAAAAGGGCTTCACGATAAATACAAAAATTGCTGAAATTCCAGTGGTCATTGGTAAATAGCCAGTATAATTGAAATCCAACTTCCTTAACTTATAAACTCATAAACTTCTAAACCTTAATTATGAAAACAGACAAGTACACAAAAACAATCTTGACCATCATTGCCATTTGTTTAACCATCAATGTTTTAAAGGATTTTGAAATTATTCCTTCGGCCCATGCCTCTGAAAATGTTGCAAACAAGCCTGTAAGCGAAGTAATGGACGTTCGTTTGGTGGATATAAACACTTATGACGAGCTTAATGTAAATCTAAAAAGTGTAGATACGTATGACGAAGTGAAAGTGAACTTAAAGAAAATTGAAACCACTGACGAACTGGATGTAAATATTGATGAAATTGGCGGCGGTTGGGTTTCAAACGGAGGACCTATTCCTGTGAAAGTTCAATAGTTGTTGATGGTTGATGGTTGATGGTTGATGGTTGATGGTAAAATTATTCTTTTCGCTTTTCGCTAACTCCTTTTCTCTTTTAAACTTTTTTAAACGGCCGAATAATCAATCTTGCAGCACGGTCATAATTTATGTAACTGTACGTCCAATTAAAAAAGGTAACTACCCTATTTCGGAAACCTACCAAAAACCATAGGTGAACAAACATCCATAAAAACCAGGCAATGGCACCGCCAAAGTGCATTTTGCCAATATCCACGACCGCTTTATTTCTTCCCACTGTGGCCATGGTTCCTTTGTCAAAATATTTAAAGGGTTCCATTTTATCGCCTTTCAGCATTTTTCTGAAATTTTTTCCAAGATGTTTTCCCTGTTGAATTGCTGGCTGCGCAACTTGCGGATGCCCTTTGGGAAATTCATTGGTTACCATTAGTGCCACATCGCCCAAAGCATAAATGTTTTCAAAACCATTTATTTTATTGAACCCATCAACTTTATATCTATTCGCTTTTTCAACCAAAGCTTCCCCATCTATACCTTTAATTGGTGCTCCCGTGACTCCTGCAGCCCAAATAAAGGTTGCGGTTTCAAACTTTTTACCATCTTTGGTTGTGACCGTTTTGCCGTCATAATCACTGATAAATGTCTCAAGATGCAATTGCACGCCAAGATTTTCAAGGAATTTTTGTGCCTTTTTTGAAACGATTTCACTCATTGGTGGCAACACCCTATTTTGACCTTCAATAAGGTGCACCTGCATTTCATCTTCATCAAGTTCGGGGTAATCATTTTCTAAAATTCCTTTTCGGAATTCTGCCAAAGCACCGGCAAGCTCAACCCCCGTTGGTCCTGCGCCGGCGATCACGAAATTGAGCAAACTTTTTCGTTCCCTTTCATCTGTAGTTATATCAGCTTTTTCAATATTTTGAAGTATCAAACTACGTATATTCAAAGCCTGTGGTACTGTTTTCATTGGCATGCTATTTTCGGCAATGCTTTTATTTCCGAAGAAATTTGTCCGCGTACCTGTGGCAATCACTAAATAGTCATACCGAAGGTTTCCTATGGAAGTTAAAATTGTACTATTTTCAGTATCAATTTTTTCAACCTCGGCCATTCTGAAGTGAAAATCTGTATTTTTTCTAAAAACTTTTCGAAGTGGATAAGCTATGGAATCAGGTTCAAGACCAGCTGTTGAAACTTGATATAATAAAGGTTGAAAAGTGTGATAGTTATGTCTATCAAAAAGCACGATCTGCACCTTTTCGTTTTTAAGCTTCTTTATGAAGGAAATGCCAGCAAATCCGCCACCTATCACAATAATTCGAGGGACGCCAGTTTCAGGAATATTCATCGTTTTTTTATATACTATAAAAGTACGATTTGTATATTGAGTTACCTTATTTTTTAGGATTTTTGTAACAAACCAATTTTAAGGAACACTAATTAAAAGCTAACAAGAAACCATTGAACAAGGAACTGGAACATAGTTTTGTGACCCAATTGGAGGAAAACCAAAACATTGTACACAAAATCTGTAGGTTATACACCAATGACAGTGAGGCGCACAACGATCTGTTTCAAGAAATAACCATTCAGCTTTGGCGCGCATACCCAAAATTTCGGGGCGATTCCAAATTCAGTACGTGGATGTATCGAGTGGCACTAAATACAGCGATAACACTTTATAGAAAATCAAAACGTAGCATAAAGACACAAGATTTTGAAGGTGTTAGTTTTAAAATTTCTTCAGAACCTTATGACGATACCACCGAACAACATTTGAAATTAATGTATAGTGCCGTAAAAAATTTAAACGATATAGATAAAGCCTTGGTGTTTCTTTATTTGGAGGATAAAAATTATAAAGAAATTTCAGAAACACTTGGTATTACCGAAGTAAACGCGAGAGTAAAGATGAACAGGATAAAAGAAAAATTACGAACAATTTTAAATCCGTAACCCACTATGGATGAACTTGAAATATTAAAAAAACAATGGCAAAACCAAGAGCAGGCACTACCGCATTTGTCCTATAAAGACATTTATAAAATGTTGTTGAAAAAATCCTCCTCTATAGTAAAGTGGATATTTTTCATAAGCGTTGCAGAAATTCTTTTTTGGACATTCCTTTCCTTTCTTGTGCCAGAATCAAGCACCAAGTTTAGTGACGACATTGGCCTACACAATATCTTGTTGGGCGTTAATGTGCTAAACTATGTGGTTTTTGGTGTTTTCATAATTCTTTTTTACAGAAACTATCGTAAAATTTCTGCTACAGATTCTATAAAAGACTTGATGAGAAATATTTTGCGAACCCGCAAAACTGTGAAATATTTTGTGGTTTACAATGTAACTGCTTCAATAGTATTGATAATCGGTATCAACATTTTTTACTACGTAAATCAGGATATGGTATTTAGGTTTATGACTGAAGACTATGGCATTTCAAACATTTCCCAAGAAAGGTTTATGAAAATGTTCTTTGTTATTCAAATGCTTTTTGGAATTATAATGATTGGTTTCGTCTTGTTGTTTTACAGAATTGTTTATGGAATTTTATTGCGACGACTTCACAAAAATTACAAAGAGCTGAAGAAGATAGAAATGTGAAAAAGCAGCAGTTTTCAGTTGCATTAGGCGGTTAGTACCCTTTAAAATATTGAAAACTGTTTCTGCGAATGAAAACTCATTTAATAACGCCACTGACGCTCCTTGTTAAGCTCTTCTTCACTAAGAATTTCTGAAGCGGGGATTACTTTTAGAAAAGAAGGGTGCTGCTCAATGGCATATTCCAATTTTTCAACAATTTGGTCCATCGTTTCATTTTCATAATCAATTTCCAAAGGTGCTTTAATTTCCATGGATTGAAGAATGCCACGCTTTTTAATCCTGATGCCTTTTTTGTCAAAAGATCTTCTGAAACCGTCAATTACAATGGGTACTACAATAGGTTTATTTTTTTTGATGATATGTGCTGTTCCGCGACGAATAGGCTTCCAAGGTTTGGTCGTTCCTTGCGGAAAAGTGATTACCCACCCATCATCAAGCGCTTTGGTGATGTTGCTAACATCGCTCATTTTCACTTGCTTGTTCACATCTTGACCTTTTTCGCGCCAAGTGCGTTCTATACTAATGGAACCTGCATAAGCAAGAATTTTAGGCAGTAAGCCCGCTTTCATTGTTTCCTTCGCGGCAACAAAATAAATATTTAGCTTAGGGCGCCACAAATAACCAACATTTTTTATACTGTCGTCTCTTCCGCTTAAGCTTGCGTTGAACACGTGAAGCATTGCTGCAACATCCGCAAAATAGGTTTGATGATTACTTACAAAAAGTACATTGTTATCCGGAAGTGTTTTCAAAATCTCACTTCCATGAATTTGCAAATTGTTAAAACCTTTAAAGCGTTGATGCGTTAAAAGTCCAGCAATCCGTATTAACCAGAGTTTTAAAAAAAGATAATGTCCAAAAGGATTTTTTTTGAAAAGAGTCATTTTTTAGTGTTCAGTATTCTGTAGCCAGTATTCAGTAGGTAATTATAGTCTAGCAACTCATTATTCATTCTACATAATAAAATCGGAAGCAAAGATACTAAAATAAGCAATTACAGAGTCATTTTCAGTAATTCACGCACTTCGTTGAGCATCATTGCAGTAGCGCCCCAAACTATATGGCCGTTCAGTTTAAAGGCAGGAACTTCAATGCTTGTGGCATATGAAGTGGAAAGCGTTTGGGTGATAATATTTACATCATTCATAAAATCCTGCAAAGTTACTTCTATCAGTGCTTCTACTTCTTTTTCCTGTGGAACAAATTTTGGCGATTCTGAAGTTATTCCCAAGAAAGGTTGCACAAAAAAATTGCTTGGTGGAATGTATATTTCGGTAAGTTTTTTTAATACTGAAATAGTGTCGCGCGAAACGCCAACTTCTTCTTCCGTTTCTCGCAATGCCGCATCTTGAATGGTTCTATCTTGCGCTTCCAGCTTACCTCCAGGAAAACCAACTTGGGCAGAATGGACTCCTTTATAGGTTTTCCGAAGGATTAAAATCAGTTTTGTTTCAAAATTTTCCGAAGGATAAAAAAGTGACATTACTCCTGCTTGTTTTGCGGTATTCTTTTCTCGAGCAACTCTTTTCAGTTCTTGCAGACGTTCTATGGGCGCCATTTTAAATTGGACAGCTTCGCCAGGAAGTTCCATTTTTGTTACTTTTACAATCCGTTTTTCAAAATCGCGGAAATCCATTTATGATGAAGTTGTTTATTTATTTGTTCGGAATTGTACTGTTCTTCGGAAGCTGTGAAGATAAGAAAAAGGCTTCCCAAAATGAAAACGAAATCCAAAACGAAATTCAAAACGAAGATGAAGTTGAAGTTGAAGTCGAAAAAAAGACTGGACCAGAATATCCTGAAATCACCAATGAAAATGTGGTTGCCTTTTTAACCGAATACGGAAAAAACAACCCAGAAACTAAAGTTCTAATTTCAAGCCGATTTGGCGATATTGAAATTGAGCTTTATAAAGATACGCCCCTTCACCGCGCCAATATGATCTATTTGGTGAAGCAAAAATATTTTGACGAAACCTTTTTTCATCGTGTAGTCCCCAATTTTATAATTCAAGCTGGAAATAGCGATATAGTTTCAACCCCAAGAAAACGGAACGCTTTGGGAAATAAATATTTACTGCCTGCTGAAATAATTCCAGGACGTGTTCACGAATATGGAACAGTTTCGGGCGCAAAGGAATATCGTGAAAACCCAGACAATAGAACGGCGCCTTATGAATTTTTTATCTTCCTTGGGCCAAAATCCTCAACAACACATTTAAACGGAAAATACACCATCTTCGGGAAAGTGACCAAAGGAATGGACGTGGTGGAAGAAATTTCAAAAGTGAAGGTAGATGATGGGGATTGGCCATTGAGCAATATTTATATTACTGCGAAGGTGATTGAATAGGAAGCTCCAAATTACATGCTCCTCCCGAAGTTTCGGGACCAAGTAAATTTTAAAAAACAAATTCCAAATTCCAATCAAAAAAGCGGAAGGGTCTTGTAATATGGTGATTTACGTAGGGAGGTTTCTCTCTCGGGTGCAGAGGTTTCTATCTCAAGTGCGGAATTTCCTTCCTCGGGTGCAGAGATTTCTCTACTAAGTACGGAGTTTTCTCCTTCAAGTACGGAGTTTTCATCCTCGGGTGTGAAGGTTTCTTTCTCTAGTGAGGATGTTTCACACTCAAGTGTGTAGCGTTCTTCCTCGAGTGAGGAGGTTTCTCACTCAAGTAAAAAGTTCTCTCCACCAACTGTGGAGGTTTTTGTGACACGGACTCTTTGACTGCGGTAAGGGCAGGCTTCTTGACTTATTGTTTGATAAATTTCTCGGTAAGCGATTTGCCGTGAGCGGTTATTTGAATGAGATACAAACCTGCTGTTAATTGTGAAACATCAACGTTTTTTGATGAAACTTCCATTATCAAAATTCCTTGAGTGGTATAGATTTTTACGCTTTCAACATTTTCTTTTGATTGGATATTCAGGAAATTTCCTGTTGGGTTTGGGAATAGTTGAAAATCTATTGTTGTGAAATCTTGGGTGCCTATTAGACAGCTTTCGCTGTAGCTTGCGGTTTCGTCTTTGCACCAGCCGTTATAATTATTCGGATAACCGCAAGGTTGGCTATTTGCAAAAATAACATCATCAACTTGGATACAAGTTAGATTGGGATTGTCGAAAACTTGCATAGTTCCAATTATGGTATTATTTCCATTTTGAAGGTTTAAGCTAATTAATTCATTATTCCAAGCGTACAAACTATATAGATTTATGTTCTGGGATAAATCTAAAGTTGATATCTGGTTAAAATCGATATCAAGCTCTTGTAAATTTGGATTATTAGAAACGTCCAATTCCTGTAAAAGGCAGTTATGGGAATATAAGAATTCCAAACTTGGATTTGAGGTAACATTCAATGTTTGCAGAGGATTGTCTTCACTCCATAAAAATCTTAAATATGGATTGTTTGTGAAATCAAGTGTAGTAATTTGATTTTCATAGCATTCCAATTGCTCAAGTTTTGTGTTTTGAGAAATATCTAAAATCTCTATCTGATTTTTATTACAGTACAACTTAACTATATTGATAAAATATTCTAATCCTTCCATGGAAACAATTCCAAAGTCATTTACTCTTATTTGATTAGCGGCTTCTGCTTCAGAGACTTGTATTTCACCATCATTGTTGATATCAATTCCATTGTTTGTTATCAAAGCATTCTTAAAATTAGCATCCGGAATATTCACAATCTGTGCATTTGCAAAACCACAGATTAAAAAGAAAAATAGAACGTAAATGTTTTTCATATAAAAGATTTTGGGCAGCTTAATTTTCATCACAATATATATTAAATATTCTTCTAAACTTTTAAACTCCTCGACTCATAGACTTCACTCCAACTCTTCATTCCTATAAATACTAGGTAACGAAAGCTTAAAGTAAACAGCAAGCAAGCGAACAATAATTACAATTGAGCCAGAGATTATCACAATAAAATCTTCTTTTAATGGGGTGAAATGTAAAAGAAAGTAGGCCGAAGCACCCAAGATACAAGCCGTTGCATAAATTTCCTTTCTGAAAATAATAGGGATTTCATTACAGAGTATATCGCGCAGCACACCTCCAAAACAGGCCGTCATTGTTCCCAAAGCAACGCAAATTATTGGATGAAAACCTGCCGCAATCCCCTTCTCCACTCCAACTATAGTGTATAATGCAATTCCAATAGTGTCAAACAAAAACAGCGAACGCCGAATATAACCCAATCTTTTTCTAAAAACTACCGCAAATACCGTGGAACCGAAAATAACATATACATAAGTAAGGTTACGCATCCAAGCTACGTTTGCATCAATAAGAATGTCGCGTAATGTTCCGCCGCCAACAGCAGTTACAAAAGCAATTATCAAAATTCCGAATGGATCCAAACGTTTGTTGAGCGCCGTAAGCACTCCTGAAATTGCAAATGCAACGGTTCCGAGAATATCTATGAGTAATATTAGCTTCACATGTTCTGGGTAAAATGGTTATAATCGCGCAAGACGGTATCTATATATTGTTTGTCATATAAATCTGAAGAAGTCTCCAAAACACTTTCCACTTTTTTTCGAAGCGCGTTCAAGGTTTTGAAATCACTTGATTTTATTGCAATAAGATACGTTTCTTTTATAAGCCTTGCGTCTTTATCAGTCAGTTTGGTTACATTCAAAAACTTCGGTTGGTAATCTTCTGCTATTTCTTCTAAAATGGTGTGACTTATTTTTACTTTGTTTTTGGTGCTTATCACAACAGTTCCCGCAGCGTGGTCACCAACACGCTGTCTTCTGTCAGAAAAAATTATTGAAAGCAAACCAATGGATCCCAAAAAGATCCAAATATCTACCAACCGAAGCATCCATAGAATCATATAATCGCTCCACCGTGCTGGGCTTCCATCAAGCTTAACAACACGCGTTTTCATCGCCATCTTGCCTACTGTTCTTCCATTGAAAAGAATGTGCATATAGAGCGAATAAAACATTACTGGCAAAAGCATTAATTGTTGCAGTCCAAAAACAGTCCAATTATCGCTAAAAGCCATATTCATTGCTTCCGTGGCTAATTCAACAATATAGAAATACACGAAAAACAGAAATAGGTCTATTAAAAAAGCTAGAATACGTTCGCCTACACTAACTATTTTATAGTCTAGGTTTACGTTTTGAGTTGTATTGATTTCTAAGTTTGCCATGTAAAAGCAAGTGGTTATATTTATCCAAAAATTTCAACAGATGCGCGAAGCGGCATTCGTCAAGCAAAATAAGGAAAAATGGATTGCTTTTGAAAAGGCAATCACACTTAATTCAAAAATAAGTCCAGACCAGCTTGCCGACCATTACATTCAACTCACCAACGACCTTGCTTATGCGCAAACCTATTATCCTGACAGCAAAGCGCTTCAGTATTTAAATTCATTGGCATCTCAAGCGCACCAAAAGATTTATAAGAACAAAAAAGAGTCGAAAAATAGAATCGTAAGTTTTTGGAAATATGAATTTCCGCTGTTTTTTAGACAGCACCAGCGTATGTTACTCTTTTCGTTTTTGATTTTCGCAATAGCTACTGCAATCGGCGCAATTTCTGCTTTAAATGATGACTCTTTCGTTCGGTTGATTTTGGGAGATGGTTACGTAAACGAAACATTAAACAATATTGACAAGGGCGACCCAACGGCCATTTACAAAAGTGGCAGCGAAATCGGTACTTTTTTGGGAATCACAATTAACAACATTCGCGTAGCATTTTTGGCTTACGCTTTTGGTGTTATCACTTCTTTGGGAACGGCTTATTTACTGTTCAGCAATGGTGTGATGCTCGGTGCCTTTTTTACGTTTTTTTACAACCGCGATCTACTTTTCGAAGCTTCAAAAAGCATTTGGCTGCACGGAACTATTGAAATTTCAGTAATCGTAATTGCTGGTTGCGCGGGAATGGTGATGGGCAACAGCATTCTTTTCCCAAAAACATATTCACGGAAAGTTTCCTTTTTGAAAGGCGCAAAGGACGGACTTAAAATTGTGGTCAGTACGATTCCATTTTTCATAATTGCCGGGTTTATTGAAGGGTTCATAACCCGTTATAGCAATATGCCCGTTTGGTTGGCAATGACCATTATTTTTAGTTCCTTGGCACTTATTATTTTTTATTACGTTATTTATCCAATCATCCTCAACAAAAAGCATGCAACACAAACATATACCGCTTAAACAGCAACGCGATGTAGGCGAAATGATCACGACCTATTTCGAGTTTTTTAAAAAGAATTTCAAGCCATTTTTAAATATTTTCATAAGCTACAACGGAATTTTTATTCTTGGTTTTTTGGGAGTAAGCTATCTTTTGGTAACTGGTTTTGTTGGCACTTTTGTAAACACGCCCGCTTATGGAATAGAAGCAGACAATTCAAGCTATCAAGCTTATTTTATTGTTGGGGTAGTTGGTTTTGTTATTCTATTTCTTATCACTGCACTACTAAATTATAGCCTCGCGGCAGTTTATATGATTCAATATGAACAAAACAAAGGCGAAGCTGTGGAAAAAAGAAAAGTCTGGGAAATGATAAAACTAAACCTCGGAAAAATAATTCTCTTCGTTATTTTGGCGATGTTTATGTACGTAGTTTTAATGATTTTTGGCGTTGTAATCTCCTTCATTCCACTATTGGGGACGATTGCTTATTATATTATGATTTTGGCCTTTATGAGTTGGATGGGACTATCCTTTATGGCGATGCTGAACGATAACAAAGAAGTAACCGACGCTTTCGGTGAAGGTTGGAAGTTGATGAGAAAGTTCTTTTGGAAAAGTGTGCTTTCAAACCTTGTAATCGGTATGTTACTTGGTATTTTAATGATGGTGGTAATGATGATTCCTGGAATTTTGATAGGCATATACGCCTTCCATTCCTTGGACACGGGCGTTGACCTTGCCAATTCGCCAGTTGCAAATCTAATTTGGACGCTGGCACTTTCATTTGTTTTAATACTATATACCATCAACCAGTCGCTATCGCAGTTTGTAAACGGAATTCTCTATTATTCCCTTCACGAAGAAACCTATAATGAGGCCACTCGTGAACGTATTGATAACATTGGCG
Source organism: Aequorivita nionensis (assembly GCF_046352995.1). Lineage (GTDB taxonomy): Bacteria > Bacteroidota > Bacteroidia > Flavobacteriales > Flavobacteriaceae > Aequorivita > Aequorivita nionensis. The sequence continues at coordinate 2,504,276 of NZ_CP130281.1, read as the reverse complement.
CTGGTGAATAGATTTCTCCTCATATCATTTTTCCTATTGAATACTTTTTTTGCAACTGCAACTGTGAAAGATAGTTTGACCGTTGCAGTGGACAGCAGTAAGATAGTTCCAAAACATTTTACTGAAAATTTATCCGAAAAATATTCCGGAAGTGATTTTGACTACGACTCCATGGAAGGCGAAGCCGAAAACTTTTTGGGAAGGGCCATCAATTGGTTTTTCAACAAACTTGGCGAACTTTTCGGTATCCATCTTTCGCCCGAAATGTATCAAGTAGTCAAATTCATTATTTATGGATTGCTCATCATTTTTGCGGTTTATATTTTGGTGAAACTGCTCGTGGGCGATAATGCTTCGTCATTTTTCAGCCGAAAAAGTAAAATGGTCGCACCGCTGAATATTCAAGAGGAACATATTGAAAATGTAGATTTGGACAGCTACATAAAAAATGCTCTAAAGGAAGAAAATTACCGATTGGCTATACGATATATGTATCTGAAATCACTGAAATTGCTATCGCTGAACAATATTATCGATTGGCATTTTGAAAAAACAAACAGTGATTATTACCGCGAAATTGCAAGTGAAAGTTTGAAGGAGAACTTCAAAAAAACATCTTATTTGTACGACAATATTTGGTACGGCGAATATGCGCTGGACAAAGCAGGATTTGAAAACGCCAAAAAAGATTTTGAACGCTTAAACCAAAACTTGAAAAATGCTGGATAAACGTTCAAAAAGAGTACTATGGGTTTTCGGGATTGCGCTGCTGGGCATCGTGATTACGGAGCTCGTGCGCCCAAAACCTATCGATTGGCGCGCCAGTTACATTTCTACGGACAAAATTCCGTTCGGCGGATTTGTGCTTTTTGAGGAAGCTCCTTCCCTATTCAAAAATGCCGAAATAGAAAAGATTGTCAAAGACCCCTACGAGTTTTTGACGGACAGCACCTATGCGCAAAATTCGGCCTATATTTTTATCAATGACGAAATATTCTTTGATGAAAGACAGACCGATAAAATTTTAAAATATGTGGAAAACGGAAACACAGTGTTTATCGCTTCCCGTAGCATTGGTTACATTCTGCGGGATTCCCTGGGCATCGAATCCACGGCCAATTACAATATTTTGGAAGAAGAAATTCGCCCTCAATTTTTCTCGCCTTCTCTAAAGCAGGATTCGCTTCCCGCTTTCAAAAAAGGCGTTTTTAAAGCTTCATTTAACGAAATTGACACCTTAAAAACCACGGCCCTGGGATATTATGAAAATGCCGAAAGTGTATTGGGAGATTTGAATTATGTGAAAGTAAACTTTGGAAAAGGACAGTTTTTATTGCACAACCTACCCGAAGCTTTTTCAAATTATTATCTGCTGAAAGGAAACGAACAATACGCCGCCAACGTACTTTCATACATTGATGCAGACAAAATTTATTGGGACGAATATCTGAAATCCGGCAGAAAAGTAGTCACTTCGCCAATGCGGTTTATCTTGGACCAAGCGCCGCTCACTTGGGCCTATTATGTTTTGATTGGCGGATTATTGATTTTTGTACTTTTCAAGGGAAAAAGGGAACAGCGGATTGTGGAAGTGATTGAACCGCTGGAAAATACTTCGGTGGAATTCACCAAAACCATTGGCGATCTCTATTTTCAGCATAAAGATTACAGCAATATTATTGCGAAAAAAATCACCTATTTTATGGAAACCCTTCGCTCAAAATATTATTTGAACACAAATGAAATTACGGAAGATTTCATCAAAAAACTGGCATTAAAAAGTGGAAACACGTTGGAAAAGACCCAGAAATTGATGCACTTAATAAAACATTTAAAAGAAAAATCAATCCACAGCGAAGCCGATTTGCTGGAACTGAACAAGCAAATAGAAGCATTTAGACTATAAAATTATGGAAGAAACACAGGAAAATCCGTTGGAATTCAACTCGCGAATCGATTTAAAAAATCTGCAGGAAGCTGTTGAAAAAATAAAAGCTGAATTAGGCAAAGTAATCGTTGGTCAACACGATATGCTGGAAATGCTTATCATTTCAATATTGACTGACGGCCATTCACTAATTGAAGGCGTGCCGGGCGTTGCGAAGACGTTGACCGCAAAATTATTGGCAAAAACATTGGCGGTAGATTTCAGCAGAATTCAATTCACGCCAGATTTGATGCCGAGCGATATTTTAGGAACTTCAATTTTCAACGTAAAAACAAGTGAATTTGAATTCAAGCAAGGCCCCGTTTTCTCAAACATCGTTTTGATTGACGAAATAAACCGTGCGCCAGCAAAAACACAGGCCGCACTTTTCGAAATTATGGAAGAACGCCAAGTAACGATGGACGGAACGGAATATAAAATGCAACCGCCATTTTTGGTTTTCGCCACCCAAAACCCTGTGGAACAAGAAGGAACGTATGCTTTGCCCGAAGCGCAATTGGACCGTTTTCTTTTCAAAATAAATGTGCCTTATCCAAGTTTGGAAGAGGAAATCCATATACTTGAAAACGAACACAACCGGAAAGATGCTTTCGTCTTGGACAGCGTGACGCAAGTTTTAAATGCAAAGCAAATTGCCGAATACCAACATACTATAAAACAAATAATTATTGAAAGTAATTTGCTGAAATACATCGCAGCAATTGTGGACAATACGCGGACCAACGCCAACTTATTTTTGGGCGCCTCGCCACGCGCTTCGCTTGCAATAATGAACGCTTCCAAAGCATTGGCTGCAATGAACGGCCGCGATTTTGTTACACCGGACGACATTAAAAAAATAGCTCCTTCGGTTTTAAGACACAGAATTATGCTAACGCCAGAGCGCGAAATGGAAGGAATAACGGCAGATAAAGTGGTGCAACAGATTATTGAGACTATTGAAATTCCGAGATAATGAGTAATGAGTAATGAGTAAAAAACTATAATTTAATGTCACCCTGAGCGCAGTCGAAGGGTTTTAAATTGAAAAACCTAAAATTGAAAAGATTTCTAAAAAGCCTATACTTGAAAAAACGATTTTTTGTAGTGCTGTTTTCGCTGGCGGTTCTGTTTGTGGTTTCGTACTTCTTTCAGGAATTGTTTGGCGTGGCCAAGCTTTTGTTCTATTTGCTTTTGGGAGTTTTTGTTTTCGATATCTTCTTATTGTATCGAAATAAAACTGGAATTCAGGCACAGCGAATACTGCCTGAAAAACTTTCCAACGGTGATGATAATTCCATTGATATTAAGGTCGTAAATAGGTTTCAGTTTAAAACTTCCGTGAAGATTATTGACGAATTGCCCATTCAATGGCAGATTCGTGATTTTAAAATTGAAGCTATTTTGAATGCTTCCGAAGAAAAGAAGTTTACATATCAAGTGCGACCTTCGGAACGTGGCGAATATCATTTTGGAAATCTGAATATCTTTTCCTCTACGGTTTTGGGATTGGTTACCCGGAAACAACAGTTTTCCGCGGAAGCGATGGTTCCAAATTATCCTTCGTTTCTTCAGCTAAAAAAGTATGATTTTATTGCTTTTACAAATAGATTGAAACTTTTCGGACTTAAAAAAATCCGAAGAATTGGTCATACCATGGAGTTTGAGCAAATAAAGGATTACACTTCCGGCGACGATGTGCGGAACATAAATTGGAAAGCCACCGCAAAGCGAAACAGCCTGATGGTGAACCAATTTCAGGACGAGAAATCGCAGCCGGTTTATTCGGTAATCGATAAAGGAAGGGTGATGAAAATGCCTTTCAACCAATTGAGTTTGCTGGATTATGCGATTAATGCTACGCTTGTTATTTCAAACATAGTCCTCAAAAAAAACGACAAAGCCGGAATGTTCACGTTTTCCCGAAAAGTGGAAGACCGTGTCATCGCGCAACGGCGAAGTGCACAAATGCACCTTATATTGGAAACACTTTACAACGTGGAAACCGATTTCTCGGAAAGTGATTTTTCGCGATTGTATGTTGATGTGAAGCGACATATCAAGCAAAGAAGCCTGCTTTTGCTCTTCACAAATTTTGAAACAATGGATGCTTTGCACCGTCAGTTGCCGTATTTGCAGGCAATTAATAAAACGCATCTTTTGGTGGTTATCTTTTTTGAAAACACCGAATTGAAGTCTTTTATGCATAAAAAAGCAACCACGACCCATCAAGTTTTTGAGAAGACGATTGCTGAAAAATTTATTTATGAAAAGAAACTGATAGTTAACGAGCTTCACAAATACGGCATCCAATCCATTCTTACCGCGCCGGAAAACCTTACGGTGAACACCATTAATAAGTATCTGGAAATAAAGGCTAGAGGTCTTTTATAACATTTCAGCAAGAAAATTCGACAGTTGGGATATTGCTTTTTCTTTCAAAAGTGAAGATTTTGGACATTTGATTCATAATTCAAACACACTAAAACGTATTCTTATGAAAACAATCATCGCATTAATCGGATTCACATTTTTCACCCACTTTGTAAATGCCCAAAACGATACGGCCTCAACTTCCGAAGGAACAACCATAACCGTAACGGTTCCAGTAACTAGTGACGAAGGCAACGTTCTGTTGGGCCTTTATACGGAAGACATATTTTTAAAAGCCGCGCCAATGAAAAGAGCAATTGCCGAGATTATTGACGGAAAAGCCATTGCAACTTTCGAAAATGTAGCACCCGGAACTTATGGCATTTCATTGTTTCAGGATAAAATTGGCAACAAACAAATGGATTTTGATGTGAATGGAATGCCGCTGGAGCCTTACGGAATTTCCAATAATATAATGAGTTTCGGCCCTCCACAGTGGAGCGATGCAAAATTTGAGGTTGGGAATGAACCCATTGAGATGGAAATTAGAATGTAAAACTTTAGAAATAGAATTTGAAAAGCCCGAACTAAAATATCGGGCTTTTTGTTATAAATAAAATCTTCGTTTTTAAATATTTTGATAGTTTTTTTTGATATAAAAACTATCTTTGTTTAAATATTTAATGAAATGACAATCACCCAACTTAAATATGTTTTGGCTGTAGCTGAACACCAAAACTTCACGAAAGCAGCCGAAAAAACCTTTGTTACACAACCAACTTTGAGTATGCAAATTCAAAAGCTGGAAGACGAACTTGAAATCCAAATTTTCGATAGAAGCAAAAAACCAATTGAGCTTACCGGCGTTGGAAAAAAAATTGTGGAGCAGGCCCGAAACATCGTCAATGAATCGGAACGGATGCAAGATGTGGTAGATCAGGAAAAGGGTTTTATTGGTGGAACTTTCAAGCTTGGCATCATTCCTACGGTAATGCCTACGTTGCTGCCTATGTTTTTGAAGAATTTTTCAAACCGTTATCCAAAGGTGCAGTTGAAAATTGAGGAGCTGAACACAGACGAAATAATAACTAAAATCAACGATGGCTATTTGGACGCGGCAGTTGCAGCCACTCCGCTTGGCCATGAAAAAATTAAGGAAAGGGTTTTGTATTATGAACCTTTTGTGGGCTATATTCCAGAAAGCCACAGGTTGTTTTCAAAAGAAAAATTGGAGGTAAACGATCTTGATATTGAAGACATTCTTCTTTTGGAAGATGGCCATTGCTTCCGCGATGGAATTATAAATCTTTGCAAAGCTTCAAAAAATGGGGGAAGTGAAAAATTTCAATTGGAAAGCGGCAGTTTTGAAACGTTAATAAAACTTGCCGACGAAGGTTTAGGAATGACGCTTCTGCCCTATTTACATACTTTGGATATTTCTACTTCACAATCCAAGAATCTAAAATATTTTAAGGAACCTTCACCTGCACGGGAAGTGAGTTTAATATACAGTAAAAGTGAACTTAAAATGCAAATTATAAATGCACTGTATGACATAATTTCTGGCGTAATCCGTGGCGCGATTGCTTTTCAGGATGTGAAAATAATTAGTCCAACTAAAAAGTAGCGGGGTTTGTGTTATTAGCAACACAACTTAATAACACTTTACACCTAACCAATAACTAAAAAATCCCGCCAAAAAGGCGGGATTTTTTTATGGGTTTAGATAAATTAAACATTGATTTAATTGGGGGTTCTGCTTGATAAGCGAATCAACCCAGACTTTAAGTTCTTCTACTTCGTAGGGAAGCAATCTGGTTAACGCTTTTTTCAATTCCTTGCAGAACAAATTGACGTCAAAACTTACTTTTGAAAGTACAGCTTTGGTGTAATCAAACATTGCTCTTGCCATAGCTAATTGAGGTTTAGTAAAAATTAAGTAGCTTTTTAATAATAGGCGAAGGTTTTATGGATTAATTTGATTTAAATATAACAAATAAATGTCAATTAAATTCTCTTTGAGTTCTATTAAGACCTGTTAAAGATTTGTTAACGCTTTAAATGTCCCTTTATAACTATAAAATACATTGAAAATTTATTTCTTGATTTTCACAGTCCATTCAAATTCAAATACAGAAACAAGCTCACCAGCACTATCTTTTCCTTCAGATTTCATCCAGCAAGTTTGCCCCTCTTCTGTGCTTATTGCTTTTTGAATTGCATTATTAATTAAATCACCGTCATTACAAACAAATATGATCCTGCCTTTTGCTTTTTTTGAAAATGTACCTTTATTATTAGCAACAAGCATCGATATATTTTGATTGCTTTCCTTTATTTTGGCCATTACCATTGCTCCGGTACTGAGTTCGGCAGCCATTCCCTGCACCGCCCAGAACATAGATTTAAATGGGTTTTGATTAATCCATTTGTGTTTTACTGTGGTAACGCAAGTAGTTTTCGAAATTGATTTTACCCGCACGCCAGTAAAGTATGCGGACGGTAATTTGAATAATAAGAAAGTATTGATTTTACTTGGGCTGAGTTTCATTTCATATAAATATAACACGAATATATTCAATAAATTGGTGACTTCCTATTTGTTAAAATTGTGTTAATTTTAGTACTATGCGTAACACACTACTATCTTTTAGACATATATTTGTATAAGAAAATAACAAGCTATGGAAACTACAATTTCAGAAAACCAAAAAAACATAAGTGCATTCATTCACTTGTCTACTTTTTTAAAGTACTTTTTTCCGTTTGCGAATTTTATCGCTCCTTTATTGATTTGGACTTTTAATAAAGAAAAAGCTTTTGTGGACGAACACGGAAAACAAGCTATCAATTTTCAGTTGAGCGTTTTGATCTATACTATATTAATAGGTCTAATATGCCTTCCCTTCTTTATCATTTTCGCCACAGATTTTATTTCATTGATAGAAACAATCGATCATAGTGCTGGACATTTTTCAGTGAACAACATTCAAAATCTGTCTGGTTATATATTGTTGTTTGGGTTGGCAATTTTGTTGCTCTTGGCATTGTTCGTTTTTGAACTTTATGCCGTGATCAATGCTTCCATCCACGCTTCGCGCGGACAGCTTTATAAATATCCACTTAGCATTCAATTTATAAAAACCAATCTTAACCCTATTCAAAATGAGCACATTAGTTAGTTACCTATTGGCTGCCATTTTGCAGTTTATAGGCGTAAGCATGCCGACGGAACAGGAAACTGTTAGCACATTGACTCATCAACAATGTGAAGAAACCGCAAGCGTGCTACCTTATTCATTCATCATCAATAACGAACAGGAATTAAAAACAAGTAAAAACGAATTATGAAAATCGAAAACACAAAAGCGCAGATGCGAAAAGGGGTTTTGGAGTTCTGCATTCTTTCCGTTTTAAAAGACGGTGAAGCTTACACTTCAGACATTCTTGAAACCCTTAAAGACGCAAAAATGCTTGTCGTGGAAGGTACAATCTATCCGCTGCTCACAAGGCTTAAAAATGCGGGATTGCTTTCCTACCGTTGGGAAGAATCTACCAGCGGACCGCCACGAAAGTATTATGATCTTACCGACACCGGTAAATTATTTTTAACCGAATTGAACGATACCTGGGCAGAATTGCAACAGGCCGTAAACAAAGTAACCAGCGAAAAAAACACAAAATGAACAAGACAGTAAATATAAATTTGGCAGGCACTTCGTTCCACATAGATGAAGATGCCTTTGGGAAACTTTCGCGCTACCTGGACGCCATCCGTAAATCGCTAAAAGGTGCTGACGGAAGTGAAGAGATAATGCAGGACATAGAAGCCCGCATAGGCGAACTTTTTTCTGAAAAAATTGAAAGCCCATCCCAAGTAATAACCTTGAAAAATCTGGACGAGGTGATTGCTGTTATGGGACAGCCGGAAGATTATGAAGTTGATGACGAGATTTTTGAGGATGCCCCTTCTTCGTCAAAAACATATTCAAAATCTCGCGGAAATGCTTCACACAAACAACTTTTTAGAGATATTGACAACAAATATATTTCAGGGGTTTCCTCTGGTCTGGGCCATTATTTTGGGATTGATGCAATTTGGATCCGTCTTCTATGGATACTGTTGATTGTTGCTGGTTTTGGTTCTCCAGTGGTTGTCTATATATTATTGTGGATTTTGGTTCCGCCAGCACTTACAACTTCAGAAAAGTTGCGAATGACTGGCGAACCAGTCAACATTTCAAACATTGAACGAAAATTCAAGGAAGGTTTTGACAATGTTGCAGACCGTGTAAAAAACGTAGATTACGACAAATACGGCAACAAGGTAAAAAGTGGTGCATCCAGTTTTGCAGATAGTTTGGGAAACGTAATCATGACACTCTTTAAAGTTTTTGTAAAGTTTATTGGAGTGCTGATAATCATCGTTGCTCTTTCTACTATTATTGGACTGGTAGTAGGTTTTTTCACATTTGGTTCCATAGATTTTTGGGGCAATTCTGAAATAACTGAATACATTGCTCTGGTTGATACCACCAATGTTCCAATATGGCTGTTAGCACTGTTATCCTTATTCGCAATCGGCATTCCATTCTTTGTGCTCTTTGTTTTAGGTCTAAAACTTTTAATCAGTAACCTAAAATCTATGAGCTCTACCGTAAAAATATTACTAATTGTGGTTTGGGCTTTATCCGTAATCGGTTTGGCTATCTTGGGTATAAAACAAGCAACCGAACAAGCTTACGATGGTAATTATATTGAGGAACAAGTAATTGCCATAAACACTGGAGATACCTTAAGAATCGCCATGCGTGCCGATAAACAATTCAGTTATGAAGTGAGACGTAAGAATGGTCTAGAGTTAAAATACACCGAAGATGATAAAAGAATAATCTATTCTAATGACATTATTGTAAACATAAAGCCTTCAAAGGATTTAATCGGGAAAATAGTAATTGAAAAATCTGCTGAAGGAAACAATCAACTCGATGCAAAAAAACGAGCTGAAGCCATAGAATACAAATATTCTTTTGAAAATAATAGTTTGATGCTCGATGGGTTTTTCATTACAGATACCAAAAATAAATACCGTGACCAGCAAGTTGAAATAACGGTATATGTGCCTGAGGGAACCGTTGTTTATTCTGAAGAAAATGCAGCTTCCTATTATAGTTATAATTCAGATTTTGCTGAATTGAGCGGATGGGATTATGAGGCTCATTATTTCAGAATTCTTAAAAACGAAGCTGAATGTCTTGATTGTTATGAGAAAGAAGAAATTATGGAGCAAATGGATTCTACAGAAATTAACAATTCTGAAGAAATTATAGACAGCGTAAAAACCATTAAGAATAAAGATTGGGAAGAGGAAGTGAAAGAAGATTTCAAAAATAAAAGCACCGCTTCAAATAACACAAGTGAAACTATAACCATTACAATAGACTAATAACCAAAAACAAAAGATATGAAAACAACAACCTTTATTACCGCAATGGGAGCAGCACTTATTTTAAGTTCCTGCAACCTTAATATTAATACTGGAGAAAACGGCAATGGAAAAGTTGTAACTGAAGAACGTGCTGTCACTTCAGATTTTACCGAAGTGCGTGGCAGCGCAGGATTAGACGTTTATCTTACTAAAGGAAGCGAAAATAAAATTGTAGTAGAAGCTGATGAAAACCTGCTTCAATATATTGAAACCGATATTGAAAATGGAAAGCTCCACGTTACCACTTCTGAAAATATTGGGCATTCAAAGGCAAAAAAAGTATATATCACTTTTAAGGAACTAAATACTGTCGAAGCCAGCAGTGGCGCTGATGTAACTGGAAATTCCGTAATAAAAAGTCAAAATTTGACACTCAAAAGCAGTAGCGGTGCAGATTTAGAAGTTGAAGTTTTTGCTCAGGATTTAATTGCGAAAAGCAGCAGCGGCGCAGATTTAAAAGTTTCAGGAAAAGCCACATCCTTAAATGCAGATGCTTCTAGCGGAAGTGAATTGGATGCAAAGGAACTTTTGGTAATCAATTGCAATGCTGAAGCTTCAAGCGGTGCAGAAGTAACAGTAAACGTACAGGATAAACTGGAAACCCACGTTAGTAGCGGCGGTGATATAAACTATTACGGAAATCCAGTTTCAGTAAATTCAAACAAAAGTCATTCAGGGAGTGTACACAAAATGTAAAGCTATCGACATTTCTTTATTTTATTAAAAAACACCTTGAATTGCCAAAAAAGGCTTAACAGTAACTTAAAAAACTGTTAGGCCTTTTGTCATTTATAATAATTTTAAGAGGTTTTCTCCATTAAAATTACATATTTGAAAAAAACAAAAAATCATGAAAAGAATATTGATATTATTAGCAGTAGTTGTATTTGCATCCTGTAGCTCTGATGACGACTCCGGTAATGCAAATACCAATGAGTTTGAAGAAATTAAAACTACCCTACCTCAAGGTGAATGGATGGTTAGCAAATTAATTGATGGCCAATCAGACCACACAACGGATTTTGAAAGTTTTGTCTTCAGCTTTGGCGAAGATGGTAGCGTTGTAGCCCAAAATGATCTTTTTACCGAAAATGGTACTTGGACTTATGATAATTCTTCCAATAGTGGTGAAGAATTGGTTCTACAGTTTAGCGAGACAACTCCTTTTGATGAAATTAATGATGATTGGAATATTGTTTCTGTGAGCAATTCTAAAATCGAACTTTCAGATGTAAGTGGTGGAAATGGGGATGTTAAACTTCTTACGTTTACAAAATTGTAAATCCCAAATTATAATGTAAAATTAAAAGCCCCGTTCAAATGAATTTGAACGGGGCTTTTGCATTACTAACAATAAAAATTAATCAACTATTACTTTAAATCTTATAAGTTCAGAATCTACATTAGCTTCAACCAAATAGAATCCTGAAGCCAAATGCGCCATATTTATTTCACCTGAAGTATTATTTATTTCAGTGTTATAAACCTTTTGCCCTGCTAGATTATAGATAGTTACTTGTTTAATGAATCCTTTGCAAGAAATGTTCAAAACATCTTTCACAGGGTTTGGATAAAACTTAAACGAAGCAGCTTCGTGATCAGTTATTCCTACAGTTACTTGAGTTGTAAATAAAATTGGGCCTTCCCAAGCACTTCCATTTGCACTGCAAATTGATTTTACATATACTTCATAATCTGTATCTGGCATTAAATTATCCAATGCTACTTGTGTTTGAGAGGTTGGGACTCCTGTTCCTGCTCCTGGGTATCCAGTTCCTGCCAATTGCACGATGTATTGATAACCATCGGTAGGTGCTGGAGATGGTGCAGTCCAAGTTAACAATGCAGTTGTCTCAGTTATTTCGTCAACTGAAATATCTGTTGGAGAGGCACAAGTTGGCGAATCATCATAAGCTGCTATTTTAAAATAGCCATAAGTTCCTGCCCAGCCCCACGCTCGTACTAAAATTTCAGTTCCAGGTTCAAGATTATCAAGTTCTATATAGTTGAAAAATCCATCTCCCCCATCATTATCGCAATATATGGTAGTTAAACTTCCACAAATACCACTATATGCCTGAAGCCCCATATCACTAAGATAAGGATCGTTATTTGTTTTGGTTTCCAATTTCAATCTTCCTGAGTCCGGAACAGTAACTTTGTACCAAACGTCTTTTCCTTTTTCCTCAAATTCAAGTGCAGAACAAATTACCAAAGGATCATTTACATTTCGGGTTGAAGAAGTACTATTGCCAACTATATAACTGGTTTCAAAATCAGCACCAACAGTTAATTCAATACCTCCAGAACACTCATCATTTACAGGCGCTGGTGGGGAAGGATATGCGCAAATAGTGAAATAAATTGCTCTGGAACTTAACGAACTTGAAACCGAAACATAATAAGTTTCTCCGGCAGTTAAATCTACCCTTTGCAAATAGGTTGTACATGTTTCTGATATGCGGGTTAAATTACCCGGTGTTCCAGAATAAACAGCAACATAGGTTGGAGCCGTGCCGTTAATAAGGGTTTTTCTAAAAGTATAATTCGCTGTTTGAGTAGGAATGAAGGTATACCAAACATCTATTAAATCCGTTCCACAATCTACGTCTATGGAATGGGTTGCAGAAGCTGTATAGCCTTCCAAACCGTTGTTACATGTATCATCATCAGATTCCGTTAAAAGAATAGCGCCACTTGGCTCATCATTTACGGGAACTTCAGGAAATTTGTAAACGCAAAGTGAAAACTGCGTGTTTGGTTCAGGGCTGGAAATAGAAACAAAATACGTTTCACCGCCATTAAGAATTGGGGCCGTATATCGCGTACTACAACCAACGGATATTGGTTGTAAATCTACCGAAGAACCTTCAAAAATGAATATGTTCACATCTTCACCTGTAATGCTTTCTATAGAAAAAGCATATTTTCCAGTTTCAGTCGGTGTAAAACGGTACCAAAGATCTTTATACGCATCGTAATCAGGATTGGTACAAGGATAGTTAGTAGTACGGGTTGCACCTACAAAATCTCCCGTTATGGCATTGTTGCACATATAGTCATCAGATGCTGTCAATATAGCCGCATTAACCGGTTCATCATTTAAACCTTGTGGAGTAACATATTCATAATGAAATTCATCCATATAAATATTTTTAAAGTTACTTCCATTCCCAGAATGTTGTGGTTTGAAAGCAATATATGTATGGTTTAAACTAGTGTCATAGCTTGAAAAGTTTATGGTGAATTCCGTCCAAGTTTCTGCTACAATACTGGTTTCATTAAGAGTTGTATCATCCAATACTACAAATGTTGAAGCATCCTGTGGGTCTGACATTGTACCAACAATGATGTTAAAACCTTCAGTAGTAGAAGCGCTTTTATTCATTTTGAACCTAATTTGTTTATCAGCATTCAAATCTAAAGTCTCGGGAGAGCTTAAAATTAAGCCTTCCGGATCTGAACTTGTGCTGAAAAACATACGCAACATTAAATTGCCGTCAGAAGGTAAAATATTGTTTTGTGATGCGTAGGTTTTAAAATCTCCCGTAGTTGTATCTAAAATTGACCAGCAAGGCTTAACATCTTGACCATCTTCATTAAGTCCTTCAAAACTATCACTGTATTCTGCAACTTTAGTATCACAAGTTGTTGTAAATACATCAGAAGCAATCCACGCTCCAAAATCTGACACATCACACTTAGCGCGAGCATAAGCAATATATGCTGTGTTTTGATCCAAAGAAACAGTAACAGAATTGGTTCCTGTTTCGGTACCGTTTGTAGTAGAGTCTGGCGCTGGCAGCGTGCTTTCCTGCACTAAGTATTCCCAAGTTGTTTCCCCAGAACCGCTTGTAGTCCAAGATATATCTGCTGAATTGTACTGAACATTTGTTGCAGTAACATCTGTTACTTCAAGACAAGAAGGAATGTCTTCCACACAAACAGTGTTTATCCAAATATATTTATTTACAGCTCCATTGTGCTTAAACGCAAACTTTGAGTGACCGTTGTTTGGTAAATCTACCAAGTACACGGCATTTCTATCTGTAGTTAAAGTAAGCGCAGAAAATTGTACAAAAGTACCTGAACCATCAATAGTACCAATTTCCAAAACATCTGCGGGGCTACCACTTGAAGTACCTGCTTGGAGTCGCAAACGGTGCGTACCATCAGTTGCAAAAGTTGATTCTGGAGAAATAGCAATAATATCACCAGTGGTAGTTGTGGTATAAAACAATTCAAACATATTTTTACCGTACGACCCTATATAATTTACATAAGCCCATCCACCAGCAGGTTCATCAACTACGCTCCAGCAATACGGCACTGTGTTATCTGGTATTCCTGCAAAATCATCACAAAAATTATCAGTGAATGCACCGCATAATGTTCTAAGGGTATTGCCAGCTTTTATCCAAGCGCCATAATCGCCTCCACCACAATTAGCTCTCACATATGCTTCATAATCTGTATCAAAATCTAAATTATCAACGGTTACCAAAAGGTTTGTGTCTGTTGATGTATATTCCGTACCATTAGTAGTTGGTTCGCCACCTCCTACTTCTTGTACCACATACTCCCAGTTGTCTTCGCCAGTACCGCTTTCGGTCCAAGTTAAATCTACGGAAGTTTGCGTGGGATTTGACAATGCCACATTGGTCACTTCCAAACAAGTTGGAATAGTTTCCAAGCAAACGCTATCTATATTAACTTGGTCAAATGTTGATCCAAGGTTATGCTGAAAAAAAATGTATTGGTCTGTTCCTGCTGGAATAATAACCTCCTGTGCTACCCAGTCTGAATTTGTGGTACCCGTTAAAGCTATTGTTGCAACGGTGGTAAATGTTCCTGTTCCATCACCAACATTTGTTGTGCCCACAATCAAACTAGATTCTACTGAGCCCTGTGCATAAAACTTTAAACGGTGATTTCCATCAGAAGTAGTAGCGTTCATGGGTGATATAAAAATTAATTCCCCAGTTGTTGCGTTTGCATTATACATCCTAAAATATTTTGGAGGAGTTGGTGCTGCGGGATTACTTGTAACCTTCCCATAAGCCTGTGAATCACCTGTGGTGTTTATCATCGTCCAATCAGTTGGCACTTCATTATTCCCGTAAGAATCGAAATTCTCAGAGATGTCACACTGTGCATTTGCATACTGCCCCACACATAGGAATAAAAACAGTAAAATTTGTAGTGATTTTTTCATTTCTAAAATTGTTTAAAAAAATTAATATTCTGAAGCGTAAACCTACAACGCCATATACTATAATAAAAGGAAAGGTTTTTTGATTTTCGTGAAATTTCACGAAATTTAAAAAACAAAAAATAATACTAACTATTTAAAAAACAAATAATTAACTTGTTATTTTTTATTTTTGGAAGATTTGTTCAATTCTTCTTTGTGAAGGGATATTTTTCGTCTTTTGGCAATGATTTTTCTCACCACGATGAGAATTACAAGCAGTAAAACAATTCCAAAAAACAGAAAAAGGTAGTTGTATTTGTCTTTTTGTTCCTCACGCTTTTTTACGTTTTCTGAAGACAAATCGCTCACAACTTTATTTAGCGATTTCTTTTCTTCGGAAAGTAATTTTTCTTGTTCAGCCAAATAAAGCGAAGTGTATTTATTGGCATTTTCAGCATCGCCAATGGCAGTATAATTTTCGGAAAGTGCTTTATAGATTTCGCTATTTGTACCAATGTCGTTCACATTTTTAATAGAGGCTTTCGCTTCTTCCAACATTTCAATAGCGCTGCTATTTTCACCCTCTACTGAAAGGATTTTAGCCAAACCAAGTTCAGAATAGGCAATACTTTTTATGGCATTTATTTTTTTGGCGTAAAAAATGGATTCTTCATAATTCTCCCTTGCTATTTTGTAATTCTTCATTTCAAAATTGCAATCGCCTATTTTATTGCTTGCTATGGCAATACTTGCATTTATGGCCTTGCTGGAAATATTACTTTTGAAAACTTCTTCTGCTTGCTTAAAATATTGCAAGGCATACTCACAGCCCAATTTATCCTTTTGAATCAATCCTTTTACAAAAAGAATATTGCCTTGAAGAAATTTTAAGGAATCGGGCAAGGGATGGCTTACAGAAATATCGTAAGCCTGATCTAAATAATTCAACGCTTTATCGCTCAAATTCAAGCGTTGGTATTCCCCGCCAATAAAACCGAGAACACGTATTCTATCTGTGAAGTTTTCACTTTTTTTTGCAATTGAGTCAGCCCGAAATGCATACTCCAAAACTTTGTCGTGATTCTTTAAAACAGCATATCCGTTAGCCACTATTATCAAAGCTCCTATTTGGGTTGAGGGATCTTTTTTTGCAAGTTTATAAAGTTCCAGTCCTTTTTCAATTGCCAACTCAGGATTGTTATAGGTTATAACACTGGCCTCAGAACGCAAACTATCCAATTGAGCACGCGTCTGTGCCTGCAACATGAAGGAGCTGCCAAAAAGAATAATAGCACAGAAAACTGTAAACAGTTTATATAAAAATTGTAGGGTTTTCATCAAGCCGAAAGGTACTAAAAAGTTGCCGTTTTCTCCTTTTTGCTTTTCTTTAAAAAGGCGATAAATTGCTTGGGAGTAAAACCAGTAATTGATTTGAAAACAACTGTAAACGCACTATGTGAGGAAAAACCGCAAGTTTCGGCCAGATAACTTACTTTGTAGTTTAAGTAGGCTTTATCGGTTTTCATCAAATGGATAATATAATTTACGCGAAGCTCGTTGATGTAGGTATTGAAATTTTTCTGTTTGTGGGTATGTATAATTTCTGAAATATATTTAGAATTTGTCTTCATCTGTTTTGCCAACAGGCTTAAATTCATATTGCTGTTCGCAAATTTTGTTGTTGCCTCAAATTCTTCCAAACGCTCTAAAATATTTTTTTCGGTTTCTTGAGGAATTACTATGCCTTTGGATGGTTTTAAAGAAGTGTCATCAATACTGAAAGGCGCTTCCAATTTTTCGTCTTTTTCTACCTGGGCAATTACTTTTTGGAAACGTTGGTATTCTCTGTTGAGTTTTCTGTTGTAAAAATAATAGCCAACGAATATTAGTAAAAAAAGAACGGCAAGCCCAGCACCCCATTTGTAATAGTTCTTTTTGTCGTCAAGCAAATTATTTTGCTGCTCCGCATCGATGTGTGAAATAATGACGCTCCGCACATTTCGTTCAGAATCGAGCATTGATGCATTTAACAAAGCTTTTTCGTTATAAAACTTTTGCGCCAGCGATATGCTGTCCGTTCTTTTATATAACTCAGATAGATTATCAAACACTTCAATTTTGATTGGGTTCTCTACAAAAGGAATTTTTAGGGCGCTTTTGTAATATTGAATTGAAGTTTCCAAATCATCCTTCAACAAATAAACCTTTCCCAAACCTTGCAGGGCAACACTTTCAATAGAAGAATCGTTTAACTCCGAGCTATTTAAAATTGCAATTGATTTCTTAAAATGTACTTCGGCGCTGTCAATTTTAGAACTATTCAAATAGTAATTGCCAAATTCATTCTGTGTAATTGCCCGCAGTGCCGGAACCTCATTATTTGATAAATTTTCAGCCTGTTTTAATTTCTGGAATGTTTTTTCATAATTCTTGTTTCGGGAAAAAATCTTTGATTCTTCCTGAAAAATCACTGTGTTGGCGATAGCCAAATCTTTTTCGGAAATGATTTCTTTTGAAAGGTTTATCGCTTTCTGTAAATCAGTTGAAGCTATATCTTCAACTCCAGCCATTCGGCACTGTTCGGAAAGTGCCGCCAAAACTAATGAAGCAATAAAAGGGGATTCGTTTTCCTTTAAAATTTCCTTCGCACGAAATAAATCCTCAATCCCTTCGGAAGTAGCTCCGCTGAGAATTTTTCCTTTTGAAAGTAAATAAAGTGCTTTCGCTTTTTCAGAATTTGAAGCTGCATTTTCTAAAAGATAATCTGCAACTTTAATGGTCTGTTCAGGGTTTTGATATACTGAATTGAGGTTTTTAATGAAAATTTGTTCCCGTTCCATAATTTCCTGTGTGCTTGCAGTCACAGAAAATAATGCTATAAAAGCAAATAGGAAGAAACGAATTTTCATTGATACCACTGGTTTTCCTGCAAATATAATTTATTAGAAACGGAGAATGTTTTGAATTTTCAATTTATTGGAAAATAAAAAGCATCTGAAAAATTTCAGATGCTCTCTTTATTTTTTAAAAAGCTTGAATTATGCGGTAACTTCAGTCTCAATTGTTGCAAGATAACGCTCTGCATCCAGTGCAGCCATACAGCCAGTTCCCGCAGCGGTTACCGCTTGGCGGTATTCTTTGTCCTGTACATCGCCGCTTGCAAATACGCCAGGCTTATTGGTTTTTGTAGATTTTCCTTTGGTGATAAGATACCCTGTATCATCCATATCCAGCTGACCTTTAAAAATATCAGTATTCGGTTTGTGGCCGATTGCAATAAAAAGACCTGTAATTTTTATCTCTTCCTTTTCGCCCGTTTGGTTGTTAACCATTCGCAAACCTTCCACTACCATATCTCCCAACACCTCATCAACTTCGGTATTGTAAAGTACTTTTAGGTTTTTTGTGTTATTAACGCGATGTTGCATAGCTTTACTAGCTTTCATGTAATCTTTACGAACAAGCATAGTTACACTTTTACAAATATTTGCCAAATAAGTAGCTTCCTCAGCAGCAGTGTCTCCTGCTCCAACAATTGCAACATCTTGATTTTTATAGAAAAAACCATCACAAACAGCACAAGCGGAAACACCACCACCACGCAACTTTTGCTCACTTGGCAATCCTAAATATTTTGCGGTTGCACCAGTTGAAATAATCACGGTTTCAGCTTCAATTTTAGTAGAGTTATCAACAGTTACTTTGTGGATTCCACCAACTTCGTTGCTAAATTCAACGTTGGTAACCATTCCAATTCTCACTTGCGTTCCAAAACGTTCGGCTTGTTGTTGCAGTTGCACCATCATTGTTGGACCGTCAATTCCTTCGGGGTAGCCGGGAAAATTATCTACTTCAGTGGTAGTAGTCAATTGTCCGCCAGGTTCCATTCCTGTGTACATAACAGGTTTTAAATCTGCACGCGCAGCGTAAATTGCCGCTGTATATCCAGCTGGACCCGAGCCAATGATAAGGCATTTAATTCTTTCAATAGTTTCGCTCATGATATTTTCTTCAATAATGATTTTCGAATGGCAAAAATAGCAACTTTCAAAGGAATGTGCCTCTAAAAGTTATGAAGAATTGTTATTAAAGTATTAAGCAAGCCTATCGTTTTTCTTCGGAAGATTTATTTGAAGTACTTCAGAACATTTGATGCGTATATTTTTAAATTCTTCGGAATTTTGTTCTATTTCTTTGTTCCAAAACGGCACCATTTCAGAAAATTTTTGCTGCCATTCTTGGGATTTTGTCTTCTCTGGATAAGCAAAATGCAAGAGATTAATCATAATATCGACGGCCACAGAAGCACCAGGAGAAGCGCCCAAAAGTGCTGTGATTCTTCCATCTTTACTGTGAACCACCTCAGTTCCAAATTCAAGCGTACCTCCCTCCTCTTCATCGCGTTTTATTATCTGCACACGCTGTCCTGCAACTTTCAAATCCCAATCTGTGTTTTTTGCGTTTTTTATAAACTTTCGAAGTTCTTCCATTCTATCCTCATGACCCATTCGCACTTGCTCTATAAGATATTTTGTGAGCGGAATATTATGCCAAAAAACACCCCACATAGAAGGGATATTATCCCATTTAATACTTTTGAAAAGATCAAAAAACGATCCTTCCTTTAAAAATTTAGTGCTGAAACCCGCGAAAGGTCCGAACAAAAGTTCCTGTTTTCCGTCAATATAGCGCGTGTCTAAATGTGGCATGGACATTGGGGGCGCCCCTACTTCAGCTTTGCCGTACACTTTTGCATGATGCTTTTCAATGACTTCGCGATTGTTGCAGATTAGCCATTCTCCGCTTACCGGAAAACCGCCGTAACCTTCCTTTTCATTTATTTCCACTTTTTGGAGCAACGGCAATGCACCACCGCCGGCGCCAATAAAAACATGCTCAGCATCACAATGAATTTTTTCCTTCGTTTCGAGATTTTTAATCTTCACTAACCAATCTTCGTCCTTCGTGGGATCTACATCTTCAACTTCGTGCTGGGTGAAAACTGGGGTGTCAAATTTTTCTTCCAAAATTTTGAAAAAGGTTCGGGTAAGCACACCGTAATTTACCTCTGTGCCTAATTCCATTCGGGTTGCCGCTATTTTTTCCGAAGTACTTCTTCCAGTCATCATCAACGGAAACCACTGTTCCATTTCATTAAAATCTTCTGAAAATTTCATTCCCTCAAACATAGGATGCTTTGTCATTTCGGCTACGCGTTTCTTCAGAAATTCAACATTATCTTCTCCTTCCACCCAACTATGGTGCGGAACAGGGTGAATAAAATCTTTTGGGTTTTTAATTAAATTATTATTTATCAAAAAGGACCAAAACTGTTTCGATTTTTCAAATTGGGTGCAAACTTTTATTGCCTTTGAAACATCGATGGAACCATCTTCGTTTTCGGATGTGTAATTCAACTCGCAAAAAGCGGAATGTCCCGTTCCCGCATTATTCCAAGCTGCGGAGCTTTCCAAAGCCACCCTGTCCAACCTTTCTAGTATAAGTATTTTTTGGTTTTTATCTATCAGTTTCAGCATTAGCGCAAGTGTGGCGCTCATAATTCCGCCCCCAACACAGATTAGGTCGTAATGATTTTCAATTTTCTTCACGGTGGTCATTTTTTTATTTTATCAAAAATAAACAATGAAAAAAGGAATATGGCTTAAGAAAATACTAATAATCATTAATGGATTTAAGTATGTCATTTAAACAAAAATCTACTTGCCAAACTTTATAATTTGGTTATTTTTGCATTTCAAAATTCGGGATGTAGCGCAGCCTGGTAGCGTACACGTCTGGGGGGCGTGGGGTCGCAAGTTCAAATCTTGTCATCCCGACATTATTAAAAGAGCGTGCCACAATATTCGGTGCGCTCTTTTTTTTCTAATTTTCTCTAACTGACCAAACTTCGGTATTGTAAAGCTATCCAAAATAGGTTTCAAAAAACGATTTTCCACCGTTGCCACATGTTGCCCAAATAGATAAACTTATTTATTGCCATAAAAAAAAGCGCCGTGAAATGGCACTTCACGGCACTTTAATAACCAACAACTTACTTAACCTAAAAAACTAATCTAATCTTTGTCGTCTTTATTTGATTCTTCTTTTTTCATTTCTTGTTTAGTAATTTTTCCTGAAGCATCAATGGCCACTTCCATATCGGTTTCATCTTTTTCAATTTCAAATTCATAAACTGTTCCAGATGTGGTTTCAGATATTTCCATCTCTTCGGTTTTGAAGCTGGGAAAGCCATCGGCCAATGCCTTCTTAACCGATTCTGGTAAATCATTTTCAGATATTTCGTGCTCGGTTTCTTTCCAAATACCATCTTCCGAAAAATTTGCAGAATATTCCATTTTATTCATTTTAAACTCTGCCTCCCATTCATTGGCAGATTCTTTGTCCCATTTCACAGATTTTGCGGTTGGGAACTTTTTAGCAAAAGCGTCCTTTACTTTTTGCGGCACCTTTTCTCCAGCGGAACAGAAACTAAACATAACTGAAGAAATTAATACTGCTACTATTACTTTTATTGTTTTCATAACTAATAGTGTTTAAATTATGAGGTAAAAATAAATACCAAATCTAAAGTTGGTTTTAAGAGAATCTAAAGAATGATTATTTAAAAACTAAAGTGAAGGAATGTTGGTTTTCAGAAAAATTATAGGAAAGATCAAACTTATAAAGGTCACATATCTTTTTTAAGATGGCCAGCCCAAGCCCTGAGGATTGTACAGAGTTTACTTCTCTGTAGAATCTCATAAAAAGTTTTTCGGGATGCAGCAGCTCATTTTGACCATAGTTTGATATTACGAGCGTTTTGTTTTCTGTTGTTATAGAGATATCTTTTTCTTCAAAATTGTGTTTTATTGCATTTGAAATTAAGTTATTTATCAAAATATCCGCAAGATAAATATCCATTGAAGCGATAAGGTCATTTTTTGAATTTAGAGATATATAGTTAATTTCCAACTCTTTAAAATTTTCAATTTTTTCTTTTAAAAGTTTAGTAATATTTACATTTTCAACCTTTACAAACTGATTGTTATCAATTTTAGTAAGTATAGTAACCCGTTGGTTAAGATGTTTTAAGCGCTGAATATCTTTTTGAATGGAAGAAATTTGCTCAAACTGTTTATCGTTAATGTCGTGTTCATTTATAATATTGTCAATCTTTGCCTGAATGATGGCCAAAGGTGTCTGCATTTCATGCGAGACATTTTCTGTAAACTGTTTTAGATTTTCATAGTCATTTTTTACCTTGGAAGTCAATAATAGTATTTCATCTTTCAGTTCAGAAAATTCCAAAACGTCGCTGTCAACAAGTTGAATTTCTTCATTGGATGAAAGTGAGAATTTTTTCATCTGTTCCAGATTTGTGAAAAAAGGATTCCAAAGCTTAATATTCTTTGTGGTATTGAAAAAGAACAGAAATAAAAATGCCAAAACAAAAATGGTGATATTTGAAAATACAATGGCCACAAGGATATCCTCAGATTCCACCACTAGATTTCTGACCGTAATTTTATATATCTGTCCCTTTATTTCCTTATAGGTTGAGAGTTCACGGAAGGCTTCCATCTCATCTTGCGATGGATCATAAATAATTGTGTCCTTTAAAATTTCTGGCCTTATATGTTGTACTTTTTTCAGTTGCGTGATAGGAGGAAATGAAAGTACAATTTGATCATTTTTTAAAGCATCCACAACCCGAGCCTCTGTGGAATAAAGACTTTCTTCCACTTGATCTTGAAGCAAGCTTTTTGTGTAAAAATATAGAACGATGGAACTTAAAACTGTCAGCACAAGCCCGGTCAAGAGAAAGGTCTTTGACGTTTTTTTAATAAGTTTTGTTTTTTTTGCCACCTTCAATCTTCTATAAATTTGTAGCCACTTCCATAGGCCGTTTTAATATATTTTGCACCCTCGGCAGTCAGTTTTTTTCTCAAATTGTTGATGTGCACATAAATGAAATCAAAATTATCCAACAAATCACTATTATCGCCCCAAAGATGTTCTGCTATGATTTCCCTTGAAAGCACCCTCCCTTTATTCGATACAAAAAACACAAGAAGATCATATTCCTTTTTAGTTAGTGCCATTGCTTTTCCATCAATATATGCAGTTCTTGAGCGTGTATCTATTTTTATTTCATTAAACTCAATTAATTCATCCCCTCCATATTTTCCCCTTCGTAAGACTGCTGTTATCCTAGCATTCAATTCGGCCAAATGAAATGGTTTCGTTATATAATCATCTGCGCCTAAATCGAGCCCTTCCAGTTTATCCGTTAGTGAATTGTTTGCCGAAATTATAATTACGCCAACATCTTTCTTTTCTTTTTTTATGAATTTGAGAATGTCAAGCCCACTGCCCGAAATCAAATTTATATCCAGAATAATTACATCGTAATCATAAATAGCGACCTTTTCTGAAGCTTCATTAAAATTTGAGGCTACTTCACATAAATTTCCATCGCGTTGCAGATAAGTAACTATTGACTGTTGCAGTTCAATTTCGTCTTCGGCTATGAGATATTTCATCTTTCAAATTTAACACAATAAAAGTCGTGAGAGATTCTAAAGAAATATTAAAGCAGAGGAATATTAACATCTTCAGAATTCATTAAAAATTAAATTGTAATTTTCAGAATTGAAAAAACAGCTAAAAATGCGCTATACATTTATCCTTAAAATTAGCGTTTAAACAGCTTTAACAAATCAATATTAATGACAAATAATTTTGAACTGGACACTGTAGTAGGAAACAATTTTAGAAACGTAAAATTATGGTTTTTAATTCCTCCTCTTTTAGTACTGTTTTAATTTTTTTTATATTTTTCCCTTTCTGCTGGAACTAATTTTAGTGATGAATATATTGCAAGTCAAAAAGCCTTATTTTATTTCCTAAACAGTAATTTATCTGAATATCCCAATTTACAGTTTAACTTGACCCAACTGGGTGATGCGTTGATATTTTATCCACTGGTAATTATTTTTCTTTTCTATGCCCCTAAATTTTGGCAGGCATTGTTAACATCTTCAATAATTACTTTAATAGTATCTGCCGTACTCAAAAGGTTTTTTGCAGTGCCAAGACCCGCAGCAATGTTTGACAATGAAAGCTTTACAATCATGGGCAAAACACTTATAGGCCACACCTCTTTGCCTTCAGGACATTCCATGACAGCCTTAATTGTCATAACCATACTTTTATATGCATTTATGCCCAAAAAAATCATCTATAAAACAGCATGGATTTTACTTTTTTTTATAGTTGGTTTTTTTATAGTGTTTTCAAGGGTCGGTGTTGGTGCGCACTATCCATTTGATGTTATTATTGGCAGTGCAATTGGTTATCTGGCAGCAATTATCGGTATTAAGGTAAATAATAATGTGGCGTGGTTGGAATGGATCAAGAACAAAAGAGTTTATCCTTTTTTTATGGTAATTTTATTAATCTGGGCATTTCTTATTGTAAAAAAAATTGTAGCCTTAAATTTGCCCATATTTTATTTATCATTGCTATCATTAGTTATAACTTTTTTTATAATTGCAAATGCTTATGTCAAAAGAAATTAAAGCAAGTTATTTTGCCCTGCTTTTTAGCTTTATTAATTTAGTTCTATACCACTACCCTTTTTTTAAATTCGTTTTTGGCAATATTGATGTTAAAAGCTTGAACGGTATTTTACTGCTGGTCAGTTTAACAATTGCGGCCATACTTGCAAATGCTTTCTTTTTTTATTTAGTATTGTTTTTATTGCGAAAGGTGGGAAAATGGCTAATGGCTCTGTTTTTCATCATCAACGCAATTGCTGTGTATTTTGTAAACACTTATGGCGTTATTATAGACGAAACAATGATTGGCAATGTGCTAAACACCAATTACGAAGAGTCCAGTAGTTTCTTCTCTTTTGGATTGGTTCTTTATGTAATCTTAATAGGAATTATACCAAGTATATTACTATTTAAAATTAAGTTCGTTCGTGTAAAACCAAAAAAGTTTTTAATCCATATATTTTTAACCTTAATAGTGCTGGTTTTTATTGCTTTTGCCAACGCTTCAAATTGGCTTTGGATTGATAAAAACTCCAAAACCTTGGGTGGTTTGGCAATGCCCTGGTCCTACGCTGTTAATATCAGTTTATTTTACAAACACAAGAGCGAGAAAAATGAAAAAGAAATTTTATTGCCGAACGCTACCATAAAAAATACTGAAAAATCCGTATTTGTTCTTGTCATTGGAGAATCTGCCAGGAGTGAAAATTTTTCGCTTTACGGTTATAAAAAAGAGACCAACCCTTTGCTTTCAAAAATAGAAAATGTGCATCACTACAACGCCCAATCCTGTGCAACATATACCACGGCTGGCCTTAAGTGTATTTTAGAACATAAAGACACGGGTGACCTTTATGAAATTTTACCGAATTACTTATTTAGAAACGACGTAGAAGTCATCTGGCGATCCACCAACTGGGGAGAGCCGCCGGTACACGTGAAAAATTTTGACAACAAGGAAGCTTTACGCGAACGGTGTGAAGGGGAAAGTTGTGAATTTGATGAGATATTATTAAACGGTCTGACAGAACAGATATTGGCGAGTAAAAAAGATAAAATATTGGTTGTTTTACACACAAGTACCAGCCACGGCCCTACGTATTTTAAAAAATACCCAGCACAATTTGAAAAGTTTTCTCCAGTATGTAAAAGTGTGGAATTGGCAAATTGCACTCAGGAAGAATTGATAAATGCGTATGATAATACCATTGTCTATACCGACTATATTTTAGCCACCCTAATAGACGATTTAAAACATTTGGAAGGCTACAATTCTTCTATGATTTTTATTTCTGATCATGGTGAATCTTTGGGGGAAAACAACTTGTATATGCACGGAATACCCGCCAGTATAGCTCCAAAAGAGCAACTGGACATTCCGTTTATTGTTTGGCTGTCTGACGATTCAAGAAAACTAAAGGATAGTCAAGAATATTCACAACATAACATTTTTCACAGTGTCTTGGACTTTTTAGCGGTAGATAGCCCTATTTACGATTCAAATATGAGCATTTTTAAAAAATAAAAGACTGTAATTGGATACATTTTAAATGATTGTTGTTGTCTGTTTCAAAAGATAGTTATGCGCTTATTCCTTGATAATTTTAAGCATCGTTGGAAGGACAACCAGCAAAAGTGGCAATGCAAACACCAACCCACCAATTACTGCAATGGCTAACGGTTGGTGAAGTTGTGCTCCCGCACCAATCCCCAAAGCAAGAGGCGTTAATGCCATTATTGCCGCAAAAGCAGTCATCAATTTGGGGCGCAAGCGTGCAGCGATGGAATATTCAATTTTTTCAATATGTGAAAGCGATTGGTCTATTTCCAAGTATTGACGGTATGTAAAAATTGAATTCTCCCCAATAATCCCGACAATCATTATGATTCCTGTATAACTGCCTACATTTAGCGGTGTTCCCGTTAGGTAAAGGCTTAACAGACATCCCGCGACTCCCAAAATTGCAATAAATACAATGGTAAACGCAATTTTAATTCTTCTGAAGAGAAAAAGAATTACAATAAAAACCAATAAAATAGCTGAAATCAAAATCATCATCAGTTCATTAAATGCTTTTTGTTGTTCCTGGTAAGCACCGCCATATTCGATGTGATAACCTGCTGGAAGCGAAAAATTGCTAGTTATATGATTTTGAATATCTTTAAGCGTAGAGCCCAAATCCCTATTGTTCAAACGGGCAGTAATCACCCCCATTGACTTTTGGTTTTCACGATTTATTTCAGCGACACCTTTTTCCATTTGAATAGTAGCTACATTATCTAAAGGAACACTAGCGCCATTTGGTAGTAATATTGACGCATTTTTAATATCGGCAACAGATTTTTTATACGCATTTGGATAAATAAGCCGTATTGGTACGGTCTGTTCTTTATCAATCATAGAACTTACAACCGTCCCCTCAATTTGGGTCTGCAACTGTAATTGAAAATCTGCAACCGTTAAGCCAAGCTGAGCCAAAACAGGGACGTTTGGAATAATAGATAGCGCTGGGCCAGCAACAATAATTCCATCGTTTACATCGGCTGTGCCTGGAACAGTTTCTATTTCAACCGCCAGTTTTTTTGAAAGTTCTTCAAGCACGTTAACATCATCCCCAAAAACCTTAACCTCGATGGGCTGCACGGAACTCATTAAATCGCCCAACATATCCCCTATTACTTGCCCAAAATCTATCGTTAACTGCGGAAGAACTTCTTCCACGCGTTGGCGTATTTCATCTGAAACTTCCGTTGTGGTTTTACTTCGTTTGTTTTTTAGTTTTATTAAGTAATCGCCACTATTGGGTTCGGTAATAAAGAAGCCCATCTGCGTTCCCAATCGCGCTGAATATGCCTCTACCTCGGGCTGGGTATCTAAAATTCCATTTACAATTTGAAGCATTCTGTCTGTTTCCTCAAGGGTTGTCCCCGCGGGACTATTATAGTCCAGAACAATACTTCCTTCATCCATTTCCGGAAGAAAGCCCGATGGCAATCGGGAAGGAACAATCAACAAAACCAACAAACAAATCACTAAAAAACCAATTCCTATAATGGGTTTTCCCAAAACGGTGTGTATCCATTTTGTTTTTGGTGTATGCTTTCGTTCTATAGATTTATTACTAGTGAAAAGAATAGACAAAACGGGAACTAAAAGCCAGGTTACAAAAAAGGAAGCAGACAAAGCTATAATCATACTAAAGGCCATCACCTGAAAATAGGCTCCAGCAACCCCCGTCATTAAAACAAACGGGATGAAAATAACCAAGGTACTTAACGAGGAACCTATCATGGCTGGAAATAAATGAGTTATCGCCTCCTGGGCGCACCAGCCAATATTTTCTTTAGGATGCTCCTCTCGTATTTTATGAATCTGTTCAATAATAATTACCACATCATCAATCATCAAACCTATTGCCGCAGCTACTGCTCCCAACGTCATTATATTGAATGTATAGCCAACAGCATCCAAAATGATAAGCGTTAAAGACAATGAAACTGGAATGGTAAAAAGAACAACCATACTTGCTGAAAAGGAGCGAAGAAAAATAATCACTACTAAAAGTGCTAAAACCAGTCCAATCCACAAAACATCTTTAATACTAGAAATACTGGTGTTTACAAAATCTGCTTGTTTGTAATAGGGCTTAAGAACTACTCCTTTAGGAAGTGTCTTTGAAAGTTCAGCGACTTTCTGCTCTATGTTATTATTAACTTCAATTAAATTGGCATTAGGCTGTTTTACCACTGCTATTATGGGAACGTTTTTTCCATTGGCCAGAATTTTCACGTATTCCTTTGCTTCGTTTACTTCTATACTGGCAACGTCCTGAAGTTTGATTAATCTATTTGGACTGTTAACAATAACCAAGTTTTGTAGATCTCCCAAATCATCAACCGCATTATCGGTTAACGTAAGGTACATTCTGTTAAAATCTGTAACATATCCGTTGGACTGCAAAAGATTGGAGTTGACCACCGCATTCTGAATAGCCCCAATAGAAATACCTAACGATTTAAGCACATCCGGTTTTAAAACAATCTGATATTCCTTATCCTTCCCGCCAATGACAACAATATCGGAAACGCCCAATGTCGCTGCCAAGTAAGGTTTGATTTGGTATTTGGCTATTTTTTTTAAATCTACTTGCGAAAGGCCTTCCCCTTCCAAGGAATACCCCATAACTGGCAGTATGGATGGGTTCATTTTTTCAACTGAAAAAACGGTATTCGGTAAAATATTGCCCTGCGATTGATTGATGAAAGATTCAATCTGTGCCTTGGCGGTATTTATGTCCATATTCCAATCCAGAAAAACCGAAATTTCACAACTACCGCGAGAGGTTGTGCTTCTAATATATTGAAGGCCTTCGGTGCGCCTAATGATGTTTTCCAACGGAATAGTTACCGTGGCCATCATTTTGTCAACGGGTTGTTGGCCCGCATCGGCTATCACTTTTATCTTAGGAAAAGTAATGTCTGGGAACAATCCCGTTTTAAGGTTTTGATAGGTGAAAAACCCTCCAATTAGAATCAAAATCCCAATGGCAAGTAGCGGAAATTTATAATTTGTATGCAGTTTTTTCATTAGTTGTGAATGCTTACAATTGTTGAATCCTGCATTTGGTATGCACCTTCCAATATTATGGTATCGCCTGTTTTTATACCTTTTGAGGAAATCTGTATTAAGGAATCATTTTCTAACATTGGTATAACAGCTTCCTTTATCGCCAATGAATCATTCAATACTTTCATCACCCAATAATCGGTCAAAAGTTCATTTGTTTGAAGCGCTTTTTTGGGAACTGTGACTGCTTGAACAGCTTCTTTGTAAATAGTCTTTACTTGAACGTTCAAATTTTCAGGAAGCGATTCATCTGGCAGTGCTATCAAAAAAACCTGCGATTGTGCCGCTGGGTCTATTGTTGGCAAGGTTCCCGTAATTTTTGCGGTGAGTGTTTCCCCGTTCTGCAAAACAATTTCACAGACAGAACCTATTTTTACAGCTCCTTCATATTCATAAGGAACATTTACTTGTACCACTAAACTTTTAGGCTGTACAATAGTTGCTAATATATCTCCTTCGGCTACATAATCATTTTGCGTTACGTTAAGTACCGTAATAACACCAGTAGCATTACTTGAAATTCGGATTGGGCCAATAAATTTTGCCAATGAACTATCAATTTTTACAGCTTCTTTCAGTGCGTCCTGTTCTTTGGTTCGCAGTGATGCAAAGGTCTGCCCTAAGCCTATATGATCTCCAATTTTAAAGGGCATGTATGAAATATATCCAGTAACATTTGAGCGTATATTCTCCTTCTTTTGATATTGAGTAACCCCGTTAAAAGTTAAATATTCCTTGATGTCATTTTGCTGAACTTTTACTACGCTCACTGCAATCGCAGCTTTTTTTGTTGTAGTTGTTTCTGCAGTTTTCTTGCAAGCCGCTGCGTTTAACAACAACAGAATGATTGTAATATTTTTGATGTATTTTAAAACCATAGTTACCAGTTAATAAAATTATATTGGCTCTGCAACAACCAGTGATTGGTCTGCATTTGCAATTTGGCATAAACATTCTGTTTGTAATTTTGGATTACATTTAGATAGTCAACAATAGATACCTGCCCCTGCACCAATTTTCCTTTATAAATTTCAAGTATATTTTTCTGTTTTTGTAACTGTTTCTCCAACAATTGCATATTCTCCTCAAGACCTACCGTTTGCTGTTTGATGCTTTCAAGCATGTTTTTCAGTTGTATTTTAGAATTTTCACGATAGTGCTCAAGACTCTCCTTTTTCAAATTGTTCTGCAATTCATTATACTTTCGCTGTTTGCCGTCATATATAGGAATAGTCAAACGCAGGCCGGCGCTTGCCCCTATTCTATGTTCAATATTCTGCAATTCCACCGCGTTCAATCCTGTGTTTGCATAAACAGACACTTGGGGCTTGTACTGATTGTTAAACACTTGCTGGTCCGCAGCCACCTTTAAACTATCATTTTCAAATTTTTTGTTGTAAAAAAATTCAGCAGGAGCATCTATGAAAAAAATATATGGCTGCGCAATTTTATCAACAGTTTCCAAAGGAATACCGCACAAACTATATAATTGGGCTATAGAGGTTTTATAATTATTCTGAATTTGTTTCAATTCCAGCTTTTTGCCCTCAATGTCAAGTTGAAGCAGCAAATAGTCACTTTCCATTAAAACTGCACGTTTTACCAATAGTTCAACAACTTGCAACCTATTCTCCAAATCACTTAAAATCTCCTTGGTAAATTCTTCTTGTAGTTGAAGTTGGTAAGTTGTAATATAAATATCAGTAATGTTCTTTATCAGATTATGTGAAATCTCTTCAGAGGAAAGTGAAATTGCTTCATTATTTATTTTATTCTGAAACAATAAATTATCGATTGCCGATTGGTTAAAAAGGTTTTTGGTAACATTCAATTGGGCAGAATACAAACCGCCGTTAGTTACACCAACATCATAACCAAAAGCATTGGGTGAAGGCGTTGTGGTTATGTCTATTGGCTTGCCGTTATTGTCAAAATAAGGAGCTACCAAAATTTCTGAAGTTGCATTAATTTGAAAAGCCTTATTTTGGGCAATTATCAACTTATTTTGAAGTTCACCTATTTGCTCAAGATTTCTATTTTCGAGCAAGGCCGGAGTATTGCTTTTTGCTTGATTCAAATAATAATCAAGTTCTCTAATATCTTGGGCTGAAACTTGTAATACCAAAAACAAAAAGACAAGAGTAAGCAGCGTGTTTTTCATTATTAATTTGCTCATTTTCTTCTTTAAATCTACGATAAAAAAAAATTGAAATCTTATTGAAGACAATAGTGCCTGACCAGGGAAGAAGTAGTGCGAAACCGAATATTAATCCAACTTCCCTATCAGGGCTTACACTTAGGTACGTTACCCTTAAATGTGGCTAATTCAAATAAACGATGACTGTAACCTAAAAAGTAATTGTGCCTATATGCCCTGATTATTTATTTATATGAGGTAAAAGTAGCGGGGAAATCTAAAGAAATATTAAAGTGAAGAACTAAAGAAAACTTAATTCTTAATAATTGTCTTTGAATCTTAGAGTCATTTAAATGCTTTTGCCTTGAGATACTGAAGGATTTCAAAATACATCAAATGGAAAATTATTTATCCTTAGCGTATTATATCTTTAACAAAATTGATATTTAATTCAATACAGGTAAATGTTGTCGACCCAACTTAAGTAAAAAGAAAATTTTTGGATGCCTTTTTAAAATATGACGAAGCTCTTTATAATAAAATGATAGCCAGCAACGCGCTTATGGAGATAAAAGCCCAAAGTGAAACGCCAAGAATCATCGGTTTCCAACCAGCAGACTTTATTTTATCTATGGAAAGCCCTGCGCCTATTAAAAACAAGGTAAGTACTAAAAGTGATTTTGAAATACTGGTAATGCTTAATGTGATAACTTCAGGAATGGCCACGTAGCTGTTTAGAACGATTGCCAAAATAAATAGAAAAATAAAATAAGGTATTTTTACGCTTTTCCCTTTTCCTTTAAAAAGAAATACAGACAATAATGAAAGTGGAATAATCCAAAGTGCTCTCGCCAATTTTACCGTAGTTGCAACTTTCAGCGCTTCTTCCCCAAAAGTATAGGCCGCCCCAACAACTGAACTGGTGTCGTGAATTGCGATGGCACACCAAAGGCCAAACTCGTGCTGGCTCAGCCCTAACAAATGCCCAAGAGGTGGAAAAATAATTAAAGCGATAGAATTCAACAAAAAGATTACACCCAAGGAAATTGAAATATCTTTTTCCGAAGCATCAATAACAGGCGCAACAGCAGCAATGGCACTACCACCACAAATAGCTGTTCCGGAACTGATAAGGTGACTACCCTTCCTATTCATCTTTAAAAGCTTTCCTAAGAAATAACCAATAATCAAGGTTGCGGAAATTGAAAAAACGGTAAGTATAAATCCTTCTTTTCCGGCAGCCAATGTTTCTTTTAAGTTCATGCCAAAACCCAGACCAACTACCGCAATTTTCAGAAGCCAGTTTACGGCTTTACTATTAAGTGTTAAAAATGGATGCCCTAAAAAATATGAAAAAAGGAATCCGCCCACCAAAGCCACGGGACTGCTAACGTAGCCTAAAATACATAACACCATACAAAGTATAAACAATACCTTTACAAGTGTTTCATTCCTATTGGCTATTTCTTTCATTTTGATCCTTTTCTTTTTTAAATGTTTCCTTTTTATTGTTTTGCTTCACTTCACTTTCTTTATCCTTTTTCATTACAATAGTGCGGTAAGGAAATGGAATCTCAATCCCTTCGCTATCAAAACGCTTTTTTATGCTTTCAAATAAATCACAACGCATATCAAAGGAGTCGGAATAATTACGGGCCCAAGCCCAAGCGCGGACAGTTACAGAAGAATCATTTAATGAAATAAGCGCTGTCCGAACTATTGGTTTTCCGTCCAAAATTTCATTCGCTGAACGGTTGTCTAAAATTAAAGGATGCTTTTCACATTCTTCTTGCATTATTCTTTTTGCCAAATCAATATCACTGTCATAGGAAATTCCTATTTCTATGCGCTCACAAATCTTTAATTCACCCAAATCATAATTTACAAGTTTTTCTTTATTGATGATTGCGTTGGGAATGACAATCATTTTGTTTTCAAAATTGCGGATTACGGTGTGCCTTAGGGTTATGTCTGTTACCGTGCCCACCATGTTGTCAGTAACTTTTATAACATCGCCAATTCTGAAAGGTTTAAATGAGATAATAAAAACGCCTCCCACTAAATTTGACAGTGCTTCTTGTGAGGCAACCCCAGCAATCAAAGCAATGACGCCCGCCCCGCCAAGAGCAGTGTTTGCTATTCCTTTTAAAGAAGGAAATGCTAACAAAGCAAAGAGAATACCTACAGTGTATATTCCAATAATAGCAACGTACCGTAAAAACTTAAAACTAGTGGGGTCTTCAAGATTTTCAATCTTTCTTTTAATACTCATGCCGAACCACATATTCGTGGAGGCGGCACCAACAATAGTCGCAATAGACACGATTCCCAAATAGAGAATCAATTTAAAATTGTGTTGAAGCGCGGCGTACTTTTCTTCATACACAAAAAGAGAGCTCACTAATATAAACCCTAAAACAAGCCAAAGTGCATTTAGTATCCGTTTAATCCAAGTAATGGCTTTTGGTCTTACATTAGGATGTTTCCTTTGCCTTTTTTTCAATAAATGTTTATGGATCACATTGGTGAGAAAACGCAATACAATTACTGAAAATAAAATAATTAACGCATAAATAATATCTGACTTATATGTCTCAAAAAACGTTGTCATATAACTTATAATTATTTTAGTTTACTTGAAAGGCACAAAAATACTAAATGCTCGTTCCTTAAATTCAAAAAATCCTCTAAAAGACATTTTGAATGCAGTATTTGTTGAGATAATGAAATTTAAATATAAAAACCTTCATTGAATTCAGTTTTTTTTGACTGATAATTATCATTTTATAACTTACAGAGCAGCTATAATTTTGACAATGAAAAAAATACCCCATGCAAAACAGTTTAGTTTCAAAGTACAACGTTCCTGGTCCACGATATACAAGTTATCCAACAGTTCCATATTGGAGTAATGAAGATTTTTCACTAAGCGAATGGAAAAAAAACGTCATCCAAAGTTTCTCAGAAAGTAATTCTACTGAAGGAATAAGTCTATACATTCACCTTCCGTTTTGCGAAAGTCTCTGCACCTTTTGTGGTTGTAATAAACGTATAACAAAGAATCACGGTGTTGAAACTCCCTATTTGGAATCTGTTTTAAAAGAATGGCGCCTTTATATAGAAATGTTGCCTGAGCGCCCCATTATAAAAGAATTGCACCTGGGCGGAGGCACACCAACTTTTTTTTCAGCCGAAAATTTACGATTGCTTTTAAAAGGGATTTTTCATGACGCCACGATGGCTAAAAATCCTTCTTTCAGCTTTGAAGGGCATCCCAACAACACCAAAGGTGAACATCTACAAACGCTTTTTGATTGTGGTTTTACACGGGTTAGCTATGGTGTTCAGGATTACAACCCAACAGTTCAAGTTGCGATTCACAGGTTGCAACCCTTTGTGAACGTGAAGCGGGTTACTGAAAGTGCACGCGAAATTGGCTATACTTCCGTTGGCCACGATATTATTTTCGGACTCCCTTTTCAGAAAAAAGAACACGTAATTTATTCTATAGAAAAAACGAAAGAATTGATGCCAGACCGCATTGCTTTTTATAGTTATGCACATGTGCCGTGGATAAAAGGCAATGGCCAACGTGGTTTTAAAGAGGAAGATTTGCCAAGCGCCGCAGAAAAGCGAGAAATGTATGAAACCGGAAAAAAAATGCTGGAAGGAGCAGGCTATATTGAAATCGGGATGGACCACTTCGCCCTTAAAACCGATAGTCTTTACAAAGCTGTGGAAGACAAAAAACTGCACCGCAATTTTATGGGCTATACTGAAAGCAAAACACAATTAATGCTGGGGCTTGGTGTTTCAGCTATTGGCGACAGTTGGTATAGCTTTGGTCAAAACGTAAAAAATGTGGAGGAATATCAAGATCTGGTTGAGCAGGGAATTCTTCCAGTTTATAGAGGCCATATGCTCAAAGAAGAAGACCTCATCATCCGCAAGCATATTTTGAATATGATGTGCCGTTTGGAAACTTCCTGGGAAGATGTATCACTCCAATTTAAAGAATTGCCAGAAGCACTTCTTAAACTCAAAGAAATGGAAGATGATGGTCTAATTAAAATCCACTCTACCAAACTTCAAATTACAGAAAAGGGCCGTCCTTTTGTTCGTAATGTTTGTATGGCTTTTGATGTGCTTTTACAACGAAGCAAGCCAGAAACACAACTTTTCTCAATGACGATTTAAAATCTATACTAAGATTTTTTAGACTACTGATATTAGTCATATTTTCAATTAGAATATATTATGACATTTGCATCAGAAATTAAAATCAACTTAAATGAAGTTATCAAAAAAGATTTTATTCATAATTCTATTTTTTAGCATAACGCAGACCTATTCACAATTTACTGTTGATGCAGAACTCCGTCCGCGTTTTGAATTTCGCCACGGATACAAAACGCTTTTTCCAGATAATACAGATCCTGCCGCATTTGTTTCACAACGCACCAGACTTAACTTTGGATATAAAACTGAAAAGCTTCATTTCTATTTAAGCCCACAAGATGTAAGGGTTTGGGGTGATGTGCCACAACTTAACACAGCAGATGAAAACGGGTTTTCATTGCACCAAGCCTGGGCTGATGTTTTATTAGTTAAAGACCTCTCCTTAAAAATTGGTCGTCAGGAAATTATTTATGACGATCAACGTTTCTTCGGAAATGTAGGCTGGGCGCAGCAAGGAAGAAGCCACGATGCCGCTGTTATAAAGTATGAACCTGCTTTTATGAAGCTTCATTTTGGAGCTGCATATAATCAAGATGAAGAAGCTCTTACAGGAAACATACTAACCACCAATACCTACAAAAGCCTTCAATATGTGTGGCTTCACAAAGATTGGGAAAAATTATCTGCAAGCTTTTTGTTTTTGAATAACGGTCTTCAATACATTGATGAAACTGACGAAACTAAAAATAAAACACGTTATAGTCAAACTGCAGGAGTTCATTTAAAAGCAAATGTGAATAAATTCAATTTTTCATCAAACCTTTATTATCAACTTGGGAAAGATGTTTCTGATAATGATTTAAGCGCCTATCTACTTTCATTGGAAGCCAATTATTCCGCAACCGAAAATCTAAACATTGGTTTAGGTAGCGAATTGCAAAGCGGAAATGATTATGGTGCACCTGCCGATGGAAAAAACAAAGCTTTCAACCCACTTTACGGCACTAACCATAAGTTTAACGGATTTATGGATTATTTTTACGTAGGCAACCATATTAACGGTGTGGGATTAGTAGATTTATACGGAAATGTGAAGTATTCCTTCAGTAAAAAATCAAATATCAATTTGGCTTTACATCAATTTTTTGCTGCAGCTAAAATAAATGACGAAGTATCAAAAGATTTAGGATTTGAATTGGATTTAGTAACTTCGTATAAATTGAGTGAATATGTGGGTTTCCAAGCTGGCTATTCCCAATTTTTTGCGCAAGAAGGTATTGAAATCATAAAAAATAATTTTGACGGCAACACCAATAACTGGGCTTGGATTATGTTAACTATTGATCCAGTTTTATTCACTTGGCAAAAACCAGACACTGAAAATTAATAAACAATAAATAGAATAAACTTTTAAAAACCAACCAAATGAAATCAATTATCAAAAAAAACTTAGTTACCAAAATGTTGCTTGGTATAGGCGCAGTGGCATTTCTGTCTGGCTGTGTTAATGACCAATCAGACAAAAAATACAATGATACGGTAGATATTCCCGTAAATCAGGAAATGATTGCGGAACTTACTTCGCCACCATACGTACCTACTCCCGTAGGAAAACGTATGGCGAAAAAACTGATCGTTGACTTAGAGATTCAAGAACGCGAAGGCGAAATGACCGGCGGTGTAAAATATGTTTATTGGACATTTGGAGGAACTGTGCCAGGAAGTTTTATACGTACCCGCGTGGGCGACGAGGTTGAATTTCACCTAAAGAATCACCCAGACAACAAACTTCCACACAACATTGACCTTCACGCAGTAAATGGTCCTGGCGGTGGAGCGGAATCTTCTTTTGTTGCTCCTGGCCATGAAAAAGTATTCTCTTTTAAAGTGCTAAACCCTGGACTTTATGTTTACCACTGTGCCACTGCACCAGTAGGGATGCACATTGCTAACGGAATGTATGGCCTTATCTTGGTGGAGCCTGAAGGTGGTTTGAAACCAGTTGACAAAGAATATTATATCATGCAAGGTGATTTTTACACTGAAGGTAAATACGGAGAACGTGGCCTGCAAGCTTTCGATATGCAGAAAGCCATAAACGAAACTCCAGACTATGTGGTTTTTAATGGTCACGTTGGTGCAATGACAGGCGATAATGCACTCACCGCAAAAGTGGGTGAAAAAATACGTCTCTTTGTAGGTAATGGTGGACCAGGGCTTGTTTCTTCTTTTCACGTAATTGGAGAAATATTTGATAAAGTTCATGTTGAGGGTGGTGATCTGATTAACGAAAACGTTCAAACAACTATGATACCTGCTGGAGGTGCCGCAATTGTCGAATTTCGTGTGGATGTTCCAGGAACATTTATACTTGTTGACCACTCAATTTTTAGAGCCTTCAATAAAGGTGCTTTGGCAATGCTAAAAGTAGAAGGTGAAGAAAACAAAGCAATTTATTCTGGGGAAATTCGTGATGGCATCTACCTACCAGAAGGTGGTGCAATCCAATCTATGCCTACAGGTGGGGCTAAAACTGAAAAAGAAGAAGTGAAAGCATTAAGTATTGAAGAAAGAATGGCTTTCGGTAAAGACAAATATATGGCTACTTGCGTTGCCTGTCACCAAGCTAATGGACAGGGAATTGAAGGCGCTTTTCCTCCTTTGGCAAAATCTGACTATTTAAATGCTGATGTGAATCGTGCCATTGATATTGTATTGCACGGAAAAACTGGTGAAATAACGGTTAACGGTAAAAAATACAACAGTGTAATGACCGCTCAGGCACTTAGTGATGAAGAAGTTACTAACGTACTTACTTACATTTATAACAGTTGGGGCAACTCTAAAAAAGAAGTTACTCCAGAAATGGTTCAAGCCGTTAGAAACAAATAATAACATTGTTTAAATTGAAATTATATTGCACCGCCCTTTTCTTGACCCTTTCATTTTTTTGTGAGTTAACAGCACAAAATAATAAAATGGTTTTAGTAAAAGGCGGTGTTTATTTACCGCTTTACGGCGCAGAAAATAAAACTGTTAAAGTTGAACCGTTTTTAATGGATATATATCCTGTAACCAATGCAGATTATTTAAAGTTTGTAGAAGAATATCCGCAGTGGAAAAAAAGTAATGTCAAACCTTTATTTGCTGATAAAAGTTATTTAACAAATTGGAAGGATGATGAAACCTTTAAAGGACTTCCAAACGCACCCGTAACAAATGTTTCCTGGTTTGCGGCAAAAAAATATTGCGAGTGCCAAGGCCAGCGGCTTCCAACTATTGATGAATGGGAATTTACAGCTATGGCAAATGAAAATGTACCTGATGCAAGAACAGTTGAAGCCTACAACCAATATATTCTTAATTGGTACGAAACCCCAAAAACCTTCAATAACCCCATTGGAGAAACTTTTAAAAATTATTGGGGAATCTATGACCTCCACGGTCTGGTTTGGGAATGGACTTTAGATTTTAATTCTGTATTAATATCTGGGGAATCCAGAAAAGACGTTGATAAAGATTCAAACCTCTTCTGCGGCAGTGCAGCAATAGGAGCTTCAGATTTGATGAATTATGCTGCCTTTATGCGCTATGCCTTCAGAGGAAGCATGAAAGCCCGTTATTCTTCCCAAAATTTAGGTTTCCGTTGTGCGAAGGATGTTGAAAATTAAAAAATTACACAAAATGAAAAATTTCAAATATTTAGCATTGATAATTGCTTTAACAGCCTTGTTTTCCTGTAATAATACTTCAGAAAAAAATATAGATGCGGCTGGAGTTAAAAAAGAAAAAAAAGTTAACGGCGATGAAATTCCCGAAATGTCAATTTACAACCTTCCCTCCCACTGGACTTCACAAAATGGCGAAGAGATTGAATTGAAAGACCTGCAAGGAAAAGTGGTGGTTATGGTTATGATTTATACCACCTGCAAAGCTGCCTGTCCACGTTTGGTAGCCGATATGCGCAATATTGAAAAGCAAGTTCCCGATGAAAAAAAGGATGATGTACAATATGTTTTTGTAAGCATTGATCCAGAAACCGATACTCCGGAAAGGCTAAAAGCTTTCGCTAAAGAAAACGAAATGGACAATGAAAAATGGCTTTTTCTAAGAGGCACAGAAGGAGATACCCGCGAATTTGCCGCTGTTCTGGCCGTTAATTATAAAGAAATTTCACCGATGGATTTCTCTCACTCAAACATCATTAGTGTTTTTGACCAAAATGGTGAAATGGTTCATCAACAGGAAGGCCTTGGTGTGGACAATAAAGAAACGGTTCAGGCCATCATTGATTTAGCTAAGTAAACAAAGGATAAGGTTTAGAAAATAATACTAAAGTCTAAAGTATATTTCTTTGGTAGAGCATCTATTCTTCTGAAGAAGTAGCTTCGTCATCACCTTTCTTTTTTCCGCCAAATACAAAACTGAGCACGAGGGCGGTCATCACAATACACAAAATTGCAAAAAAGATAATAATTCCGGTTCCCATTCCCCAATTGGCTAGTGGCAAGATTGAATTTGTCATAGTCTAAATATTTTAATGGTTATTTGTTATATTTTCTGAAGCCATCTCGTGGCAATTGTAATTGGCATCAATAGTTTCCGTCATTGGCTTGGGTGAAACATAGGGAATTCCCAATCCTAATCCGCGCACAATAAAAAGACAGCCGATAATCACAACAAAAACAGGAATCGCCCGGCGGATGCGTTGACGTACTTGTCCGTTTAAAAAATTTCCGAGGTAAATTGCTGAAGTCATTAACGGAATGGTACCAATGCCGAAAAGCGCCATATATAAACTTCCCTGCAACGCATTTCCAGAAGCAATTGCACCAAACACAGCCATATAAACCAGGCCGCACGGAAGAAATCCGTTTAAAAAGCCTATTGTTAAAAAAGTGTCTGGGGTTTTCTTTTTCAGTTCCTTTCCCAAAGCCGATTTCACTTTTGAAATAATTTTATAAATCGGTTTTGAAAAATTGTATTTATTGAAGGTTTTCTGCGGAAGAAAAATTACCAAAAGCATCAAAACCCCTATAATTATTGAAAGTTGCTGCTGAAAGCCAAACAGGTTCAAACTTTTGCCAAGCAGTCCAAACACCAATCCGAGGATGCTATAAGCAAAAATTCTTCCGAAGTGATATAGAAATATCTGCCCCAGTTTTTTAAAGTTGTTGTTTCTATCAACCGGCAACAAAAATGCAATGGGGCCGCACATTCCCACGCAGTGGAAACTTCCTAATAGTCCGAATATAAGTGCGGTGTATAGCATTTTTTTGTTTCAGGTTTCAGGTTTCAGGTTTCAGGTTGCAGGTTGCAGGTTACAGGTTACAGTGTTAAGTGTTAAGTGTTAAGTGTTAAGTGTTAAGTGTTAAGTGTTAAGTGTTAATTTAATAAAATTTCAAAATTTGAATGAAACCTAAACTTTTAAACTTCTCAACTCATAAACTTCTCAACTCATAAACTTCTCAACTCATCGACTCAATAAACTATTTCCTTTTTATACAAATAATCCTCTCCTTCATAACTCCACTGCACGATCGTGTTCCAACGGCCGGCCACCAAACGTTTGTCAGGTATGAGCAAATTTGGACTTGAAAGCTTCAGCGGAAGTTGAAAATCCAGTTGTTTATTGGACGGCCTGTAAAGGAACACGGTGCCTTCTATTTTTGTGTAATCAATATTCTTCGGAAAGGTTAGCATCCAACCTTCTGCAGTCTTTTCACCAGAAATATTAGTTTCTAGCGAATTTGAGTTTTCTTCGGCATCAAATTCTTTTTGAAAGACCATTTCCTTTTGATAATATTGTTCGGTCACCAAATCATAATCATACTTTTTGTCGGTGCTTATTTTTATAACGAAATACAATATAAACGATATAAATAGCGCCATCCCAATCACCAATCCAGTACCCCAATTTATTTTCATAACTTTTTTTGACTTATTTATAACTCCGCGGCCCCAAAAATGTAACGCTTGTGGTTTCAATTAAATCGTCACCGCTGTAAACCTCAATTACTGCGCGGTTTTTATCGCCGCTTAGAGCTGAATTGTTAATTTCAATAAAGAGCGTTCCTTCTGCCAAATCTTGGGCAGGAACGGTAATTTCTCCTTGTTTTACTGTATGTATGGTTCCTTTGGGAGATTTCAGCTTAAAGTGAATTTTTTCTACATTCCGGGTTGTCTTGTTCAACAATTTATAGGTGAAAACATTGCTGATAATATTGTCTGCCTTGTGCTCATAAAGCTGGCCGGGAAGGCGCAGAATATTTGCTTCCACATCACTTCTTAAAAATAGCATTCCCGTAAGCACGCCAATCAAAATAACCAAAACGGCTACGTAACCTTTTAATCGCGGTGTAAATTTAAATGGAACCTTTTTTTCTATATTCTCTTCGCTGGCATAACGAATCAATCCCTTCGGAAGATTTACGGCTTCCATTATACTATCACACTCGTCAATACAGGCTGTGCAGTTAACACATTCCAACTGTGTTCCATTTCTGATATCGATGCCTGTTGGGCAAACATTTACACATTGAAAACAATCTATACAGTCTCCTTTTCCGGAAGCCTCACGGTCTTCATTTTTCTTGAATTTTGCACGGCCCGCTTCTTTTTCGCCACGTTTATGATCATAGGCCACAACAATGGATTTAGTATCAAGCAAAACGCTTTGCAATCTACCGTATGGGCAAGCTATGATACAAACCTGCTCGCGAAACCACGCAAAGATGAAGTAGAATACCGCAGTAAAAATAATCAATGAAATTAGCGTACTTATGTGATCTAAAGGCCCTTCAAAAACATACTGTATCAGCCTATCACTACCTATAAAATAGGCCAGAAATATATTGGCGATCAAAAATGAAATGATAAAGAATATAGTCCATTTTAAAACACGTTTTCTGATTTTTTCAGCATTCCAGGCCTGTTTGTCCAAACGAATTTGGGCGCCTCGGTCTCCATCAATCCAATATTCTATTCTTCGAAAAAC
Source organism: Aequorivita nionensis (assembly GCF_046352995.1). Lineage (GTDB taxonomy): Bacteria > Bacteroidota > Bacteroidia > Flavobacteriales > Flavobacteriaceae > Aequorivita > Aequorivita nionensis. Next base: position 2,461,794 of record NZ_CP130281.1, on the reverse strand, counting down.
CATTTCCATAAAAATAGTTTGTGGACATATCCATCCACAAAAAATTCTTCCGAAAGCGGCAGTAAAAAAAATGATGAAGACCACGCCGATAATCATCATTATCACGAAAAGATAAAAATCCTGTGGCCAAAAAGGAAACCCAAAAATATTGAAACGGCGCTCTAGCAAATTAAACAGTAGAAACTGGTTGCCGTTAATTTTCACAAAAGGTGCAGCAAACAAAAAAGCGAGCAGAAAATAACTTACATATTTTCTGTATTGATAAAGTTTGCCCGAAGGCTTTTTGGGATATACCCAAGCCCTTTTACCTTCTTCTGTCATTGTTCCGAGCGTGTCGCGGAACCTTTCGTTTTCTGGAGTATCCAACTTTGTTTTTTATATTTTGAGGCGTTCTATTTATCTAATTCTATACCGTCTGAAACAGTATCATTGTTCGCTTCTGCTTGAGTTGAATCAATTTGTTTAACTTGTAAATTGTCAACGGGAGCATTTGCGTCAACCCATATTTCACCTTCGGGAGCTTTTGGCTCAGCGGGTTTGGTACCGTGAAGGCTTAAAACATAACTAGCTACCTGCGCTATTTCACTCGGCTTAAGATCTGTTTTCCAAGGAATCATTCCTTTTCCGGCACGGCCACCTTCGCTAATGGTATGGAAAACATTTTTGATGCCACCACCCAAAATCCAATAATCATCCGTAAGGTTTGGGCCTATCCCCCCACCGCCATCATCTTTATGACAGGCTACGCAGTTTGCAGTAAAGACCGCTTTTCCAGCAGCAAGATCGGATGGTTCCGTCAATAATTCTACCGTTTCTGCGTCAATTAAATCTTTGTTGTTTTTCTTAAACTCTGCTATTTCCTTATCTGCAATTGCTACTTCAGTTTCGTATTCGTCTATTTGGGTTGGACCGTCAAACACTTCATAATACACAAAATACACAACCGCGAAAACAATTGTAATGTAGAAAAGAGACGTCCACCAAGGCGGAAGTTTGTTGTCCAACTCGCGAATACCATCATAATTATGGTCCAAAACAATTTCCTGTTCGCTTTCAATAGGCTTGGCGCCGAGCATTTCGGTATATTTTCTTTTAAACCACCCAAAACGCTTTTGTTCGCGCAATGTTTCGGCAGCTACATAACGTGACTTGGCTTCTTCACTAAGGCCATTATAAAGAATGCGCTGCAATGCTGCTGCAATAATTTCCATAGCAATGGCGAAAAAAAACACCATTCCCAACACTGCCCAAATAATTGGATATTTCAATATTGCCCATTCTTCACCCGAATCAACCGTGATTTCCAGTAGAAAAAAAGCAAGGATCATAAAGCCGATGACTCTTAAATATGAGGCTGTGGTTTTCATAACAATTCGTCGTTTTGGTTGTTAGTATCATTTTCCAATGGAATATTGCTCACTTCTGTAATATGGTCTTTTTTGGCAGTGATTACCCAATAAAAAAGCACCACAAAGAAGACGAAGAATATTAAAAGTGAAATCATTGGATATATTTGAACATTATCTATGTTTTCGAGGTTTCCTTTTACAAATTTCAACATGGCTATTCGTTTTTGGCCGAAGCATCTTCGTTGGATTCTACTTTAATATCAGTTCCCAAACGCTGCAAATAAGCAATCAATGCAACAATTTCACGGTTTTTCATGTCTATGAATTCTTCACCGTTTTCTTGTGCATATTTTTTATCGGCTTCATACGTTTTCGCAAAATCCGGATCTCCGTAAAGGTTCTTTTCTATTTTTTCGCCCTGCTCATCCATCAATGTTTGGGCATTTGCAATTTCTTCTTCAGTATAAGGCACGCCCAAAGAAACCATAGCCCGCATTTTTGCTTCTGTGTCAGATTTATCCAATTCGGAAGTTATCAACCAATTATAGCGCGGCATTATAGAACCAGAAGATATGGCTTGCGGATCGTACATGTGGTTTAAGTGCCAAGTGTCTGAATACTTTCCACCCACGCGGTGCAGATCGGGTCCTGTACGTTTACTTCCCCAAAGGAATGGGTGGTCATATACATATTCTCCAGATTTTGAATATTCGCCATAACGCTCCACCTCGCTCCTAAATGGGCGAATCATCTGAGAGTGACAGTTCACACAACCTTCGCGTATATATATATCGCGACCTTCCAATTCCAAAGGTGTATAAGGTTTCACGCTGGAAATTTTCGGCACGTAATCATCCACCATCAGCGAAGGAATAATCTGTACGGCACCTCCAATCAAAATGGCAATAGTTGCGTAAATCGTTAATTTAACCGGACGACGCTCTAACCAAGTGTGCCATCCTTCGCCAGCGGTTTGTTTTTTGGTTACTGGAGTTAACGGAGCCGCTTCGGCAAGTTCGTCCGTAACTTTGCTGCCTTTTCTGGCTGTCATTACAATATTATAAAGCAGAATAAATGCACCTGTTATATAAAGTGTTCCCCCAATGGCGCGCATCCAGTAAAATGGCATGATTTGGGTTACCGTTTCAAGGAAGTTTGGATATTTAAGTGTTCCATCGGGATCAAACTGATTCCACATAGAAGATTGCATAAATCCTGCAACATACATTGGTAGCGCATACATTATGATACCCAAAGTACCGATCCAGAAATGTGCGTTTGCCAGTTTAATGGAGTATAATTTTGTCTTAAAAAGCCTTGGAACCAACCAATAGACCATACCAAAAGTCAGGAATCCATTCCAAGCAAGTGCTCCAACGTGTACGTGCGCAATAATCCAATCACTAAAGTGGGCAATTGCATTTACGTTTTTGAGCGAAAGCATTGGGCCTTCAAAAGTTGCCATCCCGTAGCCGGTAATAGCCACAACCATAAATTTCAAAACTGGATCAACACGTACTTTGTCCCAAGCGCCACGAAGCGTCAAAAGACCGTTTATCATACCACCCCAAGACGGAGCCAAAAGCATTACCGAAAAGGCAACGCCCAAGTTCTGCGCCCATTCCGGAAGCGCGGTGTACAACAAGTGGTGCGGACCTGCCCAGATATAAATAAAGATCAAAGACCAAAAGTGAACGATAGAAAGTCGGTAGGAATATACCGGTCTGTTTGCAGCTTTCGGTACAAAATAATACATCAACCCTAGGAAAGGAGTTGTAAGGAAAAACGCTACCGCATTATGCCCATACCACCATTGCACCAACGCATCCTGTACACCGGCATACATTGAATAACTTTTTAAAGCAGTTACGGGAATGGCCATACTGTTCACAATATGCAAAACGGCTACGGTCACCCAAGTTCCCAAGTAGAACCAAAGCGCAACATAAAGATGGCGTTGGCGTCTTTTCACCATTGTCATAATCAAGTTTACACCAAAAGCTACCCAGATTACTGCAATGGCAACGTCAAAAGGCCACTCTAGCTCAGCATATTCCTTTGATGTGGTATAACCCAAGGGCAACGTAATGGCAGCACCAACAATAATGGCTTGCCAACCCCAGAAGTTTAAATTACTTAAAAAGTCACTCCACATACGTGCCTTCAGCAACCGTTGGGAAGAATAATAAACTCCTGCGAAGATTGCGTTCCCAACAAAAGCAAAAATAACGGCGTTGGTGTGCAACGGTCTCAAACGACCAAAACTTAGCCAGGAAATACCTTCTGTCATATTAGGGAACAAAAACAAAAAAGCCAGAAATAAGCCAACACTCATCCCGATGAGTCCCCAAAAAATGGTCGCATTGATGAATTTTTTGACAATCTGGTTGTCGTAGTAAAACTGTTCTGTTTGCATAGAATTAATGGAATTATTTTTTTGAATTGGTTATTTTTTCTTTTGAAGTTTCACTTTTTATGGAACCACCTTCTTTTACAAGTTCATCTTCAAAAAGCATTCTTACGGAAGGTGTATAGGTATCATCATATTGTCCTTTTCTTACCGAAACAATAAACAGCACAAAAAAGACGATAGCTACAAAAACGCTGATTGCCAAAAGCATATAAATGATGTTCATACCTGAAATTTATAGTTCAAAAATATTATTGCAAGAGGCCTTAAAATATGACATCCGTCAACTTTGCTTATTTATATCCATTCTTAATTTCTTCCCAATATATTGTGTGGCGATTGTTGTAAAAACAACAATACTAATGGAGCTCAAAGGCATCAAAATAGCCGCAACCACTGGTTTTAAATGTCCCGTTACCGCAAACGATAAACCAACCAAGTTGTAAAACAGGGAAAGCAGGAATGCCCATTTTATAATCTGCACACCTTTTTTTGAAAAATTCAAATAATCCCCAATTTTCTTGAATTGGGAAGCGTCCAAAATTCCATCACAAGCGGGTGAAAAAACGTTTGTGTTTTCTGAAACAACAAACCCTACATTGCTTTGCTTCAAAGCTCCGGCATCGTTCAGTCCATCGCCTATCATCAAAACTTGTTTTCCGTTTTGCTGAAGGTTTTTTATAAAATTGAGCTTATCATCCGGTTTTTGGTTGAAATGTAGTTTTGTGCCTTTTGGCAGCAGCGCTTCCAAACGTTCGCGCTCGCCTTCGTTGTCGCCGGAAAGCACGATTACTTCCTTATCGGTTCCCAACTGTTCAAAAATTTTCGCAACGCCATTTCTGTATTCGCTGTTAAAAATGTAGCAACCTTTATAAACCCTATTGGCGCTGATGTGTACGGTAGTCCTATTTTTAAATTCTGAATTGTTTTCATCTGAAAACCCAACAAATTCATACGAACCCACTTTTATTGAATTGTGATTGAAAGTTGCGGTAATCCCCTTCCCTACTTCTTCCTCAAAATCGTCCAAGGTTTGGATGTCATTTTTGTCGAGAATATTATAAAGCGAACGGCTCAAAGGGTGGCTGGAAGCGCGAAGTGTGCTGGTGAGCAGTTGTTTTTCTTCAGCAGAAAGCGCGACGCCTTCATAAGTAATCAGGTTTTTTTGGTTTGTTGTCAACGTTCCGGTTTTGTCAAAAACTACGGTATCCAACTTCGCCATTTGCTCAATTACGGAAGCTTCCTTTAAATACAATTTTTCCCTTCCGAAGATTCGAAGCACGTTGCCCAATGTGAAGGGTGCCGCCAGCGCAATGGCGCACGGACAGGCAACAATCAAAACCGAAGTGAACACATTAAAAGCTTTTGAAGGATCAACCATCAACCAAAAAATGGTGGAAATAAAGGCAATGGAAAGCAATACGACGGTAAAACGCTTGCTGATATTATCGGTTATATTTTCAAAAACGCCCGTTTTATCCTTGCTGAAAACGTCGTTGCTCCAAAGTTGGGTCAAGTAACTTTGTGCCACGGGTTTTAAAACCTCAACCTCTAAAATTCCGGCCTGTTGTTTGCCCCCGGCGAAGAGTTTGTCGCCGCTTTGTTTGGAAATTGGCTCAGCTTCGCCCGTAACAAAACTGTAATCTATCAGCGCATTTCCTTTAATCAAAATGGCATCTACCGGAATTATTTCATTATTTCGAATAAGTAATCTATCGCCTTTTTTTACGGTGTAAACTTCAGCTTGTTCCTCTACAGTTTTCCCCTCCGAATTTTTAAAAAGTCGCGTAACGGCAATGGGAAAATAGGATTTGTAATCGCGTTCAAAAGAAAGATAACTGTATGTTTTTTGTTGAAAAAATTTCCCAAGCAATAAAAAGAAAACCAAGCCTGAGAGACTGTCAAAAAATCCCGTGCCCAAATCGAAAACAATGTCAATCGTACTTCGTATAAAAAGAACCGCAATTCCCAAAGCGATTGGCACGTCTATATTCAAAATTTTGGAACGCAGACCTTTGTATGCCGAAACAAAATAGCCGCTTCCCGAATAGAAAACCACGGGCAGCGAAAACGCAAACATCAACCAACGGAAAAAAGGTTTGAATTGGTCCAGCCAAAATTCGGAATGTTCAAAATATTCGGGGAAGGAAAGAAACATGATGTTCCCAAAGGCAAAGCCGGCGATGCCCAATTTATAGATCAGGCTTCGGTTTATGTTTTTTTCCTTTTTATCGGAATCGTCCAATGAAATGTAGGGTTCGTAGCCGATTCTACTTAAAAGAATCACTAAATTCTTCAGCGAATTCTCTTCGGCAGAAAAGGTTATCCGAACCGTTTTTTCAGGAAAATTAACCTGTGAGGATTTTACGGAAGGATTGAGTTTATTGAGGTTTTCAAGAATCCAAATACAACTACTGCAATGGATGGAAGGAATCAAAAACGAAACGATTTGCGTGTTGCCATCGTTGAATTCGAGCAGTTTTTCAACAATGGTTTCATTGTCGAGAAAGTCATATTTGCCAGCAATTTCCTTTGGGGAAATGCCGGGGTTTTTTTCAAGATCGTAATAATAGCTTAAATCGTTATCGTGCAGAATATCGTAAACGGTCTTGCAGCCGTGGCAGCAGAACGACTTTTCGTCGTGCTTAATTTCAACGTCCAAACACGTATCGCCGCAGTGGAAACAGTTTACCATCAATCTAAAATTTGCTCATTATACCTGCTGCAAAGGTTGCAACGGATTTAGTTTTACCAAATGATATTTGTCAGCTTTTGCTGTTTTTTGAAATGTATATCACTTCAAAATCCCCCACTTTATGCAGAAAGATATAAACTTTTAATGTGTTTGAAAAATAAAATCCCTACAGCCAACGGAAAAAGACAGCTTAATATGGCGAGACACAAATAATAATGCTGAAAAAAAGGAAGGCCAAGCCAAAACGCAATCGCTTTGTAAAATATAAGCGATTCTGTAGTCACAAAGGCCAAAAGGAAAATCGCAACGAAGCTTTTTGGAAGACGAAGCATTTCAAAATATTTTAAAAAAGCCAATAAGGTTGTGATTACAATTCCGAGGAAAACCAAGTGCAGATAACCGATAACGAAATCCTTAAGATGAAAGGCTAGATTTGCGACATACGGAAATGCTGAAAAGATTTGCATCAAAGTTTTTACAACCATTAAGCCTCCTGCAATTTTCAGAAGAAAAAAAGCTCGTGGCTGAACAGACTTTTTTAAAATCGGGAAGTGTTCCTTCAGCAAAAAATAAAGGTCGAAAAAAGCCAAGGCTTGTGCCACTGCGCCAATAAAGCCCAAAATGTAAAAAATGATGGGGGGCGTAAACCAAAGTACCGAAAGAAAGACGGTAAAGAGCACTCCAAAATTCAAAAGAAGAAAAAAGGATTTCAGTTTTTGGGGATTGAAAACAATTCCATTTTCCTCAAAAAAATAAAACAGCACTCCCAAAAGTGCCAAAATAAACCAACCGTTGTACTGAAAATGAAGGTAGAAATAAATAGAGGTCTTGTACCAAATGGATTCCGGTCCCAAGGTTGCCATCACTCCGCCAATTGCCCACGGACCAATGCTGGAAAGGACGAGGTATAAAAGTGCGGTTTTTATAAGTTTCCACGAAAAGCGATTTTTAAATTTCTGAGGAATATTCTTCATTGCAAACCACGAAAACCAGTAGGAAGCGAATAAGAAAAGTGTGGAGAAAATAATTGAAAACAGCGCGTATCCCTGAATTGGAAAGGTTACCATCATTCCTAAAATACAAACATTCGTAAATATAAAAATGCGTTTGTAAAGCTTCCGTTTCTCTGCCTCAGAAAGAAATATTTTGTAAATCAAGGTAGTCAATCCCAAATAAACCCAACCCAATAAAGCGGTGTGGGAATGTGCGTGAAGTAAGAATTTATAATTAAAAGGAAGTGATGTAACAACATAGAGCCTTAATAAAACTCCCATTAATGCAACAACCAAAAAATAGGCTAAGGCTATGCCGATATGTTTCTTTAAATCTATCAAGACGTAAAATTAAAAAAACAGTCCGGAATTTGGCAGCAAACATTCAAAGTTGCCAATCTTCCGAACTGTCCTAAAAACCAATCAAATAAAAATCCAGATTTGGGGCTGGGGATACTCTTTTATAGAATTAAGCTTTTTTAAGTTTCTTTTCCAAGTTCAAAGCTTTTGGAAAAAGAATGTTGTTTTCCAAGTGTATGTGCTGATGCAAATCCTGCTCAAACTCATCAAGCTTTGCGTAAAATGCGCGATAAGTGTTGCAAGCGCCTTGCGGTGGTGTATAGTTGTTGCTTAATTTTGAAATCTTACGCAAAATCTCACCAGCTTCCTCATGCTCCTCTTCCATCATTTTTATTGGGTTTTCCACAGTGCCAAAATGGATTGCAGGTACTTCGCTGTTTTCACGCTCAGCAGTTACAAGTTTTTTAATGAAAGGGAATAGTATCAGTTCTTCCTTTTTTTGGTGTGCCGCCATAGCTTGAACAACTTGTGTTACCAAAGCTTCAATTTCGGCAAGTTCAGTATAGTGGTGGCCATGAACATGGTTCACACGTTTGGAATATTGCAGTAAAAGAGGGCTGCTCTCTTCTACATAATGATGGTGAACATTTATAATGTGATCTGCCAAGAAATCAAGCTTCCAACTGTTGTAATCATGCGCACGGTCTTGTACAGTATCCAGGTTTAGGAGTTCTGCTTCTAAAGCTGAAGGATCTATCTTTGCTTTCTCACAAGCTTTTTTAATGCTGATGCCTCCACCACAGCAAAAGTCTATTCCGTGCTTTTTGAAAATATGGGCGGCTTTTATGTTTTCTGTAACCACATCGGCTACGGTACGTTCTTGAAGTGTTGTCATAATTTTAAACTTTTAATGAATAATGATGCTGCAAATTTCAGTAGAAAAAAAGGGGCAAAATATGACTTAAATCATAAAATGACATTTTTGTCAGAAATTAATTTATGTGGATAACTCATTAACAAAAAATAAATTGATTTATTAAAAAATTCTATTCCCAAAAGGGATCGTGATAATCTGGAGATTTTTCTATGCCGTTATGGATTTCCTCTATTTTTTCAAGTTGTGCCTCAGTAGCAACTTTCTGTATTTCATTGAAGAGAATTCGTTCCTCAAATCTGATATGGGCATCAAGTTCTTCTTCCAGATTATTCAGCGACTTTTCCGGGTTTTTTGTGTCATTAAAAAGCCGTTTTAAGCGCCTGTGTTCTTTCAAGGCACGTTCAACAAGTTCGTTATCATCCTCCAGTATGGGGAAAAGATATTTTTCCTCATCCTTGAAATGAGGTTTTATTTCGTGTTCATAAAACCACTTTGCATATTTCTGCATACGTTCCATTTCAATATTTTTGCTGAAACCTTTCCGCAGTTTCCAACTGAACAACAACCCAAAATGATGTTGCCTGCTCAACGGTTGCAAAGCTTTATGACGTTTTATAGGTTTTTTCTTTTCCATAGATTATCTTTTTAAAAAGGACATTCCGTCGTCCAACCCGTGGGCCAATTCATAAAGACTAGTGTTTTGAAGCATTTTTTTCAAGTCGTCCCTGATTCCTGCAAACTTATTATGCATTGGGCAAGGTTGTAGCGCATCACAAGATTCAAATCCGAGCGCACAGCCCATATAGATAGAATCCCCGTCTATTGCTGAAACAATATCGCTCAACTTAATGGTCTCTGCCCTACCCTTAGGTATTACAAAACCACCCGTAGGGCCTTTTAACGAATCGAGTATATCACTCTTGGCTAATTGATGCAAGATCTTTGCAGTAAATGCTTCTGGAGAATTGATGTTAAAGGCAATGTCTTTCAAACTAACGCGATTGCCCAAAGAGGATTGCGAGGCTATATACACCGTTGCTTTTATTCCATATTGACAAGCTTTTGAAAACATAACCAATTTTACAAGAAGCAAAGATACATAAATATCCTATTTCTGATAAAGTTATCAGAAATAAATTATTCTTGTTTATCACATTGATTTTATAAAGATTATAGTTTCAAAAAAGTTTCCCCATTCCGAAGTTTTTCAGAAAGTTGAATTACGGTAGTATTTTCACACATCTTTTTCAATCCCTCCCTAACCTCATTAAACTGATCGTGAACGGGACAAGGATGTGCAGCAGAACATTGAGGCAATCCTAGACTACAGCCATTAAAAATAGAGCCTCCATCAATACAAGTTACTATTTCTGCGAGCGTGAGTTTAGATTTTTTTTCTAAATAAAAACCGCCATTAGGCCCTTTTTTTGAAAGGATTATTCCTGCTCGTGCAAGTTGTTGACAGATTTTAGCAGTAAATGGTTCTGGAGAATCAACAGCTTTGGCAATTTCGACAATATTGGGGCGCTTATCCAATTGAGATTGCTCCGCAATAAAGAGGACCGATCTTATTCCGTATTCACAAGCTTTTGAGAACATAATGTTTGTTTTCCCCAAATTTAAAAAAATCCAGCAATTATAAAGTATAAAAACACCTTAAAGTCCATGTATGGAGAACCTTAGGTTTTTTAAAACCAAAAGAATATTTTAAAATTTAGTGAAACCTTTTTTTTGCTGCCTTCTCCAATGCCTCCCGATGATCTGGGTGTGCTATGGAAATAAGTGCTTTTGCGCGTTGTTCCAACCCTTTTCCGTAGAGATTCACCACTCCGTACTCCGTAACCACGTAATGAACGTGCGCCCTAGTGGTTGTAACGCTGGCGCCTTCCTTTAAAAAGGGGGTAATTTTGGAAATTCCTTTATTGGTAATCGAAGGCATCGCAATTATTGGCTTTCCTCCTTCCGAAAGCGAGGCGCCACGTATAAAATCCATCTGTCCGCCCACGCCGGAATATTGGTACATCCCGATGCTATCCGCACAAACCTGGCCAGTCAAATCAATCTCAATGGCACTGTTGATGGCAGTAACTTTTGGGTTTCGGCGAATAATGGCAGTATCATTGGTATAACCAGCTTCCTTAAAATGGACAATCGGGTTGTCGTCAATAAAATCGTATAATTTTTTGGTTCCCATTGCGAAACAGGTAACTATTTTTCCGGTTTTTATTTCCTTATCCTCTCCGGTAATTATTCCTTTTTCAACCAAAGGAAGGATGCCGTCGCTGAACATTTCAGTATGGATTCCCAATCGTTTATGGTTGCCCAGGTTGTGGAGCACCGCATTGGGAATATTGCCGATGCCCATTTGCAGGGTGGCGCCATCTTCCACCAATTCAGCAACATTTCTTCCTATGGTAGCCTCGATTTCAGAAGTTTCTCCTAAAATTGAAGCATAAATTGGCATATCTATTTCGACCCCAAAATCTACATTATTTATATGAATAATGCCATCGCCGTGGGTTCTCGGAACGTTTGGATTGATGAGGGCAACTACATGTTTTGCAGTCTGGATGGCGGGCAGGGTAACATCAACCGAAACGCCAAGCGAACAATACCCGTGCTTATCCGGCGGGGAAACTTGAATGAAAGCTACATCCAACGGTAGGATGTTTCTTCTGAAAAGCCAATGGATTTCACTTAAAAAAACTGGAATGTAATCGCCGTGAATTGTATTGACCCCTTTGCGAACATTATCGCCCACAAAACAACTGGAAAGCTTAAAAGCCTCCGTGTAAGGTGCCTGGGTATATTTGGCCTCCCCGTGGGTGTGGATTTGAATTATCTCAACATTTTTCAGCTCGCGGTAGCGTTCACACAGAGTGTCTATCAACAAATTGGGCGTCATTGCCGCGCCCTGAAAAAATACGCGATTATTTGATTTTACTATGGATACGGCCTCTTGGGCGGAAACGATTTGCATAATTTTATTTTTATGCAAAGGTTGGGAATCTTATCTGCTTCTAAAATGATTTTAGTCAGATTTTAACGATTTAAAACGCAATATCACTCTGTGCCCTCTGTGCAATTCTTAGCGTTCTTTGTGGTTTTTTTACGTCGATACTTTTAACCACAAAGTTCACAGAGGGAGGCACGGAGAACACCCAATTGTTCTTGTAAAATCAGACCGAAACCTTGATGCACTCGGTAAGGTCATTCACTATTGAAATTCCCTTATCATTATTGTACCACACCTGTAGCATTTCCTTAAAAGCATCGTCAATTTTGCCGTGATGTTCCTTGTAATCGGCAACCAATTTTGTCGCAGCCTTCGAGCGCGGACCAAAAGTATTAATTACGTTGAAATCCGCATCGAGCATGATAACCACGGGGATGGAGCGCGAACCATTGGTCAAAAATTCATCCATTAATTCCGGATTTTCATCGCGAAGCACAATCTTCAACTCGATGTTTACTGAAAGTTGAGCAATCTTGTTTAGAAACGGAAGCGTTTGCGCCGCATCCCCGCACCACGGTTCGCTGATTACCAGCCAAGTCTGTTTTTCAGATATATTTTTGAAAACTTCAATGCTTTCTTCCGGAATTTCAGCGGTTTTGTCCAATCGCTTGGTACGGCTAAAATTCAATTTGGTATAGTCAATCTTTTCTTGGGTTTCTTCGCCTGTAGTACGGCCTTCCACAACCAATTGTTTGAAAAGCAAGTTGTATTCGGAATAATCCATTGCTTTTTTTACGGAGTTTTCTATTAAATTTTTCATCTTATTTTTTTACTTTTTAATAATCCTCATTAAAATATCCGCCACGGTTTTCCTTTCGTTTCAGGGATTGCTGGATAATCAAATGCGCCACATTTACCATATTGCGAAGTTCTGAGAGGGCCGTATTCAATTTGTGTTTTTGGTAGAGGGCTTCCATTTCAAAATATAAAACCTCCAACTGTGCTGAAGCTTTTTCTAAATCGTTATTGTTTCGAACCACACCTGCATATCGTCGCATTAACCGTTGCAATTGCTCCGTTTTTTGCTGAAGAATTTCAGAACCTTTCAACAAAACCGTGCCTTCATCATTCCATTCCGGAATGGCTTTGGTCGTGCGGGAAGGCTTATGTTTACAGAGATACTGAAAAATGCGGTCCGCATAAACCAACGCTTCGAGCAACGAATTGGATGCCAGCCGATTGGCGCCGTGTAAACCCGTGTACGAACATTCGCCACAGGCAAAAAGATTTTTCACCGAAGTCTTTCCATCCATATCCACAACCACTCCGCCGCACAAATAATGCGATGCGGGCACTACAGGAATCCAATCATTTGCCACATTGATGTTTCGTTTCAAACAGGTTTCGTAAATAGTTGGAAAGTGTTTTTTGAAATCGTCAATATCCAAATGCGTACAATCCAGAAAAACACAATCGTCGCCCGATTTTTTCATCTCAGAATCTATGGCGCGCGAAACGATATCGCGGGAAGCCAATTCGCCGCGTTCGTCATATTTCAACATAAACCGTTCGCCGTTTTTATTTCGAAGAAATGCTCCAAAGCCACGCACCGCCTCCGAAATCAAAAAGGAAGCGCCGTTGTTTCCGTCGTAAAGTGCGGTGGGGTGAAACTGTATAAACTCCATATTTTGGATGCGTGCCTTTGCGCGATAGGCCATCGCAATGCCATCGCCCGTTGCAACGGCCGGATTGGTGGTGTGCCCGTAAACCCGTCCCATTCCCCCGGAAGCCAGCGTGGTACAGTCAGTCTTTATCGTAAAAATATTCCCAGAAATCTGGTCCAAAACATAGGCGCCGTAACACGAAAGGTTTTCAGTTTTGTTTTCTGAAAAATGGTGTTCCGTAATCAAATCTATCGCAAAATGATGCGGCAATAGGGTGATATTCGGCAGTTGATTGGCGCGTTCCAAAAGTGTACGCTCAATCTCATTTCCCGTGGTGTCTTTGTGATGGATTACCCTAAATTCGGAATGGCCTCCTTCCCTGCCCAGCGTGAGTTCACCGTCGGCATCGGTGTCAAATTTAGCGCCCCACGCCATCAGTTCCCGCAATCTTTTTGGGCCTTCTTTTATGACCATTCCCACTACGGTTTCGTCGCAAAGTCCGTCGCCCGCAATCAGCGTATCCTCAATGTGTTTTTGAAAGGAATCTTCCTTCAAATCAAAAACCGCCGCCACGCCGCCCTGTGCATATTTGGTGTTCGATTCCGATTGGTGCGCTTTGGTTACAACCGTTACTTTTTTCTTCGGAAATTCCGCCGCAAGTTTCACTGCGAGTGTTAAACCCGCAGCGCCCGAACCGATAATCAAAAAATTGGTTTCCAGCATTATTTCGATAGTTCCAGCATCCGCTCAATGGGCAGAATGGCTTTTTTCCGTATTTCCTCCGAAACTTCTATCTGCGGGGTTTCGTGCAACAGACAGTCGTAGAGTTTCTGCAAAGTATTCATCTTCATAAACGCACATTCGCTGCATGCACAGGTGTTGTCCTCTTCCGCAGGCGCGGGAATCAACACGGCCTGCGGCACTTCCTGTTGCATTTTATGAAGGATTCCGGCTTCGGTGGCGACTATAAATTTTTCCGCCGGATGTTTTTTCACATAATCAATCATGCCCGCCGTGGAACCGATATAGGTCGCCGTCTCCAAAATATGGCTCTCACTTTCGGGGTGTGCAATAATTTTTGAACCGGGGTGCTCTTTGTAAAGTTTCAGCAATTTATCCATCGAAAACGCTTCGTGCACTATACAGGCGCCATCCCAGAGCAGCATTTTCCGTCCGGTTTTCTTTTGAATATATTTCCCCAAATTTTTATCGGGCGCAAAGATAATTGGAACGTCCTTCGGCACGGAATTCACAATTTTTTCGGCATTGGAAGAGGTACAGATTATATCGCTCAAGGCCTTTACTTCCGCAGAACAATTCACATAGGTTATTACCACATGGTCCGGATGCGCCTCCACCAAAGTGCGGAAGGCATCGGGCGGACACGAATCTGCCAGCGAGCAACCCGCCATCAAATCGGGCAATAAAACTTTTTTGTCGGGGTTCAAAATCTTAGCGGTCTCGGCCATAAAATGCACGCCCGCAAAGACAATCATTTCGGCATCCGTTTCCGCAGCTTTTTGCGAAAGGCCCAAACTGTCACCCACATAATCTGCCACTTCCTGAATTTCGGGCACTTGGTAGTAGTGCGCGAGGATGACGGCGTTTTTCTGCTTTTTCAGTTCAGTTATTTTTTGATGTAAATCCATCGGAAATCAAGTTTTAATTTTTTGAAGTAATACTTTGAAAATAGGCGTTGCAACGATCAACAGCGAAACAAAAATCCCTATTCCAAAGATGAAAAACGAAATATAGTACGGCACGATTGAATCCTGCATTTCCGCAAACGATCCTTCCTTTGAAACGTACATCCAGTAGCTGCGCTTGGCCCCGGCAATTATCAACGAAACGAAAAAGATAAACAGCGAAATATTGAAAGCCGCAAAACCCCGTTTCACCCATTTGGTATCGGTCTGAAGGGTTGGCCGAACGTAATGGGCAATAAAGAAGAGGGCCGAAAAAAGTATCGTCGTGTTAATGCCGATCGTGGTCCCCATAGAATGCGCCACCGTAATATGCGTGCCGTGGGTAAAGAAATTTATGGCGGGAATGGAGAACAACAGCGCCAAAATAATGTTTATAAAAATCCAGAAATCTGTGGCCAGCAAAAACCGATATGCCATGGGGTGGTTTTCTTTTTCCACCTTTAAAACGGAGCGTTTCCAATTGTAAATGATCGATGCCAAAACAATCCACTCGGTCATACTTATCGCATAGGCAACGTAGCGGATCCACGGCTGTGTGGGCAGTAAATAGGTATGGTGCGCCCAGCCGAACATCAAATTGGTGAGCCCCAAAAAGTAGAAGAAAAACGCCATTTTATTGGTAGCCACCTCGGTATTCTTTTTGATTTTGGACATCAAATAAATTGAAATTCCATAAACCAGCATATTCCACGAGCCCGTAAACGAGCCGGTGGATTTCCATTGTACGGCGAAATCCTTTATAAAATGCAACCTAAAAAAATCGAACAGCCAAAAATGCGCCTCCATCAAATGGTAGCACATAAAGGCGATGCCCGTGCCCCACATCCAAAAATAGACGGGCCAGCCTTTCATATTGGTATAGAGCGTCTTGAAATAATTAATGCCGAAAAGTACCCAGCCCAGTAAAATCGGGATCATCAAAATGGGTTTAAATGCGAAATATTCGCGCCCCTCGGTATAATCGAAAGCAAAAGAGAAATAAATGGCAACACCAGTCAACAGGAAAAGTATGAAATGTAGCGATTGCAATTTGCGAGAAAAAAGCTCAAATTTTTCAACCGAAGCGATAAAGAAATAGATGCTGCCTGTGGCGGCGAGCACAATCCACGAAGTTTCCGAAGTAACGTGATAGGGCCGAAGTTTTGAGAAGGGAACCGTTTCCTTCAAAAAATCAGGCAAGAGGTATTGAAACGACGCGGTTAACCCAAAAAGCATCCCCAAAAACAGGGCGGTGAGCGCAAACAACAAGAAATAGAGCGGCACTTTATTCTTCATTTCGATACTTTATTTTAACCCAGCCCGTGGCCTCAATCTCGGCGTCATAATTTGGATAAATGCCCGTTTCATCCACCTGTTTCAGGTATTCCACGAGGGCATCTTTTTCTTCTTCGGTAAAATGGAATTGCGGCATACTCTTCACCCCGCTGTTCAAAAACGCTTTTATATAGTTTGGGCCTTTGCCTTCTGTAGAATACACGTTGGTCAAATCTGGCCCCAAATACCCGCCCAAACCGTACAATTGGTGACAGGACCAACAACGGTTGCTTTGGAACAGTTGCTGGCCTTTCACTGCCACTGGGGATAATTTTTCGACCGGCACGTAGCCGTCGGTATTATAGATTACATAGTTATAAAAGCCGAAAAGGGCGAGCAAAATCGCCATAATAAAAATATAAGGCCTTGGATTGGAGACCATTTCAATTTGAATTATTTGGGCATAAAAATACCTTTTCACTGCTGTGCGAAATATGATATTTATCAGTTTTTAGGACTTAAACATCTTTTAATTTCGTACTTCCCAAAAATCCCTCAAATTCACTTTGCATTTCAACTTCATTTCTCAAAAATATGGTCAACAACCAACTACTAAATCCGAAAAGCATCGCCATAATCGGTGCTTCCAATGACACCAAAAAGCCAGGTGGCAATATGCTTAAGAATATTCTTGCCGGTGGGTTTGCGGGAAATCTTTACGCGGTGAATCCAAAGGAAGAAAGGATTCAGGGTATAAAGAGTTTTTCTGAAGTAAAGGAAATTCCCCAAACCGACCTTGCCATTCTTGCCATTCCGGCAAAATATTGTCCCGAAACGGTAAAAATTTTGGCCAAAGAAAAGAATACGAAGGCTTTTATAATCATTTCCGCAGGTTTTGGCGAAGCGGGCGAACAGGGAAAACAATGGGAACAGCAGATAGTTTTGACGGTCAATTCGGTTGATGGTTGCCTGATTGGCCCAAACTGCATCGGCGTAATCACCGAAAATTACAAAGGCGTTTTTACCGCTCCCGTGCCGCAGTTCAACCCAAAGGGTTGCGACCTCATCTCGGGGTCGGGCGCCACGGCAGTCTTTATTATGGAAGCCGGAATGGCGCTGGGCGTTTCCTTCGTGAACGTATTTTCCGTTGGAAATGCAGCCCAGACGGGCGTTGAGCATATTTTGGAATATATGGACGAAAACTTCGATGCCGAAAAAGACCCGTTGATAAAACTGCTGTATCTCGAAACCATTTCCAATCCGCAAAAGCTGTTGAAACACGCTTCATCCCTCATAAAAAAAGGTGCAAAAATAGCGGCCATTAAAGCAGGAAGCACCGCCGAAGGCAGCCGTGCCGCCACTTCGCACACGGGCGCCATTGCCAGTAGCGATATGACGGTGCGCGCGCTGTTCAACAAAGCGGGGATTGTGTATTGCAGCAGCCGAGAGGAATTGCTAAGCGTAGCTTCTATCTTCAATTATAAAAAACTTGAGGGCAAAAACATCGCCATTATTACCCACGCTGGAGGGTCAGCGGTGATGCTGGCCGATGAGCTTTCAAAAGGCGGTTTGAAAGTTCCCGAAATATCCGGGCCCGATGCCGAAAAGCTGAAAACATTCCTCTACCCCGGCTCTTCCGTAGCCAACCCCATCGATTTTTTGGCCACGGGCACTGCGGAACAATTGGGCATCATTATCGATTATTGTGAACACAAGTTTGAGAACATAGACGCGATGGCCGTGGTTTTTGGCAGTCCGGGACTTTTTGATGTGGAAAATGTTTATAATGTGTTGAGCGTCAAACTCGAAATCTGTAACAAGCCCATTTTTCCTGTGCTGCCTTCCGTGGTGAATGCGCAACGTGAAATTCAATCATTTTTGAAGAAAGGGCACATCAACTTCCCCGATGAAGTGGTTTTGGGGAAAGCCCTCTCCCAGGTTTTCAATACGCCGGAACCTGTTTCCGAAGCAATTTCACTCCCGAAAATTGACATCGAAAAAATACGAAGCGTTGTCGATACGGCTTCTGAAGGTTATTTGGATGCCGCCCAAACGCAGAAGCTATTGGATGCGGCAGGAATTCCACGGGTTACGGAACTGGTGGAAAACTCAAAGGAAAAACTGCTCGCCGCGATGGATTCCCTGGAATTTCCAGTAGTGATGAAAGTTGTGGGCCCGCTCCACAAAAGCGACGCAAAGGGCGTGGTGCTGAATATCACTTCAAAAGAAGAAGTTTCGAAAACTTTTGATAGGCTGATGCAAATAGATTCCGCAACGGCGGTGATGGTACAGCCCCAACTGGCGGGACTGGAACTGTTTGTGGGCGTAATGAAGGAGCCGGGTTTCAACCACACCATTCTATGCGGTTTGGGCGGGATTTTCATCGAAGTGCTGAACGATGTTTCGGCGGGTTTAAGCCCCATTTCAAAAAACG
Organism: Aequorivita nionensis; assembly: GCF_046352995.1. Classification (GTDB taxonomy): domain Bacteria; phylum Bacteroidota; class Bacteroidia; order Flavobacteriales; family Flavobacteriaceae; genus Aequorivita; species Aequorivita nionensis. The sequence goes on along the minus strand of NZ_CP130281.1, from coordinate 2,443,157 downwards.
AAGCGCAGCAAATGGTCCAATCCCTCCGCGGGTATAAACTCATTCAGGGTGCGCGGGGCCAAGAGGGCGTTGACGAAAACCAGTTTGTGGAAATCATCCAACGGCTTTCGGCCTTGGTGGAGGCCGCCCCGGAAATCACGGAGATGGACATCAATCCGTTGATTGGCACCCGGAAAAATATTGTTGCCGTGGATGCTCGGGTGCGCTTACAATAACAGAAAAATGCAACAAAATGGAATCGTAAACATTTGTCAGGTTATAACAAAACTGTTCATTACCCTATAAACAAAGGCTGCAATTGAGATTTCTGTAAATGTTCAATTTCAATCTGCGCTTCGGCTAAATCCTTTTCAAACTGAATAAAATTCGATAAAAAATAATTTGACATTGACTGACGGTAATGTTCAATTCCCTCTAAAAGATTATTGCTAAAACCCTCCCAGTTCTTAAGGTCACGAGAAGTTGGGTGTTTTATTTGATTTATTTCTTTTTTCAGAAAATCTATATAAAGACGTAATTCCGCAATAAACATAATTGGTCTATCGGCTTTTTGTAAAATGTTTTTACGTCCGTAAATGTGATCTGTCATTTCGCGCAAGCTTGTAATTTTTGAAAAATTCACAATGTTTGGCCCTGGGCAAATGGTAACGGCATTTAGTTTTTTAAGAAATGGCACATCATAACTGATTGCCGCAGCATTGCTAAGACCTATACAAAGACATTCCTTGCCCAAAACATCTTCGCGTTGTTGTTCCAATTCCTCTTTGGAAAGATTTAAAGTTTCTAATTGTTTCAGTTTCAACTTTTGATATTTACTTGATGCCGTACAAATTGGTTCTTTTGTAAACTCTGTGTTTGAAACCAATAATTTTTCGGTACAGGGACTTCCGGGTTTATCTTTTGCAATTCGGTCCAAGCGTTCCTTTTCAGCCGTAGTACCTCTTAAATAGTTAAACTGAACTCCCAGCGGTGAAGCCTTACTGCGAACCACATCGTTTTCTTTGGATTGGCATAGCAGTTCAAGCGTGTTTTCATCAACGGTGGTGGCTTCTGGGCATAATAAAAATGGGGTGCCCCAACCCGTTCCGTCAACTTCATAAAATTCTCTAAGCAAACTATCCTCTTCATTGGTCCCGATACCACCTTGTACTGTAATTTTTATAGGATGTGGCTGTGAAAAGCTAGGTTTTCCTTTAGCGATAATTACAGGTTTATATAGTTCAAAAAGACTGTCCTGCAATTCCTGTTTTTTATCCTTGAATTTCTGAAGTATTGGCCCCATTAGCAGTCCTTGTGTAGCAAAAACATGACCACCACAATTAAGTCCAGACTCTATACGGAACTCACTGACCCAAATTCCTTTTTTCGCCAAATATTTTCCTTGAATCAAGGCCGAACGATAATCGCTTACCTTAATAACTACTTTCTTATGAAAACAGCCCCAGCCATAAGCATCAAAGTCTGAAAAGCTTTCCATATAGTTATAAAGCCGCGGATTCATTCCGGCAGAAAAAATAAGGGACGAATTGGTGAGATTGCTTTTGGCGTAACCTTTTAGGGCGGTCAACGCATCCGAACCATTTTCAATTATATCCTTGTTTTTGTCCAGATTTTCCTTGTCCACCTTGGTCATAATATTTACTTCCACCGCTCCCGGCACCACCAATTTTAGCAGCAACTTTTCCAACAATCCTTTCTTTTCGGGATTTGGGGTAAAAAGCCATTCGTGGTATTTTTCCTTTAGCAGGCTTGTATCGGGAAGCATTTCGAAATATTTTACCAAATCTGATCCTGCTTCAAAAGTAGAGGCTTTTAGTTTTTCCATTTTTGAAGTAACAATTCGCTGCATCAGGTTTAGGTAATCCGTAATGCGTCGTGCTCTATAATCTTCCTCTTTTGTTGTTATGGCTACGTAAGGCTCATTGTTTTGCTGATAGTAATATTTCCGCATTACTTCCAAAATATTGTCCTCAATAACTGAAATTGCTGAATTGATGCCGTAACAAGCAACCTTAATGGGAGTATCGATAGTGTAAGCAATTCCCATCACGGGAATATGAAAAGTATGCGGACTGGTAGTTTGCATTTAAAAGTGAATTTGGATTGAAAATGTGGTAAAGTTGAGAAATCCAGAAATCAAAGATTATGACCAAAGTCATAAAAAATACATATTTGTCTTTAAATAGAAAATCATTTATCCTTTTAAGGTTTAGACATGGGTTCTAAATTGCTCCAACGGGGTTTGGAAACTATCCGTTAGGGTTCAAGACACATGCATTAGGGTTGGTTAACGTATTCATTGGGGTTTAGAACCCTAACGTTAGGGTTGGTAAACGTATACGTAGGGTTATGGGACGTATATTTTAGGGTTCAGGACCCTAACGTTGGGGTTGGTAGACGTATATTTTGGGGTCTAGAACCCTAACGTTGGAGTTCGGAACGTATCCTCCAGGGTTATTGGACGTGTCTGATGGGGTTCTGAACGTATATGGAAGGGTTTGGAAAGGGTAATTTTGTATATTAGCAAAGACATGTGAAATAAACTGCATGTTGATATTTACTAGTTAGCAACAAGGCAAAAACAAAAAATGAAACAAGCATTAAACATTTTATTTCTTCTACTTTTTGCTGTTTCCTGCAAACCACAATCTACCGAAAAAATAAACGAGCAAAATAATCAAGAGACTTATAAAAGAATAAACGACCAAAATTCTTGGGGTTTTATTAACCAAAATAATGACACAATTATTCCACTTGGAAAATATAAATTTCTAAATCCTATCGATGATGAAGGAATGATTTTGGCAGAATCAAACGGAAAACGTGGATACATTAATATAAAGCAAGATACATTGATACCTTTCATATATGATGAGTTAAGTGTGTTTACATACGGACTTGTATCTGCAAAATTGAACGGAAATTATGGGTTTCTTGATAGAAAGGGGAAAGTTATAATACCCTTTAAATACGATAGTCCAAGTTATTTTTATAAATGTCAATTAGCAGAAGCTGAATTAAATGGAAAATATGGTTTTATCGATAAGGATGGAAACGTAGTTATTGCAATTAAATATGAAAAAGTAAGGGATAATAGAATAGATTCATTGGTTTGCGCAATGCAAAATGGAAAATGGGCTTTCTTTAATTGTAGTGGCGAACAACTCACTGATTTCATATTTGACCAAATAACAGAGTCATATTATGATGACCGTAATTATACCTATTTCAAAAAAGGTCTTTGTCGAGTTCAAAGGAACAATCAATTTGGGTACATAAACAATCAATTTCAAGAAGTAGTTCCATTTGGAAAATATTCTAAATCTGAACCTTTTCGTAATTACTTGGGCATTGTAGCAAAAATCGGAAAGTTTGGGATTATAGACACTTTAGGAAATGAAGTTTTGCCCTTAAAATATGACTTAATCGAACACCCAACGGAATATTCAAACGAATCCGACCTTTTTGTAGTTAAACAAGGTAAAAATCTTCAGCTTTTAGATAAAAAGGCAAAACCGATAACGGATTTCAACATCAAAGAATATGTTTGGGATAGCTACAAAGGGGAAGAAACATATCAAAGGTATTTTGTTTTGACAGATAATTTAGGAATGGTTGGCACAGTTTCAGATAATGGCATCAAAGAAATACCATTTGATTATCAAAAAATAGAACCTTTTGACGGAAAGTCAGTAACGTATGCAAAACGTGGCGAAAAATTCGGACTAATAGATTATTCTAATAAAATTATATATCCTTTCGAGTACGATGACATTGTTACTCAAAAATTCTTTGATTACTTCATTGTAAATAATTCTGGCAAATATGGAATGGTTGACGATGAAGGAAAACAAATACTTTCATTCTCTTATCAAAGTATTACACCTGTATTTTATGACAAAGACAAAAGATTTATAGTCCAACAAAATGGACTTTTCGGTATAATAGACCTTAATGAAAATGTGATTATTCCAATAGAATATGACGAAATATCTAATTGGGTCGAATATGGACCAAAAGAACATTTTATTGCTAAAAAAGGCAAGAAAGGTTTAATAAGTAGAGAAGGAAAAACTGTTATTCCACCTCAATATGATGAAATTTGGGTTGACAATTCAGAACTTATCAAAGTGGAAAATAATGGACTCTACGGTACGATTGATTGGAAAAACAAAATTGTTCATCCAATTAAATATGATGAGATTTTATGGGAATGGCCATTTTTAAGCCAAAAACCTTTAGATACGATTTACTTAAAAAAAGATGGAAATTATTTTTCAACGGACATAAAAGGAAATGTTTTAGAACAAAGAGTAAGTGAAAAAGTAATAGATGAAAAGTTTGGTTATCTATTAAATAACCGATAAAGCCCAGTTGCTAACAATGTATAAACGCAATAGCGGAGTTAGTGCTTAACCAAAAGTAATTTTATAAATTTATGGTCAGTTATAAACCGAAAAGATAGTGAGTAAATTCCGCTACTGCGCTTATACTTGACCGTTGGCAAACATTTAAAAAAGATTGATTGAAAAATAAGGCAATACTCGAAAAGGGATTAGCGGAATTTGTACGTCGCTTCGAATCGGAAACTGACCAAATTAAAAAACAGGTTCATTTCAATTCCGTTCAAAATATTACTAATGGATTGATAAAAATTTGGAATAAGCCTGAATGTGAAAAACTCATTTCTCAATTACAAGAATACTTTAGAGAAATAAAATCTATGAACTATCCCATCGATAAAATCATTTCCGCTTCTCAATACAAAAACTACATATCTCCTGCGGGCAGTTATTTAATATTTAATAAGAGTTTTATTACAAAGGCAAGTTTTAAAGCTTTTATTATATGGGGTTTAATATTTGACATAGTATTCTATTTTATATCAAATATGTACTTAAATTTTTACTTCCCTTTCTTTACTCCATTATTTACACTTTTAGGATGGCTAAAACAAAGAAAAGCGATTAAAGAAAAAAGGATTTTTGGAATATTCTGGTAATAAAAACAATTTGCCAACAAGACGGCTATAGTTCATTGCGGTGGCATTTTCTGCCGAAAATTCCCGCAGCTTTGCTATCTTTCGGCTACAGCGGAAAAGTCCTTCGGACATTTTCCGCACCAAACCATAGCCCAAACGTTAGAAATCTTTTTTCTTAGCAATCCGCCAAATAAAGAACGTAGGAACTAAAACCCAAAAGACCAACAAAGCTGATGAAAGTATCAATCCATAATTGGTTCCGAAAAACTTTTGAAAAACAGCACCCGTATAACCCAAAAGCGCTGAAATATCAAGCTTTAAAAGTATCAGCACACGTGATAGATCTACAGGGTTTAGCATGGTTGCAACGAGCGAAAATTTATCCAGCGGATAATCCTCAAAATATAACAGCGACATTAAAAAGATACCGTCATAAATAACCGCCATAAACAGCCAAAGGAGAATGGCATACCCAAACCCTTTAATTCTATTTTCATTGCGAAGCGCAATTACAAATGCAAGTGCTGTAAAAATAAAGGTCAAAAATGCGCCGGTTACAAGCAACAGCGAAAAATCCCAAATGGCACTGCTATTAAAAATGCCGTAGAAAACAAAGGGCATTCCAAGGCCAATGACCAAACTCATTGAAAGCGAGGTAGCCACTCCAAAATATTGGCCCAAAAAGATGGAGCTCCGTTTAACGGGCTGTGCCAAGAGCAATTCGGTAAACTCGCGCGAGTTGTAATAATACATTACTCCAAAAATGGTCCCGATGAGCGGTACCAAAATAATGATTACGTTCATCAGGGTTATCACCGCTTTTGAGAGGTCGTTGTTTAAAAACAACAGCACCACGCCCAGCAGTAAATAGAACAGAAAATAAACGTAGCTCCAGCGGCTTCGCATTAAATCGTAGAAACTGTATTTTAATATTTTAAGCATAACTTGAAGATAAAATGGAGGCTATAGCGTGTTCAAAATCGGGCTGTTCAGTCTTTGCTTTCAGTTCTGAAATACTTCCCTTGAAATAGATTTTCCCTTCCAAAAGAAACACAATTTCGTCTGAAACTTCTTCCACAAAACTCAAAATATGCGAAGTGATCAAAATGGTTTTTCCTTTTTCCTTTTCAGAATTGATAAGGTTTTTCAAACGTAAATGTGAAATGGGATCTAAGCCATTTGTAGGTTCGTCCAAAATAACCAATGGGCTGTCAAACATAAAGGTCAGCACCAAATTCACTTTTTGTTTTGTGCCGCCGGAAAGGTTCGCCAGTTTTTTATTGAGAAAAGGTTGCAGTTTAAAAAGTTCAATCAATTCTGCATCTTTTGTTGCTTTTGCATCTCGCAGATCCTTAATCATATTAATAAGTTCACTCACTTTCAAATTGCCTGGAAAGTTGGCTATTTGTGGTAAATAGTCTATTTCATTTCGGTATTTAAAGTTGTTTTTCAACGGTTTCCCATCAATTGAAATCTTTCCGGAATCTGGCAGTACCATTCCCAAAATACATTTAATGAGCGTGGTTTTTCCTGAACCGTTTGGCCCCAAAACCGAGAAAATTCCGCCGCGATCAATGGTAAGATCAATGCCCTTGAGCACTTCGTTTTTACCGAATTTTTTATGTAAATCCTTAACTTCTATCATGGTTTATGGTCTTCATTTTTGGATTTTCATCCACCAGATTATCGGGGGTGAAAACTGGGGAAACTTTTTCTGAAAAATCAATTATATCTATAAAAAGGCTTCGAAGCAAAATGATGGTTTCGGGTGTGCGGTTTACGATATAGGAAAATAGTTTTACGGGACGGTACGGCACGTCACCGATACCGTTTTTGTCCAAATCGTACCCTGTGTAATTGCTCCAAAAATTACGGTCAAATTTATTGTCGTTCAAGTTACTATTGTATGAAATATCAAAGGAATTATAAAGAAAATTGTTGCTCTCAAAATTATTGGTGTAGCAGGCCCCGCGCACCTTTATGGCCCAACCGTTACTTATAAAATCATTGTTTTTATAATCGATGCGGTTGCTGCCTTCAATGTTTATTCCAACCGTGTTTTCCTTAAAAACGTTGTTGGTTATTTTTGCATCGTTTATTTCCTTTAACAGAAGTCCGAATGCCGCCGTGCCCCAATTTTCCTTAAAAATGTTGTTGTTCATTTCCACAAATTTTGAAAACATCACGGCCACTCCTGCCCCATTGTTCTCAAAAGTGTTGTAATCATAAACATTGTGGTTGCTGAACATAAAATGTAGCCCATAACGTAGATTGTTTCTGCTGATATTGTGGCTTATTTTAATATTGTCTGAAAATTCCAGATAAATACCATCGCGCACATTTTGCACCTTGTTTCCGCGGACCTCAACATTCTTGCAGTACCAAAGTTGAATGCCATTGCCAGAATTGTATTCGTTTACTGCATCACCGCTAATTTTGTTGTTCAATACTTTGCCATCGTTGGATTTTTCGAGATAAATTCCGAAGAAAAGTTTTTCGAGCTCTAGGTTTTGGATCAAAAATCCGTTTCGTTTTATCACGCGAACTGCAGCGTAATCTGAGGTATAGCTGGTGCCTACATTAATTATTTTGAAACCATCAATAGTAACATTGTCTGATACAATTTTGATGATTTCGCCTTTATCTTCGCCATCAATGGTTGGTAAATTTTCACCCAACAGCGTAATGCTTTTGTCTAAAATTATATTGAATTCCTTATAAACCCCTTTCTTCACAAAAACCGTATCTCCTTCTGAAGCTTGATTTATTCCTTCCTGAATTGTTTTTACAGAACAAGAATTGCACACAGTTATGGTTTTGGCCAAACCAGCTGCTGTTGCAAAAAGTAAAAAAACAAATGTAATTATGTGAAGTGCTTTTTTCAAAATTGAATCAAAATTATATAATGCAAAGCCATAGAAATCAGCTTTGAATTAAAACATAAGCAATTTGGATTTTTTTGGGTTTTTTAGTTCCTAAAAAAGTTACTTTTTTAAGTGTTTTTGGATTTTTTCCCAAGAATATAATTCTCCAGTAAACTTTTCCTTTGCCTTTTCGCCGGCCTTTTCATTCTCGAAAGCGGAGAGATTTGCGCCCATAGGGCTAGAAATTTTATCACTTACAAGATAGGAAGCCATTGTAGCATCCATCAATTTTCCTGGTTGGTCAAAATCTGCAACCAAATGCAATGCAATTTCAGTGTCTTTCAAATCGTCCTGTAACGAATGGACCATACACTCAATAGCATCATATTTAAAAGCTTTCCCTTTTGTGGTTACAACCTGCGACGCATGCTGACGGTCCACAATAGTCATATTGCAGTAATGGCAAGCATCTGTGCCATATTCTATATGCTGTGGGCTCACGTTGCACGAAACTAACAAAGTAGTGATAATGCCCAAAAAGATAAGATGTTTCATTAAGCAGTTACAGTTTTAAAGGATGTCTTTTTCTCTATTTTTTTATATTCTTTCTTCCCAACGAAGAATGCAACAATGGTAAGCATCATACCCACAAACATCATATAAGCGCCAATTGCAGGCCAAGAATCCACATCAAAATTAAGCATTTTTTGGTACCCGATTAGCGGTGGTTTGTAAGTCATCGGCGTGCCATCTGGGTTTAACAATTTCATAATGGCTTTTGGATCCAAATCGCTCCCGTATTCGGCAAGCCAGGAATTGAAATCGTACATTCCCATAATTCCCAATATTGACATTACAAGAAACCAACCTAGAAACCATTTATAGCTCACTTTTCCAAAGAAACCAAGCAGCCCGATAATTACACCAATGGCAGCCATAACGCCTATTACCATCGGAAATACTTGAAATTCCCACATATCTGCGGGTTCGGGAATGGTTTTCATACCAATATAATGGTTCAATCCATCAATATTTTGAATATCAAATTCCTGTACCCCCTTAATTCCTTCTATGTAAATATCCATTCCCAGCGGGTCTGGGTATTGGGGTGCACCAAGCATAATATTCCACAATGGGAATTTAAAAAGACCCAATAGTAGCAAGGAGCCAATTATCATTATTATTCCTGCCTTTTTCATTTTGTTTGAATTTTAAAATCTTAAACTTCCGTGTGGTTGGTTTTTCGGTTTAAGTATAAGCGCGGATATTGTGTTTGTTGATTTTTGAAAGTTTTTTTAAAAGACGGGGGAAATCAACAACCCCCGTCTCTTTCTTGAAAATACCATCAATCACTAATCCAGTATTTTCACAACTAAAAACATCTTATTAATCTTCTCCCAAAGACCATTTAAGTTCTGTTCCAGAACCTGCTGGGCTTACGCGAACATAACCTTGCATTTCTTGGTGCAATGCAGAACAGAAATCTGTACAATAGAATGGCCATACACCAACTTGTTTTGGCTCCCAAACAAAGGTTTCGGTCTGTCCTGGCATAATAAGCAATTCAGAAGTATTTGCTCCAATCATACTAATACCGTGCGGTACATCATAATCCTGTTCGTGGTTTGTAACGTGGAAGAACACTTTATCACCTACTTTTATCCCTTCAATGTTGTCTGGATTAAAGTGGCTACGGATCATTGTCATATAAATATGAACTTCGTTTCCTTTGCGCTCTACCCTTGCATCGCCATCTGAAATTGTGGCGTAAGGGTGTTTATTTTCTGACAATTTGAATAATTGTTTTGAATTTTTGGCTACAATATCTGCAGGAATACCGGCAGCATAGTGTGGCTCTCCAATGGTTGGGAAATCCAACAATAGCTCCATTTTATCACCACTAATGTCATACAGCTGTGCAGACTGGGTTACTTCTGGTCCCGTTGGCAAATAGCGGTCTTTGGTTATCTTGTTCATAGAAACAAAATACTTTCCGAAAGGTTTGCGGGAGTTTCCGCCAGGAATCATACCGTGACCTACAGAATAATAGGCTGGTTGACGATCCACAACTTCCCAAGTTCCCACTTTCCATTTTACAACTTCAGAAGAGATAAAGAAGGTGGTGTAAGCATTTCCTTTTCCATCAAACTCGGTATGCAATGGGCCTAAGCCTGGTTGTTTTACTGTTCCAGCAAGTACATCTTCGAATTTCAAGATTGGAATACCGTAAGCTTCGCCGTCAAACTTCTTGTTTTCGATGGCATCAAGCATTTTGGTAAATGAGTGAACTGTTAAATCTGCAGAAAGTTTTCCGTTACCTACAATATATTCTCCTGTTGGATCTACATCACAACCGTGAGGAGATTTTGGAGTTGGAAGGAAATACACAGCACCTGGAACATCCAATGGATTTACGGTAAGCACTTCATTCATCATAGTAGATGTGGCACTATGTGTCTCATCATCGTAAACATTATGTGCATATTTTGCAGGAACTTTTGTTCCACCGCCATTGTTCACATATTCTTCAATTTTTTTCCAGTTTACGGCTGCGATGAAATCCTTGTCATTTTGAGAAGCGTTTACCTCTAGCAAAGTGTTTGCTTCCTCAGTGTTATAAGTAGTAAAGAAGAACCAACCGTGCGATTTGTCGCGACCAGGGTGAGAAAGATCGTAATCAAACCCAGGCATCATCAATTGGAATTTTATTGCCATACGCCCTGTTTCAGGGTCAACGCTAATAAATGAAAGAGCACCCTTAAAGTTTCCTTTATAATCCTTAATTGGCATATCACGCTGTGGAATTGGCACAGAGAAACGGGTTCCCGCAACAACATATTCCGTATTTTCAGTGATGAATGAAGAACTGTGGTTACCAGCACTGTTTGGCACTTCAATAATTTCAGCAGTTTCAAAAGTGGTTAAATCAATACGCGCGATACGTGGCGTATTGTTACCGTTTATGAAAACCCAACGTCCGTCCAATTCTCCATTTGTTTGGGAAATATCTGGGTGGTGACTATCATCCCAAGGCACAAAACCGAATGAAGTTTCCAACATTGGCTTGGTTTCCTCATTATAGCCCCAAGCTTTTTCAGCATCTTGAGAGAATACCGGAATTACCTTGAACAAACGTCCGGATGGAAGACCATACACAGAAAGCTGTCCGCTAAATCCACCTGATATGAAGGCGTAAAATTCATCGTGCTCCCCTGGAGCTACGTACACTTTTTCAGCAGCATTAGTGGCTAAACCACCTTTGCCATTGTTTCCTTTTTTGTTTCCACCGCTGTTACAGCTAACCAAACCGGCAACCATAATCAGGGAAACTAAAATATTGATTGTTTTTCTCATCGTTCTATTGTTTATATTATATTATTCAATTGATTAATTTGCAGGTAAAATCACTTTGTCAACAACGTGCACAATTCCATTTCCGGCAGGAACACTGGCAATGATTTTGGCACCGCCCACAAGAACATCTTCACCGTTAACTTCAACAGTTACATCTTCACCATTCGCTTGCCCCAATTTTTTAAACTTTTTCAAAAAATCTTTGGAATAGTTTCCAGGAGTAACGTGGTTTTTAAGAATGTAAGCCAACTTTTCCTTGTTTTCAGGTTTTAGCAACTCTTCCACAGTACCAGCTGGCAAAGCATCAAAAGCAGCGTTGGTAGGCGCGAAAACCATCAAAGGACCAGCATTTACCAAAGCATTTTCTAATCCAGCTGCTTGAACTGCAGCTACAAGTGTTGTGTGATCTGGTGAACCTATGGCAATTTGAAGCACATTAGGTTTTGATTCATCATTTTCAATAAATGCCTGACCTTGTTTTTCAGTAGTGGCATCATTTGTTGTGGAACTTTCAAGAGTAGTTCCATCACCGTCAGTTGTTGTTTCGTTTTTACATGCTGAAAACACAAGGATTGCGGCTGTAAAAAATAACAGTTTAAGCGTTGTTTTCATTTTGGTTTTGGTTTTTAAACCTTGCAGGGCCTAGACCCTGCAAGGGGTTTGGTTGTTTAAGTGTATATATTAAAGTGTTCTAAAATATTCCAATACTTGTCTGGCCTCTTCCTCAGTTAGGTTTTGATTAGCCATTGGCGATCCGTTGAACTCTACCAAAAGTGCTTTCGCAAGCGGATCTTTTTGGGTCATTTCCTCTGGATTTAAAATCATGTTCATAATCCACTCTGGTGTACGTCTTTTAAAAATTCCTGTTGGCGCAGGACCAATAAATTTTTTGTCTGGTTTATGGCAGGCCATACATTTTGTTTTGTAAACCTCCATCCCTTTCGCTGCCATAGCTTGGTCAATTTCAGCGGGAAGTTCCAAGTTTTTAATTGGCCCAACTCCTTTATTTGTTAGGTCAATCGTTTCTGATGGTTTTACGGTTGAAGCCGGCTCCTCTTTTGGAGTTTCAGTTGCAGCAGGCTTTTGGCCTATTTGAATACCATCATTCTTTTTTTCTTCTTTTCCACCACAGCTTATCAAGGTCAAGATTGCAATTGCGGTTAGTGATTTCATTATGTTTTTCATAGTTGTTAAAATTAATTTACAAGACAAAATTAGGTTTCAAGTTGGAAATAGAATATGACTTTTATCATATAAAAAGAGTGTTTTATCCCATAACTAAATATTGCTTTTAAACAGCTTATTATCAAAGTGATATTTTAAAATTTACACTCTTAATTATGTATGATTAAAATCATTTTTGAAGTCATTTTGAAGAATTATATTTGAGAAATTTTTTATAATTTAAAAATGAAAAACATTCTTTTACCCACAGACTTTTCAGAAAACTCAAAGAATGCAGTTAACTTCGCCCTAAAGTTTTTTGAAGGTCAAACCTGTACCTTTTATATCCTCAATTCACAAAAACCATCGGGATATATTACTGCAGATGTGCTTTATGGCGCTCCAGGAACTTCGGTTTATGAAGGTATTTTGAATGACAATAAAAAGGAACTTGAGAAAATGGTTCAATTTTGTGAGTCAATTTCTGAAAAGGAAAATTTCAGTTTTGTTCCCAAAATTGATTTTGACAATATTGTTGATGCCGTAAACCAAGCAGTTGCCCTAAACAAAATTGAATTAATAATCATGGGCTCAAATGGTGCAACGGGTGCTGCTGAAGTTGTTTTTGGCAGCAATACATTAAAAGTTATAAGAAACGTTGATTGTCCGGTTATTGTGGTTCCCGAAGGGTATTCTTTTGAAAAAATTAATTCCGTTTTGCTATCACTCAATTATCAATATGAGGTGTCAAACAAATCACTTAGTGTTGTTTCTGAAATAGTAAAAAAACATGA